>CAJTXU010000064.1 GCA_910584125.1 uncultured Muribaculaceae bacterium | reverse complement strand
TAATTTATAAATTTCGAAGCGTTTAAATGTTAAAATATATTAATTAACAATCTTAAATTCACGTCTCCCCACATTATCCCAACCCCCCGCCGCGCCCTTACGCCCGCCGGCGTCAGCTCATGTCGTCGAGCAAGAGCGCGACAAATTCGATGTGCCATCCTTTGCGCTTGGAGATTATGGCCCGCGACTTCTCCTCCAGTCCGTGCAGGTCGATGCGACGCGCGTTGCGCTTCACTTCCCCGATCACAATCTCTCGGTCGGCCTCGTTGACGGCGACGAGGTCGATCTCATTGCTTCCGTCTTTCTCCCAGTAGTTGGTGACAAGGTTATAAAGTCCCGTCTCGCGGTACATCTGCCTGAAATAACGCTCGAGAATCCAACCGGAGAATGTCGAATAGTCGGCCATGACCTTTTCACGCACATACCCGAAGTTGCCGATCTCGACCGCGCTCCTATATTTATATATGAATCTGAACCAGAAGCTGAGGAAATTATCCTTGATGCCGTAACGCACCCGGCGGCTGTTCTCGCTCGCAAGATATGGCCTGTAGCGATACACGAGGTCATAGGTGTTCTCAAGCCGGTCGAGATAGCCACCGGCTTCAACTCCGGTGTATGACTTTATCTCTCCACGCTCGTTGACGCCGCCCGCTATCGCCGACATTATGGAGAAGTAGTTGCCGTAGTCCTTGCCGAACTCATCGGAAAGCAGTTCCTTGCCTTCGTCGATGAAGTATGAGCCGAACGAGAGCACCGCCTCCATTATCTTCTCTTTTGTGAAGGCCTTGAGCATGTGAAGCTGCTCGACGTATTTCGCGACGCCGCAACGTCTCTGTCTCAATCTCTCTGTCGTAAAATTTCATAATGCAACAGCGGTTACAGTAACCGCCATTGCAAAGTCAGGCATTTTGTCTGAATTGAGCAAGAATCGGAGGTAACAGGGCGGAAAAATTCATGGATATGGCGATATTTAGGGACATGGCGGTCAATATTAGTGAAAAATTTAGTAATTTTGCAGTCGGAATATAAACAGCGGCCGCGACAGGTCGCGACCCTAAAACACAATATAACAATATGGCTACTACATTGGTCAAGACTGACTTTGAGTTTCCCGGACAGACGGGCGTCTACCACGGCAAGGTGCGTGACGTCTACACGATCGACAATGACATCATGGTGATGATCGCCACCGACCGCATCTCGGCGTTCGATGTGATCCTGCCCGAGGGCATTCCCTACAAGGGCCAGGTGCTCAACCAGATCGCCGCCTACTTCCTGGACGCATCGGCCGACATCGTGCCCAACTGGAAGCGCGCCGTGCCCGACCCGATGGTCAGCGTTGGCGTGCGCGCCGAGTCGTTCCCGGTCGAGATGATCATCCGCGGCTACCTGACGGGCAGCGCGTGGCGTGAGTACAAGAACGGATGCCGCGAGCTCTGCGGCGTGAAGCTGCCGGACGGCATGCGCGAGAACGAGCGTTTCCCCGAGCCTATCATCACCCCGACAACCAAGGCGGCCGAGGGCCACGACGAGAACATCTCGCGCGAGGAGATCATCGCGCAGGGTCTCGTGAGCGAGGAGAACTATAAGGTGATGGAGGAATACACCCGCCGTCTGTTCGCGCTGGGCACGGAGATGGCCGCCGACAAGGGGCTCATCCTGGTCGACACCAAGTATGAGTTCGGTCTTCGCGACGGCAAGGTGATTCTGATTGACGAGATCCACACCCCCGACTCGTCGCGTTATTTCTACGCCGACGGCTACGAGGAGCGTTTCGAGAAAGGCGAGGCGCAGCGTCAGCTCAGCAAGGAGTTCGTGCGCCAGTGGCTGATCGACCACGGCTTCATGGGCCGCGAGGGGCAG
>CAJTXU010000063.1 GCA_910584125.1 uncultured Muribaculaceae bacterium | reverse complement strand
GAACCCGAGTCTCCACCGTGAGAGGGTGGCGTGCTAACCGCTACACTAATCGACCAGATTAATCGCTTGGGAATCGTCTCTCGCGCCTCTGCGTCTCGAAACTTTCAATCCGTTTCTCTTATTGAGTGGGTTTGTTTCCCTTTTGCGATGCAAAGTTAGTAACAATTTCTGAATCCACCAAATTTTCGGGCCATTTTTTTGAAAAAAAGTGCGATTTTTTTGTCTCAGGCCTTTCCGCCAGCAGTTCACCACATGCCGCATCGAGCCTTATCATTTTGACTGTCAATCCATTGACACAATATTGCCGAAATCCGATGTTTTTGAAAGTTTTTTCACTTCACCACGAATGTCAGGCCGTCATAGCCGGGATGCACTCCGGCCGGCAATCGGCGGGCAAGCTCGTAATGGCGGCCGATCTCGTGATTGAAATGGGTGAGATATGCGGTGTCAGGATTAACCTCCCGGATCAGGGCAAGCGATTCGGCGAGCGTGAAGTGCGAGAAATGGTCGCGGTCGCGCAGCGCGTTGACCACCATGACGCGCACTCCCTCCAGTTTGTCGACCTCCCGCTCGGGCACGCTCTTGGCATCGGTGATGTAGGCGAAGTTGCCGATTCTGTATCCGAGGATAGGCATCTCGCCGTGCAGCACCTCTATCGGCTCGACCTTGACACCGTTTATATAGAAAGGATTCCTGCCGACCTCGCGGAGGTCGAATGTCGGGACGCCGGGATAGGGATGCTCGCTGAAACAGTAGTCGTAATGCTTACGCAGGTTGCGGCATGTCCGCTCGTTGGCAAACATGGTCAGGTCGTGGCCGGCGCAGAAGGGCCTGAGGTCGTCTATGCCCCCGACATGGTCGTAATGTGCGTGCGTCACGAGCACCGCGTCTATATGGTGCAGTCCGGCCCTCAGTGCCTGGGCACGGAAATCGGGCGACGGGTCGATGAGTATCGTCAGACCCATGGTGCGGACCAGAGCCGACGTGCGCAGGCGCTTGTCTTTCTCGAACGGAGACGTGCACACCCGGCAGCTGCAGCCTATCTCGGGTATGCCTTTCGACGTGCCGGTGCCGAGCAGCGTGACGGTGACGTCGGTATCGATATAGTTGACTTCGGGCGAAAGGTCGATCATGAACTTGTCGCGAACCGCCTTTCGGACCTTCTCGGCGAGGTCAACGACGTCGGCTGCGGTCGCGTTGCCGCTGTTGGCAATCACGAGGGGCTGCCTCTCGTAGACACGGGCACCGCCCGCCCGGGCCCCCTTCATCCCCGCATGGTCTATGAGCCATGCCGCCGACACCTTGGTGTGGTTCTCCCCCACCGCGTGCCCCGGGATATCATATCCCGTCAGAGCCTTTATCTCCTTTATATAGCCGTTGTGCAGCACCGGATTCTTGAAGAAACTCCCCGCGCTGCCTGTCTCGGCGGGGTCGGGCAATTTGGAGTCGCGTATCCTCTTCACTTCCTCGGCCACCTCTCTTATCGTTGGCTCATGGCCGAGCCGGTCGCGCAGTTCGCGGAGCGGGCCGTATTCGAGATTGCGGGCAGTCAAGTCGGGACGCAACCTGAACGACACCCTCAGCACTATGTAACGGCCTTTGCCCTGATGCTTGAAGAAACTGTCGCGGTATCCGAATCGACATTCCTCGGCCGTGAACCTGCGGGTCTGGCGCGTGAACGTGTCGAAACATTCCACGGCATGGACAACATCCTTGGCCTCCACGCCATATGCCCCGACATTCTGCACGGGGGCGGCGCCGACGTCTCCCGGGATTCCGGCCATGTTCTCCACCCCTCCGAGGCCGTTGTCGAGACACCAGTCGACGAAATCGGTCCAGCGTTCTCCGGCGCCGACGATGGCGAACACCGTGTCGGCATCCTTGTCATAGCGAACGATCCCCTTGATGGCCGAGCGCAGCACAAGGCCGTTGAAACCATTGACAAACAGCAGATTGCTGCCGCCGCCGATGCTGAGCACGGGATTTTCGATAAACACGCTGTCGCGCGATATCCTGAGAAGTTCCTTTTCCGATGTGTATTCCGCATAATATCTCGCGCGCGCGGGAATGCCGAATGTTGTGAGAGAGGTTATGTCCTTGTTTTCTTCAATCATATTCAGTGTCTGTAATTTACGAGAAGACCGTCTTCGAACTGCAGGAACGTGCCGTCCTTATATCCCCAGACGTCGATGACGCTGCTCCAGTTGTGCCCGGCATCCACCTCAGCCGGATTCCCGAGTGCGAGACGGCATTCGTCTTTGGTCATGCCGAGCGCCACCTTTCCCTGTTGGATCAACGTCCATCGTTCGGGCAATATGTCCTTGTATCCTTCCCTGGGGTCGCTTAGAGAAAAGAGCGTGGGGAACGTCCGGCTCTCGGCTCCGAGGCCCGACATACCACGGACGTTCATATAAACCGAAGCCTTGCGTCCCGACCCATCGGTGAAATCGACGACCATCGGAAACACCACATTGCCGGGGCGCACGCCTGTGACGGTCACCGGCACAAACCTTAGTCCGTCGGCGATGTCGCCGTTCGCGTCATACCAAAGTCGCGTCCGCGTCCACAGACTGCGTCCACGGAGCATGGAGTCAACCTCCTCCACCATGTCAAGGTCTATAAGCATCGGGATATCCAGCCCGGTGATCTGCGAGGCGGCCGACTGCGAATCGCGACCTGTGTTATATCTGTAGGCCTTGCCGTCCTCAGGCCTGGAGAAACGTATCAGCCGCAGGCTCTCGCCGCCGGGGGCGAGCCGTGTCTCTATTCCGTCAAACAGCAACACAACGCCACGCAGCGAATCAGCGGTCGTTCCGGCGGGTGCGCCTTCGGACTCGAGAATCAGCGCGGCCTTGTTGTCGGACACCACAAACCGTTTTCCACGCTTCCACTCCCCTAACGGTTGCGAACGAATGGCGGCGGCGAAAAGCTCCTCGGCGTCAGGCAGCGTCTCCTTCTGCTCGCTCTTCGACATCTTTATGGTCTTGGTGGTCTCGATACCTGTGTTACAGGATATAAGCAGTGACATCATGACGCCCATCACAAGCACCGTCAATATTTTCAAAGCAGTTTCCTTCATAATTTTCCACAAAATTAGTGAAAAAATTTCGGTAAACCTTGGTAAATTCAAAAATATTGTGTAACTTTGCACTCGCAAAACGGAAACGGCGGGATAGCTCAGTTGGTTAGAGCGTCGGATTCATAACCCGGAGGTCCC
>CAJTXU010000062.1 GCA_910584125.1 uncultured Muribaculaceae bacterium | reverse complement strand
TACGTTCTCTTTGTCAACGCCAAGCTCCTTGTCGTTGACCTTGACCGTCAGTTTGTCGTATGCGGCATCCCTCAGGCCATCGGCCATCGAGATGTTGGGCAGCTGAACAGGCACCCTCACCTCAAGACGGTTCAGCACCTTGTCCTCGCGCCACTGCTGGAACGGATTCGTATCCTCATAACCGTTCTCGCCGCTGACATTACCCTCGACAATGTTGAGGTGCTCATGCGTAGCCGTGTACAACGCGGGCCACTCGTCGGTGTTCTCGGTGAGCTTCACTTCCACCCTTGCCTTCGGCGTGTCGATATATGGCAGCGGGAACTGCGGCTTATGCTCAACCTTGTCAAGATCAGTGACAATGGTGCTGCCGTCGGCGGCATCCGGCTCGACGTTCTTCAGCTCACCCGTGAAGTCCACCTTGAACGACTCGGGATGCGCGATCTGATTCGTGCCGTCATAGATGTAAGCGTACCAGTTGCGGATCTTGTTGTCGCGCTCGTCCATAAGGTCGATGAGCTGCGTGTCAACATTGGTCTCGTTGCCGGCTTCGTCTCTCTCGACTTTCGACATCTTGAAGACTTTCATCTCGCCCGTGAAGCGCGAGGGGTCTTCGGTGAGCAGAAGCGTCTTGTTGGTCCAGACGCCATCCTTGAGGTAGACGTCGCGGAGCTTGGCTACTTCCTCCGGCGCGAGGTCTTCCTGACGCGTGAGCTCGACGGGCCGGTCATTGTCGACAACCTTGACGGCGACGCGGTGGAAACGGGTTCTCTCCTTGGAGTATGTGATGTACTTGTATCCCTTCTCCTGGCAGAGCGGGTTGTCCGCGGGCAGCTCGACGAGCTGCGCATGGTAGATGTGCACTTCTCCCTGCTTATCATATATCTCGATGAAAGGAGACCACACATCGGCCGTTCTGGTCTCTCCGGCCGCGTTCTCGAAGGTAGCCTCCAGACGGAAGATATAGCGTCCTACGCCGTAGTCGCCGGCCTCTCCGTCCTTGGTATACTTCGCGTCAGTGCCGAAGTCTTTGGTGAACAAAGCGTTGAATTCTTCGTAGTCCTTAATCTCCAGACCCGTGCCCGACTTCACGACAGCCGCTGTCTTTTCGACGGCTTTGCGCTTGATGTCACACGGATTGAATTCCTCGCGGTCGGTGTTGGCGTCGTATGCATAGCGCGTCACCTTGTACTCGGAGACATGGAAGCCGCCGGGCATGTTCGAGAGCGACGGGGCGTAACCCACGGCCTGGCTGCCTACGGCGCCACGCGCGATGGCGTCGATCTTGGCGCCACCGTCGGCCTCGGTCAGGTAGAAGCGGGGAGAGATGGAGTATGTCGGCGGGTTGGCGTTGTTGCTGCCAAAGTCGTAATCGGTCTCGGAGTCGTTCACAGGCAGGAAGATCTCCATCGTGCGGTAGAACTCGCGGGCGTAGTTGTCATCTTCTGACTTTGCGGTGAAGAAGTTGCTTTCCTCGCCTCCGATCACATAGGTCTTGTGGACCGATTTCTGCTGGTTGCCGTTGTTCGGGCCGAAATAGATACACTTGTTCCAGTCGGCGCCCCAGCTGGCGTTCTTCTCGCCTCCCCATCCGGTCCAGATCTTGTATTCGCCCATCAGCCATACATTCTCCACGTAATATCTCGCGTACTTCCGGTCGGGGTCGAGTCTGAGACCTTCGTTGTCGGCGTTCGTCGTTACGTCTCCTTCCGTAGTGGCATACTCATACTTGTTGTCTTTCTGCAGAGCGGTGACCCAGTCGGCGCCTGTCATGACGCCGCGCTTGTCGCGTCTCATCGTGAGGTCGTCTGAAGTGACGTTCAGAGGGTCGACGTCATCGCCAATGTACGACTCCATGGGGATGTTGTAGCGCGGAGGCCATACTGTGTTGTAATAGGGCAGGCCGTTCACGTCGAAGAGCGGGTGACCGAACTGTCCGTATTCGATATACGCTTCCTGCCAGCCAAGATGGGTGTTGCCCATTCTCTGCTCTTTTGTCGGATCATTATCCACGTAGAAGGTATGGCGCGTGTTGTACTTGTCGTGCTGGCGGAAGTTCTTTCCGAGGATACCGATGTAAGGCAGAATACTCGAGGAGGCGCCGTCGTCACGCAGTTTCTCGTTGATGGTGATCACCGTCATCTCCGCGTTGAGCGTCGCGGTGCAGAGGCGTCCGGGCTGGCGATTGAAGTCACGCGGCACGAAGAATCCGTCTCTGAGCACGTCTGCCACAAGACGTCTTCCCGACTCGTCATATTGCACAATCTGCATGCAGTACTCGCCGGCCTTGTTCTTGTAGTCGCACTTGCGCATCGCAAACTCATCGAGGAAGTACGTGCCGT
This sequence comes from uncultured Muribaculaceae bacterium, assembly GCA_910584125.1. Taxonomy (GTDB): domain Bacteria; phylum Bacteroidota; class Bacteroidia; order Bacteroidales; family Muribaculaceae; genus Lepagella. The sequence continues at coordinate 3,040 of CAJTXU010000062.1, read as the reverse complement.
CAGGCTGCGGTTTCATCTCCCATGCCGGAGACTCGGTGTTGTCGTTGAGATATTGCGAGATGAGATATATCTTCCCGGCCTTCTGGGGGTCGAGGGTCTCGCGGAATGAGAGCGATATCGGCTTGGAGTAGCGTCCGTTCTCCACCTTGACTATGACGAGGTGCTCGTTGTCGCACTCCAGCCATATGGCGTTATCGTTTTGATAGATCGGGGTGGTGCCGGTCTTGCCGACTATCTCCACATGGTCGCTGTTGTTGCTGCCCCAGCCGAAATAGTCTCCGGTATGGTCGGTATATTCACCTTCCTTGGCGGCATAGACCTTGTATTTTTTGCCTTTATTGCCAGAGGGAAGAACCGCCGTATAGAAGCCGAGGCTACCGTCCCATTCAAGTTTGAGATTGCCGGTTTGCGCACCGCCTTCTTCCTTAAGCGAATAATAGGTGTATCCGTCGGCCGGTATGGCTGCGTCGCCGGTGCGTACCGCCTCGAAATCGACATATTCGGCCGCGACATAGTCCGTGACCGTGATTGTCCATTTGCCTGACGCGAGGTAGTAGCCGGAGTTCATTCCGAACTGCGCCCTTGCGGTCGAAGAGCTTTCGACGAGACTGTTGGACGCCACGCCATAGAGATTCCTTCCGTTATCCTTGTCCTTGACGGGGTCCATGCCGAAGATCACGAAGATAGGGCTGGAATGCTCCACCTCGAACTTGCCCCCCTTTTCGATGAGCTTGCCTTCTGTCCACGCACCGTTCGTCATGGTGTAGTAGTAGAGTTCGGTCGGAAGCTCGGCGAACGAAACGCCGGTCACGTTGCCGTCCTTGTCGACGGTAACGGAAATCTCAGCCTTGCCGGTCGCGGCGTTCCAGATGAACTTCCTGCCGTCGGTGGCCGAGATGTCGAGGTATTGCGCCGCGCCTTCAACCATCACGTCGCTCTCGCCCGCAGGACCGAAAACCTTGCCTGCCGAGCGGAACACGACGCTGTTTCCATTCTTCAGTAACGTTTCGAATTTCAGAGTGCCGCCGCCCTTGATGCTCTTGGTCTCCATAATCTTGTCGCCAACGACCAGCGAGATGCTGTTCGTGGCAAGCTCGGAGATGGAGAACACAGGCTTAGCCGGGTTGGAGAAGTCAACCTTAATGTTGACCGCGTCTTTGCCGAAATGGAACTTGTAGGCGGCCTTGACGTGGCCGTCATGGATATTCATCTCCTTCGAACCGCCGACGCTGATTTCATCGACATCGTTCCAGGGCTGGGCGCCGATGGCCTGTTTCTTTCCATAAGATTGCAGCACATTGCCGTTCTCGTCGCGCGATTCGAAATAGATACAGTAGTCCTTGTCCTTAGGGAAGTTGTCGCCTGATCCGAAAGTGCAGGTATACACGTCGCCCGACTTAACGAGTGGTGTCGAAACCCACGCGCTGAGATTGTCACCGCCAGTACCATAGGCGGTAACCATATAGAGGCCCGTGCCGACAGGATCGGGACCGGGGCCGGGGGTGTCACCCTCCTTGACAACAGAGAAATTCACCGAAGAACCGGCGTTGAACCCGGTCACAGTGACGGTATATGTGCCGTCGAGCACATAGAAAGCATTTGAATTGCCGGACTGGCCGGTGTAGGACTGGCCGTTCTGAACCTGCGTCTCGCTGCCGGCGCCATAAAGAGCGTCGTTGCTATACGTGGAGTTCTTACCGAAAACAAAATACTTCTTGTCGGAATTGCCCGAGCTTGTTACCGTGAAGGTCCCGTCAACGTTGATTTCCGTTGCGTTGCCCCAGCTGTCGCCCGTCTTCGTGAAGTAATAGAGCTTGTTGTCTTCGACAACACCCTTCTTAGCTACAGAGAATTTCACAGAAACGCCGGGATTGAACTCGGTCACCGTGATGGTGTATGTGCCGTTCTTTACCTCGAAAGCAGCAGTTCCTGCTTTATAGGTAGCGGTATATTCGCCATCATTCGATACATCCTGACTTGAACCGAGAGCATACAATTTATCGGAACTCCAACTCAGAGTCGGATCTGTGCCGAATACAAAATAGCTTGTTCCGCCACTTGCAGCCGTAAGTTCAAGCTTAGAGCCGACCTGCACTTGTTTAGATCCTCCCGCGGCCCAATTATCTTTTCCTTCACTGCAGAAGTAATAGAGCTTATCATCAGACGGCTCACTAATTTTCACCGTATAGGAATTGAAGTCAACAGTAATGACATACTCCTTGTTAGTGTCAAGATTATTGAGTTTCCATCCATTTGAGCCACCAATATTGCCGAATCTGATAGACAGATTATCGGGATAATCAAGATCTATACCCTTATGGCCACTGTCTTCTGAATGGTAACGGATATTGGAATTGGGCATTCCCCACGCATCAGACGAAGTCCCTTTAGCTGTGATGAGAGAGAATTCACCTGTTGTATCAAATTTCACGTTTTTTGTATAGACGAGACCGTCAGAAGTCTCCATCGGAATCGCATTCGCGGGAGTCCAATTATTACCATTCACTTTCCCGACAAGATAAAGCTTATTGTCTGTAGGCAGGACAATGAGCTTTGTCGAACTCCCATTTTTCAAACCCTTGAACACCGTGTTTGCAGGGATATTGAAACTTGAGGAGTTGATTATTTCCGTCTTGCTGTTATAATCGTTGGCATCATGAAATTCAAGATTTTGAGGCTTGAACTCGTCATTGACATCACAGTAAAAACGATTATTACCATCTGAAGACATGACGGTAGAATTTACCGGATTCGTACCGCTCCAGCTGTTAACCCTTACACTGCTCCATTGCGTGCTTGAGTTGTCGTAGTAAATCCGTTTCGCCTCTACGGGTTGAGGCGGCACGAAAAAACTACCCAACACGGCCAGCGAGACCAGTTTGGTTAAGTTTTTTTTCATATTAAATGGGTTAAAAAGTTATTTGTGTTGTTTTGTTTGTAACCGTAAGGTTCTGTGTGTTCCGGGACCGCCGTCCCCTCCCCCGGAACGCTCCCCAATCCGCCCCATTAGGGATTATCCTAATGATTAATGATGAATTAT
>CAJTXU010000061.1 GCA_910584125.1 uncultured Muribaculaceae bacterium | reverse complement strand
TCGGCATTTACATCTACGGGAGAAATAGATTTTTCATACGACTTCTTGATATCAGCCGCAGACATGCCATCCAACTTGCCTTGAATGGATAGGTCGAGAATATGTCTTTCGATTTCTGCAAGTTTGCAGAGTAGGGTAGCGTTAAGTTCTTTTCTCTGGGGATGATTGATGACCTCACACTTGCAGTCGTCCCATTGGTTTGGGAGAAGACTGACGGACGTGCTTATGTTTGCTCGCTTGCGACCCTCATATATTTGAATTTTTAGAGGGAACTGATTTCTGGCATTCGCCCTTCGGGTGTCGAGCCATAGAATTACATTTGCCATATTTAAAATCTACTCAGTCTCCGACTCACGACTTTTCAGCGACCTCTGCTCTGTGTCTAAAATTTGCACACAATTTGCACACATTTTTGTGCAGAGATGTGCAAAAAACAGCGGTTTTGTGTATAAAAACTGAGTTTTTTTTAAATATGCCGGGCGTTTTTAGCTCTTCTGGGTCTTTTGAACGAGGGGCTAAACGGCTTGTTTAAAGTGGGTTGGGTGATTGGAGCGATAGACGGGGCTCGAACCCGCGACCCTCAGCTTGGGAAGCTGATGCTCTACCAACTGAGCTACTATCGCGTTTTTGATATGCAAAGTTAATAAAAAATCCGCCAAAAACGAATTTTTCGACCGAAAAAATCACGCGAACCAGAGAACCATAGGATTTAGACCAGAGAGCCAGAGTTTTTTTGACCAGAGAACCAGAGAGCCATAGGGCGCTGCGCGCGATAAAATCTCTGTGAGCTTTGTGCTCCCTCTGTGTGAGGCATCGAGTATCCGACCCGGGTGGTTCGCGCTGCTCGCGCGAAAGTTGCCTCACACAGAGGAGTCACAGAGAGCACAGAGGGCTACGCGGCTCTGTTCGCGCGTCCCGGCATGGAGGGCCGGTCCGTCCCCGGCCGCCCTTGACCGTTCGCGCGTCCCGGCATGGAACGCGCGCCGGGCGCGGACGCAAAAAGGCGCGGAGCTCAGCTCCGCGCCTTCGGCATATAGGGGTTGTCGTGTGTCTTGTCAGAGGATTACTTTCTCCGAGCGGTTGCCGGTCACCTTGATGTAGAGACCCTTGCCCGGATTCTGAACGCGCACACCCTGCAGGTTGTAGTATACGGGCTCGGCGTCGGCCTCATCGGTCATTATGCCGTCTATACCTGTGGTGATGTCATTGTCGGTAATCTTCGCATACCGATAGATCGGCGAGAAGAGATATGCGTCGTCATTCTCCTTGAGGAGTTTCGACTCCGCACCGTAGCTTCCGCGTCTGTGTCCTGAGCTCTCACCTGCGGACACATGCGCCGCCGGTGCGCTCATGACATTGCTCTCCGACTTCACGACTGTCGGGAAAGTTGGTCCCGAGAGTCCACCAACATAACCAGACTGAGCATTCTCATTTTTCGCATAGAACATATGCGCCTGGCCTATCTCAATCTCGATGTCATGCATCCAATCACCGATTCTATTGGCAATATCCATGCCAGACTCGCCTTCCTGCGGATAGAAGTTGGCGCCTTCGAAAATCACCATTCCCTTGTCGTTGTCGGCAGCCGTGAATGTCTTCTCCTCACTATTGAAAATGTAGCCGGCATCCACCTTGGTGTCTTCGCTTGTCTCGTTGTTCCTGAGATGGAACACATAGACACTCTTGTCGCCGCCCTCGAGCGGAAGCACATCATTGAGCGAGGATTCAGCACCCTCTGCCATGAGCCCATGGTCAAGCGTCTTGAGATAGATACGTGCGTGGATCACTCGCTGATGCGGGAAGTTGTTGAAATCCTCCGGATTGAAGTATTCTCCCTCCGTTCCGTAGAGCTCGCCGTAGAGTTTAAACGTCGATGACGGTTTCATGAAACTCGGGTCGAGTTTTGCCACAACCGGGGCCGCCGCAAAAGGCTTGTAGGTATCGATGCCGTCATATGAGCCGTCCATGGCATATTCATGCTCGTCGGCCTTCCAGAAATTCTCGGAAGTGTCGTCGGGCGACAGCCAGTTGTAAGGACTCTGATTGCGGTATACGATAGCGGGCTTTTCCGTTGCGTCAGCCACCGTAACGTCATGCGCGACGCCGTTGTGCTTCACCTTAAGGCCGGTGAGCTTCGAGTAGACGGCATCCTTGAGTTTGGTAGTATACGCAGAGCTGATATTCGGCATATGCACGGGGATGGTCATCTGAAGCTCGTGGCCGATGGCGTTCTTGTTGCTCGTGGTGCCGCCGTTAACATGCTCGTGGGTGAACGTCCAGTTGTGGAGGTCGCTGAAACTCTGGTTGTCGTTCCATTTTGCGTTATCCTCGTGTGCCACCATCTCGAACTTCGGCGTCTCCAGATAGGGCAGCGGGAAGGTCGGGGTGTAGACGATGCTGGACTCGGCAGGAGACTCCGGAGCCGTGATGGTCTTGTTGTCGTCAAGAGTGATCTTACCCTGGAACTCGATATTGAAATCCACTTTCCTGATGTCGGTCGCGTTGTGGAATAGAGCCACATAGAAGTTGGTGCCCTGGATATTATGCATATCGACAGTCTGGGTATTGTCAACCGCAGTCGCCTGATCGCGTGTCGCACGGTAGACCGTTACCTCGCGGCTGACACCCTGACGTATGAACTGCTGGGGGAGCGTCGAGACGATGGCGCTCAGGTTGGTCCATTGTCCTGTCTCGTCATAGATCTTACGCGTTTCCGCCACCGGAAGGTCGGCGTTGTCGACCTTGGTGATCTTCTCCGTGCCATCTACATTTTCCAGCTTCACGAGCTTGCCGTTCATCGAGGGGTTGTAGGTGATGCAGTTGAATCCGTTGATCTCATCTTTAAGTTTGATGAGCTGGCGGGGATACGCGTTGAGATTGTAATTGACATCGATGATCTCCACACGCGGGCTCCAAACATCGGCATACTTGGTCTTGATGCCTTTCTCAGTGTCTACGAAAGTCACCTCAAGACGATAGATGTACTTGCCTTCCGCATATGTGCCGTCGTCAATGTATTTGCCGCCGAACGAGTCGGTCGAGTTCATCTGGGCCTTGAAGAAGTCATTGAACTGAGAGGTCTGCGTCCATACTGCCTCGGGCGAGCCGGATGCCACGATGGCCCCGCCGTCGCGGCTCTCTTTACGGTCGCGGTCAACGGGCAGGAACTTATCGGCATACTCCGTGGTAGGCACGTTGGCCTCGAACGCATAGCGGGTGATCTTATACTCCTTGACGCGATAGCCGTCGGGAATCTTTGTCGCGAGCGTAGGATTGTAACCTGCGTTCATACCCTTTGCGAGGGCGTCGATCTGCGCGCCGCCGTCGGCCTCGGTGGCGTAAATCTTCGCACCCTCGAAATTGATAGCGGTGCCGTTATCCTTCAGAGGAATGAAGATTTCCAGCGTGCGGTAATACGAACGGGTATATTTGCCATTCGCGTCTTTCGGCGTGTAGTAGTTGAGCGACTCGAAACTTGTGCCGAGGGTCTTGTGCGTCACAAGAGAGGAGAGTCCGTCCTGAGGATTATTGTTATCACCCTTTGCGGGTCCCCAATATACATGACGGTCCCAAAGGGCTCCCCACTCAACCTTCTCGCCGCTCCAGCCGGTCCAGATCTTGAACTCACCGAGCATCCACATGTTGGGCGCCGTGAATCTTACATACGTTGTCTCGTCATCAAGCACAAGATTGTTGTATTCCTCGGCGTCATTTCTTTTCGGGTCGGTAAGATAATTCTTCCATTCCTTGCCCGACTTGCGCTCGGCATTGTTGTAACGCTTCATAGTGAGACGATCGGACGAGACGGGGATGGGATCTACGCCCGTGCCGACGTCGGAAATCATAAGGATATTCTCGCGCGGAGGCCATACGGTGTTGTAGTAAGCCGTACCCTCTGCGTTGAACAGAGGCTGACCGCCGGGGCCGTACTCGATGTATGCCTCCTGCCAGCCGAGGTCGGTGTTGCCCATCGTAGTTCCAAAGTTGATTCTCGTCTCGCGTTTGACGGGCTGTTTGAAGTTCGTTCCGAGGATGCCGATATAAGGCATCACGTTTTTCATCGGTTCGAAATCCCCGCCGTCCATCGGCTCGAAAGATAGCGTATTGCTGTTTTCGTTATAAATGGCGCGGTAGGCCCAGCCGGGCTGTACGTAGTATTTACGCACCTGCTGGCCGTTGGCCTGCGGAGTGGGGACATTCAAGTTTTGCACCTCGTCAAAAGGCAGTGTCAGCGGATATGTCTTGACTCCCTGTTCGTTGAATTTACAAACACCAAAAGTCACATCTTTATTGTTGTCATTTCCCTTGTTCTCGGTGAAACGCATCGAGAAGTTCTCAATTACGTACGTGCCGTCGCCCTGCGGAAGCATTTGCCATGCGGGCGAGGCTACATTGTCGTTGAGCATCGTACCCATCAGGTAGATATTACCAGCCAGATGAGGCTTTGGAGTCTCGGTGTATTTTACGATTCTTACAGTCGGCTGTGAACCGGAGAAGTCGACAATGACACGGATTTTTTCAGAAGTAGAGGTTTTATAATACCAGCACGTGTTGGGGTCGCCTGATACAGTGCCCACATGGGGAATTGTAAGGGGAGAGTCTTGCGAAATCGGTGTGTTATTGTTGTCGGGGTAAAGGACAGTGCCCTTGTCCGACCAACTTGAATTTCTCTTCTCGATAAAATGGAACTTGAAATCACCGCCGGAAGTGTAGTCAAAATCGCAGGTAAAGGTTTTCGCTGTGGCATTCCACTTCATTCGGTATGCATTTTCGTCATTCCAGTTGTTCCAGTTGGTACGCAGATAGAGCGACTGGGGGATGTCGGTATCGTCGCCGCCGCCACCATTATACTTTGTTACTGTGAATTTGACTGAAGCACCGTCAGTGAAATCGTCGACTTTTACGGTATATGTGCCGTCGAGCACATAGAAAGCATTTGAATTGCCGGACTGGCCGGTGTAGGACTGGCCGTTCTGAACCTGCGTCTCGCTGCCGGCGCCATAAAGAGCGTCGTTGCTATACGTGGAGTTCTTACCGAAGACAAAATACTTCTTGTCAGAATTGCCCGAGCTTGTTACCGTGAAAGTACCGTCAACGTTGATTTCCGTTGCGTTGCCCCAGTTGTTGCCCGTTTTCGTGAAGTAATAGAGTTTATCGGGCTCCACCACTTCCTCCTTCGTCATATCGAACTCGACGGTCGCGCCGTCGTACGTAATATTCGTAAGGGTGTATTTGCCTGCTTCGAGAGCAAAAGTCTTCCTGTTGGCTTTGGCCTTGTTGTGACCGTTCAGATTCACAGAACCGTCAGGACCCATCTGGCCACTCCAATCGCCTACTGTCGTATTGGGGAAGAAGCTGAAATGGATACCCGATGTGGACTCAACGACATAAGTGCCGTTCTCAATCTTATCATTAGTGGAATTCCAGTTGTGGTCCTTATATAAACCATTGATGTATATATCCTTAGAAAGCACCGCCTGCCCTTCAAGTTTGATTGAAGCAGGCGTACCGTCGCTCTTGAGGGTGAGGGTAAGCTTTAACTCGCCGTCGCCACCGCCCCACAGATATTTGGTGCCGTTTGTGGTGACGTCCGTAATCGTTCCGTTGTAAACTTTCGTCGCGTTTATGGCCGGTCCGTAATTTGTGCTTCCCGACTTTATATGGAACTCAGAACCGTTCTTCACATTCAAGGTAAAGATGTGACTGCCGGATGCCTCCATGGCAGCTTCGGAAGTCGTTTTCCACGAGCCGCTTGCGTCCTGATAATTGATCAGATATTTGTAGGTGGCCGGCCCGATTTCAAACTTTGACTCCTGAATAGTGACATCGAATTTACCGTCTGTACGCGGAGCAAGCTTGATATATTTATTTTTTCCGACGTTTATGTTGCCACCATTATTATCTGACGTTCCGCTTGAACTAAAATGGACAAGTGTCTTATTGAAACCACCATCGTTATCCCAACTGGTCGGTTTGTTGTCACAATAGCTTAGCTTGAAGTCGCCGAACGACCGCAGATAATAGCATCCGTCGGAAGCTATTGGCACTTCTAACGGGTCAAACGACGGACTAACCCTCCAGCCGTAAGACTCCGTGGCGTCCTGGACATTCGCATCCCCCTGGAGATAGAGATCCTTCGCTCCTGACGGGAAAGCAAACATCACCAGGGCCACAAACAGAAGCAGTCTGGTTAAAAGTTTTTTCATATTAAATGGGTTAAAAAGTTATTTGTGTTGTTTTAATTTTTCGAGTTTTTTCGAGTTTTTCACGGGTCGTTTCGCGAGACGTGGCGTAAATTTCCGTGAGCATAAAAGTGTGGCTTCCTGCCCGTAAATGCAACATACCGCACCGAAACAACGGCCACAACACCGCCGATGTGCGCCACGCTGCGCCACGCCGCTCCCGCCGTCCCCTCCCCCGAAACGCTCCTCAATCCGCCCCATTAGGGATTATCCTAATGATTAATGATGAATTATCAATGATAA
>CAJTXU010000060.1 GCA_910584125.1 uncultured Muribaculaceae bacterium | reverse complement strand
CGAGCACGCTCTACGCGGGCGACAACGCGTTCCTGTTCGCGCCGAAGTACAAGACATTCGACTTCAGCTTGCTGAGCGACATCCAGGTAGGCATCGACGGAATCATGGATTCCGACGTGCGTGTCGTGACCGGCAAGGGCTTCATCGACCTGTTTGGCAACGAGGGTAGGATCTACTCCACCGACGGCCGCCTCGTATACTCGGGTGCTTCGCGCGCCGAGGTGATCAGCGGCGTCTACGTCGTGGTGCTCGACGGCAAGACCGTGAAGGTCTTCGTGAAGTAAGACACACAATCCTTGAGTTTAGAGAGGGCGCGGAGTTTCGACTCCGCGCCCTCTCAGTGTAAAGTGGAATGATGAATGATAAATGATTAGATACGGGATGATGAATGATAAATGATAAATGATAAATGATTAGATGCTGACGCTCTCCATGTCTGAAAGACATCTCGGGGGGAAGTGTAGACATGTGGTCAACTCCATGTCTGAAAGGCATCTCGGGGGGAAGTGTAGACATGTGGTCAACTTCATGTCTGAAAGGCATCTTGTGGGTATGACCCCGACGGCGCGAAGCGCAACGTCGTGAGCATACCCACAGTAGGCTATTGCCATTTAAATTGAGGCGCCCGAACGATAGGAAGGCGCGGAGCTGGAGCTCTGCGCCTTCTTTAATGATGATTGTGACGGCGTCAAGTTACGAGATGGCGCGTAGTATATATTGCCGGGCGCGCTAATAATCTATGGATTCAGGATTCAGCAGAAAATCGAATAGACCGAGCACCAGTATCCCGTCTTCTGTATACCACGGGTTGATATAGTCGCGGACTATTATGATTTTCCTGAACGCATCGCCGATATTACGTAGTGACGCGCTCTCCTGTCTCATCTTCTCTTTGTCCGGAATCGCAAGCGCCGACTGTATGTAGTATCGCTTCGACGCCATGTTGACAACGAAGTCCACTTCAAATTGCCGGCGGAACCATTCGTTGTCTGCTCCGCGCCCCTTCACCTCGATTATGCCGACATCGACGGAATACCCTCTCGTCAGCAGCTCGTTGTAGATGATGTTCTCCATTATATGGGTCTCTTCCTGCTGCCGGAAATCGAGTATGGCGTTGCGGACGCCGATGTCGGTATGATAATACTTCGACAATGTGTTTATGTATCTCTTGCCTTTTACGTCATATCTTTGCGCCTTCTTGATGAGGAACGCGTCTTCCATGTATTCAAGATACGTCGCGACAGTCTGCCTTGACAACTCGCTTTTTCCCACGCTTCTGAATGTATTGGCAAGCTTTGTCGGATTGCACGGCGAGCCTATCGACGAGGCGACGATATGCACGAGTTCATCGAATTCTCCGGCCTTCGAGATCTTATTCCTTTCCTTCAGATCCTTGAGATAGACGGTCCTGTAGAGATTTCTGAGGTATGTGGCCTTTTTCTGGTATGTGTCAAGGCTCTGGACATGGGGAAGTCCGCCGAATGTCATGTAATCCCTCCATAACTCGGCCTTGTCGCCCCCTTTGACAGAATAGATCTCTGCGAACGTAAGCGGATACAGATGTATCTCATCACCCCGGCCGCGGAACTCCGTCACTATGTCGGACGATAGGAATTTAGAGTTGCTTCCCGTGACATAGACATCGGCGTTCTCTATCTTCAGGTAGCTGTTGAGAACATCTACAAACCCCTCCACATGCTGTACCTCGTCAAGCAGGATATAATAAGTCGAACTGTCTTTCATCTTCCCGTCGATATGCCTTACAAGCTTGATGGGGTCGCGGAGCTCGATATTTCTAATATCCTCAAGATCAATCTTTAATATGTGACTATCGTCCACACCCGATTCTTTCAGATAGTCAGTGAACAGCGAGAAAAGCAGATATGACTTGCCGCATCTTCTCAACCCTGTGGCGATCTTTATAAAACCGTTGCCCATGCCTGATATGAGCTGGTTTAAATAAAATGGTCTCGGAATCTTCATGTCATTTACTTTTTCTGCCAATATTGGCTTATTTTGTAACTGACCGCAAAGTTAGTCTTTCCTCCCGACATATGCAAGAGACACATGCGGGCAAATTAAGAAAAAACAAGAGGGGGCAGACGCGCCCAGCGACTTATGAAATTTTACGAATTTCTATCCCTAATGGGGCGGATTGGGGAGCGTTTCGGGCGGGACGCGCGGCGGCAACAAAACACGCAGAACCTTACGGTTACAATCAAACAACACAAATAACTTTTTAACCCATTCAATATGAAAAAACTTTTAACCAGACTGGTCTCGCTGGCCAGGGGTTCGATTGCCGTGGCCGCGATATTCGCGACCATTCTCGCTTTTGCGGCCCCTGTCAGTGCAGTTCCTGCTACCGGGGTCTACCTCTACGGTACATTTACCGAGGGTGGAACGCTCGAAGAGATCGGTTGCTTCAACTCGGAAGATGATTCGACAGGACCTGTCATCATTGCTGCTTCGAGCAAGGAGCGAACCTTCTATTATGTGGTTTATTCTTGGAATTCCCGTTACGGTCATCCCGGCGGAAATTTCGAGCAGAAGATGTCGAAGAACGGAACTACGTCTTACGATTATCACAATGCGGTGAAAGTCGAGCAGGTGTCGTCAAGTAGCAACGACTATTACTACTTCAAGATACCTGCAAACATTGAAGTCGAGATGCGCTATGCGAACGGCTTCGATTTCAATGGCGATAATTATAATGGCTTTACATCCGGAAGCGGTAGAGGTGTCTGGATTTCAGGCTGGACTGATACGAAGGCCCCTAAAGACCTTTTTATCGGAGTAAGCAATGATGACGCTCATTATCCGCGCAAGATAGTGACGTCAGGTGCCGATTACGCTTCTTATAAGATTGTTGCCACCGGTGAGACGACTTTCCGCTTCTATGAAAAAGGAGGTTCGGCCGAAAGTGACCGTGGTAGCTGGATGGGGCCATCCACGGGTACTGACCAGAGCATATCTACGGATGGATCTATTGTATATACCACTGCCGGCAACGGAAATGTATTTAAAATTTCAACCGCAGGCACATATTATGTAAATGTGTCTTCATATTCAGGCACAGAAGTCAAATTTACCGTAAGTAAAGACAACGGCGAAGACGAAGACAACAAACTCTATTACTTCACGAAGACGGGCGACAACTGGGGCAACGCAACGGAAATCAACGTTGACGGGACCTTCACGCTTACAAGCTCGGGCAATTCCGACAAGAAGTATTTTGTCTTCGCTAAGAACTCCACGTATAGCAACGACGCTCTTTATGGCGTCGGCAGCGAGACGCAGGTTCAGGACGGCCAGTCCTACACCGGCCAGTCCGGCAATTCAAATGCGTTCTATGTGCTCGACGGCACATACACCATCACGGTGACCGAGTTCAATCCCGGCGTTTCTGTGAAATTCACTGTAGCTAAGAAAGGTGAAGAACCTCCTGTTCCCGCGGACCTGTATGTGTTCTCGACGAACTCGGGAAACTGGAACAACGCCACGGGCGGACGCGCAGTGGCTGCGGGCGAGACCATCGAGTTCAGCGCAGCCAAGCAGATCTATTTCGTATTCGGCCCCAAGCAGACATTCAACTGGAACTCCAGCACGGACAAGGCTATGCTCTACGGCGCTCAGTATGAGCGTGAGGTTGTGGACGGAGAAACGCGAATCGCACATCATGGCAACTCCCAGGCCTTCAAGATCGGTTCCGGTAAATGGAACCTGACCGTGACTGAATTTGTCAAGGGCGAGACGGTGACATTCACCGTGACGCGTATCGGCAACGCCGATATCCCGGAGGATGGTTATGTGGAATATGTGCTCTATGACGAGACCGACAACACGGCGTTCGAGCTGGAGTGGGATATCAATGCCGGCAACTACCGTGGAAAAGTAACTGACGGAGTGCAGGCTGCTCTCGGTGCGAACAAGAAAGGACATCTCTTCACTGTCCGCGCCAGAAAGAACGGCGCTACGGACTTCGAATCATTCGGAAAACCCGATAAAAACCACTGGTATATCCAGTCGGGTGCCAATTCAGTGGATCTTACCAAGGATGCCAAGTCGCTCTATCTGAACTGCGACAAGCAGCACTATATCAAGGTCGATGTCAAGGACGGGCGCTACACTGCGCCTTCGAATGTCGCTTTCATCGAGGTCGGAAACCCCGAGAATGCCGGGAAGGTATATCTGGTGGCTTCGTTCCTCAACGATAACTATGAATCGCCCGCATGGGAGCTCAAGCCCCAGACGGACGGAACATATCTCCTTGGCGAGTTCGCAATGCGCAAGAACGAGCATGGCAGCGACAAGAACGGCCAGTATTACATCGACATCGCGGTGTATGACGAATTCGGAACCCGTACAATCAAGACTGTAAAGCGTGAGGGATTCCGCGTTCCGCGTGAGTATACGCGCCAGCCGGGCCGCAAATGCACAGCGTCGCTCAACAAGGACATGACCGTGCTGACCATCACCGCCGTGCCCGACGAGTCCCTGGCCAGCGTGATGCCATACATCGGCATCGTGGGCAAGAACTTCCGCCAGTCGGTGAAAATGAAGACGCGCCATGATTATACCAAAGACGGCGAGGAGCGTATGGGTCATACCGACGACGGATGGCAGGAGGCATACGTTGAGTACGGCCAGTTCGGTTCGCCGCTGCTCGACGCAAACGGCGAGGCTTATTACAACACCGTATGGCCTCCGCGCAATAACATCCTGATGCAGTCGTACCTCGGAGAGGGAACCGACCCGCTCAACGTGTCGTCACGCGAGCTGACTATGAGTCGCGACAGCCGTGGCGTCATGACCGGAGCCGAATGGACAGCAGCTCTTCGGGCAGAGAACGCCGATGAATATAATGACTCATATGCCGACATTTCCGACACCGGCGCCGACAAGAACGGCTTCAAGCTTGAAGCTGATCGCAGATACGCACGATATGTCGTGAAGAACGTGTGGATGATGGGCGAATACAAAATCTGGACCGGTTTCGCAGGAAAGCTGGCGTCGTTCGGCGCCGACTGGGACAGGTTCCGTTTCTGGGGTCCCGGCGGCGATACCGACAATGAAGATTACAACAAGCGCAAGGAGTCGCATAAGACGTTCATACTTTCCGGTGAGACAAACAATTTCCATACCAAATATCTTGATATGGTGAACGGAAAGAAGAACTACGCACGCGAGTATTACCGCACGATGGAGTTCTTCATCCCCGTGGACAACAATGGAATAGACTATGTATATTTCAGCAGTGACGGCAATGAGGCATGGCAGCCTCGTTTCTATGTGACCAAGGCGGTCGGCGGCGCCAAGATCGACGCTCTCGCTCCCGGCATGGTAGGCAGCCAGAAGGTCGGATACGCCCCGACTTTCGAGAACATGAGCGGATATCATGTGGGCGGTTACACAGTGACACGATATGCATACGACGCTAACATCGACGTCGAGAGCCTGCTTCCTTGCGACCGGACGCGTACCGCGACAAGCAAGGAAGCTGCCAAGGTGGTGGGTGCCTCAGGCGTCAATTACACTGACGTAGAAAAATTCCTCGAGGCATTGAGGACAGGCAAGACGACTTTCGATTCAGCCGACGGCAAGACGAAATACGTGCAGGACGGCGAAGTAAGCACATACTCTCCGGGCCGATACATCTTCCGCTTCGAGGTGACTTATGTGAACGACCAGGACGCCAATGACACGAAGACCGCCGACGTGTGGTCTCCCTATGTGGAGATATTCGAGGAGCAGGGCGCGGTGCATGTCTTCCACGCGCAGCTTGTCGAACTCCCCGAGAATCATGAGCTTGCAAAGCAGGGGTACAAGTATGTTTCGTATTCTAAAGACCGCAGCCGCTTCCACCGCGTGGCGGTCAAGGTTGACGCCAACGACAAGCCCACCGAGCTTACACGTCAGGAGAGCGACGCTATGATCGCAAGCCTACGCGAGGTATATCTCAAGACGGGCGTCTGGACCAACAAGAACCTTCTTCTCACCGAGGAACCCGAGAACTTCAGAGGCGATAAGACTGTTTTCAACTTCCTGAAGAAAGAGGGTGAAGTCGATGCAGCCTGTGAATACACTCAGGTGGCGAACCTGCTGAATGCCGATGCGCCCAAGATCCGCAACTGGTACGCATGGATTGACAACAACAAGGCCCGGATAGAGAATCCGGAGACCTATCAGGTCTACTTCATGGGTAAGCTTACCACGGACAACGGAGGCAACACCGAGGTGACAGAGGTCGAGAAATGGAACGAGACGGTTCACTATCCGCAGTTCCCGCTGCCATATATCGACACGCCGGAGGCAAGGGTGTATTCAAAGATTGTCGACACTCCAACCACCGAGTGGCCGAGGCCCGAGAAGTACACCGCTTCGCATGAGCACCTCAACTTTATCGACAAGAATGTCGCGGACGACAACCCGTTCCAGCAGTGGCGCGAAGACGAGGCTATGCACCGTCTTGAGGTGAGGGTGCCGGTTCAGCTGCCCAACATCTCGACGGCCGACGGCCTGAGGGATGCCGCCTACGGCAAACTGACGGTCAAGGTCAACGACAAGGAGCTTGGCGTTGACAAAGAGAACGTA
>CAJTXU010000059.1 GCA_910584125.1 uncultured Muribaculaceae bacterium | reverse complement strand
GGCAGCTTCCGTCGCAATTACAAGGAAGTTCTGAGCGGCTTCAACCAATGGGAACAGAAAGACCACGCCTCCGACTGGATTCTGTTACCCAAGAACTGCGGGACTCGACTGAGTATTGATGAGACTTCGCTGCACGATGACCTGTTCACGATTCTCTCCAACAAGGACGGCCATGGCAAATCGGGCACAATAATTGCCATGGTTCGCGGCACAAAAGCATCGGACGTGATTGCGCAGTTGATGAAACTGCCGCAGGAACAAAGACTTGCAGTCACGGAGGTGACGATGGACTTTTCAGATTCAATGATGCGCATAGTCCGCGCCGTCTTCCCCAACGCCATGATAATCATCGATTGTTTCCACATAATCAAACGGTGCGGAGAGGCCGTAGAGGAAATCCGCCTCAAGGAAAAGCGCAATGCCGTAAAGGAACAGAACAAGGCAAAAGCCGAGCACAAAAAGAAGTTGGAGCAACTGATCAAGGCCCGTAAGGCCTATCGTAAAAAGCATCCGAAAACATATAAGGGGAAGAAACGTGGTCGCAAACCCTCCCGGCTCAGCAAGAAGTTTGTTCCGGAAGAACTTTCCAACGGAGATACGAAGATCGAGCTGCTTACGCGAAGCCGCGGACTTCTGTCCAAGAGCCGCGATAAATGGTCTGACGCACAGAAACAACGCGCAAAATTACTCTTCGACCTGTATCCGAAAATCAAGGAGGCTTACAATCTTGTCGACAACCTCCGCTCCATCTTCCGCAACAAAGGCATTGACCGGAATCAGGCAAGAGAAAAAATACACCAATGGTATCAAAAGGTTGCCGACTGCCCACTGCGTGAGGTCAAAGCAGCCCGCGACACAATCAGAGAAAAGGAAGATGAGGTGCTCAACTACTTCATAAGCCGATCGACAAACGCTGCCGCCGAATCTTTGAACTCTAAAATCAAGGCCTTCCGTTCTCAACTACATGGGGTGTCAGATCTGCCATTCTTCATGTACCGTTTGTCGGTCATCTTCGGATAGCTCTGCCACGGAATTACGCCGCTGCCCCGAAAAATTTGGCACTTGGCCAAATTTTATTGCCACTTAATTTGCTGAAAATCAATAAGATGAGTATGTTTTACAGCATGTATTTTTGACTCAAAAAAAATTAACGAACTATTGTAAAAACCTAACGGCAAAGAAACATGCTGTAAAACACATTTTCCGACAGCCAACTGCAATATCACCAGGTTCCCCATAAACAATGAGGAAAACAGTATTATCCAACCAGAACTTAAGTTCCAAGAGCCAGAAATAGGTGTCTCTTTTTTCGGGCAGGGACGTTGTTCAGCTCAACCTTTGCTCGATGCAGTTTTCAATTCAATTCTGTTACCGATTTGTTGCAAATTTACAACAAATAGGAAATAAAAAGAAATATGGAAGCGATTTATTAACTCTTTTTCGAACCGGACAAATCCATGCGTCAGCCTACCTGCGATGGCGACTGCCCAAATCGCCCGAGACGTCGCGGAGGTAACTACGGAATCAATACCATAATATTCGAAACTCGAATCAAAAGGAATGAAAATTATTTTCCTATCGTCTGCGTAATGACAGAATAAAATATTATCTTTGCATCAGGATAACCAAAATAAACAATATGCTTGCTGGGATTGAAATAAGTTGGTGCCTTCGCGGCGGCAAGGAGTTCAGGACCCCAATAACTCGTATAATATTTCCTCCGACATGGACATAAAAGCATTCAGAGACAACCTCTCGAAATACGCCGGCTACTACAACCCAGGCGCGCTCTTCGAGAAAATCAAGGAAGTGGCCCGCAAGGCGGGAGTAAAACTTGTGTACATAGCGCTCCTGCTCTATTACGCCACACTCGACAAAGACATACCGACCAAAGACCGGTTGATGATATTGGCGGCGTTGGGATACTTCATCCTCCCCTTCGACCTGATTCCCGACGCGCTCCCCGGCGGGTTCGCCGACGACACCGCCGCGCTCGTATACGTCCTCAAACAGGTATGGAACAACCTCACACCCTCAGCAAAACAGAAAGCCCGCACACGTCTACAGGAATGGTTCGGCAATGTACCCGACTCCGAACTCAAGATACCGGGCCTCTGATGATAACTACCTACATTTATGAAAAAGCTTATTTTTTCTCTCGCAGCCCTGTTGTGCTGCTCTCTGGCCATAGCGCAGACTGTCGTCAATTCCGGCTTCAAGGAACTCGACCAATGGACCAGACAAACCCTCTCCGAACGTCCTTACGCCCTCGGATATCCGGGCAATTATGACGGACAACTCGAAGATTTCTACACCTGGTACACCGGCAACCGGCTGGGAAACATACTGATCAACAACGCCGGCGACCCATTCGAAAAGAGCGGCGCACTCTCGTCGGCTAAATTCGAACGTGAGGTGATAGAATATTTCGCGCCGCTCTATGGTTTCGACACCGACGACCTCTGGGGAATCGTGACAATGAGCGGAACCGACGGCAATAACCACGGGATTTATTTCGGAGTCAACTATCTGAAGAACAAGACGGGGAAAATGCCGGTGGTCTACGTCTCCGACGAAGCCCATTACAGCAACTACCGACTCTGCGACCTGCAGAATCTCGACGTGAGGCTTGTGAAGAGCGACGACATGGGGCGGATGATTCCCGAAGAACTCGAGAAATCACTCGACGCCTCACGGCCCGCCCTTATCGTCTATGCGATGGGGTCGACCTTCAAGGGTGCTATCGACGACCGGACGGCCCTTCAGCAGGTTCTCGACCGACATCCGGAGATACCGGTCTACCGGCACGTCGACGCCGCCCTTTTCGGCGGATACCTGCCGTTTACCCAATATCGCGATCTTGTGAACCGCAAGAAGTTGAATTTCGAATCAATATCGATCAGCGGCCACAAGTTCTTCGGTATCGACAGCCCCTGCGGCCTCCTCATCACCACGCGTGATATATATGACAACCAGAACGCGTTCGACGTTCCATATCTCAACGCCAACATGCGCATGATCAACTGCTCGCGCTCAGGCACCGACCCGCTGAAATTCTGGTGGCTGATCAAGAAAGTCGGCAGGAAAGGCTGGACCAGACAGGCCCGCAGGATAATGGACAACACCACGTATCTTATGTCCGAACTGCAGCGCATCGGCTGGCCCTGCTGGAACAACGCCTACAGCAACACCGTCTTTTTCCGTCGTCCGGCCGACGGGCTGGTGGCCAAGTATAACCTTGCCAACAGCCATGACGAGCGCTTCGGCGGCGATCTCTCGCATATCGTCGTGATGCAGCACGTCACTCGAGAAATGATAGATCAATTCATTGCCGACCTGCAGAAATGACATAACGCTTCGGCTGCTTCGACTTTGGACCAACGAAGGGGTCAGACTCATGAATCGAGTCTGACCCCTTTCAGATGTTTACGCGAGGCGCCATGTGGCTATGCCTCCGGAGTAGCTTTCATTTCAACCGTCATTTCACCTCGAAGCCGAAGCTGTAGGTCACGCCTCCTACCGTTATGGTCGCGGGGGAAGCGAGGGTCTGCACGGATTTCCCGGCTCCGAGAGCGAAACCGCCGCCGGTGACGTTGATGTAGCCGCCGTTGACGGTTACGGTCGCGTTTCCGGCCCTGCATATCGAATAATTGTTTTCGGCGGTATAGAAATATCCGCCGTTGATCTCGACCTCGCAGGGCTTTGTTCCGCCCTGTGCGCCGGCACAGAACGCATGACCCGTTGAAGTGGTGGTCTTGATGAATATGCCGTCGTTGACAACAGCCTCCAGATTGCCGTCGCAGCGGGCGCCGCTTGTCCCGATGAATGTTCCGCCGTTGATGGTCAGGGTGTGTCTGGCCGGGCTGCTGCCGGCGTATGCGTTGAGGGCGTAGTTGTTATGCGCGGTGATGGTTCCGCCGTTGATTATCGCTGTCTTCGGGGTCGTGTTGTTCGCCCAGTTGAGACAGAGGGGCTCACGGCTGCCTCTGGGACACGACAGCTCGCCGCCGTTCATCTCGAAGTCGCCGCTCGTGTTGACGGCGCCGGGGACAGTCCCGGTAGCCTGAGTCTCAATCACACCGCCGTTGATCACGATCCTGGAGTTATCGCCGCCTATCAGGGCATAGCCATTGGCATTGGAGATCTTTCCTTCGCCGCTTATGGTCAGCTCCGACTCCGTGTTCATAGGTTCTTCGAGCGTCAGCGTATGTCCGTTGAGATTGATGTTCGTCGGTTTGGTCATCGTGACTTCCGAGCCGGAAATAGTCATGTCCGAATCAAGCGAGACATATCCGCCTTCCCCGACGGCGTCCACAAACGCCGCTGCGTCCGACACTATTGCCTCGGTGTAAATCGTCACTCCCGAAGCCGTGTTGTCGCTCAGGTCGATATTGTTTCCGAAATATCCGCTGACCTCGCCGATGAGTTCGCGGGGCTGGATGTTCTTGTAGTTGGGCACGAGAACCTGGGTTAGGGAGCCTCCGTTGATAGAGTTGCCGGATACGGTCTTCTTGACGGTGCCGTTTGTGGATCCGTAGTTGACATAACCGAACAGTCCGCCCACGTGGCGATAGCCCACGATGGTCACGTTCGACGCCCGGTTGCCCGAAAGCGTGAAGCCGCCTTCGTCCTGCTGGCCGATGATGGCTCCGGCCTTGTCGCAGTTGTCCCATTTATACACGCCTTTATCGAGCACCCACTCGAAACTGAGCCGGATGTCGACGTTTTCGGCCGTACAGTTGTTGACGGATCCGTAGCCCTTGCCTACGACTCCCCCGGCCCATCTGTAGGCTTCTATCTTCACGTTCCTGACCGTGATGCCTTCTACAGGCTTCGCCGTGTATGTCCATCCCAACGCGGCTCCGACCGAATAATTGGCGGGCGAGGCGGCCAGGGTGTTGATCTCGGCGCCGTCGATCGTGAAGTTCTTTATCTGCGCGGAGTTATCGTTGATTTTCCCGAAAAGTCCCGCCGGTATCGAAGTGCCGCCAAGCTTTATGTAGAGGTTGCTGACGGTCTTTCCGTTACCGTCGAACACTCCGTTGAAGGGATGCTCGTTGGTGCCGATTGGGGTCCACTGCCTGTTGTTGAGGTCGCAGTCAACCATCAGCCTCACGGTCTTGCCCTTGAAGTCATTGCCAGAGTTCACCATCTTCGCGAGTCCGGCGAGCTCGGCCGGGCTGTTGACGGTGTAGAGGTTCTCGTCGGATGAATCCTTGACAGGTTCCTTGACATCGCCGTTCCAGACATTGAAGCTGCCTTCATAGATCGCCTCGATATCCACCTGCCATCTTGTGGTGGAGGTCAGCAGCGAGCCGTAGATGTTCGTGCGGTAGTTGCGTCGTGTCGGAGCGTTGGGAATTGTGAGGCTCCTCACGATATTACTCTCCGAGCGGCTTGTGGCCGCGTCAAGAGTTATGTCTCTCAGCGGAGAGGGCTCCCCGACAAGGATGTAGGCCTGAGTCAGATATTCGTATCCTCCCACCGGGAACGCGCCGAACGTCGTCTCATCTATTTTCTGACGTAGCGGAATGGAGATCTCGGTTTCTTCGCCTGTCGGCTGGCCGCTGAGAATGTCGAGCGTGGTGTAGGCCGTGGTCCTCACGCGGGAATAGACATATTTCTTATCGCGGAACACCTTCCCGACAACCTCAGCGTCGAGGTCGTTCGAACCGAAATTGATCTGCGCCATAGGGCGAGTGAGAATCACGTTCTCCTGACTGCTCGTGCCGGCCTTGTAGCCTTTGCGCACCGCATGGAAACAGTCGTCGTCATACCTGAAACTGCTGTTAGTCGAACTCGATGAGTTCATGTTCGCGTAGTTGACGGTGACGGTTTTGCCTGTGGCGTCGAAACTATAGGTGTTCGAGCTGCTGCGGGTCGCGAAGAACGCGATATCGTAGGTTTTGCCTGTGATGAGCTGTAGGTTGACGTTCGCGGTCTTGTTGTTGACTGATGTGGAACCCGAAGTCACCAGCTCGCCGTTGTCGCTGTCGTAAACGGCGTATTTCAGGCTTTTGGCCGAATTGCCATCGCCCAGTGCTCGCGTGTCGGGCGCGTCTTCTATCGTCGCCGAAAAAGTGACGGATCCGTCTCCGAGATCGTCGAAGGTCTCTTCTGCGCATGAAGAGACAAGCCCGACAAACAGGATAGCAGCGAGGCCTGAGTTTATTATATTCTTGATTCTCATGTATTTTTATTGTTTGAATGTTTAAGTAAGCGTTCAAATTAAACCGATAGTAAGTGATGATTTAATCTTGCATATCATCTGCTCGCTCTTTTTGGCATCTTTGGCTTTGTCGTTCGGTCGCATAGCTCGCTATGCTCCCTCACTCCGCAGCCAATTGAAAATCGGCGAATGACCGCTGAACACAATAAGACATGAGCCAAATATGCTCAAAAATAGCTTCGCATCTGATATGCATTTAATTTGACCACTTACTTATCCGAAATAACGGCAGAAGCAATCAGTCAACTCTCTCCGGGCCCGCGGGGGTGTTTACCGGATAACCGTCGATCTCATGGTCCGTTCCGTCGATTGTGATGTACAATCCCATATTGCCGCTGTCGACATCGTAACGGTTGTAGTATTGGGCTCCCGTGGCGAAATACGTGCTGCCCAATGGCACGAAGTGTCCGGCCACCATCACCGACTGCCTTCCCGAGCCGGTTTTGTCGACGGCTTTCGTACGTCCGACCTCAATCCACTGATACATGTCCCAGTCGCCGTTCATAGGATAAGGACCGACCTCGAGAGTGATGCCTGGAAAAGGCGCGTGCGTTTGACCCCTTCGGGCACGCGGGACTGACCCCTTT
>CAJTXU010000058.1 GCA_910584125.1 uncultured Muribaculaceae bacterium | reverse complement strand
GTCTTCTCATAATAGGAATTGTCCTCACCACGGTAGATGATAGTCTCGTTCTTGTCACGCTTGATTTTCTTCTCTTTTACGAGACGTGCTTTCTCAGCCTGTATCCGTTCAAGAAGGACGGACGCTGGTTCGTCATTTGGGTCTTGGGGGACGAGTTTCCCTTGAATGGCCCACTGGAGTATGCTGTTGCGAAGTTGTTTGCCCGTCATGGTCAGTCGATTTCAATCTTAAATCCGAGGATGTCTTGAATCTCTTGGAGAGTCTTGTCTATTTGATGTTCAAGAGCTTTACGCTTCTTGTAGTATTCTTCAAGAAGTTGCTTGGGAGGAAGAACTTCCTCTTCTTCTTTGGGGAACTTGCATCTGTCGAAATTGCAATCGCTGGCGATCAATTCCTCAACACTGAAACAACGGGACTTCTCATCGTTATCGGCCACAATTTCCTTGCGGTCGTTCCACCACTCTGTAATGGGAGCCGTATGCTCCAGTTTCATCGATTTGGTCTTGGAGAAATGCTTATAACCCTCCGGCATATCAAGACGATAGAACCATGTCTCTTTCGTTGAATAGCCTTCGGGGGCACCTTCCGCACGCTCGTTGTTGAAGAAAACTATATTGGTGGCAATGCCAGTATAAGGAGCAAAAATACTTCCGGGCAGGCGGATTATTGTATGGAGATTGAAATCCTTGAGCAATTTGGCTCGAATAGCCAACTTAGCATTGTCAGCACCGAAAAGAAATCCATCGGGAATGATGACAGCCGCGCGTCCTCCTTTTTTCAGGCGGTACATTATCAGCACCATGAAGAGATCAGCGGTCTCGCTGCTACGCATATCCATCGGAAAATTCGATTTGATATTGCTCTGCGTGCTGCCGCCGTATGGCGGGTTCATGGCTATTACGTCAAGTTTATCCTCGGGTTTGATGTCGGTCACATTGATTCCGAGAGAATCGCAATGCCGAATATTGGGAGCCTCAACATCGTGGAGGAGAAGATTTGTGATGGACAACAGATAAGGGAGAGGCTTCCACTCCTGACCTATGACGGCAGACTGATATTTTTCGCCGTCGGCTGTAGTCTCTATCTGGGGCTGCAGATGATTGAGCGCAGAGGTGAGAAAGCCACCTGTCCCCGAAGTAAAGTCTCCAAATGTCTCGCCGAGTTTTGGGTCAAGAGTCTTAACCATAAAATCGGTAAGCGCACGGGGCGTGTAAAACTCGCCGGCATTTCCGGCGGATTGCAGTTCTTTGAGGATACCCTCGTATATATCGCCGAACATGTGGCGGTCTTCCGCATCGTCAAATTCAATCTCATTTATGATGTTTATGACCTGTCGGAGCAGGACACCGTCTTTCATATACTGGTTGATGTCCTCGAATACTTCCTTGACGATAGATTGGGAGCGTGGCGTTTCACGATTTACATCAAGATTTTTCAATGACGGGAACAAATCCTCATTGACCAGTTTCAGTAAAGCATCTCCGGTGAGAGCCTCTCCATCCTTATTGTCAATGGCCCAGTTTCGCCATCGCAAATTATCAGGAATGATGGATTTGAAAGTCTTTTTCTCTTTCATCGCCTTATATTCCCATGTTTCTTCCTGAGTGTCGTAAACCTTAAGGAAGAACATCCATGTCATTTGCTCAATGCGCTGGGCGTCGCCGTTGATACCGGCGTCTTGACGCATTATGTTCTGGATACGCTTTACTATATTATTGACTGCCATTGATTATGCTACTTTGTAAATTTCGTTTTCAAGTTCTGCTATTGCCTTGTTGAATTCTTCTATGCCGCCGAATAACCGTATTATCTTCTGAGGCTTTCCTATTCGGTTGAAAGGCGCATGGTCGAGAATGTCTGCAC
Organism: uncultured Muribaculaceae bacterium; assembly: GCA_910584125.1. Lineage (GTDB taxonomy): Bacteria > Bacteroidota > Bacteroidia > Bacteroidales > Muribaculaceae > Lepagella. The sequence continues at coordinate 6,041 of CAJTXU010000058.1, read as the reverse complement.
TCTCGAAATTGAGTATTCCATGTTCTGCGTACTTTTCAAGGAGAGCCTCCAACACTTCACGAGCTTTGCCTTCATACTTGGCAAAATAGTTGCGCTTTTTGACATTGTTGGCACGTTCACGACGAGTTAGCGCAGGCTGGTCAAACGCCACGTGGCAGATAATGTCGAATATGTCGGCATCTGCAAGAGCCGGATTCTTCTGGCGCACAGCATCGACAAGAACGTTCAGTTCCTTTAATTCTTCAACAATAGCAGCCTTGCGTTCCGCCGTTGTCCATTCGTTAATAAAGTCCTCAAGAGAGGAATAATGGCTCAGAATCTGTTTCTTGGTAAATGAAGTGACAGATTCAGTCCGCATTGTCTTACCGTCTTCACCGAGAACCGAAACTATTTCAGTCGTTATGGTTACCGGTTTACCTGCTACAATATATTTCACATGCGGCTCATGTACGCTGCCGCCTCCATCGCCTTCACCTTTGGGATATTCCCTTTTGGGTTTGGTTGGAGGTAAAGGGTCTCCATCGAAATCCGGGTCTTTGAATTTCTTTGTGGCGTTTCGGAAATCAAGAATTTCAAGATGCCATTTCCCTTTATCTGTGCGTAGTCGGGTGCCTCTGCCAATTATCTGCTTGAACTCAGTCATCGAACCTATCTCCTTGTCGATTACTATGAGTCCGCAGGTCTTGCAATCCACGCCCGTAGCGAGTAGCTCCGACGTTGTGACAATGGTAGGATATGGCTCATCAACGTTGATGAAATTATCAAGCTGGCGTTTGCCTACATTGTCGTCTCCTGTTATGCGCATTACATAGCGAGAATCCTTTTGGCATAGATCGGCGTTGAGCGTTGTGAGCAATTGACGCATAGCCTCTGCCTCTTCAATATCAGTGCAGAAAACTATGGTCTTTGTCATCCTGCCGATACTGTGAAGCATCTTGGTTATCCGGCGTGCCACTAATTCGCGGCGCGTAGTAAAAGCGATGTCCCGCCCGAAATCTTTCTGCTGATATAATCGTTGCTCGATTATTTTTTTGAATATGTCCTTCTCATCCTCGTCAGGAGTGAATCCTTGGAGATCGAGGTCAATGTATGAATTGGTGACTCTATAAGGTGCGAGAAATCCGTCCTGGATTCCCTGAAGCAATGAATACGTGTAAATGGGTTCGCCGAAATAATCAAGATTATTGGCTCCGTTCTCCGCTTTCGGTGTCGCGGTCATGCCAATCTGTGTGGCAGACTTGAAGTATTCCAAAACCTTTCGCCATGCCGAATCATCTTTTGCGCTACCCCTGTGGCACTCGTCCACTATGATAAGGTCGAAATAAGATGGCTTGACTTTAAGAAACGGATCAGGCTCACCATCTTTTCCTACAAGCTGGTGATACAGTGCCATGTATATCTCGAAGGACGTGTCAATACTGCCTTCCTTGACCTTGCACATGATTTTTTTGAACGGTTTGAAGTCCTGCGTCATGGTCTGGTCAATCAGTATATTGCGGTCGGCGAGATAAAGGATTTTCTTTTTTGCCTTCGACTTATGCAGACGATGTATTATCTGAAATGCAGTATATGTCTTGCCTGTGCCGGTAGCCATCACTATCAGCACACGTTCTTGTCCTTTGGCTATGGCCTCGACGGTTCTGTTAATTGCTATCCTCTGATAATAACGTGGCTCATGTGAATAGGCATCGGAATAATAAGGAGTGTCAACAATATCCTGTTGCTCCATCGTCAGTTTCTTATGATTGTGAAATCTGATATGAAGTTCATCCGGAGTAGGAAATTTGTCAATATCAATTGTTGTTTCCTTGCCCGTAAGGAAATCATGTTCGACGAAAGCTTCTCCGTTGGAACTATATGCAAAAGGAACGTCAAGAATTTCAGCGTATTCAATTGCCTGTTGCATCCCGCCTCCGACCGGTTTGCTTGCGTCTTTGGCCTCAACAATGGCGATTGGCTGATTATTTTGTCCGAACAAAAGATAGTCTGCCCGCTTCTTTGCCTTGCGGTCGTGTACGTTTCCATCGAATATGATGCGACCGTCCGTGAAGGCATATTCCATACGGACGTGTTGCTTGTCCCACCCTTTCTGCTCAATGGCAGGAGTGATATAGCGGTGCTTTATGTCCTCTTCTGTCAGGATCTTATCTATCATAGTTCAACAAGCATTACTTCCGATAATACATATTATGAGAACTTATATGCAAAGTTAATAAAGATAAATGAGACTACAAACGATTATGCTATATAACATGTACGCTTGCAGTCTCATTTGCTGAGTTGCGTGAAGTTTTTACTTCAGTGAATCGATACGATGTTTGCGTATGAAGGCGTCGAGGTCGGCGCGGTTGACTAAGTCGCCGGGAGCTGCCGTCGGCAACGCACCCTACTGTGAGGAGCCGTGGTCGCCGTTGCGTACGGGGCGCCCCCCGAAGCCATCACAGGAATAGAATGCGTTGCGGGGACGAATGTATGCGTTGTCGATGTTCGACCCGAGAACGCCTTTGTCGTCGCGGGCATACATGAAGTTGAAGAAATTGCTGTCGTCATGCGTGGAATTTCCTGCAGCCCACGTATAACCGATCAGACCGTAATGGAGGATGGGACCGCTGCCATTCCAATCACGGAAGCCGTTGATGGGAAAGATGATCGATTGGGTTTTGTCCGGATTTGTGTAAGAACGCGCTCTAAACAGATATGCCCCAGACCCGGCCGGTTATGGGGCGTCGGTGTTTTTAGGGGCGTGGCGGTTCGGTTGTTTCCGTTTTTTTTATTAATTTTGTAAATCCGTTTTTCAATTGAAAATTCATTGCGTTATGAACGAAAACATAGACCAGAACAAAGGCCGTGGCCGCGACGGCAAGAAAATCGTGCTCAGCGGCATACGCGCCACCGGTAACCTGCATCTCGGCAACTATTTCGGCGCGCTCAGCAAATTCGTGCGTATGCAGGATGACTATGACTGCCGTTATTTCGTGGCCGACCTCCATGCCCTCACCACGCATCCCGACCCGGCGATGCTCCATGAGAATGTGAAGGATATCCTCGCCGAGTATCTCGCCGCAGGCCTCGACCCCGAGAAGAACACCATATATGTGCAGAGCGACGTTCCCGAGATCGCGGAGATGTATCTGCTGATGAACATGCATGTCGGCATCGGCGAACTGATGCGCACAGCCTCGTTCAAGGATAAGGCCCGCAAGGCCCTCGGAATTTCGTCGCCTGCCAAAGAGGGCGAGGAGGGCAGCGTGGACGCTGAGGCCGACGACGAGGGCATCGAGAAGCAGATCATCGGCAACCAGACCAACCAGCGCGTCAACGCCGGCCTGCTCACTTACCCGACGCTGATGGCTGTCGATATCCTGATCCATCACGCCGACTTCGTGCCCGTGGGCAAGGACCAGGAGCAGCATCTCGAACTTACCCGCCGCTTCGCGCGCCGATTCAACTCGTTCTATAAGGTGCCCTATTTCGGTGAACCGGTAAACTTCAACTTCGGCGGACATGCCGTGAAGGTCCCCGGTCTCGACGGCTCGGGCAAGATGGGCAAGAGCGAAGGCAACTGCATCTATCTGATCGACGACGAGAAGACGCTGCGCAAGAAGGTGATGCGCGCCGTCACCGACGAGGGTCCCAAGACGCCGGGCCAGGAGGTTTCGGAGCCGATACGCAATCTCTTCACGCTGATGGAGCTCGTCTCGACGCCCGACACGCTGCAGCACTTCCGCGACGCCTACGCCGACTGCTCGATCCGCTACGGCGACCTCAAAAAGCAGCTGGCCGAAGACATACTGAAGGTGACGCTTCCCATCCGCGAGCGCATACTCGATATCCGCAACGACGACGCCTATCTGTCGCGCGTCGTGCGTCAGGGCGCGGAACGTGCCCGCGAGGATGCCGCCCGCACGCTGGCCGAGGTGCGCCAGATAATGGGTATACGCAAATTCTGACGCCGGCCCTCCGATGGTTCTCAACTGGATCTGGATCGCCTTTCTGGTGATCGCGTTCCTGATGGCGGCCGGGCGGACGATCGTCGACGGCGACTTCCAGGTGTGGAGCGACGTGATGAACGCCTCGTTCGACCAGGCCGCCTTCGCCTTCGAGGTCTCCCTTGGACTGACGGGCGTGCTGACGCTCTGGCTCGGCATCATGAAGATTGGAGAGAGGGGAGGGGTGATCGAGTTTTTCGGTCGCCTCATCAGCCCTTTCTTCTCACGTCTTTTCCCGGGCATACCCAAGGGACACCCGGCCATGGGCGCGATATTCATGAACATATCGGCCAACATGCTCGGCCTCGACAACGCGGCCACGCCGATGGGCCTGCGCGCCATGCAGGAGATGCAGTCGCTCAACGACCGCAAGGACACGGCGACCGACGCGATGATCATGTTCTTGGTGCTCAACAGTTCGGGGCTCTGCCTGATACCGATCAGCATCATGATGTATCGCGCGCAGGGAGGGGCTGCCAATCCGACCGACGTGTTTATCCCGATACTGATCGCAACGGCGATAGCCACCGTGGTAGGTCTGGGGGCACTCTGCCTGAAACAACGCATCCGCATGGACCGCGTCATATGGGGCTGGCTGGCCGGAATTGCCGGATTCGTGGCTCTGGTGACATGGTTCTTCTCGCGGCTGCCGGCCGACAAGGTGCAGCTCTACAGCACGTTCGCGGCCAATGTCATTCTCTTCATAGTCATAATAGCTTTCATAGCGGCAGGCGTGCGCAAGCGGCTGCGCGTCTACGACGTCTTTATCGAAGGGGCTAAAGAGGGCTTCAAGACGGCCGTGATGATTATCCCTTATCTCGTGGCGATACTCGTGGCGATAGGGATGTTCCGCGCCTCGGGCGCGCTCGACATCTTCACCGGCTGGGTGGAGTCGGCGGTGGCCTGGATGGGTTTCGACACGCAATGGGTCGGGGCGTTGCCGACGATGCTGATGAAGCCTCTGAGCGGAAGCGGCAGCTGCGCCATGATGCTCGACGTGATGAAGGCCAACGGTCCGGACGCATTCGTCAGCAAACTTGCGGCGGCCGTGCGCGGATCGACCGACACGACTTTCTACATCCTGGCGGTCTATTTCGGCTCGGTGGGCGTATCGAAGACCCGCTACGCCGCAGGCTACGCACTGCTGGCGGACATAACGGGCGCGGTGGCCGCCGTCGTCATCGCCTATTTCTTCTTCACATAGGCGGCCGGGCACGGCTGTTGCGCCTGACCATCCCGGCTTCGCCCTCAACTCCGGACGGAGTCGCGACCAAGGGCCGCTGGTCTGGACCGGCTCATGCGCGTAGCCCCCTAATCATTAATAATTCATCATTAATCATTGAAACAAGTGGACGACTGGAAAGACATATTGGGGCGGATGAAACAGGACCCGTCTCTGCCCGCCGGGGAGGAAATGCGTGACGAGCCGGAGCAACCGGCGCAGTCCGCCCGCAAGGACCGGCTGAACGTGGTGATTGAGAAAAAGGGCCGCAAAGGCAAGGTGGCGACCATCGTCGAGGGCTTCACCGTCTCCGACGCGGAGGTGGCCGAAGTCGCAGCCATGCTTAAGAAGAAGCTCGGCGTCGGCGGCAGCGCGCGCGGCGGCGAGATCCTCATCCAGGGTGACCTCGCCGACAAGGTCCGCGCCCTGCTCCGCGCCGAAGGCTACCGCCTTTAGATGAGTCGGACGGCCGTCCGACTCGTCTAAAGGCATGACTCGTCTAAAGACAAGGCCGCGCGGCCAACGGAATGTCACTGACCCTACGGAAACACGCACTTTTTTATTGCCGTTTCAAGGATTATCGCTATATTTGCATCCGACATCAGGACCATCCCTTTATGAGATGGTCTATTCCTGTTAAATAAGAATATGGATACAAAGACACTTGAATTCGTGACATATTGCATCAGCAAGCTTGCCCAGGTCTTGAATCTGACGCAACGGGAGGTATATCTACGACTGAAGGAGTCGGGTATCCTCTATGAGTATATTGTGCCCTCGTATGATGTTTTGCATACTTTCGGCTCTCGTTATCTTGTGGAAGACCTCAC
>CAJTXU010000057.1 GCA_910584125.1 uncultured Muribaculaceae bacterium | reverse complement strand
AATATAGATTATGCCACCTTTATCCATCCACAAATATGAGTATCTCTCAGATACTATAGGCCTGAGGTCTGAGGTCCGAAGCTTAGATGTCGCCATACTGGCACTGACCATTTTGAATAAACATTCAGATTCATCAGCTACTTAAGCCTTGGACTCTTGACCTCAGACCAAAGCCTTTCTACTTATTACTTTTTATTACTTTCCAGTTCCTTTCTCAGATACAACGCTGTAGGCGTGTCTGACTCGCATATTTCCTCGGGAGTTCCGGTCGCCATGATACGGCCCCCTTCGCGGCCTCCGCCCGGACCGAGATCTATCACGTAGTCGGCGCATCTGACGATATCCAGATTATGCTCTATCACAACCATCGTGTTGCCTTTGTCCACGAGTTTGTTGATCACGTTGAGCAGAACCCGTATGTCCTCGAAGTGTAGCCCGGTGGTCGGTTCGTCGAGAATGAACAGAGTCTTGCCCGTGTCGCGCTTGGCCAGCTCGGTGGCGAGTTTCACACGCTGGTTCTCGCCGCCGCTCAGCGTGCTCGACGGCTGACCGAGCTTTATGTAGCCGAGACCTATGTCCTGAAGAACCTTTATCTTCTTGAGAATCACCGGTACATTCTCGAAAAATTCCACAGCCTGATCCACGGTCATCTCAAGCACGTCGGAAATCGACTTCCCTTTATACCGAACCTCAAGTGTCTCTCGGTTATAGCGTTTGCCATGGCACTCCTCGCAAGGCACCAGTACGTCGGGCAGAAAATTCATCTCTATCGTCCTGTAACCGTTGCCCTTGCACGTCTCGCAACGGCCACCCGCCACATTGAACGAGAACCGTCCCGGCTTGTAACCGCGAATCTTTGACTCCGGCAGCTCGACGAAAAGTTTCCGGATGTCGGCGAAGACTCCCGTATAGGTGGCCGGATTCGACCGCGGAGACCTTCCGAGGGGACTCTGGTCGACAGTCACGATTTTATCGATGTTGTCGTCGCCCTCAATAGATACATAAGGGAGGGGCTCCTGAAGCGATCTGTAGAACTTTTTGCTCAATATCGGATGCAGCGTCCCGTTGATTAGCGATGACTTGCCGCTGCCGCTCACACCCGAAACGCACACGAACATGCCGAGCGGAAGCTTCAGGTCGACATCCTTCAGGTTGTGGCCCGACGCCCCTTTGATCTCGATGAACTTCCCGTTGCCGCTTCGGCGGCTCGCCGGGGTCTCGATCTTCTTCTCGCCGTTGAGATAGGATGCTGTCAGCGTGTGCGACTCGAGCATACGCGCCGGGGTACCCTGGAACATCACCTGCCCTCCCCTTTTGCCGGCCCCCGGACCGATATCAACCACATAGTCGGCCTCGGTCATGATGTCCTTGTCGTGCTCGACGACCACAATGGTGTTGCCGTTGTCGCGCAACTGTTTGAGACTCCTTATCAGGCGGTCGTTGTCTCGTTGGTGCAGACCGATCGAGGGCTCGTCGAGGATGTACAGCACGTTGACAAGCTGCGAGCCTATCTGCGTGGCGAGGCGTATCCGCTGACTTTCGCCTCCGCTAAGGGTCGAGCTGCTGCGGTCGAGCGACAGATAATCGAGACCCACGTCAATCAGGAATTTCAGCCTGCTGCGTATCTCTTTCAGAATCTCCTCGGCCACGAGCCGCCGCGACTGGTCGAGACGGTCCTCCAGACCGAGCGTCCACTCGTATAATTCGGCGATATCCATCCTTGACACGTCGGCTATGTTCTTGCCGTCGATATAGAAATGAAGCGAGATGTTGTTGAGCCGCTGCCCCTTGCACTCGGGGCATACGGTCTTCGAGAAGAACTGGCCGCTCCACTTCCTGGCTTCGGCTCCGGCGTCGTCGCCGCTCTGCATCTCGATATACTTCACCAGGCCGTCGTATGACGCCGAATAGCCCGACAGCGACATCGTCTCCGAGTGCACGTCGAGTCTGACGTCGGTGCCGTTGAGGATATCGTCGATGGCATCGTCGGACAGCTTCTCGATCGGATCCTTGATCGAGCATCCGTAGAGCGCGCATATGGCGTCAATCTGCCAGAATATGAGCGAGTTCTTGTACTTTCCGAGCGGCACGATGCCTCCGTCGTGGATAGACTTCGACCTGTCGGGGATAATCTTGTCCTGGTCTACGAGATTCACATATCCGAGGCCCTTGCACTTGCGGCAGGCCCCCTGCGGCGAATTGAACGAAAAATTGTGCGGAGCCGGTATGGGATAGGAGATTCCGCTTTCGGGGTCCATGAGCTCCTGGCTGAAAGTCCTCAGTTCGCCGGAATCGACGTCCATCACCGACACCATCTTGCCGCCCTGCTTGAGGGCTGACTCTACACTGGCGCGGAGTCGCGCGATGTCATCGTCTGAGTCGCGCGCGCGAAGACGGTCAACCACCAGTTCGATCGTATGGTTCGAATAGCGGTTGAGCTTCATGCCGTAGTTAAGCTCCTTGAGCTCGCCGTCGACACGGACGTATATGTAACCCTTCTTGCGCAGATTCTCGAACAGGTCCTTGTAATGTCCCTTGCGGTTCTTGACCAGCGGGGCGAGGATGTATATCTTACGGCCTTCGTAATCGCTGACAATGAGGTCGATGATCTTATCGCGGGTATACTTCACCATCGGTTTGCCCGTGACATAGCTGCGGGCCTCCCCCATTCTGGCGAAAAGCAGACGGAAGAAGTCGTAAATCTCGGTGGTGGTGCCGATGGTGCTCCGCGGATTCTTGTTGACGGTCTTCTGCTCGATGCTTATCACTGGGCTGAGTCCGGTGATCTTGTCGACGTCGGGACGTTCGAGCGAGCCGAGCATATTGCGGGCATACGACGAGAAAGTCTCGATGTATCGTCTCTGCCCCTCGGCGAATATGGTGTCGAATGCGAGCGACGACTTGCCGCAGCCGCTGAGGCCGGTGATCACGTTGAGCGAGTTGTGCGGCAGAGTCACATCAATGTTCTTGAGATTGTGGACCCTGGCGCCGTACACCTCGACGGCGTCGGCCGGCACGACCGCCATCTCGGTCATGTCGCATTCTGTCTTTATATCGGTTTTTGTCATATGTAGTCAAAAGAACGGCCATGGACGGACGTGAACGTCACAGACGCCATGACACAATCCTATAACAATTATTATGCCAAAACAGGCGACCCGTTGAAGATCGCCTGCATGTGATATGATTTATGATTTCGTTCCGTATTCCTTATTCGGTGATTATGCGTCTTGCGCCGACATAGCGGTTGGCGTAATAGCCCTCGCACTCGCTGATTTTCACGCCGCGGATGCTCGCATGGATGAACTTGAACGCTCCGGTCTCGTTGTCGGCGCTGACCACGATGCCGACATGACCCACGTTCTTGCCGCTGCTGCGGCTCGTGAAGAACACGAGGTCGCCCTTGCGGAGGTGCTTGCGGTCGACCTTCACGCCGTCGGTATACTGGATTCTGCTCGCGGGGCTGATCGAATATCCGAACTGCTTGTAGACGTAGCTTGTGAAGCCCGAGCAGTCGAAGGCGTTGGGACCCTTCATGCCGTGACGGTAGGGTTTGCCGATGTGCTTGTTGGCCTCCGCCAGGAGGTCGTTGATCATCGTCTGGCTCTCGGGACTGAGGCTCGCCACGACATCGCTCTCGCGCTTGGCGACGTCGTTGCGGATCATGTCGTTGACGACGCTGCGGTCCATTTTCGACGACTTCACGTTGGCGAGCATCTCCTGATGCGCGCGCTGGTGTGCGCTCTGCGTGTTGTGGTGACTTGACTTGGTCTGCGCCGTAGCTATCAGGGCACAGCCGGAGAGGAGTATGGTGGAAAATATGCTTCTTAATGTCATTTGGGTCAGTTCGTTATGAAGCCCGGGCGATACTTTGAAACCACGCGGCTTCGCTTTGACAGTGCAAAGTTAATATATTTATAAGTGAATAGCAAATCTAACGCGCTTAATAATCAGTAATTTAAAATTTATTATGAAATGGCACATGCTTGGGCGATGTGTGCAGTTTTTGATTCCGCCACCCCGATTTCTTCTTAAAATTAGTCAAAACGGAACATATGTATGCTAAAAAGGTATTTGGTTACGTTTCCTTTACGAGAGACTTCGCGACGCCGAGACGCCGCGTCGCGTATTTTCGGAAGCGGACGACCTCAATACCTTCTTGAAAACCAAAGAACTTTTTAACCCAAATACCAGATGAGAAAAATATTATGTGGCGCGGCCGGGCTTTCGCTGGCCCTTGTACCCGCCCTGGCCAAAGACCGCATTACGGTCAATCCGGACGCCGTCAACACAGAGACAATCCTGCATGCGTGGAGCTGGAATTTCCCCGAGATGGCGCGAAGCATGAAAGAAATCAAGGATGCCGGTTTCACGATGATCCAGACATCCCCCGTTCAGCAGTGCTATTCTCCCGAAGGCAGCGGAAAGAAGATTTTCGACGAGAACGTCACCGAGGGCAACTGGTACTACTACTATCAGCCCACCGACTGGAAGATCGGCAACAGCATCCTCGGCTCGCGCGACCAGATGAAGGCCATGATGGACTCCGCCGCCAAATATGACATAAAGGTCATCGTGGACGTGCTGCCCAACCACACGGCGTTCGATATCGACGCCGTCTCCGACGACTTCTACAAGGCTGTGGGAGGCCGCGACAAGATGTTCCATTCCAACGGCCTCGAGTCCGTTAAGGATTACAACGACCGCCTGCAGTGCACCCTCTGGGGTTCGGGCGGACTTCCCGACGTAAACACCGAGAATCCCGATTTCCAGAAATACTATATGCAGTTCGTCAACGAACTGCTTGAGATGGGCGTGCGTGGTTTCCGCTACGACACCGCCAAACATATCGGCGTGCACTCCGACCCGGTTGACGCTGCGTCGGGAGTCAAGGAAAACGACTTCTGGGATGTCGCCACCGGACGCAAGGCCGTGAAGGGTGTGCGTCTGGCCGTGCCCTACGACTCGCTCTTCGTCTACGGCGAGGTGCTTCAGGACAAGAACGTGCCCGAGAAGGAATATGCCGACTACTTCGGCCAGACGGCGTCGGGCTATGGCTGGATACTTCGCGAAGTACTTGAAAAGAGGTGTGCCAACAACGTGGACCTCAAGAGTTTCCATCACGAGGCAGCACCCGAGTTCCTCACTACCTGGGTCGAGAGCCACGATACATACGCCAATGCGCATGAGTCGGCACATCTCACCGACGCGCAGATCCGCCTCGGCTGGGTTTTCCTGACCGCCCGCCAGAACGGCACTCCCCTCTTCTTCAGCCGCCCTGCCGGCTCGACACGCACCAACTACTACGGCGACAACGTGCTCGGAGCGCGCGGCAACGATGAGTTCAAGCACCCCGAGGTGGTGGCCGTCAATAAATTCCGCACGGCCATGAACGGACAGAAAGAGGATGTCCGCGTCAGCGACAACGGCCAGGTGCTTCTTGTCAATCGTGGCAAAAAAGGCGCCGCCATGGTCAATCTCGGCACATATGCCAACTATATCGACCTGCCCACCGGACTCGCCGACGGCACATACCGCGACGTCGTATACGGCAAGGAGTTCAAGGTGAAGAAAGGAAGACTCAAAGGAATGCTCGCCCCCGAGAGGACCTATATCCTCCGGAAATGAGACTGAAATCTAAGGTCCAGGGCTTAGATATTTGCTGTTTATTAGACAGTGTAATTCGGATAACGTGATCTCTGAGCTTGAGACCTTAGACCTAAGACTTGTTTTGTGACATATCACAAAACAACACGAAATATTCTTAAAATACATGATCCCGTGTCAACATTTTTGGCACGGGATTTGTATTATGGTAAGTGGACAAGGCGGGAAGCGTTCCTGCGTTGGTCCGCTTACTATTGTTGTAATACCAAAATATAAAATTGACAGATATGAATATCAGACCATTGGCCGACCGTGTGCTCATCGAGCCCACAGCAGCGGAAGAAACCACCATGGCGGGAATCATCATCCCCGACTCAGCTAAGGAAAAGCCCCTCAAGGGCAAAGTGCTTGCTGTCGGCAACGGCACGAAAGACGAGGAAATGATCCTCAAGGTAGGCGACACGGTGCTCTATGGCAAGTATGCCGGAACCGAAATCGAGTTCGAGGGCACGAAATACCTCATGATGCGCCAGAGCGACGTGCTCGCCGTGCTGGCATGAGACAAGGCGTCAGCCGACTGATGTACACAGATATTAATTACAAGCTAAAATGGCAAAAGAAATAAAATTCAACGTCAATGCTCGCGAAGAGCTGAAAAACGGCGTGGACGCTCTCGCGGACGCCGTGAAGGTGACACTCGGTCCCAAGGGCCGCAATGTCATTATCGATAAGAAATTCGGCGCGCCCCACATCACCAAGGACGGTGTGACCGTGGCACGCGAGATCGAGCTTGAGGATTCGTTCCAGAACATGGGCGCCCAGCTCGTCAAGGAAGTCGCCTCCAAGACCGGCGACCAGGCCGGAGACGGTACGACGACAGCGACTGTCCTCGCGCAGGCCATCATCAACGTCGGCCTCAAGAACGTCACAGCCGGCGCCAACCCCATGGACCTGAAGCGCGGCATCGACAAGGCCGTGTCGAAGGTTGTGGAGAGCATCAAGGCTCAGGCACAGGAGGTCGACGACGACATCTCCAAGATTGAGAACGTGGCGCGCGTTTCGGCCAACAACGATGAGGAGATCGGCCGTCTCATCGCCGAGGCGATGCAGAAGGTGAAGAAAGAGGGCGTCATCACCGTCGAGGAGGCCAAGGGCACTGAGACTTCGGTCGACGTGGTTGAGGGCATGCAGTTCGATCGCGGATACATCTCCCCCTATTTCGTCACGAACTCCGAGAAGATGGAGTGCGAGATGGACAGCCCCTACATCCTGCTCTATGACAAGAAGATCTCCAACCTCAAGGATATGCTTCCCATTCTGGAGGCAGTCGCACAGTCGGGCCGTCCCCTGCTCATCATCGCCGAGGATGTCGACAACGAGGCTCTCGCCACGCTCGTCGTGAACCGTCTGAGAGGCAGTCTCAAGATCTGCGCAGTCAAGGCTCCCGGATTCGGCGACCGCCGCAAGGAGATGCTCGAGGACATAGCTGTCCTGACGGGCGGCACAGTGATCAGCGAGATCAAGGGCATGCAGCTCGCCCAGGCCAGCATCAAGGATCTCGGCACAGCCGAGAAGGTGACGGTCAACAAAGACAACACGACGATTGTCAACGGCGCCGGTTCGAAAGACGCGATCGCAAGCCGCGTAGGCCAGATCAAGGCCCAGATCGAGACCACTACCTCCAACTATGACAAGGAGAAACTTCAGGAACGTCTCGCCAAACTCGCTGGCGGTGTGGCCGTGCTCTATATCGGCGCTCCCTCTGAGGTCGAGATGAAGGAGAAGAAAGACCGTGTGGACGACGCCCTCTCGGCTACCCGCGCGGCTATCGCCGAGGGCATCGTTCCCGGCGGCGGCGTGGCTTACATCCGCGCGCTCAACGCTCTCGACGAACTCAAGGGCGAGAACGAGGACGAGAACACCGGTATCGCTATCATCCGCCGTGCGATCGAGGAACCCATGCGTCAGATTATGGAGAACGCCGGCGTCGAGGGTGCCGTAATCCTGCAGAAGGTAAAGGACGGCACCGGCGACTTCGGTTTCAACGCACGCACAGACACGTTCGAGAACTTCTTCGAGACGGGCGTGATCGATCCCGCCAAGGTGACACGCGTGGCACTCGAGAATGCAGCCAGCATCGCAGGCATGTTCCTTACCACCGAATGCGTCATCGCCGACAAGAAAGAGGAAAATCCCGTCGCTCCGATGGGCAATCCCGGCATGGGCGGCATGGGTGGCATGATGTGATCAGCCACCGATAAACCACTAAAAATCCCCGTGGAACTTTTTCCACGGGGATTTTTTGTCGTTCGCCCAGCATGTATTCAGTCTAACAGGTGCAAGTCCTCGGCACGCCCGATAG
>CAJTXU010000056.1:0-8107 GCA_910584125.1 uncultured Muribaculaceae bacterium | reverse complement strand
GACGAGCTGAAGGACGAGCTGAAGGACGAGCTGAAGGACGAGCTGAAGGACGAGCTGAAGGACGAGCGGAAGGCGAGGCTGAAAAAGCGGAGGCGATCGCGAATAAAATGAAGCAAGCCGGCTTCCCCATATCCACGATAATGGAAATGACAGGTCTGTCGGAGACAGTGATTGAGGCATTATGATGTCCTGTCCCTGCGTATGATTCAATGCGTGTGGTATTATTTCAAGGTCAAACGTCCGGATGCCTATCTTAAATCGCTTGAGACACGACATCTCAACAAATTATTCGCCACCCGACAATAGATATAGAGAACAGAATCAAGCTGGCTCTTGAGGCATAACGAGTTGCAGCGACCGTGCGCGTCCCGGCATGGAGGGACGGTCCGTCCCGGCCGCCCGCGATCCGTGCGCGAGACCCGAGTGATGAATTATTAATGATGAATTATTAATGATTAGGAGGCTCCGCGCCGAATGCAACAGCGCGGAGCCTCCTAACCCCGAAGGGCTCACGACGCCAAAAAACGGCAATCGTCGTAATCATTCATCATTCATCATTAATCATTAATCAGTCATCATTACCTTCGCGGTTTTGACGTTGCTGCCGTCCGATGCTCGGACCACGTAGACGCCCGGAGCGAGCTGCGTGAGGTCGGCTGCGGCCTGGCCGCGGCCCGCGGCCGTCGCGCGCTTCGCGCCGTCGATGCCGATGACCTCCAGCGTCACCACGGCGTCGCCGTCGGCGACAGCCACCAGCGAATCGCCGTTGCGGCGCAGCGTCAGCGTGTTATCGGCCATAACGGCGCCCACGGACTCGGTGCCGCTGACCGCCGAAGGCTTGAACCTTATGAGCATGTCGGCGTCAACGACATTCTTCAGATGCCATGAACCGAGTCTTGCCGAACTCTCTTCGCCATTGTCCGACGCGGCTCCGACAGGAAGCTCGACATCGGCGATGAACGGCAGCATGCCGTGTTTGAGGAATCCGACGCCCTCCACGATGTCCACGCCGCCCTTGATGCGGAGCACCTTGGCCTCCCGACCTAAGAACGAGGTGGTCGATACAGACTTGACTTCAAGCGTCCCGGCGTCGCCGTAGTCGGACAGCGTCGTGAATTCTCCGTTCGGCTCGCAGCCGAAGTCGTACAGCTCCGTCTCGGCTGTGGCGACGCGCCACCAGTCGGTACCCGGAAAGACAGGGTTCTCCGGAAGTCTCACATACCATTTCTGACCCTCGGCGCGGACAAGGAACGTCATCGCCTCCTCCACGGGAGTCGTGCTGACGGTCACCTTGCGGCGGTTCTCGCCGTCTGTCGTCTCATAATAGAAGTCCACGAGCTCGTTGCGTGTAGTCGAGAAGCAGTGCCACGTGGTGCCGTCGATTTCCTGCGTGCCGGTGAACTCCATATCCATGTCGTGGCGTGTCCAGATCTCGCGGCCACCTTCGGTGCGGCTGGTCATGTCGTCGGCCACATAACGCCAGATGTAGCTGCTGTTGAACACGCGGTCGCTGAGCGAAACCTCGCCTTCCAGCATCTCCGGGCGGAAGACCACCTTGCCCTCCGAGTCGCGGATGTCGACAAGATATTGTTTACCGGCAACGGTCGGGAAAACGAAAGTGTTTTCGGAGGGCGCGCCGGCTGTCATTTCGGGCATGCCAGTAGGCATAATGCCGTTGATGAAAGGCAGGATGCCGTGTTTCACGAAACCGATTCCCTCGGCAATGATATTTCCGTCGTCCGTATGGAGAATGCGGTGTCTGCGTCCCTCGATATCCATGTAGGAGACTGAGGATATTCCGACTTCTTCGGGATGGGCCGATGTCAGGATGTTCATCCTTTCGCCCGCCCTGCGGTTGAAGTCATATAGCGGAGCGCCGCCGTCGGGCTGGCTCTCATCGGGATTGTGCCACCAGTCGTAGCCGCTCAGCTCCAGATTTGCGGTAGGAAGAAGTCCGAAATACTTGCTGTCCATTTCGCGGATCATAAACTTGCGGCCGATCGGGCCGGGCACAGTGTCCACTGGCACCTGTTCGGTGCAGCCCTCGTCATCGCGGACCAGCCTGTAGTCCACGCGGTAACTGTCAACAGTGGTGAAGTTGTGGTATTCCATGCCATAATGCTTGGTGGTTCCGTCGAATTTCATGTCGAAGAAGTGACGCGACACGATGCCGCCGTCGGGTCCGAACCATTCGTCATCGGCATATTTATATGTCCAGTCCTCGTTGAAGACTTCGGGGGCATATGCCCACGAGCCATCGCTTGTGAAGACGACGGTGCCGTCGGTAGTGCGGACGTCGATTAGTTCTTCGTTGTATGAAGGATCGGGCAGTGCGGTGGGGAGGTGATGTTGAGAACCGGACATCCAGTCAAAATCGGCATATGCGAAAGTTCCGCATAATGCGCCCATTCCTTCGACAATCTTAATATGGCCGTTCATTGTAAGGATCTTTCTCTTCTGACCCTGTATCAGGATTTCCTGAATGTCCGTTACAGTATACTGTCGTGTCGTCAGCCTTCCGTCAAGCATGCTGACAAGCATAGTGAACGAATCGCCAACCTTACAGTTGAAGTCAGCTAAAAGTGCCTCTTCTTCCTCGCAGTCCCACACCACGTTGGGCATTTTCAGTCCGGATCCCTCCTCGGGAAGACGGACGTAATACCTGCGGTCTTCCTCACGAATCAGGAACGTGTCGCCCGTCGGCAATTCGACGGTGACGGGATTGGCCTCATCCTCATCGAAATCATTGTACCAAGCGCGGACTGTCTTGAAATTATGCCATGTCCTGCCGCCTATGTCGGTAGTGCCGTCAAACTTCATCTGATACAGGTATGACCGTTTATATTCGAGCGGAGGATTGGTAGGGCAGTACGTCCATATCAGGTTCTCGTCGAAGCCTTTCGGTTCAGGAGGCGCGGAGCCGTCGCCGTAGACGACGTTGCCGTCGAGGTCGAGGACGCGGTTGATCGTCGCGTAGTAGCTCGGTTCGTAGTAGCTGTTTCCGTCACCGGTTATGAAGGCTAAAGAGAACGACGCCATACTGCCGTTGTAGTTGATGCCCACTCCCTCGATGAAATCTATCGGTATTTCAGATCCAGGATAATTAGAATCTTCCAACCTTATGACCTTGCATGTCTCGCCGGCGATATCCACCGAGGGCTTAGTCCTCACGATGTAGGACTGAGAGTAACCGAACGGGTGCTCGATGACGTCTCCGTCGGAGAGCGTGAAGTCATAGAGCTTGACCTCTTTGAAGGGCTGATTCGGGTCGGGGCTGGCGTTCGGATAGATTGCGTACACCTTGCCTTCCTCCTCGCGCAGAAGATAGACAGGTTCGTCGCGCATTTCCACGCGATAACGCTCTTTTGCATCATAGTCGTGGTAGACATAAGTAGATTTGAACAGCACGAAACGGTGGTATTCCTTGTCCTGCACTTCCTGGGTCCCGTCGAATTTCATACAGTGCACCACGTATCCCCTCTCGTCGCTATTTTCGTAGCCGCCGACGTACTCCCACACGCGGTCCTCGCGTATCATCGGCACGTAGGTTGTGGGTTTCAGCATATCGGGTGTGAACACGATGTTGCCGTTGAGGTCTTCAATGGATACCAGTTCGGGACCGTGGGCTGAACTTCCCACCGGAAAGGAGAATTGTCCGTATGGAAGGATTCCGCTCTTTACATATCCTATCCCTTCCACTATAGGACGGCCGTAAACTGTATTGAGAACCTTGAATTCCTTTCCGTCTATTTGGATGCTTGATACAGTACTGACCTCTAAAGTCTCGGCCTCCCCGCTTTCCCCTATTGTCATGAATGACTCGCCCTCGTGGCAGTTGAAGTCATACAGCGGAGCCTCGGGTCCGTCGATATTCCACCATGACTCGTAATTGTATCCGAGGTTGTCTCCCTCCGGGAGCCGCATGAAATATTTCCCGTCTTCCTCGCGGATCAGGAATGTTTCTCCGCATTCTATGTCTTTTGAGCTGATCAAGACATATTGGTGAGTGTCGTGATTCCATTTGTATTTGAATTCGACAGATTTAGTTTTCTTGAAATTGTGCCACGTGATGTCGTTGATGACCGTAACGCCGTCGAAGCACATCTCATACTCACGACATGTCCTTTCAGTGTCGACGGAATTGCCATAGAGTTCGTCAGTGTATTTCCACACCCAGTCCTCTCGGAAAATTCCTTCGGCGTGAATGCTAAGGGACAACATGGACATGATGCCGAATAGCAGAATTGTAAATTTTATCTTCATAATCCAACTGTTTATCTGTTATGGAAATCAAAAGTGGAACCTTTTGCAATTTCGAAGCCCTCTTTAAGAGTCAACGTGTCGGCGGTGACGTTTAGTGTGCCTCCATTTGATATTTTATCGCCCCTAAGAGAGACATTCTTCTCCGACTCAATCGTCAGTGTGGATTTGTCGCTGACCGTGATACCATTGTCCGAGGTCACCGAATTGTAGACGAACAGGCTTAGGTCGCAGTCTTTGCCTAAATTCAGGTTTATCGGCGGATAAAGTCCATCTGTTAGATCTGTTATCGCGCTTGCGCAGAGTTTCAGATTGTTGAGAACATAATGTTCCTTGACGTTAATCAATTTGTCGCTGGTGGGAATGAGGATGGTTTCAGGGAGATATTCCGGAGTCTGGATATAGACTGACAGAATGCTGTTCGGCCTTACTGTAACGAAATCAGGAATGTAAATCGACTGGTTGCCAGCTATATTGAACGTGCCGATATAGCTCGAATTGCCACAGCGTATACCGAAACTATTCGTTTTGGAATTGAAATTTTTTAGCGATAAAGTGCCGGCGCTGAAAGCAAACTTTGCGGGTATTCCGATTGGTCCATTAGACCAAACCCTTAACTCAGGGTCTCCAATAACATTGCTTGTATACGACACATATTTCGCATATCCGTAATTTTTATTAGCTGTAGCAGTGCGTGCTATATTTTGGCTTTCTCCTAATGAAAGATTACGGGATAGAGGCTTCCCGAATTCGCGCTCTAATGCACTAGACTCCGTCCACCATCCAGCTCTGGTATTTGCTACGAAAGCGGGTCCCCCAAATTTGCCGGCCGTCGTGAAAGATGCGACAAAATTAAACTCCTTCCCTTCCCAACCTGCAAAATCATCAAAAGGCGCAATGTCGCATGCGAGTGAATATGCGAACGATGGGCTTGCAATGTTTGTAAGATTATCGAGTCCAGCGTTGTCCTCTTCGTAGTCGGACTTCCCTTTATAGTATTCATCGAGAGCCTTCAGTATTCTATGAGAGTGTTTATCTCTTTCGGATTTAGGGTATGGATAATTAAGAGTGATATAGCCGGGGCATCCATGACATGCAAGAGAATATATGCCGCACGAATCCATTGCGGTCAATACCTCCTGTGCGGTTGGTCTCATGTCTGTGAATGTTGACTTAATATTACCATCGATGGTTGTGACATTGGGTAAGACAAATGAATCGAATATCGAGGGCCTATTATGACCGTCGGGGTGTGCTACTCTTAATCCTCTTGCTAAATATGAGGAATCTCCTTTCCCAGGAAAGGATTCATAAAGTATTAGTTTGTCGATAAAGTTTTGAATATGCCTTGCTGTAAAACATAAGAGCCGACCCACTGGAATTGTTGCGCCGAGACTGATGTCTCTATCAATTTTGCAGCTATTAATTCCAGCTGGGTACAAAGAGATATCCCAATTTGATACCAAGTCTGAGAAATATACATCAGTAGGTACGTATTTTTCTCCATTGGCCATATCGATGGTATGCTTGGTTTGGGTATTTTCAAAATAAAATTTCCTGATTGGGGCCGAAGTCCTGAAATTGCCGATGATGAGGCAGTAGAACGCTCCGTTGTCGGCGTAGTATTTCTTCATCCACTCGCGGACGCTGGCCGCCTCGTCGAAGCAGTTGACGTTAGAACCCACCGCGTAACCGGGCATCGAGTAGATCGATTCGAATGTCTGGACCTTGACATTGTAGCCCTTCTGCCTCTTCCAAGCCACCAACCGTGCAACGCCTTCCTTCAGACTGTCGGGAGTCAGAATGAGGTATTCCTTGATCTGCGGTTCGAGAGTTCCGGAAGCAGCACGGGCGTTGACACGGCGGCTGCTTGTGGCCGCAAGCGTACTGTCGTCGATACGGTGCGCGAACTGCACGCCCTTGGCGACCTTGATGGGAGTGAACTTCATGTCGGACGCATTGCAGTCATCGTACGTGAGCGACACCGACAGGCTGTTGCAGAGCTTCACGCTCTTGGTGGCGTGGGTATACAGCACAGGCGTCACGCGCACGGTCACGAAATGCCGTAGACCGTCCACAAAGTACTCGTCCACCACTTCCGCTGTCGGGGCGGTCGGCGTCGCGCTGTATCCAACTCCATAGACTACAGGATTGCTGACACCTTCGATTGCCTCGTTGGTGGTCAGGCACTCCATCGGGGCGAGTGCCAGTGGCAGTGTTCTCGTTCCGAAAGTGGTGTACGAATTGAGTTTCACACTGAAGTTGTTGACATATGTCGGGACCTCGAACGTCAGCATTCTGACCGGCAAGGTCGGCTCGTTCGTCTCCGCCACATTGTCGAGACCCGCGATGTCGAGTCTCACGAATTTCTCGCCCGACGAGTGGACCACCGTGTCCACTTCCAGCGTCGAATAGTCCACGTTGACCGTATAGTCCAACTTCTCGGAAGCTCGGACCATGGCGGGCAGACTGACGGCGGCTGCGAGCATTATTGTCATGAATCGTTTCATGGCTCTTGTTTTAAAAGTAAATATTCACATTTCCGTCAGTCCGTGAGGATCATGCGTTTGGAGTCCACCTCGACGCCGTCGGCGATGAGCGTGTAGATGTACATCCCGGCGTTGAGCGAGTTGCCGTCGATGGTCACGTCGACGTCGCCCCGGGCGGAGATGTCGCGGCGCATCTTCTGGTTGCCGTTGAGGTCGTATACGCATAGGAATGCGTTGGCCACGCTCTCGGGAACGACGCAACTGATCACGGTCGATGTGTTGAAGGGATTGGGGCGGTTCTGCGAGAGACTTGCGACGACAGTCCCGTCGTTCTGCTGACCGTTCTGCTGGCCGGTGAGCGTGCGGATGGTCTCGGCCTGCTGCTCGACGGTGGTCTGGAGCGACTTGACGGCGTCTACGAGTATTGGGATGAATCCCTGGTAGTCGAGGCTCAGCATACCCTCGGCGTCCTCATAGACGAGGTCGGGGAAAATCTCGCGGACGTCCTGCGCGAGGAAGCCATACTGATGGCGGGGCGCCGAGGCGTCGTTCCCGCCGTCTGAGGTCTCTGTGTCACCGGATGCCGTGACATCGGAGAGAAGGACGTAGCTCACGGGCACGAGGTTCTTGATCTTTGCGCCCACATTGTCGAGTTCCTCAATGTCGGTTTTCAGGCGCGCATCGGAAGTCGTGATGAACTGAGGTCCCGAGACGGCCTTGCCGAAATAGAACCTTTCGGAAGCGAGCGAACCTTTGGTCGGTGTGTAGTGGAAAATGGATGTCCCGTCCGACTCGAACTTGATGCCGTTGTTGGCCTTGAGGGAGAGTATGCCGTTGCCGAGGCGTTTGTTCGTTGCGTGCTCTCCTTCGCCGATCGAAACGTTGTTGTATCTGCCGAAAGAGATTCTCGGCCAAGAGCCGTCGATGTCGAGACCCATCACGCACAGCGGGGCGAGGGAGTCGGGAGCGATATGAGACACAAGAGGGCCTCCGTAATCTCCGATCCCAGACAGTGTCTGCTGACCTCCTGTAATCTGGTTGCCCGTATTGAAGATGTTCTCGGGAGTGCCGATGCGCGACTGGCCGTTGGATACGACCTTGAGCTGAGCGGATGCGCTCAGTGAGATGGCGGCGATGGCCGCCAGAATGAGTGATTTTCTCATTTTTTTAGAATTTTAATATTGTGGTATAAGATTTTTTGATGTTAGGGGACGCAAGCAGGTCTGTCTGCTTGCGATGCGTGTATCATGTCGCCGTTGCCCCGTTACGGCGGCGACATCGGTGTGATGTCAGGTTTTCATGGTGGTAGGGTTTTTAGATTAGTTACTGCGGACGTTGATGTCCTTTTGTGTGGAATC
>CAJTXU010000055.1 GCA_910584125.1 uncultured Muribaculaceae bacterium | reverse complement strand
TCGGGAGTTGAGGGCAAAGCCCGAAAGCGGAGCCCGTCGGGAGTTGAGGGCAAAGTCCGAAAGCGGAGCCCGTCGGGAGTTGAGGGCAAAGCCCGAAAGCGTAGGCCGAGGGCACAGCCCTCGGCCGTAGCCCTACTTGCAGTCGATGCGGATCAGCGACGCCGCCCGCTCCACTTTCTCACAGGCCTCCTCGACGTCGGCGCCGGTGGCAAGCATCACGCCCATGCGGCGGTGGCCCTTCACCTCCGGCTTGCCGAAGATGCGCATGTCGGTGCCCGGAATGGCCAGCGCTTCCTCCATGCCGCTGAAGGCGATGTCGGTCGAGTTCCCCTCGGCCAGCAGCGCGCGGCTCGCCGACGGGCCGTAGAAACGGATCTCAGGTATCGGCAACCCGAGCAGCGCGCGCACATGAAGCGCGAATTCCGAGAGATGCTGCGAGATGAGCGTCACCATGCCCGTGTCGTGCGGACGCGGCGAAAGCTCGGAGAAGATCACGTCGTCGCCCTTGATGAAGAACTCGACGCCGAAGATGCCGCGGCCTCCGAGCGCGTCGGTCACCTTCTTGGCAATCTCGCGCGCCTTCTCGAGCGCGACTGCCGACATAGGCTGCGGCTGCCAGCTGCGCTGGTAGTCGCCGTTCTTCTGATAGTGGCCGATCGGCTCGCAATAGGAAGTGCCGCCGATGTGGCGCACCGTCAGCAGCGTGATCTCATAGTCGAAGTCTACGAAGCCCTCGACGATCACCGCGCCGCCTCCGGCACGACCGCCCTCCTGCGCCTCGCGCCATGCGGCCTCGACGTCGGCCTCCTCGCGGACAAGGCTCTGGCCATGGCCCGACGAACTCATCACCGGCTTCACCACGCAGGGCAGCCCGATCTCGCGGACGGCCTCCAGATACTCCTCATGCGTGTCGGCGAAACGGTAAGGCGACGTCGGCAATCCGAGCTGCTCGGCGGCCAGCGTGCGGATCTCGCGCCGGTTCATCGTGATGAACGTGGCGCGCGCCGTAGGCACGACGTTCCAGCCCTCCTTCTCGAGGGCCACGAGCGTCGGCGTCGCTATCGCCTCGATCTCGGGGATGATATAGTCCGGTTTCTCCTCCTCCACGATGCGGCGCAGCGCGTCGCCGTCGAGCATCGAGACCACCACCGAGCGGTTGGCCACCTGCATCGCCGGAGCGTTGGCGTATTTGTCGAGCGCCACGACCTCAACGCCGTATCGCTGCAGTTCTATCGTCACTTCCTTGCCGAGTTCGCCGCTGCCAAGCAGCAGTGCCTTCTTGCCGCGGCAAGTGAAAGGCGTTCCTATCTCTACCATTTGATGTAATTTTTAAGGATTTTCTGTTTTAAAACACAAAATTAACAATAATCCCCGAGATTGCCAACTCGGAATGAACTTAGACCCCTCTCCGGGCGTATTTAAGATAAACATAAAAACTGATACGCCATGAAAAAGATAACAGCATGGGCACTGGCGGCCCTGATCGCCATCCCCACCATCGCCACGGCGCAGACGTTCACGTTCTCGACCAACACGTCGCCCGGACTGACAATCAGCACGAATCCGTTCGGTGCCGGCGTCGGCGTCACGACACCATACTTCAACACCGTCTACACCACCGACGGCTACTACGACGCATACGGCCGCTATCACAGGCGTCCGCATCACAAGGGCCACAGACACTACCGCGGAGGCAAGGCCCACCGCAAGGCCATGAAGAAAGCCCGCAAGGCCTACCGCAAGGAGATGAAGAAACAATACAAGAAGGCCTACAAGCACCGCCATCACCACGACGATGACGACGATTGAGCCGATATGCGAATTTGACCGCTAAAACTTTGAAATGTGGCATATTATATGTAACTTTGCAGTCGAAAACCGCAATCCTTGCATACAATATGCCACATTTTCATTTCAAAACCACTATTCTCCTTATCTTTCTCCTCGCTATCCCGGCACTCTTCTCGTGCCAGAAAAAACACACTCCCTGGGACGCCGGCTCGCCGGAGTCCAACCGCCTGATGCTGCAGTTCGACAGCGTCTGCAGCTTCTCCCGTCAATACCGCGACTCCACGACCATGAAGGCGCTCGCCACCAGCATGGAGATATTGGGCCGCGCCGACTCGCTCTCGAAGGCGAGATGGTATTTCATGAAACAATATATCGCGAAGATAAATCAGAACGACACGCTGACCTTGCTCTACAACCGGCAAGGACGCGCCATGCTTGACTCGGCGAAATACCCTTACGAGACAGCACGTTTCATATATGACATCTCCTATTACGGCAAGACCGCGAGCGAGAAATACATGCGCGTCGCCGGGCCGCTGCGCGTCTTCGAAGAGTATGGCGACTCCGTCCGCATGGCATCCTCTTACGGAAGTCTCGGAGCTCTGCACTCGCTTCTGCACGACAACGAGTCGGCTCTCGATTATTCCGTCAAGTCGCGTGACATTTATAACCGTTTGGGCGAAAAACAGTCTTCCTACCGTCTGAGCGGCAATATAGCCCTGATGCTGAGGGACCTCGGACGCAGGGATGAGGCTTTCCGTCTCAACGACTCGATGAGACGCGACCCCTGGTTCGGCAACGACAAGGCGGTGGACTGCCTCGTGCTCAGCAACATCTACGACTCCACACGGAACGTGCATCTGCTGCGCCAGGGACTCGAGATAGCCAAGACGCTGACCAAAAAAATCGAGGAACCGCTGACGCCGGTGCCCTTCATCTCGGCGAAACTGGGCCGATACTATCTCAAGGAGGGGCGCCTCGACTCGGCCGAATGTTTCGCGCCGCCTGTGCTCCGCGCTCTTGACGACGGCCGCAACACTTACGACGACATGTATCTCTTCAAGGCCGAGCTCGCCGAGGCAAAGGGGGATTCCGCCACGGGAAAAGCCACGCGCACCCTGCTCGCCGCAATGCAGTCGGAGAAAAGGAAGGCTGGGCAGATAGCCGACACGGAAAACAAGCTGGAACTCGACCGCGTCAAGAATTTCAACGCCCGGTTCGACTCCGAGACAAAGTGGATGTCGGCCACGGCAATGGTCCTCATCTGTCTGGCCGTCGTGCTGGCCTCTGCGGCCGTATGGGTCACCGCGCGCCGTGTGCGCAGACGAAGCGAGTCTCGCATCTCCGAACTCAACGATGACCTGAGCCGCAGTTCGTCGGAACTCACCGTGGCCCATCTCAAGAACGCCGAGCAGGAGCGCGTGCTGTCGCAGGCCCTCGAGGATGCGCGCGGCATAAACAAAGGGACTTCCGACGCCCGCGCCATAAGCTCGAAGATCGCCGCCGACATATCCCGCGCCGCAGACTCCAAATCAGACTGGGAGAAATTCGAGATTACATTCACCAACAGCAATCCCGGATTCGTCGCCGCTCTGCGCGAACGCACCCCGGCGCTCACAAAGGGCGATATGCGGCTTGCGTGCATGATCGTCATGGGCATGGACAGCAAACACATAGCCCGCGTGCTCGCCATCAATGTGGACTCCGTAAAGAAAAACCGGCAGCGACTCCGCGCCAAGCTGAAACTTGACGCGGACACCGCACTGCCGGAATTCCTCGCCTCTTTAATGCAAGGATAACCACTCGAAATAAGGAATAAGTTAAAATAAGTAGTAAGTTATAAGTAAGAAGTAAGAAGTAAGAAGTAAGTTATAAGTAAGAAGTAATACGGGGTTCTCGAATTGTATGACGTATTACTTCTTACTTATTACTTTTTACATCTTACTTTTTACTTCTTACTTATTACTTTTTACTTCTTACTTTTTACTTTTTACTTTTTTGTTATAACTTCTCATAGACCGCCTCGACTTTCATCTTGAGCGAGGCGGAGGCATACGAGCTCTCGACGTCGTAGGCAACTTTCATGCGACTGTCGGTGAGCGAGAGCACGTGCCACCGGATACCGCTGTCCTTGAAGACGATATAGTCTCCGTCGAGACGAATCTCATTCTCGGAGAGCGTCATGGTCTGGCCCTTCATGTCGGACTCGATCTGACGTCTTATCATCTCTTCGGCCGACGAAGGGAGCGACATCCCGCCGAGATCGATCTCAAGCACATCGGCATCTGTGCATTTCCACACGCCATAGATTGTCGAGACGTCTTCGGGAGCCTCACCCTCCTTCTTGTCACTACCGCAGGCCGTTGCCGATACAATCATGGCCATGACGAGCAGCATAAGCATAACTGTTTTCTTCATTTTATCGATTGATTTTATTGGTTTAATAATCGAAGGTCTCGCGGATCAGGGAATCCGCCGACAGGGCCGCCCTCACAGACGAGCATGCCACCGCAAGCAGAATTATGATCAGTAGTTTTGCTATGCCATTCATATCGGCCGGTTTGTTAGGTTAGACGTTCATGCGGTAGCCGTCGGATTCGACCCCTGCAGGCACCATCGGAAACCGGCGGCAAAATTACGTAAAGGCATCGGTTATGTCAAGAAAACGGGGGTGGACAAAAAGGGGGACAGCATGTTACTTCATTGTCGTTCAAAGCTTTGCAAAACAGCCCAAAACGTTCCGCTGACACTCTTTCAGGTTCCGGAAGCATATGGAAAGGCCTGAATACGGAAGGCTCGCGACGTTTTCTCCTGAAATTCGCATCAGAAACCGAGTGGCGGATTGTAGTTAATTTGTGTTAATTAGGGGCGGGGTTGGGGGTCGGGGTTGTTTATTTGCGTTGGAATTGCTAATTTTACGATTAGTTTCTTAAAAACTGCCTCCGGGCCGCAGCGTGGCTGCAGCCAGCCGACGTCCAGACGCAAACCACAACCTAACCGACAGACATGACGAGATTCGCTCTTATTATATCCGTTGCCGCCGCGTGCTTCCTTTCGCTCACGACGCCGACACACGCCGCTTCCGCCGATACCGACGCCCTCCCCTCCGCTCCCGACACCCCTCAGGTGAGAGAGACCGCCACCGAGGGCGAGGTGTCGATACAATGGTCGGCTCCCGCCACCGACGAGAACGGAAACCGCATCGACCCCGCGACTTTGACCTACACCGTTTACAACGACTGTGATGGCACGCCGGTCGCCTCAGGCCTGACGGAGCTGTCGTATGTGCATTCGGCTGTAGCCGAGGGCGACCGCGCGTTCGTGTCCTACCGAGTGTCGGCCACGGGCGCGGCCGGAGAGGGCCTCCCTTCCGAGGCCAGCACGCCGCTGCCTGTTGGCGCTCCGTATAGACTACCGTATTTCGAATCATTCGCCGGCCAACAGCCCGCGACCATCTGGTCTGGACTCGACGACGAAGACTCCGGTTGGCTCGTCACCGCATATTCCGACAAACCGATGACTTATTCGCACGACAACGACGGAGGTATGCTTGCGTTCATGCCTCTGACGCCACGCGTGAACCGTTCGATAGAATCGGGCAAGATCAATATCGGAGACGGCAGCAACCCCTGCCTGAAGCTGTGGGTGTTCAACACCACGAAGCATTTCACAGGCGGCGACATTACCATCTATATCAACGCGGGCGAAGGATTCAAACATCTGAGAGTGCTCCCGCTCAACACGGGTCGTCCCGACGGTTGGTATGAGCAGACAGTCATGCTGACTGGATACTCGGGCAGGACCATACGCCTGCGTCTCACCGGATGGTGCGCCGCGACCGACGTGGCCCAGCTGATCGACAAGATAAGCATCACCGACATAGGCCACGACCTTGCCGTGTCCAAAGTGACGGCTCCCGACAAGGTGAATCCCGGCAACGTCTTTATGGTCGATGGCAAGGTGACCAACAACAGCAGCGCGACGGTGTCGGACTATGAGGTGCGCCTCTATCGCGACGGCGAGCTCGTCGATACGCAGCACGGCAAGCCGCTGTCGGCTGGAAGCTACACCTCGATATCGTTCACACAGCGGGCCGAGGCCAATTGGAACAACCGTGTGCTCTACCGCGTGGAGGTCAAGGCCGACGGCGACAATGTGCCCGACAACGACACGAGCGAATCGGTGGCGGTGACTATCGACCAGAATGCCTTCCCCTCGGTGGCCGACATCAAGGCCTACTGGACCGACAACGACAGGAACGAAGTCTCCGTGTCATGGTCAGAACCCGATTTCGAGATGGCCGAGCCGGTGGTATACACCGAGGGCTTCGAGTATTTTCCGGCGTTCGAGATCAATCCGGTAGTGCCGGGCTGGACGTTCTACGACGGCGACGCGGCCCCCACATACGGAATAGACGGCTACGACTTCGACTGGGCCGGAAATCCCATGGCCTTCATGGCCGTCGATTCCGACCGGTTCACCGGAACGGTCAAGGCGAAGTTCGGACGCCAGTTCATGATATCGATGGACGCCATGATGCGGCCCACCGACGACTGGCTCATCTCGCCCGAGCTGTCGGGCGAGGCGCAGGTCATAACGTTCTGGGTCAGGTCGCTGTCGACCACCTACGGCACGGAGAGATATCAGGTGCTCGGCTCGCTCGGGAGCCGCGAGCTGCATGAGTTCCAGCTCCTTAAATATGTGCAGAACCTGCCGGCGACCTGGACGAAATACACATGCAAGCTGCCGAAGGGCACGAAGTATTTCGCCATCCGCAACATCTCGCAGGAAGCCCATGGGCTGCTTGTCGACGAGGTGACATACATCCCGGGGCGTCATCCGGCCGAGAATTACGAGATCACGGGCTATAACATCTATCGCGACGGCATCCGCCTCAACGACACTCCTATAGCCGGTATGACATACAGCGACACCGACCTTCCCGACGTAGGCCGCTCGTCATACGCCGTGTCGGTGGTCTACGACCGGGGGGAGTCGCCGGTCAGTGCATACGTCGAGCCGACGGTCGGAGTGGTCGCGACCCTTGACGAAGTCAAGGCCGAAGCCATGGCCGTGAGCGGCGGGATACTGATCCGCACGTCGGCACCGGCAGATTTCTGCATCCATTCGCTGGAGGGCGCGCTCGTGTTCGAAGGCCGCGTGGCCGACAGCCGCACGGTACTGCTCGAAGGGGGCGTATACGTCGTGACGTCAAGCGGATTCTCACGCAAAGTCATGGTCAGATGAGCCGTCGCCCACCGATTTGGTTTGGCAATCTCAATACAAATGCTTAACTTTGCAGACGAATTGCTATGCAAACCCCGTTTCAGACAATTAAATAACGAATATGAATAAGAAATTCAAGACCATACTCTTCGCGTCGATAGGCGTGCTGGTGTGTCTTATCGGCCTCGTGGTGGTG
Organism: uncultured Muribaculaceae bacterium; assembly: GCA_910584125.1. GTDB lineage: Bacteria > Bacteroidota > Bacteroidia > Bacteroidales > Muribaculaceae > Lepagella. The sequence goes on along the minus strand of CAJTXU010000055.1, from coordinate 1,061 downwards.
CTGATAGTGCGCAACAACAGCAACACCAAGGCGGTCAACGAGGCTATGGCACGCGCCGACAGCCTTGCCATAGCCAACGACCAGCTGCTTCTGACCAACGAGTTCAATCAGCTCAACGCCGACTTCAACCAGTACGAGGGTCAGCAGATATATCTCAAGAACGACTCTCTGGTGCAGAAATACAATGAGGCCCGCATGAAGGTAGAGGGCCTGATCCGCGAGCTCAACGAGGAGAAGAGCCGGCATTCGAAAGACATGAGCGCGAGCCGCGCGAAGATCAAGCAGCTCGAGGGCGAGATTGCGACGCTCAAGGGCATCGTGCGCCATTATCTTGAGGAGATCAAGCGTCTGGGCGAGGAGAACGAGGGCCTGAAGCAGGAGATCCAGCAGGTGCAGCAGAAGAACGAGCAGCTGTCGACGCAGGTGACGCAGGCCACGACGACCAACCGTCAGCTGACGGAGACCGTGCAGCTGGCAAGAAAGCTGAACATCACCGGCGTTTCGTTCCACGCCTATAACAAGAAGGGCAAGGTGGAGAAGAACATCACCAAGGCGCGCTCGCTGGGCGTGAGCTTCACGGTGAGCCCCAACAACACGGCTGCGCCTGGCATGAAGAATTTCTACATGCGCATCATATCGCCCGAGGGGGCCCTCCTGGGCAACGGCGGCAACTTCACGATCGACGGCCAATCGGTGCAGTCAACGGCCCGTCGCTCGATTGAATATGCCAACGAGGAGACTCCGGTGTCGATCTACTGGGATGTGAACACCACGCTGACGCCCGGCGACTACACGGTCGAGGTGTTCTGCGACGGCTATCGCCTCGCCTCGCGTCACTTCACGATGAGAAAGTAACACGGCTCATCCGAGTCCATCCGAAAACGAAATTGCGAATCCGGCGTAAATTTTTGCCGGATTCGCAATTTTTTATTAACTTTGCACAAGTTTCGAGGGAATAAAACGGCCCGGCTCGATGCTCCGTCGCGACAAAACCCTGAAACTCATCGGATTGTCTTATGGTGTAATGGTAGCACTGCAGTTTTTGGTTCTGCCTGTCCAGG
>CAJTXU010000054.1 GCA_910584125.1 uncultured Muribaculaceae bacterium | reverse complement strand
TTATCTATGACTCTACCAAACAATTAGTTAACTATTTTCTGAGTATCCCTAATTAATTTCTTTCAAACATGCGCTTCGCATTGCCCGTATTACTTTTTACTTATTCCTTTTTACTTATCAAAGCTTTTTACTTATCAAATTACTTATCAAAACTTTTTACTTATTTGTGACTTTGCTGACCGTCGTGTTGCCGGCGGCGTCGGCCGAACGGACTACGTAGACACCTGCGGGGAGTGTTGTGAGGTCGGCCTCGCCGTCGCCGGCCGCGACGAATGTGCCGGAGAGGGTATAGACCTCATGTTTCACAACGGCGTGGTCGGTCGTCGCGGACTCTATGCCCGATGTGGCGATCTCGGCGATGGGATAGTCGGTCTTGAACTGTGTGTCGCGGAATTTGTAATAGATCCTCAGCGTCGTGCCGTTCTTCAGCTCAGTGCCGAGGTTCACGTTGTTGGCGGCGTCGAACGGCTCAAGCTCGCCGCCGTCGACGCTGACGCTCTGGAACGTTATGTCGTTCGGATAACGGTTGACGACATGGACTTCGCCCGAATTCTTGTCGACCGTCAGCTCGAACATCTCGCTGACCGTGACGCCGGCCGCGATGGCCTTGGTATAGTTCTTGCGGGCCAGTGCCGGCACATAATAGCTGGCTGTCGGGTAGACATACCAGTCGCTTTCCTCTCCGTTGTAGAGCAACTTGTAGGCGTCGATGAAGATGAGCGGGCGCACCGAGGCTTCGCCCTGAACCTCAAAGAACGCCTGGAAATACCATCTGCATACTTCTGCATCAGTGGCCTGAACATATAGGCGCGGCATATGGTTGCCCTCCGTATATAGGAAAGCGGGTGCACCGACGCTGCTGAAAGTTCCCATCGACAGTTCCTTTATGGCGGAGTTGGCTCCGAACGTGCAGCTTTCGTCGAGATTCACTCTGGCGATGCTTACCGACGTAGGCAGTTTCACTGTGGTCAGTTTGTTGCATCCCTTGGTTATGTTTCCCATAAGGGAGATGCTATGTTCGGAAGTGTCCAGTGCCGAGAGGTCCAGCAACTCAATCGGGGTGTTGGCGAAAGAGAAAGATCCTATGTCGTAATTTTGAGGAACCGAACCGGCCGGGAAGACGATGCTCTTGAAACCGCATCCCTCGAACACGCTGTCGCGGTCGAACTTGATATCGACGCTGAGGTTGGCCGTGGTCAGCGCGTGGCAGCCTTTGAATGCTGCCTGACCGAGCGAATGCTGTCCCTCGAACGTGACCGAACTGATATAGGAGCAGTCGCGGAACGCACCTTCGCCTATGTCCGTGAGAGAGGCGGGTAGGGTCACTTTCGAAAGCGCGCTCTTTGCGAATGCGTTTTTACGGATGGCGCTTACCCCGGATAAATCGATCGTCTTGAGTTTCTGAGCTCCGAGGAAAGCGTTGTTGTCTATGGCCAGGACTGTGGCGGGAACGGTGAAGGACGCGCCCTCGCGCAGCACAGGATAACAGATTATTTCGGTCAGGTCCTCGTTGTAGAGGATGCCGTCCTGCGACTTGAGGAAGGGATTGCCCGGCGCTTCGATTGCCTTGAGTCCGCGCATGTTGGCGAATACGCCCGAGACGTGGAGCTCTTCGAATTTCTTGGAGAGCGCGAGCGTAGAGATCGTCGTGTTCTCCGAGAAGGCGTTCTGCGCGGCGTCGGAGATACCCGAGCCGAGCGTCAGCTTGCCGTTGTTGGTGTTGACGGCCTGAGGAACCCGGACCAGTATGTCATCGGCCTGTTCCTCGAAACGAATCAGCAGACCGCCGGCGGTGGCTCCGTAGGTCGTGTTGTCGGATGAAACATGGAAGAGCTTCAGCTTCGGACAGTTGTTGAAGTTGGAGATGTCGTCCCACGGGCGAGCATAGCAATTCCCGCCTATGGTGCCGATGTTGGCGCCGATTGTGATTTCCGTTACGGTGGTGAGATGGTTGAGGGCGCCGGGAGCTATTTCGTTGATCTTGTAGGTGACGCCGTCCTTCTCGTAGGTGTCTTTGATGACGAGTTTGCCCGACGAGGGTTGCTGGCCGCTCCACCCTTTTATGCGGCAGGTCGTCGTGTTGATGTCGAAGTTGTCATACTCCCACTGGATGGAAAGGCCTGGGAAAGCGGTTCCGGCGAGGAACGCCGCGAGTATCAATCTTTTCATAAATTCGTATGTTGTCATGTGTATGTGTTGCCTTAGGTCACGTCAGCGGATTGTCACTTTGCGGACCGTCGTGTTGCCGGCGGCGTCGGCCGAACGGACTACGTAGACACCTGGGGGGAGTGTTGTGAGGTCGGCCTCGCCGTCGCCGGCCGCGACGAATGTGCCGGAGAGGGTATAGACCTCATGTTTCACAACGGCGTGGTCGGTCGTCGCGGACTCTATGCCCGATGTGGCGATCTCGGCGATGGGATAGTCGGTCTTGAACTGTGTGTCGCGGAATTTGTAATAGATCCTCAGCGTCGTGCCGTTCTTCAGCTCAGTGCCGAGGTTCACGTTGTTGGCGGCGTCGAACGGCTCAAGCTCGCCGCCGTCGACGCTGACGCTCTGGAACGTTATGTCGTTCGGATAACGGTTGACGACATGGACTTCGCCCGAATTCTTGTCGACCGTCAGCTCGAACATCTCGCTGACCGTGACGCCGGCCTCGATGGCCTTGGTATAGTTCTTGCGGGCCAGCGCCGGCACATAATAGCTGGCCGTCGGGTAGACGTACCATGCGGTCTCCTTGCCGTTGTAGTGGAGTTTGTAGGCGTCGGTGAAGATGAGCGGGCGCACCGTCGCGTCGCCTGTGACCTTGAAGAAATTCTGGAAATCCCAGAAGCATTCCTCGCTGCCCGTGGCCTGGAGATAGATGCGCGGCAGGTGGTTGCCCTCGGTATAAAGCAGACAGGGTGAACCGACAGTCCAGAAAGATGCCAACGTAATCTCCTTTACCGGCGAATCGGCTCCGAATGTGCAGCGGTTGACTCCGCCCGAACTACCGAAGCTTACAGCCGACGGCAGTTTGACCGATGTGAGTTTGTCGCAACCAAGCGTCAGGTTGGAGAAGATGACGAGGTTGTTTTCGGTCGTGTTGAGTTTGGTGAGGTCGATGGTTTCGAGCGACGCGTTGTTGCAGAATGTGTACGGACGTAGTCCATAGTCGTCGGGCACGTCGCCCTCGGGGAAGACGATTCTCTTGAAGCCGCATCCCTCGAAGACGCTGTCGTTCTCGAACGTCAGGTCGACGCTGAGGTTGGCCGTGGTCAGCGCGTGGCATCCCTTGAAGGCGGCCCTCTCGAGCGAATGCTTGCCGTTGAACGTCACCGAGCTCAGATAGGGGCACTCGCGGAAGGCCCCGCGGCCAACGGTCGTGAGCGTGGCGGGCAGCGTCACATTCCAGAGAGCGGACTTGGCGAACGCGTTGTCGAGGACAGTCTGCACATTGGCTAAATCGATGTGGTTTAGTTTCTGAGCTCCCAGGAATGCGTTCTGGCTGATCATCCGGACGTTGTCGGGAACGGTGAAGCTGTTGCCTTCGCGCAGCGGCGGGTAGCAGATCAGGTCGGTTCTGTCCGGGCCGTAGAGGATTCCGTCCACAACGTTGAGATAGGGGTTGGAGGGAGCCTCGAAGGCCTTGAGGCCGCGCATGTTGGTGAAGGCGCCAGCAGTGTTGACGAAGTTGAACCCGGCCGGGAGCACGAGTGTGGTGATTGTCGTGTTCTCGGCGAAGGCGTTGTGGGCTGCGTCGGTGATGCTCGAGCCAAGGGTCAGTCTGCCGGTGGTGAGGGGCAGTGCCTGCGGGACGCGGACCACGATTTTGGATCCGTCGTCTTCAGTGCGGATCAGGATGCCTGCGCCGGTGGCGGTGTATCTCGAGTTGCCCGACGCGACGCGGAAGCGTTCCAGACGCGGAGCGTTGTTGAAGTTGACGACATCGCGATACGGGTTGTCGGGGGTGTTGTCGCCGATTGTGCGAACGTTGGCGCCGATGGTGATTTCGGTCACCGTGCGGAGATGGTTGAGGGCGCCGGGAGCGATCTCGTTGATCTTGTAGGTCACGCCGTCTTTCTCGTAGGTGTCCTTGAGGACGAGCTTTCCCGACGAGGGGAGTTCGCCGCTCCAGCCGACGAGGCGACAGGTCTTGGCTTGCTCGTTGAAGTTGTCGTACTCATACTTGATCGCGAAACTTGAGAACGCGGAGCCGACTACGAGGACGGCAAGTAGAAACTTTTTCATAAAATTGAAGGTTGGTGAGAAATTTGTCGCAAAATCAGGTCAACGCCTTTTGCGTTGATTAGGTATTTCCGGGCGCAAAGTTAGCGAGTCCCGGGCACGTTCGCAATAGTACCGGTGGCTGTAGATGAGGCCGGGGCGGGATATAGACGATTTGTAGACCGGTGCCCATGGCCTGAATGCCTATGGCAAGCGGGAAAAGGCAAAAACGTGAAAGTGGCGGCGGTCTACGGTCTACAAACGGTCTACAAGCCGGTTTTTCGGCTGTTTATGACTGAACGGGTGCTCGTCGAGTCGCGTAAAAGAGGTAAATTTGCAGCGCAATGAAAAACTCGTTCTACATCTCGGCGCTGGTTGTGGCACTACTGGTCACGGTCGGATCATGCGCACGCCGGCGCAATCTCTCGCCCTACGGATGGACTCCGGCGGGCGGCGTTTTCGACACGTTGACACTGCGTGCCGAGTCGCTCTATCTGAATCTCGCGCCGGAGGCCCTGGCGCGGCTCGAGCCCGTGGTTGCCGACATGGAGAAGATGGCTGCGGAGAATCCTAGTGACCCGGTGACGGCCCAGCGGTCGGCCTACTGGCGGGGACGACTCGCCTACAGGCTCGGAGATTACGAGCGGGGTCTTGCCTTGATGGACTCGGCCCTGCACATGACCGACTCCGCCCGCTACCCCTATGACTACAACCGCATCAAGTGGAACCTCGACATGGACTATCACGAGCCGACGGTGGACCGCTACGAACAGCTAACACGCGACTATGAGTTCTTCGTCGGCACGGGCGACTGTGTGATCGCCGCAGGTCTGGCCATGGAGCTCGGATGCTTTCTCGACAACATCGGGGCGACCGAGGAGGGGATTCCCTATCTCGACCGGGCGGACTCGCTGTTCAGGCTCGCCGGGGCAAAGGATCAGATGTCGGGAAACCGCATCAACCATGCCGACGCGCTGCGTATCAGCGGCGACACGGCCGGTGCCATACGCGTGCTCCGGTCGGCTCTCGCCGACACTGTGACACCTCTTGCGCAGGGAAGTCTCGACATAGCCCTCGGCAATCTCTATGCCCTCGACGAGCGCGACACGGTCTCGTTGCGTCGCGCCTATGAACTGGTGGGGGCCATGCCGGGAATGGAGGAGGCTCGCGGTCTGTATGCGACGTATCTTGCAGACGAGGCGCGCAAGCGTGGGGACGCGTCGGCCCAACGGGCCTACATGGACACCGCGACGCATTATCTGCCGGCGATCGAGACGCCTGAATACCGCCGCGAATATTACCAGCAGCTTTATCTCATGTATGACGCCTTGAGCATGACCGACAGCGCATACAAATATCTGGAGATAGCCGCGACGCTCAATGACTCGATCAACACGTCGGCCAACCGTGTGGAGGTCTGCGACGCTCTTCTTGCGGGGCGCATCCGAGAGCTCAGACAGCAGAAGGAGCTCGAGCGCAGCAACGCGGTGGTCACGACGCTGGGCATATGCTTCTGTGTCTTCGTCATTCTGATCGCCGTGTGTCTCTGGATATGGCGCAAGCTGCAGCGCCAGCGTATGGCGGAGGTCAGGAGCGAGCTTGAACTGGAACGGTCGAACAGGCGGCTGCTGGCCAACGAGGTGCTCATCAAGGAGAAAGACCGTCTGCTCCGCGAGATGGAAGACGAGATGACGCGTCTCTCGCAACGGGGCGAGATAAGCGGCGCCGCCGTCTCGAGGATCGGCAGCGCAATCAGGTCGCACACCGTCATGAAACCGAACCGCGACAGTTTCGCTGAAGTTTTCGGCGAGGTGAATCCTCGGTTTGCCGACCGCCTGCTCGAGGACTATCCGATGTTGACGGCGGCGGATATACGCCTTGCGTCGTACATAGTGACCGGAATGGAAAACAAGCACATAGCCGGCGTTCTCGGCATTCGTCCCGAGTCTGTCAAGCAGGCCCGCTGGCGACTGCGCAGTAAGTTCGCCCTTCCCAACGGCACATCGCTCGAAGCCTTCCTCCGCAACTACACCTTTGGAAAATAACTTCCGTCCTCTTGGCAATCGCCACGAGTTGATGACTTATTCACTCATCCATAAATTATTCTTGTCTGGGGAATTATCTTTATGCCCGATGCGCAAAGTTTCAGAAAAATTCGCTAACTTTGCAAACGAAGCGTTCAATATCTGAGAATGACCTAATCATTATCCAAGACCTACGGCGAGAGCCGAAAACACAATGCAAACTTTCGTGTAGTCGTAACAGGCTTTGGTCGGCCTTCAGATGCTATGCGGAAGTCCGCCTTTTATCTCGATGAAAGCTAAAGAGATACAAGAACTTTTCAATAGTTTTGAATCCATCGCCATCGAATATGAGGGCGTGGAGTGTTGGAGCGCGAGAGAACTTGCTCCCGCAATGGGTTATATCCAATGGCGTAACTTTCAATCCATCATAGGAAAGGCCAAGGAGTCCGCTAATAATGCAGGAGAGGAAGTCTCAGACCATTTTGCTGACGTCAGCAAAATGGTTCCTATCGGTTCAGGCTCTGAGCGTCAGATAGATGACGTGATGCTGACACGATATGCCTGCTATCTGATTGCCCAAAATGGTGATCCGCGTAAATCTGAGATTGCTTTTGCTCAGAATTACTTCGCAGTACAGACCCGCAGGGCAGAACTTGTTCATCAACGGCTTCTTGATTTTGAACGTGTGCAGGCTCGTGCCAAACTTGCCGAAACCGAGCATACGCTTTCCGGTGTACTATACGAGCGCGGCGTCGATTCTCGTGGATTCGCGATAATCCGAGCCAAAGGTGACCGCGCATTGTTTGGTCTCGACACAGCAATGATGAAGCGACGCGTAGGTGCTCCCGAAAAGAGACCCCTGGCCGATTTCCTCTCCACGATCGCCATAAAGGCTAAAGATCTTGCTGCTGAAATGACCTCGGTCAATGTTCAGCAGAAAGACCTCCATGGACAAACAGGTATCGAGCGCGAGCATGTCGACAACAACAGTGCCGTGCGCAATATGCTGCTTGATCGCGGAATACGCCCGGAGGCATTGCCTCCCGCAGAAGATGTGAAGAAAGTTGAGCGTCGCCTTAAAGCAGATGAAAAGAAAATTCTTCCAAAGAAAAAGAAATAATTTAGCCTATAGCAATGGCAAACGAATCTCTTTCGGCGGCCAAAGCCGCCAAAAACGACGAGTTTTACACTCAATACTACGATATTGAGCGTGAAATCAACGCCTACCTCGAATATAACCCCGATGTATTCCGGGGCAAGACCGTGCTGTTGCCGTGCGACGACCCTGAGTGGAGCAATTTTACACTCTATTTCGCACAGCATTTTCAGACTCTCGGCCTGAAAAAATTAATTTCCACCTCATACGCCCCTGACAGCAAGAAGTACAAGACTGCATGGCAACCATCACTTTTTGAGCAGGATGCGCCTCAGTTCGACCCGGCCAAAACATCGGTGCGCGGCAAAATATTTGTCCTCGATCACGACCGCAGCGGCGACGGTGTGATAGATTTTCATGATATAGAATGGCAATATCTTGAAGGAGACGGTGACTTCCGTAGCCCCGAAGTCACCGTCCTGCGCGACGAAGCCGACATCATCGTAACCAACCCGCCTTTTTCCCTTTTCCGCGAGTTTCTTGCATGGATAGTAGAAGCCGATAAACAGTGTCTGATGATAGGAAACACAAATGCAATTACATATAAGGAAGTATTTCCACTCATCAAGGAGAACAAACTATGGCTTGGCGCCACGGGTTTTTCTACGGACATGGTTTTCGGTGTGCCTGAAGGAACAATAGTTCCGGAGGCCTACAAGAAAAAAGCTGAGAAAATGGGCTACGTCGGTAATTATACTCGACTTGGCAATTCGTGCTGGTTTACAAACATGGAGCATGGCCGTCGCCATCAACCGCTATCTCTTATGACGATGGAGGAAAATATCATGTATTCGCGTCATAAAGATATCAAGGGAAAGGGGTACACGAAATATGATAATTACGATGCAATCGAAGTCCCTTTTGTCGATGCCATTCCCTCTGACTATGATGGAGCGATGGGAGTACCGATCACATTCCTTGACAAGTACTGCCCGGAACAATTTGAAATCTTAGGG
>CAJTXU010000053.1 GCA_910584125.1 uncultured Muribaculaceae bacterium | reverse complement strand
TCCGCATGTTTGTACACGGCGACTGGGGACAGTCGCCTCTCCCGGCGGCATCCGCGCGGCAGAGCTAATCGTATGCGGTTGTGATGAGGCGGCGGGCTTCGGCGAGGACAGCGTGAAGGTCGGCGAGGGTGTCGGCGCGGAGCATGCGGATGCGCGTCTCGCGGAAGTTGGGTATGCCCTTGAAGAGGGGTGAGGAGGCGAGGTGGCGCCGGATGTGCAGTATGCCACGGTATTCGTCGATGCGCTCGACGCTCTCGTGGATCTGACGCATGAGCAGGGCGAACTTCTCGTCGAGCGTGAGCGGGGTGTATGTGCCCGTGTCGAGCATCTGGCGGACGTCGCGGAAAATCCAGGGGGCACCGAACGAGGCGCGGCCTATCATGACGCCGTCGACTCCGAAGCAGTCGAAGGCGTCGCGGGCCTCCTCGGGGGTGGTGATGTCGCCGTTACCGATGACGGGTATCTCCATGCGGGGGTCGTCGCGGAGGGCCTTGATGAGGGTCCAGTCGGCCTGGCCGGTGTACATCTGGGCGCGCGTGCGGCCGTGGACGGTGAGGGCGCGGATGCCGCAGTCCTGGAGCCGCGGACCGAGGTCGGTGATGATCTTGTTGTCGGCGTCCCAGCCGAGGCGGGTCTTGACGGTGACGGGCAGCGAGACGGCGCGGACGACGGCGCGGGTGATGTCGAGCATCTTGGGGATATCGCGGAGCATGCCGGCGCCGGCGCCCTTGGAGGCGACCTTCTTGACGGGGCAGCCGAAGTTGAGGTCGATGATGTCGGGGCGTGCGCGCTCCACGATGCGGGCGGCCTCGACCATCGCGTCGGCGTCGCGGCCGTAGATCTGGATGGCGACGGGGCGCTCGCGCTCGTCGATGGTGAGTTTGCGGACGGTGGAGCTGATGTCGCGCACGAGGGCCTCGGCCGAGACGAATTCGGTGTAGACGAGCGCGGCGCCCATCTCGCGGCAAATGAGGCGGAAGGAAAGGTCGGTGACGTCTTCCATCGGGGCGAGCATCACAGGGCGCTCGCCAAGTTCAATATCAGCTATCTTCATACTATAGTGAGGCGGGAGAAGGGGCGGGAGGCGAGGAGCTCGGCGGCGGCGCGGACGTCGGCGGGGGTGAGGGCCATGATGCGGTCGGCGGCGTAGCGGGAGTCGCGCACCTCGCCGTAGCGGAGCACGCTCTTGGCGAGGGCCATGGCCTGGCTGCCGCGGCGGTCGCCGCCCACGAGCAGGCGGCCGCAGATCTGACGGCGCCACTGGTTGAAGAGCCTGTCGGTCATCGGTTCGGCGGCGAGCCGCTCGAGCTCGCGCCGCACGATGCGCGTGCAGCGGTCCACCTGGTCGGGCTCAGTGCCGAAATAGACTTGGAACGACCCCGAGTCGGAATACATCTCCAGTCCGGCGTCGACGGCGTATACCAGGCCCCGCTTCTCGCGCATCTCGCGGTTGAGGCGGCTGTTCATCGACGGTCCGCCGAGCACCGAGCCGAGCATCATGAGCGCGTAGCGGCGCTCGTCGAGCTGGTCGCAGGCATGGACGGCCATAATGGTGTTGGCCTGCTTGTTGCCCCGGTCGCGGAGTTCGTCGAAAGGCTCGTTGGGCGTCGGGGCCACGCGCACCGGGCGGCCGCCGTCGCGGCGCAGGGCGCCCATATGGCGCTCGATGAGGCGCAGATGCCTCTCCTGATCGCCCGGCGCCACGCAATAGACCACCATCGAGGCCGGCGTGAAACGCTCGGTGAGGAACTCCCGGGCCAGACGCGAGTCGAGGCCCGCGACCGTGTCGGCATAGCCGAGGATATTGTGGGCCAGCGGGTGGCCGGCGTAGAAGAGTTCGTCGAACTCGTCCATCACCGCGTCGGCCGGACTGTCGTGATAGCGGTTGATCTCCTCGAGCACGACGCCGCGCTCGCGCTCCACGTCGGCCTCGGGAAACGAGGCGTCGGCCACGAGGTCGGCGAGCAGCTCGACCGCGCGGCCCTCGCATCCGGCGGGGGAGATGGTGTAGATCATGATCTCCTCGCGCGAAGTGTAGGCGTTGAGGGCGCCGCCGACGGTCTCCATCATGTTCGAGATCTGCCAGCCGCGCCGGCGCGAGGTGCCCTTGAAGATCGTGTGCTCGACGAAGTGGGCCAGTCCGTCGCGGCCCGGGCCGTCGTCGCGGCTTCCGGCGTCGGTGAGGACGCCGATGTAGGCCACGTTGCCGTCGGAGGGGCGTGAGACGACCCTCAGGCCGTTGGAGAGCACCGCGAGCCGCGCGTCGGCGCCGTAGGGTGAAATGTCGCTCATAATGTCATCATAAAGAAAAGGGCCGAGACCCGAGAGTCAAGACCCCTTTTCATAAAATAAGCAAATGTTTTATTATTTTATGGAATGTCAAATTTGGAACGCGGGCGGCCGCCGTCGGCTTATTTGCCGATGCGCGCCTTCTCGCGGGCGATGTACGCCTCGACGGTCATGCCGTTGCCGAGCTGGAACGTCGGGAAGTCCGAAGCGATGCGCTCGTAGCATTTGAGGGCGTCGGCATACTTCTTCTGGGCGTCGTAGACGTTGGCCTCCTTGAGCAGGACGCGGGGGGCGATCTGCGGGTTGCCGTCGGCCTTCTTCACGGCCTTGTCGAAGCAGGAGAGGGCCTTGTCATATTGCTTGAGGTTGACGTAGCAGTCGCCCTGGAGCGTCATGGCGTTGGCGGCGAGCACGGGCTCGGACGTCGAGAAATCGTCGAGGAAAGCGGCGGCCTCCTTGTACTTGCCCATATTGTAGTATGACTCGGCGGCGCTGAGCCTGGCCAGATTGCCGGCGTCTGTTCCGCCGAAGTCATCGGCCACCTTAGCATACTCGGCGGCTGCGATCGAGTCGTTGCCCTGGGCCTTGATCTCGACCTCGTTGTAGGCCTCGAACGCCTTGTTGAGGCGGGGGTTGCGGTATATGAAGAAATAGCTCAGCACGAAAGCGGCGACGACGGCCAGGCCGCCGACCACCCAGAAGATCACTTTCTTGTTCTGAGCGATCTTCTCGCTCGCGGTGCCGAGGTTCTCGTTGAGTTTGTCGATTGCGTTCTGCTCCTCGACTTCATTTTTGTTAGCCATATCCTGTTGATAATGTATGGTTTTGGCCGCGGCGGGACGGAGTTCCGCTCTGGGCCGGTGATTTGATTCGTTTTACAGTCTGCAAAATTAATAAAATAATTCGAGATTTCAATCATATCTCGAAAAAAATTATTAACTTTGCGACATATATCTCTTTTCGATACAAATTCCGGTAAAAAGACAAACCAAAACAACAATCCAATATCAACCTTAAGATTCATGGACAAACTCATGATGCGGGCGGCCGCCTTAGGACTGGCCGCCGCAGCGGGCGCGGTGCTGGCGCCCGACGCGCAGGCCCTCGGATGGCCAGCCAACTATCAGGGCGTCATGCTCCAGGGATTCTCCTGGGACTCGTACAGCGACACGAAATGGACCAATCTCGAATCGCAGGCCGACGAGCTGTCGCAGTATTTCAAGCTCATCTGGATCCCCAACTCCGGCTCGTGCGGAGGCGGCAGCAACATGGGCTACATGCCCCAGTACTGGTTTACCAACCACAACTCTTCGTTCGGCACCGAGGCCCAGCTGATCTCGATGATCAACACCTTCAAGGCCAAGGGCACGGGCATGATCGCCGACTGCGTGATCAACCACCGCAACGGCGTGACCAACTGGACCGACTTTCCGTCGGAGGAATGGAACGGCCGCACGTGGCACATCGGTACCGACGGCATCTGCTGCACCGACGAGGTGGCCGGAGCCTCGGGCCAGGCGAAACCCACCGGTGCCCCCGACACCGGCGATGACTTCAACGGCGCCCGCGACCTCGACCACACCAATGCCAACGTGCAGGACAACTGCAAGAACTACGTCAAGTGTCTGCAGGATAAATACGGATACGCCGGCATGCGCTACGACATGGTGAAGGGCTACGGCGGCCAGTACACCAAAATCTACAACCAGTACGCCGACGTGCAGTATTCGGTGGGCGAATACTGGGACAGCAACTATGACGCCGTCAAGGGCTGGATCGAGGCCACGGGCAAGACGTCGGCCGCGTTCGATTTTCCCTGCAAGTATCAGATCAACAAGGCGTTCGCCGACAATGACATGACCCAGCTCGTCTGGAAGGCCAACGGCACGACCGACCAGCCCGCCGGCATGATCCACTTCGGCTACGCGCAGTATTCGGTGACGTTCGTTGACAACCACGACACATACCGCGACGGCTCCAAATTCACCGGCAACGTTCCGGCCGCCAACGCGTTCATCCTGATGAGCCCCGGCACGCCGTGCGTCTTCCTGCCCCACTGGAAGATGTACAAGGCCGAGATCAAGAAGCTCATCGAGATCCGCAACGCCGTGGGCATCCACAACATGTCGGCAGTCAGAGTGCTCCGCTCGCAGCGCGACTGCTACATGGCCGAGGTGACCGGCAAGAACGGCAAGGCCGTAGTCAAGATCGGCAGCGCCCAGGTATCGCCCGAAGGCTACAGCGACTCCGACATCAAGGCCTCGGGCCGCGACTACTGCGTCTGGACCAAGGCTGACGTCGGCGGTGGCGGCGGAGGTGGCGACGATCCGCACCCCGGCACGACCCCCGCGAAGCTCTACATCATCGGCAACATCGACGGCGCGCAGTGGAGCACCTCGGCCAGCCCCGAGATGACCAAAGACGGCGACAAGTTCACCGCCCAGGTGACATTCACAGCCGCTCCGGGCGAGACCCAGTGCTTCTTCAACCTCAGCGACGCCCTGGCGGCCGACTGGGACGCGCTGAACATGACGGCCAACCGCTACGGCGCGGCCACCGAGGGCGTCGAGGTGACCGACAACTCGTCGACGCCGATGACGGCATACCTCAACGGCGTCGACGCATCGGGATGCAAGTCGTGGACGGTAGCCCCCGGCACGTACACAGTGACCGCCGACTTCAAGACCATGACGCTCAGCCTCGGCAACGCCGGCGGCGGCGGTGGCGGCGGTGGCGGCGGTGGCGGCGGTGGCGGCGACGACCCCGACCCCGACCCGAACACTCCCGCGCAGCTCTATATCATCGGCAACCTCAAGGGCGCGCAGTGGAGCACGACCTCCAGCCCCGAGATGACCAAGGAAGGCAACAAGTTCACGCTTCAGGTTGAATTCGAGGCGGCAGCCGGCGAGACCCAGTGCTTCTTCAACCTCAGCGACGCGCTCGGCGCCGACTGGGACGCCCTTAACGCAACGGCCAACCGCTACGGAGCGGTGGCAGAAGGCACTACGATTGCCGTAGAAGGCACGGCACCTATGAAGGCATATCTCAACAACGTGGACGCGTCGGGCTGCAAGTCGTGGTCCGTGGTCCCCGGCAAGTATTACGTAACGGCCGACTTCAAGGCCATGACCGTCGGCATCAGCCGGACCCAGGTGGGCGGTGTCGAGGAGATCGGCGGCGAGGCATACGAAGGCGAGACCCTCTGGTTCAACCTGCAGGGCCAGCGCGTCGACAACCCGGGCCGCGGCGTCTACATCCGCGTGCGCGGAGCGAAGGCCGAGAAAGTTCTCGCCGATTAAATCGGGATAAGCCCGAAGGCTATAGGGGCCGCGCGTGGCGACATGCGCGGCCCCTTCCGTATCCCCGCCGCGACATTTCGGCCGAATCCGTGCGCCGGAGTCGCGTTTTTTTATTATATTTGCAACATGAAAGCAATCAGAATACTTATGGCGCTGTGCTGCGTTGCGGCCGCGCTCGTGCCCGCCGCGGCACGCGAGTTCATATACAATGTCGGTCCGTTCGACCAGCTGCAGCAGCGCGGCGACATCGATGTGGTCTACCGCTGCAATCCCGACTCGACGGGCATCGCCGTCTACGCCAGCGAGGCCGACTATAGCGCGGCCCTGCACATCAGCAACAACAACGGGCGGCTGATGATCAAGGAACTGCCCGACCACGGTCTGGGCCGCGTGCCGACGCTATACGTGTACTCCGACTTCCTGCAGCAGGTGAAGAGCGAGGGCAACGCCACGCTCGATATCCATCTGGAGGCGGCCACGCCCGTGCTGGGCGTGTCGCTCACGGGCAACGGCCGCGTGATCTGCGACAGCATCGCGGCCCCGAAGGTGACGGCGTCGATCACGACGGGCAACGGCACGATCGTGCTGCGCGGCCACTGCACGGAGGCGCGCTTCAACCTCACCGGCTCGGGACTCATCCAGGCCGATGGTCTGCAGGCGCGGACGGTGAGATGCAACGTGCTGGGCACCGGTTCGATAGGGTGCGCGCCCGAGGAGAGTCTCGACGTGCGCGGCATCGGCACCACCAAGATCTACTACTCCGGCAGCCCGGCGATTAAGAAAGTGGGCGGAGCGCGGCTCGCGCAGATGAAACCGGCGCCCGCTGCCCGGCCGGCCGAGGAGGAAGACGAGGACGCCCCCACCGAGGTGGGCGAGGAGGACCTTGAAGAAGAGGAAGCTGCCGAATGAGCCGCGACGCTGACGCAGAGGCCGGCGGAGGCGAGGCTCCGTCGCTGAGGCGGCGCACGGTCCGCACGCTCAAATGGAACACGATCGACCGCGTCCTGTCGCAGGTGCTATATGCCGTGACGGGCGTCGTGCTCGCCAACCTGCTCTCGAAAGAGGACTTCGGACTGGTGGGCGCTCTGCTCGTGTTCCAGGCGTTCGGCATACTCTTCGTAGACAGCGGTTTCGGATCCGCGCTGCTTCGCAAGAAGGAGGCCACGCGCCGCGACTACTCTACGGTGTTCTGGTTCAACATGTCGGTCAGCGTGGCGGTATACGTTATCCTATTCCTCTGCGCCCCGCTGATAGCCGACGTCTTCCAGGGCGACCGGCGGCTGATTCCCCTGTCGCGCGTCATGTTCCTCTCGTTCATACTAAACGGCCTGGGGCTCGTGCAGACCACGCGCCTCATGAAAGAGATGAACGTCAGGCAGATAGCTGTGGCAAACACCGTGGGTCTGGTCGTGTCGGGGACGCTGGGGGTCGTGCTCGCCTTCAGAGGCTACGGCGCCTGGGCGCTCGTATGGCAGACCGTCACGCTCGCCGCCGTCAAGACCGGGTGGCTGTGGGCCACGGGCCGGTGGTGGCCCGAACTGCGTTTCAGCCGCGAGTCGCTTGCCTCGATATGGCGTGTCGGGCTGAGCGTCTTCTCATCGTCGGCGCTCAACACCTTCTTCCTATATATATACTCGTTCGTGATCGGGGCGTTCTACAGCCTCGCCTCGCTCGGCGTCTACACGCAGGCCGACAAATGGAGCAAGATGGGCAGCGCGTCGATCTCGCAGGTGCTCACGGCCTCGTTCGTCCCTTTGCTGGCCCGCTTCCAGGACGATGGCGAGAACTTCCGGCGGCACGTGTCGAAAATCAACCGCTTCACCGGGCTGGTGCTCTTCCCGGTGATGTTCGGCATCGCCGCGACGGGCGCGCCGCTGTTCCACACCCTCTTCGGCGACAAATGGGACGCCGCGATACCTCTCTTCCAGATCCTGACGCTTCGCGGTGTGTTCATCGTGCTGATCTCGCTCTACACCAACTATCTGTTGGCGCTCGGCTACGCGCGGCGGCTCTTCATCGTCGAGCTCGTGAAAGACGGACTGATTTTCGTGGCCGTGATGGCCACGGTATGGTTCGGCAGCGTCCCGCTGCTGGTATGGGGGCAGCTCGCGGCGTCGGCCGTCACATATGTGGCAGTGCTTGAGATCGTGACGCGCGCCACGGGCATGCGGCGCCGCCGTATGCTGCTCGACCTCGCGCCCTACGCAGCAGCGGCGCTTGTGGCCGCCGCCGCGGCGCTGGCGCTGATGGCTGTGACGCAAGTGCCCGTGCTGAGGCTGCTCGTCATGGCGGGCAGCGGGGCGGTCGTCTACATCGGAATGGTGCTTCTGATAAAAAAAGATGGCCTAAAATTTGGTGGATTGAAAAAAATGTGTTAACTTTGCACTCGCAAACGGGAAACAACGCCGTCCGGGCGTAAATCTGAGGCAGATAGCCGCGATGAAATTCGAGACATATTGTCAAGGTAGAAAGTCGAGACTGAAGTGACCCGAAGCAACAAAGGAAGGTGCCATAGCTCAGTTGGTAGAGCAAAGGACTGAAAATCCTTGTGTCCCCGGTTCGATTCCTGGTGGCACCACCCAAGACCGCTAATTCTCAATGAGTTAGCGGTCTTTTATTCATCCGCACCCCTCCGGGTCACCACAAAAGTCACCACGCCCACACTAACGCGCTGTGATATTGGGTGTTATGTGTGTCGACACTGACACACATCTATTCTTGCGATGACTTAACGTACTGATAATCAGTATACAAATCATATCCATTCAAAATTATTTAGCATCATTTATCCCCACATCTCACCTCTGCGACCCCAAACTTTAACAGACTTTAACTACATCACGACAGTAAAAATGTGGTGACCTCAGCCAAATTTTCGCCGAGTCACCACGCTCAACCGTTAAAATCTCATAATAATTTCGTAACTTTGTGGTCGGGTTGGCGCAATCCAATCCACGACATTTTGAAAATAAGAAGCGTTATGCTCATCTTGTAACTTGAAAACCTGAGAGCCTTTCAAATTTGATGCAAGAGATAGCATAGTGGTTCTCACGCATACGGCGTGGGCTGCTATCGTTATATCTGCATCATAGGCTTTCTCAGGGCCGTCAAGTTAGATTGACATAGA
>CAJTXU010000052.1 GCA_910584125.1 uncultured Muribaculaceae bacterium | reverse complement strand
ATCGGATATCTTACTCTCTGTGCCATGACTTCAAATTTTTCACAAATATACATCAGTTCTGTCAAATAAACAAACGCACCAAGGGTTTTTATCCACTTTTTCAATGACATATTGCAAACAGTAATAATTCAGTAACATTTACATAATGTTTGAGTAATGATTATTTTAGGCGAGAACGCCCCCCACATACTAACTTTGCGGCGTGATTCAAAACCAAACTCAAACGATATGAAGAAAACACTCATCATCCTGACGGCCGCGGCCCTCGCCGCATCCATCATCTCAGGCAAAACAGTTCGCCGCAAGCTCAGCGTCTTTCCCTCTTCCGTCCCCGGGACAGAGACGCTCGCCACAGAGAACATGGAGTTCGTATATGACTACCGTTTCTGCACCGACACCACAGGCGACCTCAAGGAAAACTATGAAAGCGACAACATGCTGCTTCAGATCGGCCCCGGCGGACTCTCGAAGTTCTCGAGCTACAGAAACCTCGCCGTCGATTCAATTCTGATGCGCTCCACCCGCGAACAGATCATCGACGCGATAGTCGACGGCAAACTCAGCACCGGCGAGTTCATGACCATCTACAAGAACCATCCAGACGGAAAGCTGACGCATACCGACAAAATATGCCAGGACTGGTTCAGCTACGAGGAAGAGATGCCACGGCTCGACTGGCAACTTACCGATTCGGTCACGACGGTGCTCGGCTACGAGTGCCGGGGCGCGCGGTGCGCGTTCCGCGGCCGCGAGTGGACCGCTTTCTACTCCGAAGACATACCCCTGCCCGACGGACCTTGGAAACTACACGGCCTCCCGGGGCTTATCATGAAGGCCTCGGACAAGAAGGGCCACTACACGTTCGAGTGCATCGGCATCAAGTCTAATGCCGACCGCCCCGTCACGATATACAAGGTGCCGTTCAACAAGACCGACCGCAAGGGATATTATGACGCGAAACACCGCTTCGACATCAACCCGTATGCTTATTATGAGGCGACATCGGGCCAGAGCGTCACCGTCACCGACGCATCAGGCAACCCCTCACCCGGCGCCTACGACCCGATGGAGCTGAATTATGACTATCTTGAAACGGACTGGAAGAAATGAAGACACACGTTTTTCTCATACTTTCGCTTTGCGCGCTCGCCATGCCGCCGTCGGCTTCGGCGGCGGTCACGGACGGGCTGAGCGGCAGAGTCATCGACGCCGAGACCGACGAACCCATCGTCGGATGCATCGTGAAATCCAGAGCCTCCTTCACCTCCGCCGACAAGGAGGGACGTTTCGCGCTTACACCCGAAGCCGGCGCCGACTCCGTGTCGTTCCGCTTCATGGGCTATGAGCCACTGTCGCTTCCCGTCATGGCCGACTTCTCCTGCGTGCGCATGAGACCGAAGGCCACCCGGCTCAACGACGTGATTGTCGAGGCGCCCGACATATACGCCAAGGGCGACACGCTGGTGTTCAACGTCTCGAAATATGCCAATGCCGCCGACAACGCCATCATCGACGTCATAAAGCGTCTGCCGGGCATCAAGGTCGAGGACGACGGCACCATCAAGTATCAAGGCAAGCCCATCAACAGGTTCTATCTCGACGGCAACGACTTCATAGGCGGACAATACGGTCTGGCCACCAACAACATCTCGCACAAGGATGTGGCCTCGGTCGAGGTGATGGAGAACCATCAGCCTGTCAAGGCGCTCGAGGGCATAGAGTTTCCCGAGGAGGCCGGCATAAACCTCAGGCTCAAGGAGGGCGCCCGCGGACGCTGGATCGGCGTCGCGCAGGCAGCCGCCGGCGTGCAGCCGTTCCTTTACGACGGCGCGGTCTACGCGATGCGCATTGGCCCTAAGCTCCAGAACATCTTCACAATCAAGGCCGACAACACCGGCTGGAATCCTGCCGACGAGATTCAGGAACTCGACTTCGACGACATGTTCTCAGCCGACTACGCCGCCTCTCTATGGCCCGAATACATCTCGGCCGACATCAAGGACGCACCTCTCACCGAGAAGCGCACCCGCGACAATCTCTCATGGCTCGCCGACGCCATAACGGCCTGGAAATCGGGCGACACGTCGATGCGTCTCAAACTCGACTATATGGGCGACCGACTCGATTACAGCTCGGGGATGACGATCGATTATCTCAGCCAACAGATCCCTCGGTTCACTCAGCATGACTCGCAGCGCACTCTGGCCCACGACCTGTCGGCGCAGTTCTTCAGCCAGACCAACAAGCGCGGATATTTTCTGAAAGACAAACTGACCGTCGAGGCGGTCGGTGACCGTTCGAACTCCGCGATCACCGGCTCGTTCGACCTCGGACAGCGCGTCACACGCAGCAGCCTTACGGCCAACAACGACCTGAAGCTCGTGAAACGCAACGAGCGGCGGCTCTTCACGCTCGTGTCGCGCAACACGTTCACGCGGCGTCCCGACTGCCTGCTTGTGACTGGCGACGAGGACGCCGCGCAGAGTGTGACGACCACGGACTTCCGCAGCACGACCGAAACCGGGTTCGGACGCATGACGCGCTTCTGGAAATATTATCTCACAGCCGGACTCGATATGGACTGGCACCGTATGAACAGCGAGCTGACCGGGATGGGCGATTATGACAACGACGGCGTCCACGAGGCGTTCCTCTCCACTCTGTATGCCACGCCGCAGGTCGACTTCGAGCGCGACGGATGGCGCGCTTCGCTGCGTGTGCCCCTGAAATGGCGGCATTATTCCATCGACGGGCGGCATGACTATTTCAATGCCGCGCCGCGACTGCACGTGAGGCGGCAACTGACGGCGAAATCCGAAATCTCATGCGCGGCGAGCTACACGCTCGGTTCGCCGCAGCCATACCTCTTCATCACCTCCCCGGTGCTTTCCGACTACCGCAACCTCTTCATCGCCGGCAATCCCGGCGGATATTCGCACAAGACGGCCGCCACGGTGACATACCGTTACCGCAACCCGTTGAAATCGCTGTTCCTCAATCTTGAGGCCGGCTACAGCCACAGCCGCGGCGAGACGATGACCAACCAGACATTCGCAGGCGACTTCATAGTCTCGACCTACGCCGACCGACTCAACCGCAGCGACACGTGGACGCTCAGCGGCGGTTTCAGCAAAGGACTCGGCCACAGCCGGATGGTGGTGGGATGCGACGTTGACGCCTCGGCCTCGGCCGCGTCATCGATGCGCGACAACAATGTGATTCCTTACCGCCAGACCTCGGCCGGCGTCAAACCATATTTCAAGGGGAGCCTGCTCAAATGGCTGTCGGCCAGCTACGAGGCGGGCTATGCCTTCACTCGGCTGAAACTCGACGGCGAGTCTAACGACAGCCACACATTTCATCAGAAAGTCTTTGCGACGGTCATCCCTGACGACCGGGTGCAGCTGTCGGTCGGAGCGGAGCATTTCATGACGCGCTTTCCCGAAGGGAACACAGCCGGCCTCGTCCTGCTCGACGCTTCGGCCGTATGGCAGGTGAGCGGCAAAGTACGCCTGTCTCTTACAGCCGACAACCTGCTCGACCGCCGTGACTACCGTTATGTTAACTACGGCACGCTCTCGCGCTCGGAATGTTACTTCCGAATACGTCCCCGCAGCATCGTCGCCTCCGTCCAGTTCCGCTTCTAATCGGCTGCGTATGCCTCGAAATTTTCTCCGACGATTAAAGCTGTGAAATTTGGAATATACGCGATTTATCGCTAATTTTGCGAAACGGCGGGCTGAAAGTCCCGATATCCATCCAACACGTTTCGATATGAAGAAAAAATCCCCTCTGTCGGCTGACGAAATATTATTCTGCGCCTACGACCGCGACCAGACGTTCGACCTGAAGTTCATCGACCAATTCCCTTTCGACGGCCGCCACGACTTCCTCGCTGACAGTTCGCTGGCCGGCATCGCCGTCAGGGTCTTCCTCAGCAACGACCGCAGCGACCGGGGCGCCCGCCGCGACGTCATGTTCACGCTCGTCGACATGACCATCCGCAGCGAGGCGGCCTGCCATGCGATGAGAATCTGTCTCCCCGCCGACAGCTTCAGGGAATGCCACATGTTTTTCGCCGCCGAGACCTCTGCCCTTGTCGCCGGCCATACCTACAAGCTTCTGGTCCGCGACAAGACATCGTGCGAAACTATAGGTATGAACGTTCTCCATCTCTTCGACAAAACCGAGATGGGAGATCCGACGGAATGGTACAACGTCTGCGACGCCGGCGTCCGCCCCTCGTGGGAAGACACGCTCTACAAGTCGCTCGACACAGACGACGGCCACGAATATCTCGTGCAGTTCAACGTCTCCCCCCAGATGGGATGCGGACTTCCGTCGGTGCTTCCCGAACTCGAGATGCGGCTCCACTATCCCGACGGCAAAAATGTGAAGGTCTTCTTCAAAGAGCCATTCTGCCGCAATGTCGCAAACTTCGAAGACAACCGCTGGACGGTGGAATGTCCTTTCGTAACCGTCCTCGACATCAACGGCGTGTTCTACGCCGAGCTCCTCTGCATGGAATACGCCATCGCCGGCTTCGTGTTCGACACCATGAGCAGCGAGGCAATCCGCGGCTCATGGTATGGGCCGGAACTCGAGCCGATGGACCGATTCACATACCGCGACGCCAGGACACGCATAGACCGCTTCCTTCTCCGCGGCCCGCTGCACGGCTCCGCGCCTGAACCCGACCCATTCGACGAAGCCCTCGACCGCTTCATCGCCTCCGAAACCGAGTAGCTGTCAGAATCCTGAGCTTCCCCGCCCCAGTCAACCAAATAAAGTCGAAGTCGTTCAGCTGAGACGGGGTCAGTGTGACTTATGGCCTGTCAGCGCGGAGGCGAGGACGACGGCATTGTTGTGCTCATGGTCGTGCGAGGAATATAGCAGCGTGACTTTGGGACGCCCGGCGAGCGTCTGCCTTAGCGCGGCGAAAGCCGGATTGACCTTGAGTTCCGCCGAATAGCGTTGTTCGAACTCCGCCCAGCGATTCTGCGGATCGGCGTGGAACCATTCTCTCAGTTCGGAGGATGGAGCGATCTCCTTGTCCCACAAGTCATAATGGAAAGTGGCGTGCGAGAGGCCGCGCGGCCACAGCCGGTCGACATAGATGCGGAACCCGTCGTCGGCCGCCGCAGGCTCATAAGCCCGTTTCAATTCGATATCCTGTCCCATACGGTTTAATATTTGTGCTTGAACCACAGTAACAACACCCCGCCGCTGGCAAAGGTTGCAGACCGCCCCACGAAACGATGCCGACACCGACAGGCACACTTACGCCCGAGCATTAGACCAGAGCATTACGGTGATGATTCAGACCATAGAACCATAGGACCAAAGGGCCTCGCGGCGAGGATTCAGACCAGAGAACCATAGGATCATAGGGCTACGCGGCATTTTGTCCGGACGAAAGTCTCGGCGTTTCGCGCCTGCTGTCACAGTGTCCAATGGTTAGAGGCTTATGCGCGGATGTCCCTGATCAATTATCATCTATCCTCTGTCATTATCCTCTGTCATCTATCCTCTATCATTTATCTTTGTCGAAGAGGTAGCGGACTTTGACGCTGTAGCGTCTGACGATGCGGCGCAGGCCGTCCATGCCGCTGCCGCTGTCGTAGGCGACGTTGCTGAACGCGCCGTAGCGCGCCGGCTCGTTGGTGGTCTCGACAATCTCTATCGGAGAAAGCAGTGTCAGCCCTTCGTTGGCGGCGATGAACTCTGCCTTCTCCCTCGCCGCGTCGAGCGCCGATTTCAGTCCATCGCGGTTGTAACGGCCAATGTCTGAGTTCTCGGCGTTGGTTATGTCGAGTCCAGTGATCCCCTTTCGGCAGAGGCGCGCCGCGATGCTGTCAATCTTGCCGAGGTCGGTCACCGTCGCCGAGATCCGCTTGGCCATCAGGAATGTCGCCGAAACGTTGCGGTCACGGTAATTGCCCAGATCCTGCACGATGATTGCGGAATCGGAAACTCCTTGCGCGCGGAGCACGTCGCGCACTTCCTTCTCTATGTCTGCGAGAGGCACGAGCACGCTGTCGCCGGCGGCCCTGTGGTCGTAATACTCCTCCATTCCGATCTCTACAGTGATGCGGTCGGGAACGATATTAAGTGTCGCCGAACCGGTGACTTCAATCACCGGCTCTACCGGTGTCTCGGCGCGTCCGGGCAGCGCCGCAGCCAACAACAGGGCCGCCGAAAGAAACAATGGCCTGACATGTGTATTCATGATTTAAACGATTGAAAAGTCATCATAACTCTGTTTTCAGGAACTCGCGGATATGGACATGGCTGATGCCGGGATACGCTGTGAACTCCCCGCTCACAGGATCCATCGAGACTACATATTTGGGATAATTGTCATTGATAGCGGCAAGGTTTCCAAACTCCCTCGCAATGGTATCATCAGATGCAAGCAGATAAGTAACCTGCACATATATGGTCTGCCGGCCTCTGGTCGCCACGAAGTCTATCTCTCCTGCACGTAATATTCCGACATTGACCTTGAATCCTTGCGTGAGAAGATGATGATACACGACGTTCTCCATAACCTTCTCGATGCTGTCGCGAAGTCTGAAACCGCATAGAAAGTTGCGGATGCCATGGTCGGCGAAATAATATTTGAAGATGAGTTCGAATAGTTTCTTCCCATGTAGGTCGTATCGCGCCACCGGATCTATGACAAGGGCTTTGCACAGATAGCGGATATATGAGGCGGTCATTGTTTCGGAGATGGACTCACCTTGCGATTTCATGAATTTGACGATGCTTGAGGTCGAGATGAGCTTCCCATTATTATCGGCGATGAATCTGGAAAGATTCTCGAGAAACGGCACATTCCTTATCTGTTTCCTCGCGACGATGTCGCGCATCATTATTGTATTGTACACACCCTGGATATAGTCGCGCACCGGAATTTCATCGCTTATGTCATACAGTCTGAGTCCTGGAAGGCCGCCGACTCTGAGATAATCGTTGAGAGACCCATCGGTATCGGGCAATTCATGGAACTGAAGAAATTCCCTATAAGTCAGGCTGTATATGGGAATCTCTATGTACCGGCCACCAATACGGGTGCTCAATTCCGAAGAGAATATGTAAGCGTTGCTGCCTGTCGCAACAATCTGACAGCGGTCTTCGGCATGGAGGCTGCGCAGCGCGTCCTCATATCCGGCAATATCCTGCACTTCATCAATAAGTAGATAATTGTCGCCTGATTCAGGGAACTTTGGCACTACGTAATTGTGCAGATCGACCGCATTCTCAATGTCCCTGAAATCAAGAAGTTCCTTGTTGACATACACCACATTGCTCTGTGGCTTGTTTTCTTCAAGCCATTGTTTAAGCTGGCGAAGCATGAAGCTCTTCCCTACTCGTCTCTGGCCTACAAGTATTATCATCATCCCTTTGTTCAGGTGGGATATGATGTGGGAAAGATATTTCTGACGAACGATGATTTCCATATATTCCGATTTATTTGCAAATATAGCGATTTATAAGATTTAAAACAAGCACTGACGTCGATTTTCCATTTTATACTTTGGCAAAATCGACATTTGTGTCTATTTCTCATTTTATACTTGGGCGGAATCGACATTTGTGTCTATTTCTCATTTTATACCTTGGCAAAATCGACATTTGTGTCTATTTCCCATTTTATACTTGGGCGGAATCGGCGTTCAGGCGGCGCGACGGCGCAGAAGTTTGCGGACACGCTGCACTCCCGCCTTGCCCAGGATGAGCAGCGCGGAGTATTGGGCCGTCTTCGCCAGACCGAAGAAAGTGATCCATAATGCACTTTTAGCACCCAAAGATATCGGCAGAAGCATCTGGGCGAACGAAATGGCATAGCACGCCAGGCACACGATGCCGACGATTACACCCGTGCGGAAAGACAGCGTGGCAAGCCACCCCTTGATTTTGACGAACAGTGGTTTCATGAATGCAAAGTTAACAAATTCCAGCGAAACGACAAATCGTTAAATTACCGACACTCGCCTAACGACGCGCGAACATTACGACTCGAGAAATGGTTTTCCTATTATGCCATGCGTACACAATTAACGGAATATCAACCATTAACCTTTGACATATGAATACAGAATCACCCTTTGACCTTACGGGCAAAGTCGCAGTTGTCACCGGGGGTGGCGACGGCATAGGAAAGGGGGCTTGCGAGATTCTCGCCGCGGCCGGCGCATCGGTGGTGGTGAGCGACCTTTCGGCAGAGAAGGCCCAGGCCACGGCCGACGGAATCGTAAAGGCCGGAGGCAAGGCCACGGCCACGGCATGCAACGTGCTGGAGGAACAGGACCTGAAGGCCCTCATCGACTTCGCGGTCAAGATTTACGGCACGGTCAACATCCTTGTCAACAACGCCGGCCTCGGAGGCGGCGGCCGCGAGAATCCCTTCAAGATCGACCGCGCATACGTCGAGCGGATATACGCCATCAACGTCTTCGCCCCATGGCAGCTGAGCAAACTGGCCGCTCCCCATATGCAGGAGTCGGGCTACGGCAGCATCATCAACATCACCTCGATGAGCAGCATCAACAACGACCCTAACATGGCCATATACGGTTCGTCAAAGGCGGCGCTCAACCATATGGCGTCGAACCTCGCCTTCGACTACGGGCCGCTGGGCATCCGCGTCAACAACGTCGGCCCCGGAGCGACCAGAACGCGCGCGCTGGCCAGCGTGCTCACCCCCGAAATCGAAGCGAAGATGCTGGCCCACACGCCGATCAAGCGGTTAGGAGAAGTCACCGACATAGCCGGCGCCGTGCTTTACTTCGCCGCGCCGGTCTCGGAATGGGTCAGCGGCCAGGTGCTCATGGTCAACGGCGGAGGCGTTCAGACCCTCGATTAGAGCGCGTTCCTTAAAATTTAGGGGTCGTAGGGGTCGCAGCCTTGAGACGGATTTGACTCATGTAGTGTTGATTTTAGAGGTCATTCGTCGATTTTCAATTGGTCGCTTGCTGAAAGGAGCATACTTTCGTATGCGACTGAAAGCAAGCGGCCGGAGCCGCCCAAGGATGCGATGGGTGAGTGAGCAATCCCCCATGCCGCAATATACCGGGATTGTTAAAATTCCGTTTAATCTTTATATCAGTATTTTATATTGTTTCACAACTCACGACGATATTTGCCAAAGAAATATAATAATTCCTATATCCACATTCCCAGGATTGAGCCGGAGCAGAGGCTTGCCCCGATCTGTCTGTTTCCCGAACTGATGAAATGCGTCAAACGGCATGACCCGATACTCATTCTGGAGGCCATGATGTATCTTACATGATGTATCTTATACGCAGCGGTTGCCAATGGCGGCTGCTTCCGCCGTGCCATCACCATTGGAAATCGGTCTACAACAAGTGGAGGTACTGGAACGCGACGGGACTGTTTGATAAAACCCATTCGGCTCTTCTCCGACATGCCCGCACCAGGGCGGGGAGAAACGAGAGCCCCACGGTTGGTTTCATAGACAGCGCGAGCCGCCGGAGCGGTCTGTCGGACTCGGCCAAGGGCGTGGACGGTTTCAAGAAGATCAAGGGAATAAAGCGTCACATCGTCGTGGACAGTCAGGGAAACATCCTTTATGTCCTCACCACATGCGTCAACGTCAACGACGGGAAGGCCTGCCTCGAAGTCATCCCTCGCGTAAGCCGGAAGTATCCGGGTCTTAAGAAGATACGCGCCGACAAAGGATATCGCGGACAGGATGTGGCGGACATGGCCGAAGAAAACGGACTTGCTCTCGTCTTTACGAAATCCATCGGTTGCCGCGTTCCCTCTGAGTGATTCCAACAACATACACGTTCGTGATGACGCCGGTGCCTGACCTGCGTCGTCGGAACGTTCATGCACATATCCTCTTAGGCATACACTGACTTCGTCGGAAAGATCTGAATTACAGAACATTTGTGGGGAAAGTTACCTTCCCACGGCGCTTTTTGGCATATTTTGAAAGGCTCATCAGTTGCGATGCCCGCATCGCGCCTTCTGCGCCTTTCAAAATCTGCTCAAAAATCGCCGCCCCTACGGCCCCTAAATTTTAAGGAACGCGCTCTAAGAGCGTTTCACGCCGCCGTACGAACGTTTGCTATTTACGATATAATTTGTTAATTTTGTAGGCGGAGGGTTTCCTCCGCAAACCAGCAAAACAGTCGCGAATATGGAAGAATTGAAATATCCGGTGGGCGTACAGTCATTCAAGGAAGTAATCGAGAATGGTTGTGTCTATGTCGACAAGACCTCGTACATACCGCTGCTCGAGAAATACAAATTCATTTTTTTAGGTCGTCCTCGGCGGTTCGGCAAGAGTCTGCTGTTGTCGATGCTGCATGAGTATTACGCCGGCA
>CAJTXU010000051.1 GCA_910584125.1 uncultured Muribaculaceae bacterium | reverse complement strand
GGAGTTCGTGCGCCAGTGGCTGATCGACCACGGCTTCATGGGCCGCGAGGGGCAGACGGTGCCCGAGATGACGCCCGAGTTCGTGCAGAGCGTATCAGAGCGCTACATCGAGCTTTACGAGCACGTCACAGGCCGCAAGTTCGTCAAAGCCGACGAGACCGACCTCGCCGCCCGCATCGACGCCAACGTCCGCGAATGGCTGGCAAGGTCTTGTTAAGGTCTTAAGGCCTCTAAGGTCTCTAAGGTCTCTAAGGTCTCTAAAGTCTCTAAAGTCCCTAAGGTCGTTAAAGTCAGATTAATCACTGACTTTAACGACCTTAGACCTTAAAGAGCTTAAAGACCTTAATGACCTTAACGACCTTAGGAGGAAAGGGTCAGGTATTCTCGAGGAGCCATTTGGCGAGGGGGACGACGCGGATGGTGAGGCCGTCGGCTTCGATCTGGGTCTCTTCCGAGTAAGTCACGATCTCGGCTCTGTCAAGGCCGTAGAGTTTATGAAAGGTCGTCAACGCCCGGACTTCCCGCTGCCGCGTGTCGGCATCCGAGATACTGAAAGACGCCTGGATCGCCCGCCTTTCCGCGGGTATATAGAAATCCAGCTCGACCTCCTTATTATAGAAATACAACTCGAACTCCATGTCATCGGAGCAGCGTCGATGCAACGTCACGGCACAGATGTTCTCGAGCAAAGCGGTGTCGCTGTCCGACAGGAAAATATGGAGCAGCCCGTTGTCAACGAAATAATGTTTCTTAACTGTCTCCTTCTCGACGAATTTTGAGGCGTAGTTCTCGAGGGGGAAGATGATGCATGAGTCCCTGCAGGCGTTGACGTAATCCATGATGGATGTGGCGTTGGTCGATACGCCAGTCGCCTTGACCATATTGGCGAGACGATTGTAGGAAGTCGGATTCTTGATGTTCTCGGCAAGCCTTTTCATGGCGAGCCGCAACGCCTTCTCGTTGCGTATGCCCCAGCGCTGTATCACGTCGCCGAGCAGAATCTTCTCATAGAGTTCGTTGAGCCAACGCCTCTTGCCGACATACCCCACGAGTTCAGGGAATCCACCCCACTGAAAATACTCGTCGAGCAACCGATCTATTTCCGCCCTGCCGCTTCCATATAGACTTGTGGCGTTGACCTCCACACCGTGGGCGGCAAGAAATTCGGGGAAAGAGTAAGGGAAAACCCTTTGCTCCACATATCGACCGCCCAATGTGGAGGCAATCTCCCGGCTAAGCATTTTCGCGTTGCTCCCCGTGACATACACCCTATATTTCTGATTGGCAAGCCTTCGGACAAAACGCTCCCATCCTTCGACATTCTGAATCTCATCGAGAAAGAGAATCGGACGGCAGTCGAACAACGCGCCGTGTGCGCGCAACAACATGTCGAGATCTTCGGCCGAAAAACCGATGAGCCTTTCGTCATCGAAATTGACGAAGAGCATCTCGCGGATATCATGACCTTCGGCCAACAATTGGCGGGCCCTCAGATATAGCAGATAGGATTTTCCCGCCTGCCTTATGCCGACGAAAACATAGCGCTCCTGGGATTCGAAGCGAAATTCCCGGTTTACGATTTCCAGACGGCCAAGGAGTTCCTGGCCCTCGACTATTATCGCTTTTATGGTCTCTAAGTTCATAAGCGGTCGTTTTTCTACGGGTTGAATAGATTTCTAAAATGCAAAGATAATAATTTATCAATTACCGATTGATAAAAACGGGGATTTTTATCAATCAGCAATTGATAAAATCGAATATTTCGGGGTTATCATCGTAATCAGGGGCTGACGCACAGGTTGGTGGGAATTGGTTCGGGTCGTGCAACGAGGTGTCGTCGCCGACACATACCACTCACCCGACCAACCGTGGGTATGGCAGTCGTCGGGGCGCTTTTGGCGCCCGCCGCCTGCCATACCCACGGCTACACACAAGATGCCCTCACGGGCATGAAGCACCCACCTGCCCCCAATGATCCCAATGACCCCAAGACCTTAATGACCCTAATGACCTTAAAGACCTTAATGACCTTAAAGACCTTAAAGACCTTAATGACCTTAATGACCTTAATGACCTTAAAATTCGCACCGTAACAACCTATTGAAATCCAACTATTTACAAATTTGTTAATAATTTTTAGGTCAAAATTTGCATATTAAAAATTTTATTTTAACTTATATATGTACTTATTTGCCCAAATTTAGGCAATTTGTGCAAAATTTTTCGATTTGAGTATATTCCATAAGTTAAATAATCAAAACGACAGAAATTTTCTTTGAAAATTATTTTTTTGTTACGAGAAAAATGATTAACTTTGCAACGTGTTTTTCATGGTATTAGATTTAAGGTTAGAGGATTAGTTGTCGAGAGACAATTAATCTTTTTCTTTTTATACACACTATCAGCACGTTACGCCACTTCTCAAAGACTTTACGGCCACTTTCAGGCTTCTTTGCCACCTTTCGGGACTCCTCAGAAAGGGGTCGGATATTGCCTACCTGGAACAAACTCAAAAAATCGGTTGAAAAAAATAGCGCAAGCGGCCCCTGCGCCGGCCCGATTTAGGCCCCCTCTTGCACATCCCGAGGATATTTTATAACTTTGTGACGGTTTGTAAGCGAAATGGCAGATACTGACGACAAGAAAGCAAACGGCGGCAAGAGCGACGACAACGGTTACCGCTCGATTCTGAAGGGCACCTCGATCTTCGGAGGCGTCCAGGTGTTTCAGATCATGGTCAACCTGCTTCGCGGCAAGTTCGTCGCGATGTTCCTCGGCCCCGACGGCATGGGCGTCGCCTCGATGTTCACCTCGGCCTCGAACACCATCAGCCGGTTCGCCTCGCTCGGACTGAACCTCGCGTTCGTCAAGGAGGTCGCATCCTCAAAAGAGTCTGACCGACAGCTGGCCACGGCATTGCACGTGGCCGGTCTGCTGATACGCCTCACGGCGCTGCTCGGCGCCATAGTGTGCGCGGCGATGTCGCCGTGGCTCAGCCGATGGTCGTTCGGTTCGGACGCATACGCCTGGCAGTTCGTGCTGCTCGCGGTGGCGGTCTGGTTCACCGTGGCCGGTTTCGGACAGAGCTCACTGCTGCAGGGTCTGCACAAGGTCAAGATCCTTTCGGTCACATCGCTCGCCGGCGCCGTGGCCGGACTCGTGGCTGGCGTACCGCTCTATTACTTCTTCGGCGACAAGGGCATCGTACCGGCCATGATCGTGCTCGGCCTCACCTCATATCTGTTCTATTCCTACGGATTGCGCCGCGCCACGCCGCGCCACAACGTAAGGTTCAGATGGAGCGAACACGGCCCGATGGTGAAGAGGATGCTCGGCACGGGCATGATCCTGCTCGCCTCGTCGCTCATCAACACCACCTGCACCTGGCTGATCAACATATACATAAGGATGCACGGCGACATAGCCGACGTCGGTCTCTTCAACGCGGCCAACAGCATCACGCTGCAATATGCGGGGGTGGTGTTCACGGCCATGGCGCTCGACTATTTCCCGCGCCTCACGGCCGCGGCGTCCGACAACCGCCGCATGTGGGGCATCGTCAACCGACAGTCGGAGATAGTGGCCCTGATCGCTGCGCCGCTCACCATCCTACTCGTCGCCACCGCCCCGCTCGTGATACGTCTGCTGCTCACCGAGAGATTCCTGCCCGTCACCGAACTGATGCGCTGGCTCGGGCTGGGCATACTGCTCAAGGCCGTGGCGTACCCGTTGGGATACATCGCCTTCGCCAAGGACAACCGCAGTCTCTTCTTCTGGCTTGAGGCCGTGGTCTGCAACGCGCTCTATCTCGGTATGTCGCTGGTGTTCTACCGGTTGTTCGGCATGATGGGGCTCGGTTATGCCGCCGTGGCCGAACAGGGGGCCTGCGTGATCCTGTATATGTCGGTCAACCGCGCGGCCTATGGCTACAGCCCCGACCGCAAGGCCGTGCGCGAGACGGCCATAGGCATCCTGCTGTGCGTCTCGGCGTTCTGCGTGTCGCTGGCGTCCGACGGCGCGCTGGGCTACTGGCTGATGGCGTGTGTGTTCCTGATAAGCGCCGCGAGGTCGTTCCTGACGCTGAAGGTGAGACTCCGCGAGCGTTAGAGGTCGAGCCTCCAGCGCGTGTAGACGGTCGCTCCGGCGCCGTATGATGTCTTCTGGCGCAACAGGCCGGCATTGAGAGTGCGGCCATGGTCTTCGGTCGAGATTCCGAAATCGAACCATCTGCGCCGGGCGAATACCTCCCTTATCAGATAGTCGAACAGCGGCGTGAGCAGATTGAGCCTGCGCCCCTCTGCTGTTGTGGCTATATATTGCGCGTGGGCCGTGACACCGGTGTCGTAGACGCATACCGCCGCATGGGGCACGCCTTCGAGCGTGATGACGAACAGACGTATGTTGTCGGGGAAGCGATCTTTGAGCAGCCTCAGTTCGGCGGCGGTATGCACCGGCCGCGTGTCGTGCCGTTCGCGCAGGCAGTCGGCGAGCATCGTCATGAACATGCCGACGTCGTCGGTCTCCCCCGTTTCAATGGGCAGCCGCGACGCCTGCGCGAGATGCCGCCGCATCTGCTGGTTGAACTCCACAGGGGCGGAGAGGTCGATCGTCGAACTGACGGCGCACTCGGTCTGCACGGCTCCGAGACGGAACAGGGCGTAGAGGTCGTCCTGCGAGGGCTTGCGGCTGTAGATGTACGGCACCGGCTTATAATCGAGTCTACTGATGCCCTCGGCGCGCCACACATCGCAGGCGGCCGTGAAAATGCCGAGAAGTCCGGCGGCGTCGAGATGGGCCATAGCCGTCACCCAGCCGCCGTAGGTGAGGCCGCCGTGCGAACGCAGCGTGGCGTCGGCCGTTATGTCGGCGGGCAGCACGGCAAGCAGACGGTTGCCCTTGAACGCCATCCAGGAGCAGTCGGCGAACCGGTCGGCGTGATAGTCCATGTATCCTCTGTCGAAGAGGAACGTGCCGTTGCGCGAGCGGGCCACGAAATCGTTCCACGTCGCGGCCATCGAGGGTTCGTAGCGCACGATGCGCCACTGCGGAGTGTCTACCGTATCCATCCGAGCGGGTCCATTTTATCGCGGTTGCGCCACACCTCGAAGTGAATCGTGCTGTGCGAGGGGTCCTCGCGGTCGGTGGCGAGGCGTCCGAGTCCCTGGCCCTGGCGCACGCTCTCTCCGACACTTACCGACGGGGAGGCGATGTTGCCGTAGACGGTGTAGTAACCGCCATGGTTGACGATCACGACAGTCGAGTAGCCGTCGACGACATACACGCCCGACACCTTGCCGCCATATACGGCCTGGGCTGTCGCTCCGGGAGCGACCTCGGCGTCGATGCCGGGGTTGTCGTAGGTCACGTTGGGCATGTCGGGGAGGGAGTGCGTGCCGAAACGGCTCGTCACCCTGAACTGACCCGCCACCGGGCGCGGCAGCGAGCCACGCATCGAGCCGAAGTCGGAAGGTTCGCGGCGAGCGGGAGCGGCTGACCTGGCGGCGTTTGAAGACTTGGCGGCGTTGGCCGATCCGGCGGCCGACGGAGCCGCCTTCTGCGTCTGCGAGCGGGGTTTGCGGCGACGCGCCTGGGCATACGACACATCCTCGCCGCCCGACGACTTCGCCTGGGTCTCCTTTTTCGGGGTCTCCTTGCGGGGCGTCTCTTTCTTAGGTGTCTCCTTCTTCGGTGTTTCCTTCTTCGGCTTCGAAGTCTCCTTCTTGGGCTGTTTCTTTTCCTGGGCTTTAGCGGGGGCCTCGCTCTTGCGCGCCTCGTTCTGTGCCAACAGTTCGGCCTCGCGCTGGCGTTGCTCCTCGCGGGCCCGCTGCTCGGCGGCAAGCGCGGCGGCGGCGCGTTCGCGCTCGGCGGCTTCGGCGCGTGCCTGGGCCTCGGCGGCGGCGCGCGCGCGTTCCTCGGCCTCGGCCTTGCGTGTCTCTTCGGCGATCAGAGCGGCGACACGGCCTTTCAGCGCATTGGCCTCGGCCTGCTTTTTCGAGAGATGCGCCTGCAGGGCCTGTCCGTTGCGGCGGAGGTCCACGACTATTGCGTCCTGACGGTCAAACTGGCTCTGGAGCTGTTTCTGGGCCTTGACATTCTCGGCCAGGGCATGGTCGTGGGCGGTCTTGGTCCGGGAGAGGGCCTCGGTCTGGGTCTTGAGCTCGGCCACGCGCTCGCCGATCTCGCGGGTCTGACGGTCGCGCCAGTCGGAGACGCGCTTCATGTAGCGCATGCGGCGCACGGCCTCGTTGAAACTTCCCGACGAGAATACGAAGGCGAGCATCGACTTCGACTTGCGCTTGACGCGCATCCTCTTGATGGCCTTCAGGTATTCGGAGCGGAGTTTCGCGAGGGTGGCCTCGTCGCGGCTGATGCGGCTCTGGAGTCCGTTGATCTGCGACTGCAGGGTGTTGACCTTCTTCGTGGCCTCGGCCACCTTGACCTTTCCGGCCTTGATGTCGTCTTCGAGTTTGCCGAGTTCGGCGAGATTCTTCTTGATTTCGGCGTCGTTGACCTGAATCTGCTGCTGGGTCTGTCGGATCTCGCGGCGCGTGGCCTCCTCGCGGCGGCGCACATCGGCCGATGTCTCCGTGGCGCCCTTACGTGTCGAGCCCTTCTTACGCGAAGTGCCTTTGCGCGCGCCGCTCTTCGGGCCTTTGCGCGTGCCGGTCCTGCCCTTCTTCGACTGGGACGACGTCGAGGCCTTGGCGGCCGGTTTGCGCGCGTAGAGCGCCGGGACCGGAGCCAGCATCGCCGCGACCAGCAGCATTATTATGGATAACCTTGATTTTATGTTCATCTCTCTTCTGTCTTCGTTCTCACTCCCCACATCTATCTCCCGATGTCACTTTCCGAGGCTCTGCATGAACTCCTTGACGCTCAAGCGTCTGTAGTTGTCGAGTTTGAGCGGCGGCATCTTCGAGCCACCCCATTTGACGGAGGTGAAGTCGAGCGTCGCCTCCAGAGGTTTTTTCCTGCCGTTGTCGAATCTGATGTCGATGGTCTCGCCGCGGCCAGGGTAGTCATACTTCACCTCAAGGTCGCCCTTTCCGGGCAATGCCGCGGCCAGCGCGCGGGTGCGGCCTCCGGCGCCGACGATATAGCCGTATTTCAGCGGCAGCGCGTTCCCCTTGACCTCGGGGATGAGCATCCATCCCCCCTCGCGGTCTTCCTCGACCTCGACGCGGGCAAGGTTGTCATGGCCGAGCGGACCGGAACCGAACACGACGACCCGGGCCAACAGCAGGTTCTGTATGTCGCGGATAAGGCCGGGGTAAAGCTCGAGCAGACGCGATGTCTCCTCGCTGCAGTACGTGCGTTTCAGCTTGTTGACGGCCGTGAGCCGCGTCGCGGAGAGCTCAAGGCGTCCCACTTCGCCCACCAGCGGGGCGCGCAGCGAGATCTGCACCAGCGAGTCGCATTCCATATAGATTCGGACCGTAGGCGATAGAGGCAGACGGTCGCACCGCAGTTTGCCGTTGAACTCGGCCGACTGCCAGGGCATGTAGCTCTCGGCGATGTCCACGAGCACGGGGTCGGGGACGGCTATGTCGGTGTCCTTGCCGGCGGCCGGCGCGGACATGAGCACGACGAGGGAGAGGAAGATGATGTATGTCAGTCTTTTCATTTTTCAGCTGGTTGGGCGGTGTTGTCGCCGTCGGTTGTCTTGTCGTCGCCGCCGAGCAGGTCGTCGATGGTCACCTCCTTGGCGCCGGCCTCGACCAGGGCGCTGACTTTGGGTGTTGCGTCCTTGATCTTCTGTTGTGTCTTGCCGTAGGATTCCTCTTCCTGCTCCTTGTTCTCCTCCTGGATTCTGGCGGCTTCCTTCCAGGCGGCGAGGGCGCCGGGGAGATTCCCTCTCCGGGCGAGGATGTCGCCGAGGTGGTCGTAGATCTCGGCGCTGACGTATTCGTCGCGCTTCATGGCGGCGAGGGCCCGCATCTGCACCTTCTCGGCCTCCTCGAAGTTTCCTTTCAGATAATTGATCCAGGCGTATGTGTCGAGATATGTCGGATTGTCGGCGTCCGCGCCCGAGATGGCCTTGCCGCTGAGTTCGAGGGCCTTGTCGAGGTCTCCCCCCTTGAGGCTGAGGAAATAGGCGTAGTTGTTCATGGCCATGGCGTTGGCGGGGTCGAGCTCAAGCGCATTCTCGTAGGCGCGCCATGACTGCTGCTGACGGTCGGCCGAGTTGTAGACGTCGCCCAACGTGGTGAAGAGGCGGCTGAGGCGGTCGAGGTCCTGGAGGCTGATGTCGGGGCGCACGTCCCTGATGGTAATGGCCGAGTCGAGGGGCAGCGATGGGTCGGTGTCCTGGATCATGCAGCGGTAGACGTCGGCGGCGATGTCGTATTCCTTGACAAGCTGGGCCACAGAGGCGTAATAGAACTTGAGGTTGTCGTCGGGCGTGATGTGCTTCGAGGCCCGCTCGAATGTGGCGAGCGCCGAGGCCGGATTGTCGCCGGCCGACTGGTACATCATGAGCTGTGCCCAGAACGCCGAATTGGTCGGGTCGAGGTCGAGGGCATACGAGATCTGCTCCTCGGCGTCCTTGAAGTCGCCTTTGGCCGCGCTGTAACGGGCGGCGAGGTCGAGCACGCGGGGTTCGTGGGGATACTGGTTGCGGAGCACGGAGAAGAGGTAGTCGCCGCGCTTGGTCTCGTGCTTGTCGTTGATGAGCGACTGCAGATACTGGGCCGTGAGGTCTGTCTTCTGGTCAAGGTCGAGGTCTTCGACCAGTAGGACCTCATACATCTTGTTGTCGTATTCCACCGAGTCTCCGTGCTGCTGGTAATAGCCGGCCAGGGCGAGTTTGGCGGCACCGGACTCGGGGTCGAACGTCTCGGCCGTCTTGTAGTAAGCCAGAGCCGAATCGGGCATCTGGATTATGTCGAACACATTCCCCTTGAGGATGCGGTATGAAGCGTCGCGGGGATTCGAGGCCACCAGACGCGTCACCTCGCGGACTGCGCCGACGGTGTCCTTGTCGACGAGCATATAGGAGATCTTGCGTGTGGTGACGGGCGCCGACATTCCCTCCTGGGCCTCGTAGCGGCCCATGGCCTCGACGGCCTTGCCGAACTCTCCCGACTTGGCGTAGGCGTCCGAAAGCTGGAGCAGGACGTCGCTCGACTCGGGGTGATGCAGATATGTGCGGTCGAGCACCCTGACGGCCTCGTCGAGCTGCTCGAGCTGTCCGGCCACGAAGCCGTAATAGAGAGACTCGTACAGGTCATCGGGGTATGCGTCGACATACTGGCGCATCATCGCCAGCGAGCGTCCGAGCTCGGCGTCGCTCTGCAGCGTGTCGACGCCCACGTACAGACGGCGCGTGCCGTAGGCCGACGCGGCCTCGGGATATGTCGGGTCGGCCTCGTAGGCGCGGCGGAAATACTCGTAGGCGGAGGCCTCGTTGCCCTGGGCAGCCTCCTGGACTCCGGCCGAATAGTAATAGCGCGACTTCGCGCGCCGGCCCGTGTCGGCCCATACGCCTATGGCCGACGCCGCTGCGACGGCGCCGACAAGCAACAGGATTATCTTGTTAGTGGATCTCAATTCTTTTTCTCTGTTTCGGTTGTTGATCAGTTGCGGCCGGTGTGCCCGAAAGCGCCGTCCTCGCGACGGGTGCGGTCGAGTTCCTCGACCGGCTCCCACGTGACGTGCGAATACTGCTTGATGACCATCTGGCAGATGCGGTCGCCGTCGTTGACGGTGAAGTCATTCTCTCCCAGATTGATGAGGATGACTCCGATCTCTCCGCGATAGTCGGCGTCGACGGTGCCCGGCGTGTTGACGATCGATATGCCGTAATTGAGCGCGAGCCCGCTGCGGGGGCGGATCTGGCACTCGTAGCCCGACGGGAGCTGGATGTGGAGGCCCGTCGGAATCAAAGCCCTCTGCAGCGGTCGGAGCGTCACAGGGCCCTCGGGCAGATAGGCGCGGACGTCCATGCCGGCGGCCTCGAACGTGCCGTATTCCGGCAGCTGATGGTGGCTCTTGTTTATTATCTTGACTTTCAATCTATCCATGACTGTTTCTGTAATAAGGGTGACGAGAGACGGGCGCCGCGAGCTTAATAACGGTCCGCCCTATGTTAAAACAAAAAACGGCCCTGAATTCACAGCAGGCATCAAAAAATATGGCTGCGATAAAAAAAATATGGCCGTCCCTGTGGAGAGACAGCCATTTTTCGCTTCAGACGGTCAATTCAGCCCTCCTCGATAGCATCGTTGGGACAAACCGACGCGCAGCTGCCGCAGCTGATGCAAGTGTCGGGATCGATGTGATAGATCTCGCCCTCGGAGATAGCCTCCACGGGGCAAACGGACTGGCATGTGCCGCATGCGATACATCTGTCTGTAATTACGTAAGCCATGATTTTTCTTGTTTTAGATTTAGATTCTCGTATTACGCTACAAAATTAAGGTTAATTATTGATTCTTCCAACTTATTCGGTCAAATTATTTCGACTTTTTTTTAATTTTGCAGAAAAAATATGAAAGCTATGGAGTCAAAGCCTCTGATTTCGATAATAACGATAACGTTCAACGCCTCGGCGACGCTGCTCCCGACGCTTGAATCGATATGGTCGCAGACCTTCCGCGACTTCGAGCATGTGATCATTGACGGCGCCTCGACCGACGACACGCTCGCCCTGGCCCGCGCCTATCCCGACGTGAGGATACTGAGCGAGAAAGACCGCGGCCTCTACGACGCGATGAACAAGGGGATGCGTCTGGCGCAGGGAAAGTATCTTCTCTTCCTCAACGCCGGCGACACCTTCCATTCGGCCGACACGTTGCAGGCATACGCCGAGAGGGCTCGGCGGCGCGACGACATCATCTATGCAGACACTGTGATAGTAGACGCCGACCGTCACATTCTGTGCAAGCGTCATCTCACGGCGCCGGTGTCGCTGACGTTCGACTCGTTCGCGAAAGGGATGCTGGTATGCCACCAGGCGTTTATGGTGAGACGCGAAATAGCCGTCGAGTACGACCTGGCGTATAGATTCTCGGCCGACTACGACTGGACGGTAAGATGCATACTGAACGCAAACCCGCAGCGCTGCACGAATCTCGGCCGCATAGCCATCGACTACCTGTCGGACGGCATGACCGACCGCAACAAGATGAAATCGCTTCGCGAGCGCTTCCGGATCATGTGCCGGCACTACGGCACGGCGCGAACAGTCGTCAACCACCTCGGCTTCCTCTTCCGCGCAGCCGGCCGCCGCCTCGCCCGCTAAACTCCGCGTTCTCCCCTCGACCCCTCCCTCTCACCCCGCGCCGGCTGAGCATTCTCTCCGCCCCAAGCGCTCCCTCCGGTCGCGCCACAATGGCTCCGCATTCAGGTTCCGCGCTCAGGCTCCGCGCTGGCTTAGCGCGGAGCCAAGGGCTTTGGCCGCCTCCTGTGCCGAGGCGAAGCCGAGAGGAGAAAGGGAAAGAGGGAAAGGGGGGGGGACGGGAAAAAGGGGGAAAGGGGAAAAAGGGTTAGAAAGGGGAAAAAGGGTGAGAAAGGGTGAGAAAGGAAGATTTAGGGGATAAAAAAAGGAGGGCGTCGCTGTGTCGCGACGCCCTCCGCTGTAAGGTGGCGAT
>CAJTXU010000050.1 GCA_910584125.1 uncultured Muribaculaceae bacterium | reverse complement strand
TTGGCACCATTTTTGGCCGCTGACCCCGATTTTTAACTTACTTTAACCATCCGCGCGCGGGGGCGTGCAAAAAAAACTGCCCGCATAAAAAAAGTTACAAAAATATCTTGAAATAATTGCGTATTTCAAAATATTTTTGTAACTTTGTAATGTAATCAACGGAGGTTGGTTACGGGTTAAGCGACCTCACCCGAAGAGCAGGGCGCGAAACCGAAAATCCGGACACGATGAAAGCCAAATGCACAATCTCTTTCAAAGTGTGGGGTATCAGAATCAAGATTACGATAAAGTTCTGAACCCTCGGGTATGTCGAAAGACCTACCCAATCGGATTTACGGTGCTAAGTTAATTAATTTTCAGCGATTATGCAAGAGAAGAGTGAGAAAAAAGGGTGGGGCGGTCGCCGCGACGGCTCCGGGCGAAAGAAGACCTGCGCGCGGCGCGTGTTCTTCAGCGCCAATGAGAAGGTGGCCCGGATACTCGACGAGGCCGACACGCCGCTTTCCGAGTTCATCAACGCCGCTATCGAGGCCTACGCCGAAGAGCGGAACAAAAAGACCATCTTCGGCCTCGAGATCTCAATCGAGCGCGACAAAGACTGACCGTCACGGCCCCCGGTTTCCACGCCGGGGGCCGCTGCATTTGTATGGCGGCACGAAAAAAAGCACCCCCGACGCGAATGACGGGGGCGCAAGTCAGCGAGAAACAATGTCAAGGTGTAAATCAAACGAGTTGAAGCTGACTTAATTCGTTACCGAACGCGTGAAGCGCGTTCTGGATTTTCCGAGTGGTCTTGGGCGATGGATTGCGGTAGCCTGAGATATACTGCGACAATTGAGCCGGAGCAATCCCAGTGAGCTTCGACAGTCCCTTATAGGATAACAGATCGGCGTAATATACCAGGAATGAGGGAAGATCGTAGGAAAACGCGAAATCGACT
This sequence comes from uncultured Muribaculaceae bacterium, assembly GCA_910584125.1. GTDB lineage: Bacteria > Bacteroidota > Bacteroidia > Bacteroidales > Muribaculaceae > Lepagella. Next base: position 11,071 of record CAJTXU010000050.1, on the reverse strand, counting down.
TCCTCGAAAGGCCGGCCTTCTTTCTGATATGACGCCTTCATATCCTCGTACACCGCCTTGAAGTCGGCGATAGCCGCCTCCGCTGTATCGCCGTCACCAATCACCCCATAGGAGAGATTGTTTTCATCCGGCATGTAGGCTCCATAGGAACCATCCTTGCCGCGTTCGATAAATACTCTGACTGTTTTCATTGTCGTGATGCTTTATTATTGTTTAACAAACTTATCTTAGCCGGAGTTGGAAAGGGAGGGGCCAAGGTCTGTCCCTTACTTGACTCCGGCGTCACGGAGTATGGATCTCAGAGTTCCGTTCTTGACTTCCTGAGCTTCGTGATTGCTTGTGGTGAATCTCTTGCCTGTTTGAGGCGAGTACCACTCAGGATGCCCGGCCCGGGATTCTCCGGTAGGATAACATCCGGCTTTCCGAAGTTTCCTGTGCAGTTCGTTGTACTTCATTGTCCTCTCGTTTGATTACACTGCAAAGTTAATGCTAAATTTTGGTTTAGCAAAATGTTTTTTGCAAAAAAAATTCCTGTCTGCGGATAAAAAAAATGTTGGCTCATAGCGGTGTCATCATTGTGTCGGCGAAGAGCTTGAGGCACATCAGCTTCGTGATCACCCCGTCGATCTTGCCGTTGTGAAATTTTTTCTGTGGTTTCTTGTTGCGCATCGAGTCCTCGTCCAGATAGGCGTTCGAGAAACAGAATGCGTTGATAGGATTGTCGTCGATCACGAGCCGCCCCGTGCGGATGCCCACCTCGAACGACTCCACGGCCGACGGATACTACCTGTTGTCTGGATAATGATACTCCCTGTTGTCTGGATAATTATGTAAGTTATAGCATGAGCTGCATGTCTACAACGTCGAGCCAACGGCCGAATTTGCGGCCTACCTCGCGGAAGTGGGATACGGTCCGGAATCCCAACCGCTCATGAAACCGGATGCTGCGGACGTTGTCGGCCGTGATGCACGCGATGATGCTGTGCACTCCTATGCGTCGGCATTCGTCGATTAGCGTACGCATGAGTCCCTTGCCGACGCCGCACCCTTCGGCTTCCGGCGACAGATATATCGACGACTCCATCGTCGGCGAGTATGCGGCCCTTACCTTCCAGGGATGAACATAGCAGAATCCGGTCACCGCCCCGTCCTCTTCATATACGAGCCATGGGCAATGACTTGAGATCTCTTCGATACGATCCGTCATCATCTTTTCGTCCAGCGGTTCCGACTCGAAGCTGATGTCGGTGCCGGTCACATAGGGGTTATATATGCGGCATATGTCGGCGGCGTCGCTGTGTCGCACTCTGCGTATTCCATTCATAATGCTTAAACAACGGACGCCGTGCCGATTTGTTTTGCGCCGTGTCCGCAAACGGCGATAGAGCACATGATCTGCGCGTAAATGCGGTGTCGGAAATTCCGGTTTTGAAGACACGGATTTTTGTCGGGTGTTGCACGTCTCGCGGATGTTTTGTAATTTTGTGGAGCGTGTGGCCTGTCCGCACGCTCCAAATCGAATGCAGATATGAATTCCATTTACGAAAAACTGACTGAAATCCCTGTCTTCAAGGGGGCTACACGTGAGTTTATCCATTCGTTCGCGGAGAAGACGCCGCTGACTTTCTCCAAATTCGGTGCCGGGGAACGGATTGCCCGCGCCGGAGATGTCTGCCGCACGGTGATGTGCCTTCTGAGCGGCCGCGTTCGTGCGCGGCGTCGCGTATGGGGCGGGCGGCTATACGTCAGCGAGACCATCGCGCCGGAAGCGGTGCTGGCATTCGACCGTCTTTTCGGCCTCGACAATCGGTTCGGCGCCCATTACACGGCGCTCGACGTGTGCGGCACGATGGAATTTTCAAAGCGCGTATTCATCCAGCTGCTCCAGGACAACCAGGTGGTGATGGTCAACTATATGAACCTGCTGTCGAGGATGTCGCAGAAATCGGCTGAGGCGATGGCCGAGAACTCGTGGCTGACGGCAGGACAGAGGCTGCGTGCGCTCGTGGAGCTCGCGACCCACAGGGGATGCGACGACATCACGATAGAATCGTCGGGCGAGGCGCTGACCGAGCTGTTCGGCCCGGATTCGGCCGAGCTGTTCGCGAGGCTCGAGATGTCGGGAATCGCACGGCTTGTGTCGGAAACCGAACTGTGGGTGGCGACGCGGTCGGGCCTGCTCGACTACAACGACTGAACCGGCGGCCACATTGTTTTGGCGCGATAAGTTTGGCGGTTACGCAACTTTTTTTTAAATTTGCATTGCGCTTCAGGCGGCGGTGCGAACGCGCCGGGCCGAGAGGCGATTGAATCACGTTTACTCATAATCTGATATCGATGTCGAACAACACATTGTTGAAAGTCCGCCTCTCGGTGCTGAATTTCATAGAGTTCGCCGTCTGGGGTTCATATCTGACCTCTTTGGGCAACTTCCTCAGCAACGCGGGTCTCGCCGCCGAGATAGGATGGTTTTACGCGATGCAGGGAATAGTGTCACTGTTCATGCCGTCGCTTGTGGGAATAATTGCCGACCGTTGGGTTCAGGCGCAGAGGATGTTGAGCCTGTGCCATATGCTCGCCGCCCTGTTCATGGCTGGCGCCGGATTTTATTGCATGGCGGCCGACCAGATCGAGTTCGCGCCGCTGTTCGTGCTCTATTCGCTGTCGGTGGCCTTCTTCATGCCTACCATCGGACTCAACAACTCAGTGGCGTTCAACGCCCTGACGCGTGCCGGAATGGACACGGTGGCCGATTTCCCGCCGATACGCATCTTCGGCACGATAGGCTTCATCTGCGCCATGCTGTTCGTGAACTTCGCGGGTCCGGCCGACGCCAAGTTCCAGACCACCTATATCCAGCTGTTTGTCTCGGCGGCTTTCAGCGTCATCATGATGTTCTACGCACTGACGATGCCCAAGTGTCCGGTCAACGACAAGCCGTCGGCCGGGAACTGGGTCGACCGGCTCGGTCTTCGCGCATTCACGCTGTTCAAGCAGAAGAAGATGGCCGTCTTCTTCCTCTTCAGCATGATGCTCGGCGTGTCGCTGCAGATCACCAACGGATATGCCAATCCATACATAACGTTCTTCAAGGACATGCCGCAGTATGCCGACGCATGGGCGGCTCAGAACGCAAACGCGCTGATATCGCTGTCGCAGATCAGCGAGACGTTCTGCATCCTGCTTATTCCGTTCTGTCTCAAGAGATTCGGCATCAAGGGCGTGATGCTGATGTCGATGTTCGCGTGGGTGCTGAGGTTCGGCTTCTTCGGCGTCGGGAATCCTGACGGAGGACTGTGGCTGTTCGTCCTCTCGTGTATCGTCTACGGCATCGCGTTCGACTTCTTCAATGTCTCGGGCGGTCTCTACGTCGATAAGGAGACGAGTCCTGAGATTCGCAGCAGTGCCCAGGGCCTCTTCATGATCATGACCAACGGCTTCGGCGCCACGATCGGAACGCTTGCCGCCATGGCGATAGTCAACGCCAACGTCCGACCCGACGATACTCTCGACGCCCAGCTGCATGGCTGGCGCGTGTCGTGGCTGATATTCGCCGCCTACGCCCTGGTGGTAGCCGTGATGTTCTGGATCGTCTTCCATGACAACCGCAAGACCGACAATGAGCCGTCACGTCTCATAAAGGATTCGGAGCGTCCCGACGGCGGCGGTATGATAATCGAGTCGGACAGATGATTCGCTTTTATGCTCCCGACATAGAGTCGACAGGCGAACTCCCCGAGGGCGAGTCGGCGCATTGCTCGCGGGTGCTCCGGCTGCGGTCGGGCGAACGTATCGAGGTGGTCGACGGGCGGGGAAACCTGTTCGAATGCGTGATAGACGACGCCCATCCGCGCCACACGTCGGTGACAGTCGTTTCGCGGTCGGAGCTGACGCGCCACTGGACGCCGCGCATCACTCTGGCCCTGGCGCCGACCAAAAACATGGATCGCATGGAGTGGCTTGTGGAGAAGGCCGTGGAAATCGGTGTCGATAGAATTGTCTTTCTCGAATGCGAGCGGAGCGTGCGACGCGTCGTGAAGCGCGAACGCGTGGAAAAGATAATGGTCTCGGCCGTGAAGCAGAGTCTGAAAGCGACGCTTCCCGAGCTGGTGGAACTCGTCGGATTCGCGGATTTCGTTGCCGAAGACCCGTCAGCCGTGAAATTCATGGGCTATTGCGACGAGCGGACCGAGCGACGTGATTTCGCCGTGGGATACGACGGCACATCCGACCTGACAGTGCTGATCGGTCCGGAAGGGGATTTCTCGCCGGGAGAGGTGGAGATGGCGCTCTCGCACGGATATATGCCCGTGACATTCGGCGCGACACGACTGCGCACAGAGACAGCGGCGCTCTACGCGCTGTGCGCGGCGCATACGATCATTACTCAAAAAACACCAAATTAAGCAGATGGAAAACAATATCAAGAAATATCTGGAATCGAGCGCGTCGGGCAACTTCTTCCTGCTTGCCGGCCCGTGTGTGATAGAGGGCGAGGAAATGGCCCTCGACATTGCTGAGAAAGTGCTTGACGTGACATCGGGTCTCGATATTCCGTATGTGTTCAAGGGGTCATACCGCAAGGCCAACCGCAGCCGTATCGATTCGTTCACCGGCATCGGCGACGAGAAAGCCCTGAAGATACTGCGCAAGGTGCGCGAGACATTCCATATTCCGGTGGTGACCGACATCCATACCGCCGAAGAGGCCGCCATGGCCGCTGAATATGTCGACATATTGCAGATACCGGCGTTCCTGTGTCGCCAGACCGACCTTCTCGTGGCCGCCGCGGCCACCGGGCGCATGGTCAATATAAAGAAGGGCCAGTTTCTTTCTCCCGAGTCGATGGCGTTCACATGCGCCAAGGTGCGCGATTCGGGCAATCAGTCGGTGGCGGTCACCGAGCGCGGCACATTCTTCGGCTACGGCGACCTCGTTGTAGACATGCGCGGCATTCCGGTGATGAAGCAGGCGTGCGGATGTCCGGTGATAATCGACATAACGCATTCGCTCCAGCAGCCCAACAGCAGCAGCGGCGTAACGGGCGGAAAGCCAGAGCTCATATCTACGATAGCAAAGTCGGGCCTCGCCGCGGGAGCTGACGGTATCTTCATGGAGACGCATCAAGACCCCTCGAAGGCGAAGAGCGACGGCGCCAACATGCTGCCTCTGGCGCAGGTGGAGAGCCTGTTGCGAAATCTCACGGTGCTACGCGTGGCGCTCAATTCGATGGAGATATGAGCCGTGGGATGAAAGCCGCAGGCTTTCACCACGCGACCTGACCTGCCCCCAATCTACTTCGCATTACAAACTTTAAACCCTAAACTTTAAACCCTAAACCCTAAGTTCTAAACTCCCTTCCCCGGGTTGTCCGGGGTGCCGGAGTTCTGGAAGAACGGGTAGGGGAGCCCGAACAGGACGTCCGGGTTCTTGCCCGGGCTCATGTAGCCGTCGAGCAGTGTGTCGCGGCCGGTCGGGTTCTCGAACGTATATAGGTCGAACCGATGCAGCATCGCGGCGACATTCTCGAAGATAGCCGCCTGAATGGCCTCGTAGGCCAGCCAGGCCGAAGTGTTGGTGAAGCAGTAGAGCTGAAGGGGGATTCCGGTCGCGGTCTGCGCCAATGTGGTCACGAAGCAGAAGTCATCGTGCGAGATATTGGCGTCGGCGTCGAGATATAGCTTGAGGTATGCGCGGAACATGCCGAGGTTGGTCTCGATGGTGCCGTCAACGAGTCCCTCGCTGTTGTTGACGTTCTCTACCTTGCCGGCGTCGCGCTGGGCCACTTTCTTCTCAATCCAGTCCTTCATGAGCGGAATCGACTTGAAGCGCTCAATCATCTCGGGAGTCGCCTCCACCACGCTGTCGGCGTCAATCATATACGAGCGCTGAATGCGTCGCGTATGCGACTCCTGCATGTTGCGGAAGTTCTTGAAACCGCCGGAAATCAATGTATAGGGAGGCACTGTCGAGATGGTCTTGTCCCAGTTTATGATCTTAACGTCGGTGAGCGAGACACCGTCGACGATGCCGTTGGCCTGGCCGTTGGGCACGCTGATCCAGTCGCCGACATGCAGCGAGTCGTTCTGAGCAAGCTGTACCCCGGCCACGATTCCGAGGATCGAGTCCTTGAACACGAGCATCAGCACGGCTGCGAACGCTCCCAGACCGGCGAGAAGCGCGGCCGGGGACTTGTCGAGCAGCAAGGCGGCGATGATGATTGTGGCTATAATCCATACAATGAGCTTGATCACCTGCGCCAGACCGCGCAGCGGCAGCTTGCGCTTGTTTTCCTGCTCGTCGAGTGTGGCCCATATCACGTCGGCGAGCGTGCTGGCAGATATGGCAATCTCGATTATTATATATATGAACGACAGACGGCTCAGCCACGACGCGATGTTGTTGTGCATGTAGAGCGTGAACTGGATCAGGATCAGGAAGATGAGCGGCGGGATGACCCGGCAGAGCTTTGTGAAGAAGCGGTGCTCTATCAGATGGTGGTAGAAATTCGACTTGATGTGGGGCTGGAGTTTATGGAGCGTTAAGACCACTATCCACTTGATGATAATGCCGACAGCCATCGCGAATAGAAACACCACAATCACATAGAGCCATATGAAAGCTGTGCTGTCGGAGCCGATGCCGACGAGCTCCAGCAGCCAGTGACAGAATTTCATGAACATACGTGCGATGAAGTAAGTGCTCTCCTCGGTTGTGGAGGAAAGAGAAAGCGTATCGTGGACGACTTTCGCCGGCGCCTCGACATGAGGCGCGGCCTGAGCGGCTAATAACGATAATGAACCCATAAGGCAATCAATTGTGGAATCATATTCTAACTCGATACCGATGACAGTCGCGGGTCACGGTCTGAGCCATGGCAAGCAGAAAGCGGCATCCTATCTTGACAACGGATAACCCTCGCCGTTGGTTTTGTAGCAGTGCGTGGCGATGCGCCCGGCGACAGGCCGGCCCATCGCGTCGGGTTAACATCTGTTAACAAGTTGGGATTTCGGAGAATTGCACACAATAGGGGATATGTGCAAAAATGACGGGCGTTGAATGTATAAGTGAAATAGGGTGTTAACGCATTGAATTGGTGTTGTTTGTGGAGATGGTTTTGGATTGATGCAGATTTTTTTTGAAAAAATGGCAGCAAAAGTTTGCATTTTACATGGGAATTGAATTAACTTTGAGGTGTAAGCAAACGCAATTCTTAAAATCTGTTAAGTAATGGAGAAGACCTTGGTATTGTTGAAACCATCCTGCATCGAACGTAACCTGATAGGCGAAGTGATCGGCCGCATCGAGAGAAAGGGGCTGATAATCCGCGGGATGAAGATGATTCAGCTCGACGAGAAGATACTTCGCGAGCACTATGCGCATTTGGTCGACAAGCCCTTCTTCCCCGCTCTGTGCGCTTCGATGATGGCCACGCCGGTCGTGGCGATGTGTCTCGCAGGCGTAGATGTGGTCAGAGTGTTCCGCGAGATGACCGGCGCGACCAACGGCCGCAAGGCGGCTCCGGGCACAATACGCGGAGACCTGAGCATGAGCGGTTCGCTCAACATAATACACGCGAGCGACACGCCCGAGAACGCAGAGATTGAGATTGCGAGATTTTTCCGCCCGGAGGAAGTGTTCGACTACACTCCGGCCAACCTCAAGGCAGTTTACGAGCACGACGAGATTTGAAACTGGCCAAGCGGAAGATAGAAATTATTAAAAAACGAAATCTTTCCTATCGCGACGCGATGTCGGACGCGAACGAACAAAACAATAGATAATGATTGGAATAAAAGGTATAGTCTGTGCCGCTCTCCTCGCGGCCCTCGCTGCAGGACCTGTACAGGCGCAGAAAATCACTTCGAAAGCTCAACATTCACAGGCCCATCAGAAGCTCCTCGCCAGCAGGGCCAAAGGCGACGACCAGATCAAGCTGGTTGAGAAAAACACTTTCATCGACCTCATCGACGATATCGAGCCCGAGCCCGATATCTACACCGAGGGCTGGAACAGCAAGCGCGTCAATCCGTTCAAAGAGTCAGACGTGCCCAATTCGAAGGTAATCGACGTGACCGGCTACCATATGCCTTGCCCCGGCCGAGTGACCTCCAATTACGGTTATCGCGCAAAGTTCGGCAGAATGCACAAGGGCATCGACCTTCAGATCAGATCGAACGACACAATCTACGCCGCATTCGACGGCAAGGTGCGTCTCACCAACTACGAGGCGCGCGGATATGGCAACTACGTGATCCTGCGCCATCCCAACGGTCTTGAGACCGTCTACGGCCACCTCAACAAGGCACTCGTCAAAGCAGACCAGGTAGTGCGCGCCGGACAGCCAATCGCACTTGGCGGCAGCACGGGACGAAGCACAGGCCCGCATCTGCATTTCGAGACCCGTTACATGGGCTATGCCATCAATCCTTCGGCGATTTTCGACTTCGCCAACCAGACCACTCACACCGACACCTACACCTTCTCTAAGTCGACCTATACGAAGCCCCGCAGCTTCGCTCCGAAAACCACGCTGGCCAAGAACGACAAGGAGAACACCTATCAGGGAGCATCAAACGTAAAGAGCACATACACCGTGCGCAGAGGCGACACACTCTCCTCGATCGCAAGATCTTACGGAATGTCGGCCACCACGCTCAGAAAGATCAACGGACTCGCCTCGTCTGACGTGATCCAGGCCGGCCAGGTGCTCAAGCTGAAATAACACAGGACTCCGCAACGTCCCGCAACCGTCAGTCTGCCAATACGGCGGACTGACTTTTTTTAGCTTGATATTTTGACTTTTGCAGAGGATTTATTAATTTTGCGTTAATGGATACGAAATCATTGATAGAGAGAATAAGCGAGCGCACCGGCCGCACGGCCGCCGATGTCGAGTCGCTGCTCAAGTCGTTCGGTGGACTGATTACCGAGGAGGTCGGACAGGGTGACATCATCTCGCTGCCTGGATTCGGCACGTTCGAACCCAAGATGCGCGAAGAGAGGGTGGCCGTGCATCCATCCACAGGAAAGAGAATCCTCGTGCCGCCCAAGCTGTCGATGATCTTCAAGCCGTCGGCCCTTCTGAGGCAGAAGGTCAGGAACTCCGACGGACAGGACGACGCCATGCCCGACGAATAATCGCTGTATAATACCTCAATCGAGACATCGTGAACGAGAAAATAACACTACCCACAATAATTCAGCTCTTGGCGATACGCACCGGCGACACCCGCAAGCAGTCGGAAGACTTCATACGCGAGTTGCTCGCAGCCGTATCCGAGGCTCTGTCGGAAGGCGAGCAAGTCAAAATCAAGGACTTCGGCGTCTTCAAGACCATAGCGGTCGATGCCCGGAAGAGCGTCAACGTGTCGACAGGCGGAGAACATACGATTCCGGCTCACCGCAAGGTGGTATTCGTCCCTTCGCGCGAGATCGCGGCACTCATCAACGCGCCTTTCGCGATGTTCGAGACCGTGGAACTCGGCGATGACGTCGAATTCGAGGCGGAGCCGCAGGTGCCGGAGAGCTTAGAACCCGAGGACTTCGAACAGGAAGTGCCGGAACCGGAGCAGGAAATGCCGGAACCGGATACGGAACTGCCTGAACCGGAGCCGGAAATACCGGGCCCGGGCGTAGGCTCCGATATGGAGGAAGTAATCGAAACGGACGAAGATGCCGAATCTGGAGTCGTCTATGAGATAGTCTCCGAAACGGACGATGGCGAACCTGAAGAATGTCCGCAAGAGGAAGACCGTTCGGAAGCTGAAGAGAATCAGCCTGAACAGGAATCGGACGAGGATGAAGGTGATTTGAATACCGAACCTATGGCATTATATGGGCCAGAGGCCGTCGGTGAAGACGAAGACGTCGATGACAATATAGAGGACGATGAAGATGATCAGGATGACGAAGATGATCATGATGAAGACGAATATGAAGAGGACGAACCGTCTTCGCATCGGTTCCTTTACGGATTCCTGTCTGGTTTCGCGACGGCGGCTGTTGTGGCGTTCGCGGTATTCTTCTGCACCTATTATTTCGAATGGGACAAAGCGGCGGGATTCGGTAAGGCGGCACCTGACGACATCATAGACACAATCGCGGCCCCAGAGCCCGAACCGGCCATGGCCGTCGCGACGTCGATCGTGGAAAGCGCGTCGACGACAGCGGAAAACACAACCACTACAGCAGAAACTACCGATGCGCAGGAGGCGGCGCCGACCCAACCCTCCGACCAGAAGCAGTATGACACGATCACGAAGACCCGCTATCTGACCACGATGGCCAAGGACCATTACGGCAACTTCAACCTCTGGCCATACATCTACAAAGAAAACGAGGCGTTTCTCGGTCATCCCGACAGGATACGTCCCGGCACGCAGGTAGTCATTCCGCCGTTGTCTAAATATGGCGTTGACCCGAGCAATCCGACCGACATAGCCAAGGCCAAGCGGCTCGGAGTCGAGATATATTCCCGATACAAGTGAACGGCGTGAATATTGGTTTAAAAGTCATAAATGGCTGATTTGCTGCTGTAAAGCGCGGTATGGGCAAATTCGCGCGAGAAAAAATTCAGCAAAAATAAGCGCGAATATTTGGATAAATGAAAAAAATGTATTAACTTTGCACTCGCAAAACGAAGGGTTCCATGTCCGAGTGGTTAGGTACCGGTCTGCAAAACCGTTTACACCAGTTCGAGTCTGGTTGGAACCTCCGACTGAGCCGGGCTATTGCCCGGCTCTTATTGTAAACATCTGGTTGTCAACGTTTTCTCTACGCCCGTTGATAGTCGAAAGTCAAATCCGAAGCAGGCACGGCCGTATCTGGTTATCAACCGGTTACGGATTGCGCCGGCACAAACGCAGGCACAACGACATGGCTAAAGTAACAGTGAGAAGACGCACCGACAACGTGCGCGCCGACGGCCGGGCGCCCCTCTACGCCGTCCTCTACATCGACAAGAACAAGATCCGGATCCCTCTCGACATCGCCGTCGCCGACAACGAGTGGGACGCCTGGAAAAGGCGCGTGCGTTTGACCCCTTCGGGCACGCGGGACTGACCCCTTT
>CAJTXU010000049.1 GCA_910584125.1 uncultured Muribaculaceae bacterium | reverse complement strand
ACGCATCGTCGCCTTGGTGGGCCGTTACCCCGCCAACTAGCTAATGCGCCGCATGCCCATCCTCTTCCGCATAAGCTTTCCTCCTCCCGGGATGCCCCGGGAGAATATACGCGGGATTAGCCTCCCTTTCGGAAGGTTGTCCCCCTGAAGAGGGCAGGTTGCATACGTGTTACTCACCCGTGCGCCAGTCGCCGGCGGAGAGTGCAAGCACTCTCCCCGCTGCCCTTCGACTTGCATGTGTTAAGCCTGCCGCTAGCGTTCATCCTGAGCCAGGATCAAACTCTCCGCTGTTGTTATATATATATTTTCTATATATTCAGTTTTGATTTTGTCGGACTCGGATTCCTTGAATCGTTCGTAGATTGACGGGACTTTCTTTTGTTTGTCCCTGTACTCTCTAAAACAACTTTCGCTGCTTTGTCTTGTAGCAAAATTTCAATGTTCTCTTGCATCCCGGAGGTCGCTTTCCCGCTTGCCTTGCGGCTCGCTTGCGGCGTTGTCGTTTCCGTTTTGCGAGTGCAAAGTTATAACAAATTTCAGCGCTGTGCAAATTTTGTTCACACGAAAATCGAAAATAGCCAGCTTTATCCATCCATCTTGTTGATATTCAAGCCGATTAACAAATGTTAAAATCTGTATTCGAATGTTAAGACAAAAATTGAAAATCGGCGATTTCCGGGGGATACGAGCCGCAGGCTCGCACCTCGCAACGTAAAACGGCACCGATTCGCGCCGAGGAACAGGGATAGAAAGCGAGGAAGAGGGACTGAAACGGGAAGAGGGACAGAAACCGAGGAAGAGAGGCATAGACCGGGAAGGGAGATACAAACCGAGGAAGAGGAATGGAAGAGGAATAGAAGAGGCAAAGAATGTAAAAATAAATAATGGAGATGAGAAGACGAAAAAGAAACGCGCGCCTCCAATGGGGCACGCGTTTCTTTTAGAACTAAAATCAAGCTCTGGCCAAGCTCGGACCTCAGACTTAGGATCTCAGACTTAGAATCTCAGGCCTCGATAAGGAGGAGGAGCTTGGGGAGGAAGATAATCAGACCGACGGCGACGGAGGCTATAACGAACAGCAGGACAGCTCCGGCCGCGACGTCCTTGGCTATGCCGATCAGAGGATCATGACGGCGCGTTACTTTGTCGGCCACTTTCTCGACGGCGGTGTTGAAGGCTTCGGCCATGAACACACCTCCTATACATATGATGATGCAACACCACTCAAGCGGCGAGATATGGAGCATAAAACCCGTGATGAGCACGAGCAACGCCGCGACAAGGTGTATCCTTGCGTGCGTCTCGTTTCTAAACAGGTATGCTATGCCCTGCCAGGCGTATTTGAATGCATTGGCTCTTTGCTTGAGAAACGGCATGGCTCAGAAATCGAATGAGGCGTAAACTCCTATTGACCGTCCGTCGGAGGTCGGGGCTATCTGAAGGTTGTGCTCACGGGCGAAAGGCGTGGTGAATATATAGGCGCTTCCAGCACCGATCGCAGCACCGACCACGACGTCGTACCAGAAATGCTTCTTGGAGAAGCATCGCCCCCAGGCCACATAACAGGAAAGGGCGTAAGCCGGAGCGCCGAACTTCCAGCCGTATCGGCGCTGCAGATATGCGGCCGAGGCAAAGGACACGGCGGAATGTCCCGAAGGGAAGGAATGCCAGTCGCTGCCGTCAGGGCGTTTCTCGCCTACCGAATATTTAAGAATCAGAGTCGCCGCGGCGGTTACGGCCGCAGTCTCCACGCCTTGCAGCAGACCTTTCCAGTCTTTCATGACAAGAGTACCCACAAGAGCGGAGGCCGGAAGTGCGACGGCCAGAACATCAGTTGACACCCGCACACCCTTCTGAGCCTTGGAGGGTATGAACTCCTCATGCTGGGCACGGCCCGGAAAGGCTGGCACCAACAGAAGGAGCATTACAATCAGAGTTATCGTCTTCTTCATTGAAGTATAGAACCTAAGATTCCCGGGTCGAGCCCGTCTAATAATCGTAATCGAACGAGAACTCGTCGACATACAGCACCGAACCGCTGCCGCCGGTGAAATAGTCGCCATATTTTGACGCCGAGCAGGTGATCTGCATATAAGTCGGCACGCGCGACGTGCTGCGATAGTCGAGCTTGATCTCGAACGGCCGGTAAGCGTCCATCTTGCCGCTGAACTGCAGCTCGCCGTAAGCGATGATATAACCGGCGTTCTTGTCGAAGAGGCTGCGGTCGGAGGGTTTGGTCCTAATCTCGAACGGCGCGGTCCAGTCGGTAAGCGCTACATAGATGTGGCACGTGTCTGGCTGGCCCTTGATATCGGAGAACTCACTTGATACGGTGTTGATCTCGGCAGCAGAATACTGATAGTATCCCTTCAGTTTCGTGGGCCGAAGTTTCCAAGGCCTGCCGAATCCGAGCACCCCGTTAGGGATTTCTGTCCTGAGATATTCTCCTGTGAAAATCGAGCCGGAGCCAAGTCTACCTATCGGTCCTAAGCCGATAAACAGAGTCTCACATTTGGCGGCCTTACCGGTGCCGTCAGATGTATGGTCGGACGGAGAAGTGAGGTTAATTTTCGCAGTCCACGAACCCCGGTTCCCTGTATCCCAGAAACGAGTTCCTTCGGAACTCCAGGGATTCCACATGCCAGCCGAGGTCTGCGACCACTGGTCGAACGTGCCGTCGGGGATGTCGGCGGTGGCGTCGGTGGTCACGCGGACTTCGTTGGCGAAATTATCGCCGGAGTATGCGCGGACGCAATATTCGGTCAGAGGTTCAAGGTGAGGGATGTAGCATGAGAAGATGCCCTGCGACCCGGACACGTATTCCGCGGGCACACGCGTCCACTCCGCGCTGTCAGCGCGGCGGTATTCGAATCCGTTCTCGAGTTCGGACTGACCAGTGCCGTAAGCCCATATGACGCGCGACCAGGCGTCGACTGCCGTAGTGTTGGCCAGAGTCTCCGAAAGCTGGGCATATATGGTCCAGGTCTCAGTGCGTCCATGGGCCGTCACCTCGACTTTAAGGGGATGACTCAGGTCGAGCGGACCCGGTCTGAGTTCGGGCGATATGGTCGTGATGCCGACCGGACCGAGCTTGACGCTTTCGAGAGTCAGCTTCGACAGGTCGGTACCCTCAGGCAGATTGACAACCACGCGGCACGCGGCGGCATCGACAACGCTCTCCCCTATCTCGCCCGACACCTTGAAATAACGCTCTATATCCTGATGGGCGATGATCTCCCACGTATAGTCCTGATAGAGCGAAAGAGTGACGAACAGAGGGGAAGAAAGGTCATAGACCCCGTCGCGCAGATCGGGATCGCTCACTGCGTCTGGCGAAATGCTGTATTCGGTAAACCTCACGTTGCGTATATCGGTGGTCTCCTCAAGATAGATGTTGACCTCGAAAGCGAGCGAATCGATATAAGCGGACTTCGACTCACCTTCGGCCGCGATGGCGAGGATGCGCTGCGCGATCCTCGGGTAAGGGATGTCGTTCTTGATGCAGCCCGGCAGCAGGACGACCAGCGCCGCGACGGCCGCGCATATATGAGTGAAGGCCCTTGTCTTGATCGTGGACATATGCTAAAGGGTAACGGCAATGCCGAAATTGATATTGAAGATATTGAACCGGAAATTGGCGCCCGACGAGAAGCGGCTTCCCGCCTCCTCGCCGTTCTCGCGCTGCTTCTCGTTCTTGAGATTGAAACCGAAGACGCCGAACGACACATGGAACGCCACGTTGCGCATGATGAACACCTGCACGCCGGGCGAGAAATTCAGGCTCGCCTGGGTAGTCGTGGTGTAAGTGGTGCGTGGTTCTCCGGCATAAGGACGCTTGAACTCACTGTTGCCCGTCTGGAAAGCGAGCTCTACCTCGTTGTAGACGCCGAAGCGTCCGCGGCGCGTCAGACCGATATACTGCGCGAACGTGAACGCCGCCGAATAGGATTCCGACCTATACATTATGTCGCTGAGGCTGAAATCCATATCGTCGCTGATGTCGACCTTGAACGAGTCTACGTTTCCCCTCGCGTTATAATAGCCGAACTTGAGTCCGACGGCGAGATTGTTGCGGATGAAATACTGCACGTAGGGCTTGATCGAGAACGCGTGGGCACCGATGTTGACGTCCGAGAGCATGTCGAAGATCTCGAGGTCCTCCGTTCCGAGCTCACCGTAGGAGGCAGTAAGACCGATAGCCCAGACTCCCTTGGGGATATAGAGGAAGTTGGAAAGACCCCGGTCGTATCGGCCGAGATTGATCGACTTGAGCACCATCGGAACGGTGTCGCCCTTATGGACAGTCAGCTCCTCGGTGTCGAGCCGGTTCATGTCGTCGACCACCTTCGAGTGGCCGTCGAGCAGACGGAGCACGTCGTCCTGCAGAGAGTCGGGGATGAATATATACTTGCCGTCGGGTACAGTCTCCGGCACGGGCACCGAGTCCCGGGAAGCCGCCGCCGCAGATGCCAGCGCGGCACCCAGCAGGAAGATACTGATCAGGAATCTCATCATAGGTAGAAAGTTGTGCCGAAGGTTATACTGAACAGATTGATACGGAAATTGGCCGACTTCGAGTGACGTCTCGAATGATAGATACGGTCGTTGACGGTCTTCGTGTCGCGGTAGCTGAAACCGAGCACGCCGACGTTGACCTCCATGGCCGACCAGTTGGAGAGAAACACCATGAGGCCGGGCACGATGCCGACATTGAGCGAGAAATTGGTCTCATACGAACCCGAGAGGTCCTCTCCCACTCCCTTGGTGAGTTTCGACTGTCCGCCGCCGAGCTCAAGCTGAATCTCGCTGAAGAAACCAAACCTCCGTGACGCTCCGAGCGAGAAATAGTTGCGGAAGAACGCCGTGGCGTAATAGTTGTGGCCCAGCGAATAGACGTGGTCGAAGTTGGTCGAGTTCTCCGAGTCGAGCACAAGGTCGAGATTCGTAAGCTTGGTGAGCGTGCGCGTATACGAGAACTTAAGGCCGGCGGCCATGTCGTCGCGGAACGCGTAGCCGAGCATAGGAGTCACCTTGAACGAGTATGTGTCGGAGTTGATGTCCTGCAGCACGAAGAACGTATAGGCGTTCTCGTTCGACTGTCGGTAGGAGAAAGAGAGGCCGGTGATCCACTGCCCCTTGGGGACAAACACCGTAGACTCCATCTCGCGCTCGAAAGGACGAATCTTGTTGGCGGCGTTGATCGAATCGACCATCGCTGGGGTCAGGCGGACCGTATCTGGAAAAGCAGACTGACTCCGGGCGTAAGAAACGCCCAGAGTCATGACTGCCATTATCAAAAATATTCTAAGATAATTACTCATAAACAAGCTCGAAATCATCGAGATACATCAAACTGCCACTTGCTCCCGAGAAGTAGTCGCCATATTTGGATGCCGTAGACACGATGACGATATGGGTCGGACGGATGGTCTTGGCCCTGTCGTTATAGGTGAACGGAATCTCGATCTTCTGCAAAGCGCCGTCGGGGCCGAAATCATCAGACCAAGTCACTTCGCCATAAGCGAGCACATGCACGTCATTGGGATCGAACAGCTTCCGGTCCTTGGGATTGGTGCGGATCTCCACCGGCTCGTCGGTAAGCGCGACGTAGATCTGACCGTGGTCCTTGCCGTTCTCGGTGATGGTGCCCTCTGGAACGCCCGATTTGACGGTGCAGCCGGTGCCGGGACGGTAATTGGCCCATACCGAGACCTTGGAGGGATGCGAACCGTTGAACGTGCGACCCAAAGAGAGGACGCCGTTGGTGCCGTCAGTCCTTGCGTATTCTCCGACAAACAAGTTGCCGGCGGCAATCACAACAAGCATCACCTTCTTGGTCTCGAGACGCGCCGAATACGTTCCGAAATGCGCCATATCGGTGCTCTTGTCGGTAAGAAGTGCATTGCCGACCTTGGCGCCCTCGTTGCCTGTTCCCCAGAAACTCGTGGTCTTGTCGCCGGTGAGAGACGGAATGATGATGCCGCTGCCATAAGTGCCCCACTCCTCGAACGAAGCATTCGGAAGTGTGAAGAGCCCGTCGGTGGTGAACGTCATCACATTCTCGCCGTCATAGCCGTCGCAGAATACGATATATTCATAGGCTGTGGAGGGCTCGAGACCGGTCAGTGTCACAGTGTAAGGCACTGCCGCGGCACGGGTTCCGGCATTCGAACGCGCCGAACGACGGGCGGCCGCGGCGGAAGCCGACGAAGGATAGGCAGCCGTCCATTCAGACGCGCCCTGCTTGCGATACTTGATACCGAAGCCGGTAGCATCCTCCTTGTTGACAATACCTGTCAGCACGGCGCTGTAAGCCCTGACGGATGTCAGATCCTCAGAAGGATCCGCACCGGGCGAAACAGGCACGAGATGCTCGACGGCGGCCGGGTCGTTGGCTATGCGCAGCGAGCCGGTGCCCGTCTTGTGACGGCCGTCGGTGGCCTCGAAAGTCACCGTATATTCATTCTCACTCGGGGCGAGACCGTCAAGGAAAGCCTTTGAGAACGTGACGTATACCTCATCGACCTCCACCTGACCACCTTCGGCTGTCTCCGAGGCGTCGGTCGACGTGCGGCGCTCAACGCGCACACCCTTCGACTCGAGGTCGGTCATCACCGAACTCTCCAGGATATTGACTCCCGAAGCAAGGCCGGTGAAATTGTCGCTGACATTCATCGTGAGCGTGCTCAGACCGAAGTAACCGCGAACATACACACGGGTGTCCGTGAAGTCGCGGTCGGTCGACACTACCTGCTCCCCGATATTGAAATCGACACCGCGCACTGCGGGTGCGGGGAAAATCTCGACGGTCTCCTCGATCAGAGGAATGTCGGCAATCTCGATGCGAATCAGCGCGCCGCCCTCTGTAACAGGAGAATCCTCCAGCATGAGCTTCATGCAATATTCATGCGCGCGCTGCACGTTCTCTATCTTTCCCTCCTTGACGAAGGCTGAGCCGTCGGCCTTCTTTCCCTCAATCCTATAGGCGAGGTCCTTGTCGGCGTTGGGCATCATGAAATAGCCCTTGGAGGTCGGGATATTGTTCTCATCGAAATCGAGCGAACCGCGCGAGTGCGAGAACGTGACACGCAGGTCGGAGAGCTTGACGTCGAGCGAGGCCGGATCGACCGACGCGATGACGTTGGCGATGTTGCACCGCACGGTCAGAGAGTTCTGGCCCTCGGCCATCTCGAACTTCTGCTGGCCGCGGTAGAATTTGGCCGAGAACGAGGCAGACACCGAGTCGCCGCTCCATGCGTTGCAGACGTAAGAGCCGGTCTTGAGGCGTATCTGCTCGGGGATGTTGTCGACGCCCTTGTACTTGCGGACCACGCCGCGCGAGGACTCGATGTATACGATGCACTTCTCGCGCAGGGTGGCGAGCTCTTCGCCGGAGAGGGCGCGCGTCTTTATGACGTCGCCGTTGATTTCAGTGGTGAGGGTGAGGTCGCCCTCCCCGACGTCGCCGAACGGATCATCCATGGCGCACGAGGGGAGCATGGCTGCCAGAGTAAACGCAACAGCCGAACGTGTCAGAAATTTATTTATCCTTTTCATTGCTGTTGTCATTAATTATCTTGATACAAGAGTTAATGTTTTCTTGGTCGTGCCGTTGGCATCCGAAACCTCGAAATGGAATTTATGCGTGCCGGCGCCGAGACCATCAAGCATCGGGATGAACGTAGTCAGGTTGAACGCGACCTCACTCTGACCCTTGACATTGACCGGGAATCCGAATTCCTCCGAGCCAAGGATGGCGGCAAGGTCGGCAGGCGTATTGGCAATGTCGAGATGCGCGGGCAAGCCGACTCCTTCAAGCGCTTCGGGGGTCAGAGTCTCGGAGTCGATGTCTACCGTAAAGACTGTGATGCCGCCCTCGGCTGTGCTCTTGACGTTGATGATGCACTGATTGCCGCCCGAGACAAAGAGCGAAGTCTCGTTGACAGCGTCGATATCGGCGGGTGCCTGAGCCGTAACCACAGGCGCGTCGCCTGCCGGAGGAGGAGTCTCGCCGCCGCCCTCGTTGGGACGCTCGCTGTCGTCGAGGAGGTCGTCCTCGCCCAGAGTGACGTTGCCCGTCACATCCTCCACAATCACAGACGCATCGACCGTGACGTCGGCGTTGACATCGCCAGTGCCGTCGCCAGTGCCGTCGGGATGAAGCTTGAACATTATCTTGTAATGGTTGCCCTTCTCGATGTTTTTCAGCGACTTGGTCTCGACGATCTCCTGGCCGTCGACAGTGCCGTTGAACACGGCTACAAGCGTGATCTCATTCTGGTGCATGAAGAAGCCGCCCTTCTGCGCGTCAGCCTCCGCGAGACCGAAACGCAGGGCAGAGCTCGCGCCCACCCTGACCTCGGCATACGAGTCGGACGACATGCGCGAACGCAGCGCCTGGTCGAAATCGACGGTCACCTTGATGTTCTCGAGCCGGCACTGTATCGGGTCGAGATAGCTGACGATCTCGTTGGCCACCACCTCGAATGTCTCCGAGACGCCGAGGAAATAGGGAGACTCCCACTCGGCCTGGCGGTTCTCGCCGTAGGTCGCCGTGCAGGTGTAAGTGCCGGCCTGCAGCGCCACCACCTCGGGCATGTCGCCGTAACGGTACTTGGCCACGGGCTGGGCCTCGCCCTCGCGGTTGAAGATCACTGTGAAATCGTCGACATCGGCATCGACGCCCGCGCGTGTCAGGGAGCGTGTGTTGACGAGACCGTCGGCATCGATATCCATCGAAAGCGAAGACTTCATGAACGTGCCCTCCCCCTCGTCGGGGCCTGAGAACGGGTTCTCCTTCGAGCATCCCGTGGCCAGGGCGGCCACGGCGAGGAGAGGCAGGATATATGATGTTTTCATAAACTTATTCTTATTCATTTAGGGGAAAGGTTATTTTTTTCTTGGTCTCGCCGTGGGGAGAGTGTTAGCGCTGTCGACATAACCGAGTTTAACGTTGTCGATCACGAGTTTCGAGCCGGTCGCCACAGCCTTGTACTGGTTGGCGGGGATGGGATGTTTCTGAGGGAAAGCGAAATCCCATTGGGCAGCGGTCTCTTTCAATTCCTCTCCCTTGGGGATGTAGACCGAAGGAGTGACACCTGATTCAGTGGAACGGAAACCTATCTCTATCCTGGCAGCCTTAACTCCGAAAGGATAGCCATCGAGGGTGACAGTCCTGGTGGTCATGTTCGAGGATGCCGTAAGAGAAAGCGACTGCTGAGCAATCACCTTGCCGGAGGCATCAAGCACTTTGACATAAGCCTCACCGCGCTCATTATTGAATGATGTGTAAGAATAGTCGAAGCTAAGCGACGACGGACGCGTAGCCCAGTCGATGCCGTCAACACGTGACTCAGTGCCATTGAACGAATAAGAGCCGAGGAATAGCTCACCGGCCGCTTTCTGAAGGTCGGCGTCTGCCGGAGCGTTCTTGCAATAGTAAACGGCGGTCTGATTGGTTAATTCCACATCCTTGCCGTTGTGGCTATAACCCACCGAGAGGATGACTGACTGGCCGTTCTCCTCCCAGGTGGAAGGCACGAGATACCATGTATTCTTATTTGATGAACCCGTATAACATGTGTTCTCGTTGACATTTGCCCAGCCATCTGGCGTGGATCGTGATATCGACGATATGAGCTGATACTTCGGTTTGCTAAATAGTGTTCCGGTGTACTGACCTCCGGTGTTGATCGGATTGATGTCGATGGTCTGCGTCGAAGCTGTGAACGTGCCGTTGGGCACGTCAGCCTCAGCCTCGGTGGTGAACTCGGGAACAGCCTTCACGAATGCCGCCACCTTGGCCTTGATCTGCAGATACTGAATCGACGGGTTGAGACTGGAGATCGTGATCAAGCCGTCGGCTCCGTGGGCGATGTTGGATGACGGAATCTGGGTGTCGCCGTTATAATATACGAGGTTGTCGCGCAGGAACTTCGCCGTCTTCTCGTCGGCGGCGTTGATACGGAGCACGACCTTGCGGGCGTACGCGTCGGGTGTGATTGTGTATTCAGGCTCGGCCATCGAGACCTGGACATTGGCGACACGGTCGCGCAAATGCCCCTCGACGTCGATGAGGGCCTGGGCGCGCGACGACATGGCGAGCACATAGCGCAGACGCACCGAACCCTCGGCGCGCGTGCCGTCAACCAGGCTGACGCTCTTGATCTCGGCGGGCACCATGCTGTTGTTGCCGTCGGGCACCTTGAAACTCACCTTGTTGCGGATATCGGGGCAGTTGGTAAGCACATCGACGGTGAGTTCCGAACCGAGGAATTCGGCCTTAATCGGGGCCTCGAGCGAGAACGTGACGGGCTTGACGGTAACATCCATCTTGACAGGCTCCGACACTCGCGTCGCCTGGTCTTCGATCTCAAGCGAGATCTCGTAGGTGCCGGCGGGAAGGCTCTCGATGAATCCCTTGAGATTCACAACGCCCATCTTGTCGACGTTGCGGAAGAAACCGGCGCAGTCCACGCCCTCGGAGGCGAGCTGCGCCTGCGTGAGCTCGTCGGCACCCACGAGCTCGACGCGACGGCCGAAAGCGGGCGAATAGCCGTTGGACGACACCACGTTGAGCGTGGCCTGACGTAGGCCGCCGAACGCGAAGCAGTGGAATTCGGGCTTGGCCGCCTGCTCGGCGAACTCGAACGTCTCGACAGGTGTCGGGGCGTCGAAGCCCTTGGCGGTGACGGTCGGAGCCGGCGCGGAGAAAAGCTCGTCGGTGAGCGATATCTCCACGGTCTCGGCCACCACGTCGTCGTCGAAGACAACGTCAAGCGCGAGGCCGCCGGCGGTCTCCTCGACGTCGAGTGTCACCACATAATGATGACGCGGCTGGGCTGTGAACTGCGCCGGGACGACCTCTACGGTCTTGCCGGCGTCGTTGGTGAGGCGCACCTTCACCTTCACATCCGACGAAGCGATATAGGCCGGGCGCGTCTCGCTCTTTGCGAACACCACCCAGTCATGCCCCTCAGTCTGGACACTCGACGAATAATCGGAGAAATTCTCATTGAATTTGTCGGTGTATCTGATCGAGACCATCGAATTGGCCAGAGTCGCCACCACCGTGGCGTCGGTCACCGCACCCGGCGACACATGCACATCGGCAGAGCCCTTATAGAAAGGACATTCGAAACCCTCGCTCTCGGCGTCGCCATAGAAAGCGGCCACTGTGTAGTCGCCGATGGAAAAGGCCGACTCACGGTTGAACGACTCGACGCCGGTCCATGTCTTCGTGAACGTGCCGTCGGATTTCGTAAGAGAAACCGAGAACTGGTCGGCCGCCGGAACGAACGGACTGACTGAGTCATCGGCGCGCGTCTGACGCATCACACGCGCGTCGGAAGAAAATTCGAGATTTATGCCTCCCTCGGTGTCCGAACCGCGCCACGGGCTCTCGTCGCTGCACGACGCAAGTCCGAAAGAAACGGCGACCGCCGCAAGAAGCAATCCCTTGCTGTTGTTCTTCATTTGATGTTATGTTGAAATTATTGTTTCAAAAAATTCTGTCCCCGATTAAACTGCAAAAAGAAATCGTTATCTATCTGTAGTGACTCGTTAGACCCAATCGGTATGCAAAGTTAAGAAAATTAACTTGAATTACCGCAATTTAACAATCAAATATGTCACAATTGCGACAAATTAACCAATTTGAAGAGATGAAAAAGAAAAGAATGGCCGCTTTTGCGGTGATTTTGACCATTTTTGGGCTAAATGTGACAAAAGCCCAGAGCCTCGGCGACCTGCTCGGAGGCGGACTCGGCGACACAATCGGCAACATGATCGAGGGTGTGTTCTCGAGTTCGGACATAACGATCGCCGACATGCAGGGCGAATGGACCTCGACCGGACCGGCGGTTTGCTTCCAGGGCGAGGGATTTCTCAAGAAAGCGGGCGGAGTGGCAGCGGCAGCCGCCATCGAGTCGAAGCTCCAGCCCTATTATGACCAGTACGGGCTCAAGGACGCCAAACTGACCATCGACGCGCAGGGCAACTTCACGCTCGTCTGCAAGATAATCAAGCTCAACGGCACCATCACACAGGCCGCCGGCGCCGAGCCGGGGGTCTTCGAGTTCAACTTCACGGCCTTAGGCATGAAACTCGCCACGGTGACCACCTACGTGCAGAAGACCTCGCAATCGATGGACGTCATGTTCGATGCCACCAAACTCAAGAAGCTTCTCTCGGCCGTGGCTCAGTTCACCGGAATAAAGACCGTCCAGGCACTCACGCAGATTCTCGACTCATACGACGGACTCTGCATCGGATTCCATCTCAACGCGACCGGAGGCCAGAACGTCACTAACGGCGGCGGCTTCAGTCTGGGCGACATCTTCGGCGGCTCCACTAACGGCAACAAGACCGGGAACAACAAGAAGACCGGAAACACAAAGAGCGACAACAAGAAGACCGGTAACGACACCACGACCAACGCCACAGGCCTCGACCTGCTGAGAGACATCCTCGGACGATAATACTCAATGATAAATGATTAATGATGAATGATTAGGGGCGTCCGCGCGGACGCCCCTAATC
>CAJTXU010000048.1 GCA_910584125.1 uncultured Muribaculaceae bacterium | reverse complement strand
TTATTTGTCATGTGTCATATATAGTTTTCAAGTTCAACGGATAAGTCTTCGGCAATACAAATAAAGCATGGCCGCCAAACTTTTCCGTCCAATGTCTAAATGATATTATTCTCATCAATTGCCTCCTTTCCGCCAAAGGCAAATGAATAATGTCATTATAATAAAGAAATCAATTATCGAAAGGATGGTATATATCCAAAAATGGCGTCTAAAATAAAAGACGCAGTCAAAGAATGACTCTTGCGTGACTTCAGCACTCCATGCTCCAGCGACTTCTGCCAAATGGATATAGTCGATAATAGCCCAAGCATTTGCAATTGCCAAGACGGAAATTATTATAACACCTACTATTTTCTGCCACTGTTTCATGCGTCTATTATCTGTAATTAAGCAAAGTTACAACGAATAATCGACATTCGATGTGACAAATGTCCCATCGGGCATGATAATCAGCGCAGCGCGATGTTTTTATTAAACATCCTCACTTTCGGAGGCATCGGCGGCACTTTCAGCCTCACGGATGCGGTGCAACTGACGGCGTGAGATGCCTAAATAGGAGGCAATCTCCTGAATAGGCAGATTGTGTATGACTCCGGGAAAGCGGGAAACGAGGTCATGGAAGCGTTCTGCCGGTGTCTTTACAAGCATATTCAGATAACGGCAATAAGCCTCCTGCAACAGATTGGAGGAAACCTCGGCCACGAAGCCGGAATTGCGCTCTATGATAAACCGTCGCACATCCTCGACCGACACACGCTGAACCTCGGCATCGCATCCCGCGACAATGGAGGTTAGCGAAGGCTGGTCATACAGGAATCCCTGCACATAGTCAGTAACCACTTCGCCCTCGAAAGAGAAGCCCGTTACTACTTCCTGCCCCTTTGAATTAAGAGCCACATATTTGAAATATCCCGACTTTACCACACCCACATAGCGGCACAATCGCCCCTGCTGAACAATCCTCTCGCCCTTGGCATAGACAACGCTCCTGCCATTAGCCGCGACATAATCATTCAGCACCGACAGGTCAATCCTCGTCATAAAATCATTAAGCTGCGCCATATCTTTGGATGTTGTTTCTTTTCCTCAGTTGGGATGGTTTCAGGTTTGTCTGCCTCGTTATAACAGTTTGGTTTGGTTCGGATTTTACATATGCCCGACTAAACCTAAACCAGTATATAGAGTGCTGGGCAAAAAGAAGGAAGGGGAGGCGTAATGGGAAGTCGAGTTGTGCCTGAAATGTTAATGCCGTTTCTTTTTTGACCAGCCCACGGAGTTAAGAATACATAAAAACACCCAACTTTACAGGATTTGGGTGCAAAATTGGGTGCAGATACAATAAAGGCCTGAAAATCAGGCTTTATTGCGGAGAGAGAGGGATTCGAACCCCCGGAGGTGTGACCCTCAACGGTTTTCAAGACCGCCGCAATCGACCACTCTGCCATCTCTCCTTGCCGCTCTCGCGACTTTCAAGAGTGCAAAATTAATAATTTATTTTCATTCCTCCAAATTTATTTCGACTTTTGGCATCACGTCCCCTCATTTCGCCCATCTGCGTGTGAAGCGGTAGAGCGCCGGCGTCTTGCGCGGCATCGATGGCGCCGGCGTGTAAACCTCGTCAAATTCGTAGCCTTCAGCGCCAAACCGCGCCCCATATTCGTCCATGTCCCGCCGCTCTATCAGCAGGTAACCTTCCGAAGGACGCTCGCGCCGGAAATTGCGCACCACGTCGCCCATATAGAAATTGAGTTCGAAATAATGCAGCGGATTCCCTTTGGCAGCTTCCGCCCCAGATATGAACTCGTAGATGCGCGTCTTCGCATCGGGAAACTCACGCTCAATGTCGGCCGCCATGCCCTTGACCGATTTCGGTTGCAGCACCGCCGGCTGATAGCAACCGCTCATCGAGATGTAGACCGCCACCACAAGACCCGCCACTGCCGTCGGTGCGGCTATGCCCGAGACACTCCGGCGCACACTCAGCCACCATATCGCCGCGCAGACCGCCGGAACGACGGCGCAGGTCCATCCCAACACTCCCCCGGCCTCGCGCAGCGAACCGAGCATCGCAGCGTTCTGCGCCGCATGTTTGCCGTGCCCGAAAATCGAATCGGGCACCGCCCCGCACTTCACAAGAACGAACACAAGAAGCAGCGCGCACCCTACCCCGGCGATGAAGTCGCCGAAGCCCTTGACGCTCGCCGCCCGACGCCGCGACATCCACGTCAGCAACTCCGCGATGAAATAGGCCGTGAACGGGTACATCGGCATCAGATACACACTGCGCTTGCTGGCCGGTATGCAGTAGAATATGAATATCACCACCGCCGCAGTCAGTGACAGCAATGTGCAGGGCTGCGCCGAGCGTATCCACGCGCACAGCCGTCCCCACGCACCGCGCCACGCCACGCCGGCCCTGCGCCACGCCCCGCGCGGCACGATGAAGAGAGACATCACCACCGCGACGGTCCACGGCAGGAATCCCGCCGCGAGCGTCACCAGATTGTAATACCACGGGTTGAGATGCGAGTCATAGGCCATCGTGCCGGTCATGCGCCCGAAGTTCTCCTCCATCACGAGGTCGAGAAACTCCTCGCCGCCACGGGCGTAGGCCGCCGCATACCACGCGAGCGGCAGCAGCAGCGACAGGCATCCCCACAGACAGAGCCATATGAACGCCTTGAAGAACGGCACACCGCGTAGCAACAGGAAGATGCCCGCAACCAGACAGGGGATCAATATCCCGACCGGGCCCTTGGTGAGCGTCGCGCAGCTCATCAGCAGTATCGCAAGCCACGGGAATCCCCTCATGCCGTCCATTCCCCAGCGGTAAAGCCTGAAAACGGCCCCGACCATCAGGGCGGTGAGCACCATGTCGACACGGCAGTTCATCCCCGCCCGGTAGATCTCGAACGCCGTGAAAGTCACCAGCGCCGTCAGCAGACCGACCGCCGTGCCGCGACGCCGCGCTAAGAAAGCGAACACCGACAGCGTCATCGCGATCAGCGCCACAGCCGACGGCAGCCGCGACGTGTATTCGCTCACCGTACCGCCGTCGAGCAGACTCGCCGCCGCCACACACCAATGGAAGAACGGAGGTTTGTAAGGAATCTCGCCGCCATTGTTGACGGGCAGGATCCAGTCGTCATGTTCGAGCATGGTGTAGGCCACCACCGCCTCGCGCGGCTCGCCCTTGGTGTTGAAATCGGCCAGACCAAGAAACGGCAGTGTGGCCAGGCACGTCACGACAAGCAGAATCAGCAGCGCGCGACGTCTCGTAAGGTTGTTGAGCAATGTGTCCATATCATATATGAAATATCGGTTTTCACGTCTCGAAAAGGTGCGAAACGGCCGCTCGGCGTGAAATAATAACAAAATTACTATAAAAATATCAAAAAATAAGAATTATTTTAATTAATTTTTTTGCCAATTTATTTAAAATATGTATATTTGCCGATGAATCTAATACCGCATTAGAATGAGCAAAGAAACAGTTTACAATCTGGACAACAACGGTGACATCCTCACCGAGGTCACCCCGCTTTCGGAATGCGATTTCCTTTACGTCGTAGATCGCACGAAAGACAGTTTTACATTCCCCGTACACCGCCACGCGGAGTTCGAGATCAACTTCGTCGAGAACTGCGCCGGAGCGCGCCGCATAGTCGGAGACTCGATTGAAGAGGTCGGCGATTTCGACCTCGTCATCGTGGGCCACGGCGTGGAGCACGGCTGGGAGCAGGACAAGTGCACGAGCAACCACATCCGCGAGATCACCATCCAGTTCCCCGTTGACATCTTCGGCAACGAGATGCTGCGCCGCACGCAGATGCAGTCGGTCAAGACGCTGCTTGAGAACGCCTCCAAGGGCGTGGCATATCCCATGACGAGCATCATGAAGATCTACAGCCACATCGAGGACCTGCTCAACGCCAAGTCGAGCTTCTACCAGATGATGAAGCTCATCGAGATCCTCCACCTGCTCGCCATCGACCCCAACGGCCGCCAGCTCTCCAGCAGCCAGAACGCCGGGACACACAGCACCGTCAGCAACACGCGCCTGCGCAAGGCCCAGGAGTACATCGCCGCCAACTACAAGGGCGAGATTCGTCTCAACCACCTCGCGCAGATGGCCGGCATGTCGCCCTCGTCGTTCAGCCGCTTCTTCAAGCTGCGCACCGGCCGTTCGATCTCCGACTACGTGATCGGCATCCGCCTCGACGTCGCCTCGCGCGAACTCGTGTCGACATCGACCCCGATCGCCGACATCTGCTTCAACTCGGGCTTCAACAACGTCTCCAACTTCAACCGCATCTTCAAGAAGAACAAGGGCTACACCCCCAAGGAGTTCCGCCAGATCTACAAGCGCAACAAGATCCTCGTATAACCCGACAATCATTCATACTGACAGCAGAAATAATCAAGGGCCGCACATCATACGATGCTCGGCCCTTGATTATTTTATCGTCCCGTGTTACTTATTACTTGCCACTTATTACTTGTCTTGTCTGTCGCGGTGTCTGCGCGGCACTCCGACGTTATGGGCGTCGAAGACTCGCTGCGCGCCGCGGTCGAAGAGCTTCCAATGGCCCAGCTGGCCGGCCGGTATATGCCGCTCCATCCACGACGGCACCACCATGTAGTTCGTGCCCGGGCCCGTGGGTTTGGCGCTGAAGAAGGTGTCGTAGTCGGCGCGAACGAACCGAGCGCGTCCCTGCGCGTCACGCTCCACGCGGGCACGCACCAAAGCACCGCCGCGCGTGTCGGCCGTCTTCATGTTGGAGATGAAATTGCCCAGAGAGTAGACCACGAGCACATCCTTGTCTTCCTTGTCATTATGCACCACCTTCATCGGCTGGATCACGTGCGGATGGCCGCCGATCACCATATCGACGCCCTGGTCGACCAGGAAATCGGCTATGTCCTCCTGGTTGCGGTTCTGCAGCAGGACGTATTCCACGCCCCAATGTATCGCCACCACCACAATCTCGGCCCCGGCGTCGCGCGTCTTCCTGATCTCGCTCGCCATGCGGGGCTTGTCGATGAGCGCCACCTCCACGCCGTCGCGGGGCTCGATGCCGTTGGTGCCGTAGGTATAGTTCAGGAATCCGAAACGTATGCCGTTGATATTCTTGATGAAGGGGACTTTCGCCACGCGGTCGAGCGAGTCGGTGAACGTGCCGATGTGGTCGGCGCCGAGCGAGTCGAGGGCCGCGATGGTGCGCCGCGCCGCCCGGTCGCGGCGGTCGAGGCAATGGTTGTTGGCCGTCAGGAACATGTCGAAACCGGCGTCCATCAGAGCCTTGGCGTAGGAGTCGGGCGCCGAGAAGCAGGGGTAGCCCGTGTAGTCGGGGCCGCCGCCCAGAGGCACCTCGAGATTGCAAACCGCATAGTCGGCCTCCGTGATGGTCGGGGCGATGTGGGTGAAGCAGTCGGAATAGTCGTAGCCTCCGCCGCGCGCGCGTCCCGCCTCAAGCGCGGCGTCGAGCTGGCCCTGGTGCTGCATGGCGTCGCCCACGAACACGAGGTCGGCCCCCGACGGCGTGCGGCCCGGCTCGGAGGCTCCCGTGATGAACGAAAGGAGACTGAAGAGGAGAAGAATCATAAGTGTCCCTGTTTTATTTGATCTGCTGGCTCGAATACGTGAAGCATATGATGGCGCGGTCGGTGTGGAGCTGCGTCATCGTGGGCCGCTCGAGATATGGCTGGCAGCGCGTCACGTAGATGGTCGAGGAGCCGTCGTAGTTGGTGACAGACTCGGTCTTGACCGCCACCGGCACAAGCACGAACTCCGTGTCGTCGGCGTCGATGGTCTCCCCCTTCTCGTCGTCCTCGAGGATCTGGAGGAAGTAGGAGCGCATCGAGTTGAACTGATAGCTGCTGTTGTCGGCGTTGTAGGCCGCGTAGAACGAACTCTTGCCGTCTGGCACCTTGTTCTCGCGGAAGAACTCCTCGTATTCGTTCTTGCGGATCATCAGCAGGTGCGGGGCGACGTCGAGTCCGAAATCGTTGTCGATTGCCTCGGCCGGAATCTCCATGCGTAGGCTCGACACCACCGATATCGCCGCGCCGTTGCGCCTGAACTCGTCGATGAGCCTCTGCACCGGGAACCGGAAGTTGACCCTGTAGCCGCCCGGAGTCGTTATGACGCGCTTGCCGGCCTCGGCCAGACCGCGGATGTAGTCGGAGACGTCATAGCGGATTACGTTGCTCGACAGCACCTCGGGCTGCGAGGCGAGAAGGCACACGGAGTCGCGCACGATGCGGTCGACCCACGCGTAGGTCGAGTCAGGCTGCAGCTTGTTCTCACGCACGGTGCGGTGCCAGTAGGTGAACATCTCGGCCTTGGAGATGTTGGCGATGCAGCCGTTGCCGAAGTTCTGCTCGACGTATATGCCGGGGAAGTACTCGTTGAAGGTCGCCGGCCATTGGAACACGGGGTCGCCGGCCCGGTATTTATTGAACAGGTCGCGCGCGAACTCCATCGGCATATGCACCGGGATGCGCACGAACGCGTCGCGCTTGAGGGCGGAGTCGCCCTTGGCGATGTTGGAGAGCGTGTAGCTTCGCGTGCCCATCGGGCGCGCCGGGTTGTAATACCCGTCGGGGTCGAACGTGCTCGATATGCCGGCGGGCAGGCCCTTCTCGAGGCGGTAGACCTTAAGCTGCTGCGGGGCGAGCGAGTCGCCCGTCAGCGAGCCGCGGGGCACCGACAGCACGAGCCTCATCGAGTCGAGGTCCTCGACGCCGATCGAGTCGGGGATGTTCATCTTGGTGGCGCTCATCATCTGCGAGACGAACGAGCAGGAGAGCCGGCCGTACTGCGGCACGTTGATACGGCCCAGCAGCTTGGTCGAGTTGCGGCCGTCGAAGCTGTCGTAATAGACGCACTCCGACTCGAGGTCGGTGGCGAGCGAGTCGACCAGAATGGTCACCTCGCCCATCGACAGCGAGCCGCCGATCTGGCTCACGTCGTCGTCGCAGGCGCATAGCAGCAGGGCCGGGACCGCCGCCGCGCTCAGTAGGTGGCGGATCTTCATGACGTCATCAGTGATTTGTAGAGCGCGTCATATTCGTCGGCGTGGTCGCCCTCGCCGGCGAGATGTTTCCAGGCGATACCCTTCTCCTCGGCGAACGCCGTCAGGTCGGGATCGGCCGTCTCGGTCTGGAACACCACCGCGTCGGCATACGATATGGCCAGCTTGTGCAGCAGGTTGGGGTCGGCCGCCAGCGGCCTGAAAAAATCGACGGTGTCGGCCGAGATGCCCTCGGCGCGGAGCTTGTCGAAGAACGCCGGGTCGATCGGGCTGATCTCAGCCTCGGGCAGGACGGTGTATACCACCTTCGTGTCGGTGAAGTTGGGGCTGTCGCGGAAGAGCGTCTTGAGATACATCGGCATGAGCGTCGACATCCATCCCGACACCTGCATCACGGCCGGCTCCCAGCGCAGCTTGCGCGCGGTCTCCATCGTGCCGCGCGCGAAGAAGATGACGCGCTCGTCGTTGTCGGCGCGGTTCGAGCCGAAGGGGTCGGAGTCCGAGTCGAGATGCTGGAAGTAGTCGTCGTTGTCGATGAAGTATACCTGGATCCTCGACGGCTGCATCGAGGCCACCTTCACGGTCAGAGGGTGGTCGTTGTCGCCGATCATGATGTTCATGCCGCTGAGCCTTATCACCTCGTGAAGCTGGTTGCGGCGCTCGTTGATGTCGCCGAAATCGGGCATGAACGTGCGCACCTCGTACTTGCGCGACTGTATGGCCTGGGGGAGCGAGCGTCCCCAGCGGGCGTTTTCGGTTACCGACAGGTAGGGAGAGATTTCCTGCGAGACAAAAATAATCTTGTGTGCTGCCATTTGACGTCATTATACGCGCGTCGTTACACAACGCGCCTTTCAAATTGCAAAATTAATAAAAAAATCCCAAACAAAGGCCCCGGCGCCCCCCCCGGCGGCTCCGATTTATCATATTTTAACGACTTTCGGACGTTTTAACCATGGGTCGGGGCGGATTTGTCGCGAAAAATTATAATGTTTGGGGATTTTGTTGTAATTTTGCCGAGATATTTGGAATCAGATATTTGAAATCAGACTAACACGACAAGAAAGATATGTTGATTTTGAGATCTGCTGCCGATGTGGAGACCCTCGTGGCCCGCGAGCGGCAGAACGGACATACGATAGGTTTCGTCCCCACGATGGGTGCCCTGCACGAGGGCCATCTCTCGCTGGTGGAGCGGGCCGTATCCGAGAACGACATCACGATAGTCAGCGTCTTCGTCAACCCGACGCAGTTCAACAACCCTGTGGACCTCGCCACGTACCCGCGCGACGAGGAGGCGGACTTCCGGCTTCTGGCCGGAGCCGGCGTCTCGGCGGTGTTCGCGCCGTCGGTCGAGGAGATGTATCCCGGCGGCGTCGAGGGCCGCGAGCGCCATGAGTTCGCGCTCGGCATGGCCGCCGTGGTGATGGAGGGCAAATACCGGCCCGGGCATTTCCAGGGCGTCGCCGAGGTGGTGTCGCGACTGTTCGCGATCGTCCGCCCCACGCGCGCTTATTTCGGCGAGAAGGATTTCCAGCAGATCGCCGTGATCCGCAACATGGTGCAGAGCGAGGGCATCGACATCGAGATCGTGCCCTGCCCCATCCGCCGCGCCGGCGACGGCCTCGCCCTCTCGAGCCGCAACGCGCTGCTCACGCCCGAGCAGCGCCGCCTCGCCCCCGAGATCCACCGCGCGCTCGCCGACTCCGTGGAGTATTCGCGCTCGCATTCGGTGAGGGCCACCCACGACTCCGTGGTGGAGCGCATCGACGCCGTGCCCGGAATGCGCGTCGAGTATTTCGAGATAGTCGACGGCCGCACGCTCCTGCCCCTCGAAGACTGGGACGAGTCGCCATGGGCCGTCGGCTGCATCACAGTCTACTGCGGCGAAGTCAGACTCATCGACAACATCTGCTATAAAAAGAACATATAAGCCATGCTTATAGAAATGATGAAATCGAAGATTCACCGCGTCACGGTGACGGAGGCGAATCTCAACTATGTGGGAAGCATCACGATTGACTCCGAGCTTCTCGACGCTGCCGGCATCCTGCCCGGCCAGCGGGTGTGGATAGTCAACAACAACAACGGCGAGCGCTTCGACACTTACGTCATCGCCGGCGAACCCGGCTCGGGCGTCATCTGCCTCAACGGCGCGGCCGCCCGCAAGGCCCAGCCCGGCGACGTGGTGATCATCATCACCTACGCCCTCGTCACCCCCGAGGAGGCGCGCGACATCAAGCCGACCGTCGTCTTCCCCGACACCCGCACCAACCGTCTGGTGAAATGACCCGGCCCGCACGCCGGACCCGACGCATTCCCGAACCATTCAATCAAGACCACCAATGTTCAGCAACCTCTCCGAGCGTCTCGAACGCTCTTTCAAGATCCTCAAAGGCGAGGGCAAAATCACCGAGATCAACATCGCCGTCACCCTCAAGGACGTGCGCAAGGCCCTCAACGACGCCGACGTCAACTATAAGGTGGCCAAGACCTTCACCGACACCGTCAAGCAGAAGGCCCTCGGCCAGAACGTAATCAACGC
The DNA here is from genome assembly GCA_910584125.1 of uncultured Muribaculaceae bacterium. Classification (GTDB taxonomy): domain Bacteria; phylum Bacteroidota; class Bacteroidia; order Bacteroidales; family Muribaculaceae; genus Lepagella. Next base: position 3,457 of record CAJTXU010000048.1, on the reverse strand, counting down.
CCTCAAGCCCAAGGAACTGATGGTGAAGATCGTCCACGACGAGCTCGTGGCCCTCATGGGCGGCGACGCCGCCCCGCTCAACATCGACGGCCACCCGGCCGTGATCCTCATGGCCGGCCTCCAGGGCGCCGGAAAGACCACATTCTCGGGCAAGCTCGCCAAGAAGTTCAAGTCGACGCGCGGCAAGCGCCCCCTGCTGGTCGGAGCCGACGTCTACCGCCCCGCCGCCCGCGAGCAGCTCCGCGTCCTGGCCGAAAGCATCGACGTGCCCCTGTACACCGAGGAGGAGAGCAAGGACCCCGTGGCCATCTCGCTCAACGCCATCCGCTACGCCCGCGAGAACAACTATGACCTCGTGATCATCGACACCGCCGGTCGCCTCGCCGTCGACGAGCAGATGATGCAGGAGATCGAGAACATCAAGAACGCCGTCAAGCCTCAGGAGACACTCTTCGTGGTCGACTCGATGAACGGTCAGGACGCCGTCAACACCGCCAAGGCCTTCAACGACCGCATCGACTTCGACGGCGTCGTGCTCACCAAGCTCGACGGCGACGCCCGGGGCGGAGCCGCACTCTCGATCAAGGCCGTGGTCAACAAGCCCATCAAGTATATCGGCACGGGCGAGAAGCTCGAGGACCTGCAGGAGTTCAACCCCGAGGGCATGGCCAACCGAATCCTCGGCATGGGCGACATCGTCGAGCTCGCCAAGCGCGCCCAGGAGATATACGACGAGAAGGAGGCCGAGAAGATCGCCGAGAAGTTCCGCAAGAACAAGTTCGACTTCGACGACTTCATGAAGCAGATCCAGCAGATCAAGAAGATGGGCAGCCTCAAGGACCTTGCCTCGATGATCCCCGGCGTGGGCAAGGCCATCAAGGACATAGACATAGACGACAACGCCTTCAAGGGCATCGAGGCGATCATCAGTTCGATGACCCCCTACGAGCGCGCCAACCCCGACATCATCACCGGCACGCGCCGCCAGCGCATCGCCAAGGGCTCGGGCACGACCCTGCAGGAGGTCAACCGCCTGCTCAAGCAGTTCGCCGACATGCGCAAGATGATGCAGATGGCCGGCAAGATGCAGAACCCCGTGGCCATGACCCGCAAGCTGCGCCAGCTCCAGAAGCAGGGAGGCCTCAACCGCTGAGCCCTCCCCGCCCCGGCGGCGGCGCGACGTGACCAATCGACAACGTAACCCAAACGACATAAACCGACATAACCATTGATACAGGTAAATAATCTGGGCATGCAGTTCGGCAAGCGCGTGCTCTTCCAGGACGTGAACCTCACGTTCAACCACGGCAACTGCTACGGCATCATCGGCGCCAACGGTGCCGGCAAGTCGACGCTGATGCGCATACTCTCGGGCGAGCTGCAACCCACCCACGGCACCGTCACCTTCGGCCCCGGCGAGCGCCTGTCGGTCCTCTCGCAGGACCACTTCGAGTTCGACGAATGCACCGTCATCGAGACCGTGCTCCGCGGCCACAGCGTGCTCTGGGACATCATGCAGCGCAAGGACGCCATCTACGCCAAGCCCGACTTCAGCGACGAAGACGGCATCGTGGCCGCCGAACTCGAGGAGAAGTTCGCCGAGCTCGAGGGCTGGAACGCCGAGAGCGACGCCGCCGCCCTGCTCAGCGGCCTCGGCATCAAGGAAGACCGCCACTATATGCTCATGAAAGACATGAGCGCCAACGAGAAGGTGCGCGTGCTCCTGGCCAAGGCCCTCTTCGGCAACCCCGACAACCTGCTGCTCGACGAGCCCACCAACGACCTCGACCTCGAGACCGTGGCATGGCTCGAGAACTATCTCGCCAACTTCGAGAACACGGTGCTCGTCGTGAGCCACGACCGCCACTTCCTCAACGCCGTCAGCACCCACACGCTCGACATCGACTTCAACAAGATCTCGATCTTCGCCGGCAACTACGACTTCTGGTACCAGTCGTCGCAGCTCGCCCTGCGCCAGCAACAGGCCGCCAACAAGAAGGCCGAGGAGAAGCGCAAGGAGCTCCTCGAGTTCATCCAGCGTTTCTCGGCCAATGTGGCAAAGAGCAAGCAGACCACGAGCCGCAAGAAGATGCTCGAGAAGCTCAACGTCGAGGAGATCCAGCCCTCGTCGCGCCGATATCCGGGCATCATCTTCACCCCCAACCGCGAGGTGGGCAACAAGATCCTGGAGGTCAAGGGCCTCAAGGCCACGGTCGACGGCGAGACGCTCTTCGACGACGTGAATTTCCAGATCGAGAAGGGCGACAAGGTGGCTTTCCTGAGCCGCGACCCCAGGGCGATGACCGCCCTCTTCGAGATCATAATGGGCAACCGCAAGGCCGACGCCGGAGATTTCGAATGGGGACAGACCATCACCACGGCCTACCTGCCGCTGGACAACAGCGCGTTCTTCGACACAGACCTCAACCTCGTCGACTGGCTCTGCCAGTGGAGTTCGGACTCGTCTGAGATCTACCTCAAGGGCTTCCTGGGCAAGATGCTCTTCAGCGGCGAGGAGGTGCTCAAGAAGGCGTCGGTGCTGTCGGGAGGCGAGAAGATACGCTGCATGATCGCGCGCATGATGCTTCAGGACGCCAACACGATGGTGCTCGACTCGCCGACCAACCACCTCGACCTCGAGTCGATCCAGGCCTTCAACAACACGCTCCAGAACTTCAAGGGCGTCATCCTGATGTCGAGCCACGACCACGAGTTCATCCAGACGGTCTGCAACCGCGTGATCGAGCTGACTCCGGGCGGCATCATCGACAAGATGATGGACTATGACGACTATATCTGCGACGAGCGTGTGGCCGCGGCCCGCGAGCGCCTCTACCCCGCCGCGCAGAATTAGTCTGAGGTGATATCATACGACGACTCTTCTGACTTAAAATCTACATACAATGGTAAGACATATCGTGACATTCAAGCTGACGGGCACTGCCGACGAAAGGCGTACCCTGGCTGAAAAATTCGCCGCCGCACTGCGCGCGCTCCCGGCCCAGATCGACGTTCTCGAGTCGATTGAAGTAGGCATCAACGAGAACCCGGCCGAGAGCTGGGACCTCGTGCTGACGGCCGTCGTGCCGACCATGGCCGACGTCGAGACCTACGCGAAGCACCCGGCCCACGTGGCCGCCGCCGCGCTCATCGCCGGCCACAAGGCCGACCGCGCCTGCGTCGACTACGAGATCCGTCAATGATTGATGATTAATGATGAATGATTAGAGGCTCCGCGAATCAATGATTAATGATTAATTATAAGAGGCTCCGCGCTGTTGTTTCAGCGCGGAGCCTCTAATCATTCATCATTAACAATTTATCATTGTCAGGGCACAGGTGCGCTATCTTGATCTCGCGGATTGAATCATACGCAGAGACAAGACTATAATACTCCCCGATTTTCAGACAGACACAATTATGGCGGTATGACGAAAAATCGCTATATTTGTAAAAA
>CAJTXU010000047.1 GCA_910584125.1 uncultured Muribaculaceae bacterium | reverse complement strand
TATCTATGACTCTACCAAACAATTAGTTAACTATTTTCTGAGTATCCCTAAATTAATATTAAATTTATAACTAATTAAAAATGAAATACATAGTTTGGGATAAATGGAATGTCTTAATTGTATGAAAATAAAATACAATGGATTCTAAAACTGCTGTAGGATGATATGATTTTGTTCAAAAACACGACCTTCCATGCACTGATTGTATCGGCATGGAAGGTCGTTGGAGGCAGTGTGTGGCCCGACGGTCAGAGCAGGAAGGGGTTGGTGGCTTTCTCGCGGGCGATGGTCGTTGCGGGGCCGTGGCCGGGGTAGACCACCGTGCTGCCGGGCAGTGTGAAGAGTTTCCGCTCTATGGCGTCGAGCAGGGTGCGCATGTCGCCGCCGGGCAGGTCGGCGCGTCCGACGGAGCCGGCGAAGAGCGAGTCGCCCGAGATGACGAAGCCTCCCTCAGGGTCGTAGAGCGCGACGCCGCCGGGAGAGTGGCCCGGAACGTGTATCACCTCCAGTGTGCCTTCGCCGATGCGGATTTTCTCGCCGTCGGTGAGATAGCTCGTCACCGACACGTTGTCGACGCGCGCCGCTATGCCGAACTCCTCGGCCTGACGCTGCATCCGGTCACCGAGGAACATGTCGGCCTCGTGGGCGAGCACCGGCGCGCCGAAGGCCTTGGCCGCGAAGCCGTCGCCGATGGCGTGGTCGATATGGAGATGGGTGTTGATGACGTGGGTCACCGTCAGGTTGTTGCGCTTCACGAAGTTGACCAGAGCCTCCTCTTCTTCGGCATCGATCATGCCGGGGTCGATTATGGCGCATTTGAGCGTGGCCGGGTCATAGACCGCGTATGTGTTGACGCCGAAGAGGCTGAATGCGAATTTTGCTACTTTCATGTCCGTGTCTGTGCTTGATGCCGTGTCAGCCTGCAGCGGGCGTGTACACGACGCTTTTCTCTTTAAAGAACTCCTCGCCGAACCAATTGTTCACCGCCACGACCTCCGACTCGCGCAGTCCGCGTAGCTCCTGACCGAGCTCGCCCCCCTTGAGGGTGATCAGTCCGTTGGGCAGGGCGTTGCGCTGCTCGGTGCCGATGTTGCGGCGGCAGATCTTGAGCAGGTCGGGCTGGGGCATCACGGCGCGGCTCACCACGAAGTCGAACTTGTCGCGGCATTCGGCCACGTCGCCGTGGCGGAACGTCACGTTGCGCAGGCCGCAGGCCTCGGCGATCTCAGTGGCCACGCGTATCTTCTTGCCCGTGCGGTCAACGAGGTGGAACGACACTTCGGGGAACATCACGGCGAGCGGCAGGCCCGGGAAGCCGCCTCCCGTGCCGAAATCAAGCACGCGCGTGCCGGGAGTGAACCTGATGAACTTCGCGATGGCCAGCGAGTGGAGGATGTGGTTCACCTCCAGGTTGTCGATGTCGCGGCGCGAGATTACGTTGATGCGGGCGTTCCATTCGGGATAGAGGCGCATCATCGTCTCGAACTGCGCGCGCTGCGTCTCGGTGAGTTCCGGGAAATATTTCTCGATTGTTTCTATCATGACGAGCTTTAGACCTGTACGCCGAGTATTCTCTTTATTTCAGAGAGCGGGAGGCAAAGGGTGTCGGCGATGGTTTCGCATGAAAAGCCTCCGGCGTAAAATTGCCTGATAATTTTGTTGCTTCCAATCTCAATGCCTTCTTCTCTACCTTCTTCTCTACCTTCTTCTCGTGCAACTACGGCGGCGTAGAGCGCGCCGGCGTTCATCTCCTCAAGTTTCCGGAGGTCTCTCTCATAGGCGACGGTATCCTCGCAAGCCAACATGGTCGAGTCGGCCGCCTCGAACACTTCGTCGTATGCCCTGCATTTGTAGGCCTTGCTTTCCTTGTCCATCTTGTCCATGTTTTTTATTAAGAACAACATTCGTTCGAGTTCTGTTTCGCATTCATCCCAATCCTTGACCTCTACGAGCGACAGCAACAAGATGCGGAGCTTCTCGGTCAGCACTTCCCCTGTCTTGCTGTCGGAGAGTCTGAAGTCATGCTTGAGCGCCGGCTTGAGATGCGCGAAGTTGAAGTTGGTTATGGCGATCGTCACCACCGGATTGAACAGATACGCGCCCCCGGCACGTCCCTGGCCTGAAATCTCCCTCGCGCTGTAGAAAAGCAGTCTCTCTTCGAATGGAGGCTGGTTGAGGTTCTGCATCTCCAGGATGAAATGATGACTGATACTGTCGCCGTATTCGAGTTTCAGAGCCTTGGCGAACTTACGGTGACGTTCCATCCAGGGGTCATGGGCATCACCGATCTTTATGTCTGACTTGAAGAACACATCGTAGATGATGCGCTTGCCGTCCGGGGTGTCGGGCTGATGCTCGGAGTTCCGCAGTTCGACATCGGTGACGGTCATGACGTCGCCGAGGAGGGCGTTCAGAAACCGGATGAGGATATGCTTTCTCTTTTCGGATGCGAAAAGACGCTTGAATCCGAAGTCGGTGCGGAGGTTGATGAAAGGAGTCTTGATCATAATCGCTATTGGCGGTAAATATGGATGTAGGTGACAGCTGCGTCTGTTTATGCAAATTTACAACAATAAATCCAACCGACAAAATTTCAGAGTGAATTTTAAAAAGGCGCGCGGAAAGAAATCCGCGCGCCCGTGAGATTGTCGATGTGTCGGTCAGACCGTCAGACGGTCTTCTCGAGCAGATAGGGGTTGAGCTCGCCCCACTTGTCGATGGGAGGCATGATGCCGAGCGAAATCACCTCATCGCGGAGAGTGCAGAGGTGCTTGTAGCTCTCCTCGAGTTCGGCCTGCTCCTTGGCGGTTCCGTTGACGGGCTTGAATGTCACGCCGTCTTTGGTGATGACGGTCTCCATGGCCATCATGATGTTGTGGAACTTGTCGTCGTTGACGTAAACGCCTGCGGGCCACTTGAAGGCCGGACCGCCCATGGCGGCAGCGATCATCTCGATCGAGAGGTATGCGGGGCTCTGGAACGAGCTGCGGCCGCGGAGCTCGATGATGTTCTTGCCTCCCTGGATGACGCGCACCTTGAGGTCTTCCCAGTCTTTCTCGGGGATCGCGCCGGTCTCGATGAGCTCGGTGAGGGGCTTGCCGTCAACGAGCACTGTCGATGCGAATACTGCCATCTGCTCGCCGTGGCCGCCGTATGTGCGGGCGTTGACCACCTTGTCGGGGCAGATCTTGAAGTACTTCGCGAGCTCGTTGCGCAGACGTGTGCTGTCGAGGGCGGCGAGAGTCGTCACGCAGCTGGGCTTCACGCCCGAGTAGAGCAGAGTCACGAGACCCGTGATGTCGGCGGGGTTGAAGATCACGACGATGTGCTTCACGTCGGGGCAGTACTGGCGTACGTTCTTGCCGAAGTCCTCGGCGATCTTGCAGTTACCGGCGAGGAGGTCCTCGCGGGTCATTCCGGCCTTACGGGGTGCTCCGCCCGACGAAACGATGTATTTGGCGCCGGTGAACGCCTTCTCGATGTCGTCGGTGAACGTCAGGTTCAGACCGTCGAAGCCACACTGCAGGAGTTCCTCTGCCACACCTTCAAGACCCTTCACGTAGGGGTCGTAGAGGCAGATGTTGGGGGTAAGGCGCATCATGATGGCCGTCTGGGCCATGTTGCTGCCAATCATTCCGGCTGCTCCCACGATGAGCAGCTTTTCATCGGTTAAGTAATTCATAGTTGTGTTCAAAAGTTTGGGTTATGATATTTTTCTTTTGATTTTCAGGCGGATATGTTGTTCGCCTTCCGACATTTATAATGCTTCGGGCGAAATTTTGTTCTTTCCGTTTGCAAATATAAGGATTATTTTCAAAATTTATCGTAAATTTGTGCCAATATTTAAAAATTTTTTCAGTCGCAGGCCTCCGGCGCCGTTTTCTGACGTGTCGCCGCCGGGGTCCCGGGCGGCATCGACGACAATCATTATGGCATCAGCGAAGACTAAGACGGCATGGGTCTGCACGAGCTGCGGATACGACTCGGCCAAGTGGCTGGGAAGGTGCCCCGGGTGCGGGGAGTGGAACACGATGGTGGAGGAGAAGGTGAGTGTGGCGAGCACGCGGTCGTCCAAGGGACGGCTGGTGAAGAGCACGGCGCCGGTGCGTCTGTCGGATATAGAGGTGGGCGACGAGCAGCGCGTGCACATGCCGTCGGAAGAGCTCAACCGTGTGCTCGGCGGCGGCCTCGTGGCCGGCAGTCTGACGCTGATCGGCGGCGAACCGGGCATCGGCAAGTCGACGCTGCTGTTGCAGAACATCCTCTCGATCCGCAACCGGCGCATCCTCTACGTTTCGGGCGAGGAGTCGGCCTCGCAGCTGAAGCTGCGTGCCGACCGTCTGGGCAAGGTGTCGGACAATACGTTCATCCTCTGCGAGACGAGCCTCGACGCGATATTCACCCATATTGAGAACGTGAAGCCCGAGCTGTTGGTGGTCGATTCGATACAGACCATCTGCTCGGCCGACATTGAGTCGGCGGCGGGTAGCGTATCGCAGGTGCGCGAGTGTGCGGCGGCGTTGCTCCGGTATGCCAAGGAGTCGAACGTGCCGGTGATACTCGTGGGCCATATCAACAAGGACGGCGCGATAGCGGGTCCGAAGGTGCTCGAGCACATCGTCGACACGGTGCTGCAGTTCGAGGGCGACCGGCAGTATCTCTACCGCATTCTGCGTTCGATCAAGAACCGGTTCGGTTCGACGTCCGAGATCGGTATCTACGAGATGGTGCAGCGCGGCCTGCGCGAGGTTAAGAACCCGTCGGAGATGCTGTTGTCGGAAAACCGCGACGAGGAGATGAGCGGCATCGCGATTGGCGTCACGGTGGAAGGTGCGCGGCCGTTCATGGTCGAGGTGCAGGCGCTGGTGTCGTCGGCCGCCTACGGTACGCCGCAGCGTTCGGTGACCGGTTTCGACCAGCGGCGGCTCAACATGCTGCTGGCCGTGCTTGAGAAGCGGGCGCGCTTCAAGCTTGGGGCCAAGGACGTCTTCCTAAACATGGCCGGCGGCCTGAAGGTTGTTGACCCTGCCATTGACCTGGCCGTTGTGGCGGCGGTGATGTCGTCGAACTTCGACGTCACCATCCCGAGGCGCACGGCCTTCGTCGGCGAGGTGGGTCTATCGGGCGAGATACGCACCGTGACGCGGGTAGAGCAGCGAGTGGCCGAGGCCGAGAAACTCGGTTTCGAGACCATCTACATCCCGAAAGGCAACCTCAAAGGTGTGAAAGACAAGTTCAGCATCCACATCGTCGAGGTGTCGAAAGTCACCGACATGTTCCGATCGCTCTTCGAATAGCCGAAGCAAGGCCGGGAATTCTGGGGTTGCAGCGACTATCCGCACTGCAACGGACTCCGACCCCTCGGCCCTACGGGCACCTCGCGCTAATCGTGCAACCCGAGATTCCCGAGATTTTCGTGAACCTCGAGATTCTCGAGAACCCCGGGAAACTCGAGCACCTCGAGCACCTCGAGAATCCCGGGAAATAATGTTATTGTCATCAGTTGTTGAGATATTCGTCTCTGAACGCGCTCGGACTCTTGCCGGTCACGCGCTTGAAGAGGCGTGAGAAATGTTGCGGATACTGGAATCCGAGGTCGTAGGCTATGACGCTGATGTCATTGTCGGTGGCCGCCAGGCGGCGCTTGGCCTCGGCTATGATCCGCAACGAAATGATTTCCTGCGGCGTTCTTCCTGTCTCCCGTTTTATAAGGTCGCCGAAATACCCGGGCGAAAGATTGGCCCTCTCGGCGAAGTACGATACCCTCGGGACCTCTGTCAGCGCTGTCTTTCCCGAATATATCTCATCCAACAGTTTCTCGAAATTGGCCACTACCGACGAGTTGACCTTATGACGTGTGATGAACTGGCGGTCGTAGAATCGGCTGAGGTATTCGAGCAACACCTGAATGTTGGCCGAGATAAGGTCGGCGGAATGCGTGTCGACAGGATGTTCGGTCTCATCTCTGATTTTATCGAGGCAGTCCAGAAAGATCGCCCTCTCCTTGTCTGAGAGATGCAAGGCCTCTTTCTGCGCATAGCGGAAATATCCGAAACCGTTGATTTTGTCGGCAAGCGGAGTGCCGCAGATGAGGTCGGGATGAAACATCAGGCCGACCACATCGGGCGCGATAGGCTCGCCGGTGGTGTCGACATCGATGACCTGGCCGGGAGAGAAGCATACCACCGTGCCTTCCTGATAGTCATAGTATTCCCGACCGTATTTAATCGTGCAGTTCACCCCGTTCTTCAGGAACAGGGCATAGACACCGTAATCCATCGTCAGCCTGTCGAAACGTCTTGTAGCTTTCTTGAGATCGATGACAGTGACCAACGGATGACAGGTCGTCAGCCCGTACAGCCGGTTATAGGCGTCTATCGAGTCCAATCTTATGATTTTCGTATTTTCCATGTTGCAAATTTAAGAATAAAAAACCGGATTTCCATCTCCATTCCGAACAATGGTAAGCACAGCCGCAATTCAGGTAGCCCCATCGGCAGGAATGTTCCTAATTTTGCATCCGGAAAGATAACTGAAACCAAATTTTCAAAACATGAACAAAACAATCATGGCGGCAGTCTTATGCATGGCATCAATCACTGCCCCCGTAAATTCTCAAGATATGGATAATCCCAACAGAGTCACATCGCTGGCTCCGGCGGAGCAGCTGCAGCTGACACAGGAATGGGACAAGACATTCCCCAAGAGCGACAAGGTGGAGCATCGCAAGGTGACGTTCGTGAACCGTTACGGCGTGACGCTCGCAGCCGACATGTACAAACCCAAAGGTGCCGAGGGCAAACTTCCGGCAATCGCTGTCAGCGGACCGTTCGGCGCGGTGAAGGAGCAGTCGAGCGGACTATATGCCCAGCAACTCGCCGAGCGTGGTTTTCTGACAATCGCCTTCGACCCCTCGTTCACCGGCGAGAGCGGAGGAATGCCCCGCTGCGTGGCCTCACCAGACATCAACACCGAGGATTTCTCGGCTGCCGTCGATTTTCTGTCGGTCCAGCCTGACGTGGATGCCGACCGCATAGGCATACTCGGAATCTGCGGATTCGGGGGGTTCGCCATCAACGCAGCCGCCAACGACCCCCGCATCAAGGCGACCGTCGCGTCCACGATGTACGACATCAGCCGATGTACTTCCAACGGCTATTTCGATGCCAACGACAATCCGGACGCCCGCTACAAGATGCTGGAGGCTATGACAGCGCAGCGCACCGAGGATTACCGCAACGGTTCCTACAGACGAGCCGGAGGCGTGGTCGACCCGCTTCCAGCCGACGCGCCGCAGTTCGTAAAGGAATATTACGCCTACTACAAGACGCCGCGCGGATATCATCCCCGCTCGGGCAACTCGACCGACGGCTGGAACTTCACGTCCAATCTGCCGTTCATCAATTTCCCGTTGCTCAGCCGCGCGGGCGAGATACGCAACGCCGTCATGGTGGTGCACGGCGAGAAAGCCCACTCGCTCTATATGGGCAAAACCGCCTTTTCAAAACTGCACGGCAACAACAAGGAACTCTTGATTGTAGCCGACGCCAATCACTGCGACCTCTACGACAATCTCGAGAAGATTCCCTTCAATCAGATTGCCACATTCTTCGCGACGAACATGAAATAAGCGAGAGTAAGTAGTAAGTAGAAAGTAATAAGTAGGGTTTACTGAATAATAGATAATATGTTGTATAACATATAATTGAGTTGCTCAAAAGTTTGCTTTTTTAACAAAAAAGAGCTAACTTTGGTGTTAAAAGAAGACCATCCGACATGAAAATCGTATCCCTGAACGGCCAAATGACCTTCGAAGAGATGAAGGGTTCGCTTGAACGTCTGCCGAAAACCAACCGGTGGGTGCAAATGGGCGACACACTTCCATGGACGGAATATGAGAAGGTCTATAACAAGCGACTGAAGAATGACTGTGTCGGGGCGGCCAACCGTCCGGGGCGCATGGTCATCGCAGCCCTCATCATAAAGCATAAGCTTAACCTTTCCGATGAGGAGACAATACTGACGATACAGGAAAATCCATACATGCAGTATATGTGCGGACTGACCGAGTATTCCGACCAGCCGATATTTGCCCCGTCTCTGTTCACGACCATCCGCAAACGAATCACAATACAGGATATAAATGTCCTTACTCTTGAACTTGCCAGGAAAGCCCGGCAAATGAAAGAGAAAGAAGACAGGGACAAGGAGAAGGACGGGGACGGGGATGGCAAGGGCGTGGACAACGCTCCGGCGGATAAGACTCAACCGACTGATGTGAAGGCAGATGCCACATGCGCGGATGCCGAAGTCAGATACCCGACGGACATAGATCTTGTTGAGGATGGCTCGAAATACATTGACCGAATGATAGACAAGGTATGCGGAATAAAGAAGATACGCAAACCGGCCGGAGTGGAGCGCAACGGCATACGGGAGATCTATCTCAAGGTAATCAAGCGGCCGTCCGCTGGGCCGTCCGCCGAAGAATCCGACTGACGAGCAGGTTGAACGCGAAAGAATCGGAGTCTCTCTCAGAAACAAGGCTGAAGCCCAGTTCGGAACAGCCAAGAGAACATGCCGAGCCAATAACATAAGGGCGAAGCTTCCAGAGACTGCTGAATGCTGGACGGCCATGTGTTACTTCGTCAAGAATCTGACAAAGTTCATGAGAGAACTTTGTCTTGTCCTTATCGAAATATGGTCTTATATACGTCATTTTGGCTCTAAAATCATAAATTCATCAACAGATTCTGGTTGCATGCCCTGCGTGGAGCATTTGCTTCCGCTCCGTGCAACACTGAGCTGTTGATTTTTCAGTAAACCCTAACTATAAAATATGGTTATTCGATATGACAGAGAAAGAAAAGATGCTGAAAGGCATGATATATGATGCCAACAACGCTCCTGAGCTTATAGCCGAGAGAGCCGACTGTAAGGAGTTGTGTCATGACTACAATCATCTCCGGCCAAAAGACATCGAGGGAAGAAGGAGGATCATAATGGAACTGCTGGGGAGTGTGAAAGGAAATTTCCTCATAGAGCAGCCGTTCCTGTGCGATTACGGCTACAATATCCATATAGGCGACAATTTCTACGCAAATCATAATCTGGTGATACTTGACGAGGCGCCTGTGATATTCGGAGACAACGTGTTTATCGCTCCCAATTGCGGTTTCTATACGGCGGGCCATCCGATTGATGCGGCCGAGAGGAACAGGGGACTCGAATATGCCCGGCCGATAACAGTCGGCAATGATGTGTGGATCGGCGCCGATGTGTGCGTCCTTCCCGGCGTGACCATCGGCGATGATTGCGTGATCGGAGCCGGCAGCGTCGTGGTGAAAGACATACCGCCGCACTCTGTCGCCGTCGGAAATCCTTGTAAGGTAATCAGGAAAATTTGATACAGAATGTGTATGAAAATAGACCATCTTGCCGTATACGTCCATGATCTGGATGGCGCGAGGGATTTCTTCGTCAGATACTTTGAAGCGAAGTCCAACGAAATGTACCACAATACAAAGACCGGATTCAGATCCTATTTCCTCTCGTTTGACTCCGGATGTCGCCTGGAGATAATGACGCGTCCCGGGCTCGTGGAGGAACGCACCTCAGACCTCCGATACGGATACATCCACTTTGCCGTAAGCGTCGGAAGCAAGGAGCGGGTGGATGCCTTGACCGAAAGACTCCGCAATGACGGATATGAAGTATTGAGCGGACCGCGCACCACCGGCGACGGCTGCTACGAAAGCTGGGTCACCGGCCCCGAAAACAATCTGGTCGAAATAACCGTATGAAAACGGTGGTGTCGGCGGCATTGTCGCAATTTCAGCGACATTGCCGCCGATATGAATTTTATTCCGGATTTTTCCGGGCTATCGTTGAAAGTGGTATGTAAAGGCACAAAATCTATACGCGAAGCCGGCCGTTTCAGAGTAATTTTGCAACCGAAAACCATCGTCCTCCCAAATAGAAATTGTATAACAAACTTTATCATTTCGAGATGAACCGCATAATAACCGCTATCGTTTTTAGCATAGCAACAATCACACCCATTATGGCACAACAGGAAACAGTTCAACCATCATCAAGCGGCACTAAGGTGACGCAGACGGCAGGCCGCCAGCAGCTCGGCGACTTCGCCCCTGAGTTCGCCCACCTCAACGACGACATCCTTTTCGGCGAGGTATGGAGCCGCAACGACCTCCTTTCGCTGCGCGACCGCAACCTCGTGACAATTACATCGCTTATCTCGCAGGGCATCACCGACAACTCGCTGAAATACCACCTCTCGACGGCGAAGCAGAACGGCATAACCCGCACCGAGATCGCCGAAATCATCACCCATATAGCATTCTACGCCGGCTGGCCGAAAGCGTGGGCCGCGTTCAACCTCGCCAAAGAGGTGTGGAACGACGACATCAAGGGCGATGACGCGAAGGCCGCGTTCGCCCGCACGATGATATTCCCCATCGGCGAGTCCAACACAGCATACGCCAAGTATTTCACCGGCAACAGTTACCTCGCCCGCGTATCGACCGAGCGGATTCCCTTCGCCAACGTGACCTTCGAGCCGGGATGCCGCAACAACTGGCACATCCACAAAGCTGAGAAAGGGGGCGGCCAGATGCTCGTGGGTGTCGCCGGCCGCGGATGGTATCAGGAGGAAGGCAAACCTGCCGTGGAGATACTTCCCGGCACGGTGATCCACATTCCCGCCAATACGAAGCACTGGCACGGCGCTGCGAAAGACTCGTGGTTCGCCCACCTCGCTTTCGAAGCTCCCGGAGAGAAGACCGAGAACGTATGGCTCGAGCCCGTCAGCGATGAAGAATATATGAAACTCGAATCAAGATGAGCAGACTGATATGCGCGTTGATGATGATTGGTTCTATAATCCTCGGATCATGCGCTCAAAACAAAAACACAACAGATATGGCTAAGGAGAATAAAAACGCAAAGGTAGTCTACTACTCGGAAACGGGTACTACCGAGGATATCGCGAAGAAGATATCACAGGCCGAGGATGCGGCGCTCTATCGTATTGAGCCTGAACAGCCCTATACCTCGGCTGATCTCGACTGGGAGGACAGTAATTCCCGTTCCACCAAGGAAATGAACGACCGGTCCGCGCGTCTGGCGATCAAAAACGGAAAAGTGGAGCTCGACGGAGTCGACACCGTCTATCTCGGCTATCCTATCTGGTGGGACCAGGCGCCTCGTGTCGTAAACACTTTCATCGAGTCCAACGATCTGTCGGGCAAGACAATCGTGACGTTCTGCACCTCGGGCGAGACTTCCATCGACGGTAGTGTCCGTCAGCTCAAAGCCGAATATCCTGCGCTCGACTTCGTGAAAGGCAAGCGCCTGAACGGCGCATCCGTCAGCACCATCGAAAAGTGGATCTCCTCATTGAAGAAATAAAAATAACACGATATACTCCACTGCAATGATTCAGCCGGCCATCACAGAAAGTTGATGGCCGGCTGATTTCAGTCTTTCTTCAAGTTCTTAAGGAAATCGGTCGGGGTTATTCCCTCGATGCGGCTGAACAGTCTGGTCAAGTGCGTGGGGTAATTGAAGCCGAGTGCATAGGCGGCGGAGGCTATGGAGTTGCCTTCCACAAGCAAACTCTCTGCTTTGCCGACTATGTATCTGTTTATGAACCTTATTGCTGATTCTCCCGTCTCCTGACGGATCAGATCGCCGAGATAGTTGGGTGAGATGCACATTCTCGCCGCGCATTCCTTCACCGTCGGCTGACCGATGGTGAGGTGTTCCGAGTTTTCGTAATAGTCATCGATAGTCTCCACAAATCGGCTGACTATGTGACTCGATTTGGTTTCGGGCAGACGGTAATGGCGTTTGAAAAAAATCTGACAGTAGGAGAGAAGCAGTTCTCGACGCCATACCGCTCGGGCGCGTTGGCCGTCCTGAAGAAATCGCCTCTATGGTGCTGCTATTGTGCAGCGACCATGCCGGCTTCGCAATAGGTCAGGTTTGGGCGATGGACGGTGGATATACAGCAATGTGATCAACAACAAAGAAAAAAATGAAAATACTGGAAACCATACTTGCCGTGGCCCTCGCATTAGGCACGGCAGGTCAAACCAAAGTACAGAATATTAGCAAAGTACCTACAATCAAACTGAACAACGGCATTGAAATGCCGCAACTCGGTGTCGGAACATTCCTCGTGACCGGCGAGGAAGCCCCCGGTAAGATCGCCTATGCCCTCCGGCATGGCTACCGTCTCATAGACACCGCGCAGGCCTACGGCAACGAAAAGGAGGTCGGAAAAGGAATCAAGGAAAGCGGGGTTGAACGGGACAGCGTTTTCGTCACCTCAAAAATATCGCGCGATGCAATGCGTGGCGGAGCGCATGCAGTCCGCGAGTCAATAGGCAAGAGTTTCGCGGAGCTCGGAACCGATTACATCGACCTGATGTTGATTCACTGGCCGGTCGCGGGAAAAATACGCGAGACATGGGAGGTGATGGAAGAATATGTCGACAACGGCAAACTCCGTGCCATTGGTCTGAGCAACATCAACCCTCACCACGTAGACGAGCTACTTTCGTATGCTCGGATCCGTCCCGTGATAAACCAGATAGAGATACACCCCTACATGACGCAATACAACGTGTCGGGCCATAACTTCCGCAACGGCATACAGACCGAGGCCTGGGGGCCGCTCGGACAGGGAGTGACAGGCGAACTCGACGATCCGGCCATTGTCGCGATAGCGAAGTGTCACGGCAAAACATCGGCTCAGGTAATACTCCGCTGGCACATGCAGCGCGGGCTGGTGACGATGCCGCGATGCGACAACCCCGATTATGTGCGTGAGAATATGGAGATATTCGACTTCCAGCTCACACCTCAGGAGATGGAGATCATCAGCGGCCTGAACAAAAATCAGCGCACCAACGCCAAAAACGACCCAGACAATTTCCCCTGGTAAATCACCCGATTCACCCGTTCTCTCGATTCTCTTGATACTCGGGAGAATCGAGATTTCCATGTTTCCATGACTTCGGAAATCGTGGAAATTATGGAAATGCGTTGTTGGTGGCGGGTTTAAAATAAGAATCCAGACGATTGAAGTCAATCGTCTGGATTCTGAAGTGTCCGAAATGAGACTCGAACTCACACGGCCTAACGGCCACTACCCCCTCAAAGTAGCGCGTCTACCAATTCCGCCACCCGGACATTTCGCGGAGCCTTTCGGCCCGAGGGATTTGAGCGAAAAACGGGACTCGAACCCGCGACCCCGACCTTGGCAAGGTCGTGCT
>CAJTXU010000046.1:13605-13739 GCA_910584125.1 uncultured Muribaculaceae bacterium | reverse complement strand
GTTTCTAAACATATTCGATTGCCGTCTCAGAAAATTTCGCTAATTTTGCTATAAGGAATAGTAACGCCAATCATAAATCAGATCGTATTCAAACGGAAAAAATCATAACCCATATCATATAATTACACGTCTGA
>CAJTXU010000046.1:0-13505 GCA_910584125.1 uncultured Muribaculaceae bacterium | reverse complement strand
ACGTTCACTAAGGGAACGTCTGAACGTTCACTAAGGGAACGTCTGAACGTTCACTAAGGGAACGTCTGAACGTTCACTTTATTAGAATATGGATAAATTAGACGACATATATAGACAGTGGAGATCCCTCCTTCCGCTTTCTGAAAGAAAACGGTATCTTCTCAGTCAACGGTTCTCTGTTGACTACAACTTCAACAGCAACCATATCGAAGGCAACACGCTGACTTATGGTCAGACTGAACTGTTGCTTCTGTTCGGGAAAGTCACCGGCGAAGGCGATTTGAAGGACTTTGTCGATATGAAGGCCAGTCAGGTAGGAGTGAAGATGATGACCGAGGAAGCCGGACTCAAAGATCATCCGCTGACGCAAAATTTCATCCGGCAGCTACACAAGACACTATTGCGAGAGGACTACACTGTGTATCGCAATCTGCCGGGCGGAGGAACAACAAGTTACACTATTCATGCCGGCCAATACAAGACTCGTCCCAACAGTGTAATCACTCGATATGGAGACAGATTTGAATATGCCTCGCCGAAAGAAACGCCCGCACTGATGAGCTCACTTGTCGATTGGTACAATGAAGCTGAAAAATCCGGGCAATATACGCCTGTTGAATTAGCGGCACTGTTCCATTACCGCTATATCCGCATCCATCCGTTTGAGGATGGCAATGGCAGAATCGCCCGATTGATGGTCAATTATATTTTGGCACGACATGACTGGCCAATGATTGTGGTGCGCAGTAGGAACAAACATGAATATCTTGAAGCACTGCATCAAAGCGATCTGGAAGTCGGAGAGATTCCATCGGAAGGCGCGCAGGCTCCATTGAGCAAGATCAAACATTTCATGCGCTATTTTAATTCACTCGTAATTGAAGAAATAAAATATAATATTGAGTTTGCGAAAGAAACATCGGAAAACGTATGGTGGTATGACGGCAAGAAAATTGTGTTCAGAAGTCCGAGCAGCGCTTTGATGCTGAAAGCCATCAATGAAAATCCCGATATCACAATCGATGAAATTTCGGTCTCGGCCGGAATTGTTCCCCGCGCAGTAAAAAAGCAGTTGCAAACGATGATCAAGAACGGCTATCTGCAACGTAGAGAGAAAGACGGCAGCTGGCACATATTTGCTTCCCAATCAGTCTGACAGGCACCTTGTTCTGATTTTGGATGTTGAGTGTTGGGTGTTGAATTTGAGACACGGCAATAATGGTTGTGCAACAAGGTGTCGTTGCCGACACATATGACTCACTCATCTACCGGGGGTATGGCGGCGACGATGCGCTTCGCGCCGTCGCCGCCATACCCCCGGCTACACACAAGATGTCCTTGACGACATGGAGTAGCGACATATCCCTCGCGTACAGACCCTTGGGCGTCCGGGGACGTCCGCCCTTCCATGCTGGGACGCGCGCCGGGCCTCCGTGGGCCGCTGCGTAGTCCTATGCTCCTACAAAGTATTGCGTAGCCCTCTGGATCTCTGGCCTTATGTTTTTCACGGTGGCGGCGTAATCGGAGCCACTGTCGCTTTTTTGGAACGGAATTTGTTATATAATATGACATCGTTACTCCGCTGACTATTATGGATAAGAAAGATATCAGGAAAAGACATGACCGCGTGGACTCGCTGCTCGACGACCTCCGCGTCTCGGCCGCGCTGGCCGAAGTGCGCTCGATGCTGGGCGCCACCGGCCTCTCAAGATATATGCAGGAAGCCGAACGCATCGGCGAGACCTACCGTTACATGACCCATTATATGATGGAGGGCATGCCCGACGAAGGACGCGCCGCTCAGCTCTCCGACATCACCGAGCGCCTGCGTTCGCTCTCCGACCGCGCACTGCGCGCCGCCGAGGCTGTCGACAATCCCGGCTACTACTACTCGACGCTGCGCGTCGGCGACTACCGCCGCGAACGCCTGTCGGACATACTCGGCGAATACGGCAACGCCGTCTCTGAGCTGTCGCTTGCCGAGGCCGCCGGCAACGACGCCTCGCAGCAGCGCCGCCGTTGCGAGGAGCTGCAGCGCCGCCTCTTCGACGCGGTGTTCACCTCGCTGGGCGACGACCGCGAGTATTCCGACCTCGCCTCATACCTCACCTCGGGATATGCCGACGACACCATGGCGGCCGTCTCGATCGCCGCTCTGACGCTCTCGCTGCTCTTCTTCTACGACCGCGGCAAGATGAACGCCCTGCTCGACGTCTACGAGGCCGGCGTCAGCCAGAGATATTCGGCGCGCGCCCTGACAGGCATCGTGCTGGCCATGACCGCCCACCCCGCCCGCATCAGCGCCGACCCGCGCATGACGGCCCGCCTGTCGCTCTGGAACGACGACATCATGGCCTACAGTCGTCTGCGGCAGGTGATCCGCGTCATCGTCGGCACCCGCGACACCGAGCGGATCGCCGACAAGATGAAGAACGAGGTGCTGCCCGAACTCATGAAGCTGCGCCCCGAAATAGTAAAGTCGCTGCGTCGCGGCCCCGCCGACGGCGACATCGGCCCCGCAGAATTCAACCCCGAGTGGGAGGAACTGCTCGAGAAGAGCGACCTGTCGAAGAAGATGCAGGAACTCAGCGAGATGCAGAGCGACGGCGGCGACCTGCTGATGGTGACGTTCTCCAACCTCAAGAATTTCCCGTTCTTCGACTCGGCGGCCAACTGGTTTCTCCCCTTCGACGCCCGCCACTCCGAGCTCGGACTCTCCGACGAGATGCGGACATTCATCGAGGGTCTCGCCTCGCTGGGCGGCATGATCTGCGACTCCGACCTCTACTCGCTGGCTCTCGCCGCGGCACGCATGCCCGAGGCGCAGCGGCAGATGGTGGCCTCGCAGATGTCGGCCCAGATGGAACAGATGGGCGAGGAACTGAAGTCGCAGACCGCGAAGTCGTCGGCTCCGGAGTTCGACAACGAGACGTTGCTCTTCGTGCGCGACCTCTACCGTTTCTTCAAACTCTTCAGGAAGCGCGAGGGCTTCAACGACCCGTTCGCGCGTCCGCTGGTGTTCACGGCCCTGCCGGTGATCGGCGATATGATGAGCGACGACGACATGCTGTCGCTGATCGGCGAGTTCTATTTCAAGCGCAAGTTCTACGACGACTCGCTGCCCCTGCTCTCAGCCCTTGCCGAAAGCCATGGCGACGACGCGGCGCTGTGGGAGAAGATCGGCTTCTGCCATCAGCATGCCGGACGCCTCCCGGAGGCCCGCGACTGCTATGTCAAGGCGTCGCTTCTCAAGAATCCCGGGCCATGGCTCACCAACCGGCTGGCGTACGTCAACCGCCGTCTGGGCGACTACGGAGAGGCGGCGCGTCTGTATGCCCTCGCCCTCGACATGGAGCCCGACAACATCCGCGTCATGATGAATCTCGGCGACGTACTGATGGACAGCGGCGACCCGGCCGGGGCCCTCTCCCATTTCTACCATGCCAACTATCTCCGCGCCGACGACCTGAAGATAATGCGTGCCATCGCCTGGGCCGAGCTGCTCAACGGCGACTTCGCCAAGAGCGCCGGCTACTATCGCCGTATCATCCAGGCCGGGGCGACGCCGGGCGACCATCTGAACGCCGGGCACGCCGCGCTGTTGCAGGGCGAACTTAAGGAGGCCGCGAACCACTACCGTCTCTCGGCCCGCGAGAGCACGGCTGACTTCGAGCTCGCGTTCCGCGCCGACATGCCGACGCTCGAAGGCCTCGGCGCCGACCCGCTGATTCTGCGCCTCGTGCTCGACAACGTCCTGACCGCCGACTGAATCCGGCAACGGCCACCCGGCATAAGCACTCCGCCTTCGTCAGAAGATTTCAGGATTTGCAGATTCACACCCTTCATTAAAGTCCTCGTGAATACGAAACAAAAAACTCCGGTGGTGACGCCGGAGTTTTTTGTTTCTTATTATGTCGTCGGACAGGGGCGTTATCCGAGCATGGCCTTCTCGATGGTGGAGACGGCTTCCTGAAGCTCGCGCGACACCTCGAGACGGTCCGAAACGGCACTGATGCCGTGCAGCACGGTGGCGTGCTTGCGGTTGAGCTTCGCCCCGATCGCCGGCGACGAGAGACCAGTGTGCTTCTTGCACAGATACATTATCATCTGGCGCGCGTCGGCTATGTCGCGCAGGCGGCTCTTGCTGAATATAGCGTCCGGATTCAGCCGATAGAACTCGGCCGTGTTCTCCACGATCATGTCGAAATTCACCGTCTTGCGCTCTACCTTCTTCACCAGATGGCTTATCACCTTCTCGGCGAGATCGACCGTGATGGGCGCGTTCTCGGATATCGAGCGAGTATACAGACCCATGACGATGCCCTCGAGCTCGCGCACGGAGCCGTTGGAACTCTTGGCGATGAGGTCGATGATGTCGTCCGAGAGGTCGAGGCCGTTGCGCGAGGCCTTGAACTTAAGGATGTTGCGGCGCAGCTCGTAATCGGGATTCTCAAGCGGCTCGGTGATGCCCCACTTGAAACGGTCGATCAGACGGTCGGCGATGCCGTCGAGCTCCATGGGCGGACGGTCGCACGTGAAGACCAGCTTCTTGTTGTTCTGATGAAGATGATTGAAGATCGGGAAGAGGGCGTCGGCCGTACCGGTCTTGCCCGAAAGCTCCTGGAGGTCGTCGAAAAGAATCGCGTCCATCTGCTGGAACCAGTTGATGAAGTCAGGAATCTCCTTCTTCAGATACGCGCTCTGATACAGGTTCTGGAACTGGCGCATAGAAACAAAGAGCACGCGCGCGCGCGGGTTGCGCTCCTTGATGCGGATGCCTATGGCCTGGATTAGATGGGTCTTGCCCACCCCGACATTGCCGTAGAGGAAGAAAGGATTGAAATCAGGCTTCTCGGGATGATTGGCGATATGCTCGGCGATGGTGTACGGCAGGCGGTTGCTGCGCCCGGTGACGTAGTTCTCGAAATTCAGCGCGCTGTTGAGCTGCGAGTCGAACTGCATGGCCCGGCTTTCAACAGGCTTGTTGGAGAGAGACTGCTCGAGCTTGTTCTTGAGCAGATGCGAATGCTCGGGGCTCTGGATCGACACCTTAGAGCCCTGGTCGCCTCCGATCACGAAATAATCGTACGCAAGACGTATGCCGTCGCCAAACTCCGAGCGTATGGCGGCGTGCATCACATTATAAAAGTCATCCTCGAACTTCTCGACATAGAATCGCGACGGCACAAGCAGCACGAGCTTATGGTCGGCGTAATCCTTGGCCTCGACTTTAGAGAACCAGGCTTTGAACCTCTCCTCGCCCAGATTGTCGCGGATCTTGTCAAGACATCTGTTCCATTTAAGTTTATATTCTTCCATCGCAGTTCGGTCGGCGCAGACTGACGCGCCTTTTCCGAATACAAAATAATAACAAAAATTTGTAAAAAAAAAATCGAATTTTTCTTGATTATTTGGCAAAAAACATACTGCTCTGAAAGTCAACGATTTGTAACAAGAGACCCGGACAAGGCCCCGGCAGGGACTCAGACGCCGCTTTATAATATTGATAATCTGATATATATCACAAACCCGAGTGCAACACATATCACATCGCCGCGGATGATACCGTTTTGTTCCACAACCGAAGCGCGCCATTGCAGTCAGTTTTATATAGGAGTTAGAGGCGCGGGCGGGTTCGTGGAACATCTTTGTTGAAAATTTTTTTGTTTTTTCGGCGAATAACCACTAACTTTGTTAGACGATAACCGCTGGCGGCGCGGCCGAGAGCCAGACCGCCCGCGACAAACGACTCAGACATGACAGTAAAGATCAACAACGAGACCGTGAGCCTGCCCGAGGGCCTGACGACCCTCGGCGAGACGCTAAGATGGAAGGGAGTGCCCGACGGGGGCACGGCCGTGGCCCTGAACGGCAGGCTCGTGCCCCGGAGCCGCTGGGACGCGACCGCACTCGACCAGAACGACGACATAGTGGTGATATCCGCGGCTTTCGGAGGGTAATCCATGCGGAAGGCTGAAGAATTCCTCACGGCGGTCTTCACGGCCGAGGGCGACGTCGACGACGAGGCGCGGAAGATTGTCCTGCTCCTCGAGTCGGGGGTCGACACCGTGCACATACGCAAGCCCGGGCTTGACGAGGCCGCCACGGCGGGGCTCATCGAGTCCGTGCCTGTCGCGCTGCGCCACAGGCTCAGGCTGCACGACCACTTCGCGCTTGCCGCGCGATACGGTCTGGCCGGCGTGCATCTCAACAGCCGCAACCCCGAGCCTCCGGCCGGGGCGGCGTCGGTGACGGCCTCATGCCACACTCCGGCCGAGGTCCGCGGCGCGTCGGGATACGAATACGTGACGCTCTCGCCTGTGTTCGACTCCATATCCAAGCGCGGGTATCGCAGGGCGTTCGACATCGACGCGCTCGGCCCCCTGCTGGCCCGGACGCGCGTCGTCGCGCTCGGCGGCGTCACGCCCGACAGCCTGGAGCTGCTGAGGCAAAAAGGATTTTTCGGCGCCGCGTTGTTAGGATATATATGGAGCGGAGACTTCGGGAAGGCTTCGGCGCGACTCGCCGGGGCGATCGCCGCGATGCGCCGCTGAACGATTCTAAACGAGACACATTATGCTGCAATTCATAACCAACACACAATCGCCGGCCTCGCCGGCCGAACAGATCAAGGGAGTCATAGCGGGCGGATGCCGCTGGGTACAGATTCGCATGAAGGAGGCTTCCGACGAAGAGATCGAGAAAGTCGTGGCCGAGGTCAAGCCCCTCTGTCTGGAGACGGAGACGTTCCTGCTGCTCGACGACCGCGTGGAGCTGGCCAAGAGACTCGACGTGGGCGGCGTGCATCTGGGCAAGGAAGACATGCTCCCCTCGAAGGCCCGGATGCTGCTCGGCCCGGCGGCCGTGATAGGCGTCACTGCCAACACCCTCGACGACATCAAGGCCGTGCGCAGCCTCGACATCGACTATATAGGAATGGGCCCCTACGCCTCGACGCAGACCAAGAAGAACCTCGCCCCCATCCTGGGCCTCGAGGGGATACGCGACCTCTGCATCGGCATGGAGCGTCTGGAGATCAACATCGGCCATGTGGCCGTCGGAGGCATACGCCCTGTCGACGTCGTGCCGCTGATGGAGGCTGGCGTCAACGGCGTGGCCGTGAGCGGCGCGATAGCCTTCGCGCCCGACATCGCCGCAAAGACCGCCGAATTCCTCGACATCCTCAGGCCGTTCATGCCCAAGTGAACGGCCGACGAACAGATTAAACAACAACGACAAATGAACGACATACTGACAATCGGAGGCCGCGAGTTCACATCGCGCCTCTTCGTGGGCACGGGCAAATTCCCGTCGCCCGACATGATGCTGGCCGCCATCAAGGCGTCGGATTCGCAGATGATCACCGTGGCTATGAAACGCGTCAACATGATGAACGAAGCCACCGACGAGATGCTGACCCACATCAACCGCGAGCACGTGCAGCTACTGCCCAACACGTCGGGCGTGCGCGACGCGCGCGAGGCCGTGCTGGCCGCGCAGATGAGCCGCGAGATATTCGGCACCGACTTCATCAAGCTCGAGATCCATCCCGACCCGAAATATCTCATGCCCGACCCCATCGAGACCCTGAAGGCCACCGAGCAGCTGGCCGCCGACGGTTTCAAGGTGCTGCCCTACGTGCAGGCCGACCCGGTGCTGTGCAAGCTTCTTGAGGAAGCAGGCTCGGCGGCGGTGATGCCTCTGGCGGCACCGATCGGCACCAACAAGGGGCTGCTGACGCGCGACCTCATCGAGATCATCATCGAGCAGGCCTCGGTGCCCGTCGTGGTCGACGCCGGCCTCGGCGCCCCGTCGCACGCCGCCGAAGCCATGGAGCTCGGAGCCGACGCCGTGCTGGTCAACACGGCCATAGCCGTGGCCGGAGACCCGGTGATGATGGCCGCCGCGTTCCGCGACGCCGTCAGGGCCGGTCGCGCCGCTTACCTCGCCGGACTCGGAGCCGTCTCCCAATCTGCTCAGGCCACCTCGGCGCTCACCGCATTCCTCAACGACTGATCCTTAAACCGAATACAACCAAACACAGAAACAACCCGCATAGATATGAAGATAGAGAACATCGACGTCTCCGCCTATCCCAATTCAGAGAAAGTGTATGTGGAAGGCACGATGCCTGGAGTGAGAGTGGCCATGCGCCGCATCCATCAGTACCCCACCGTCAGGATAGAGGACGGACGTCGCGTGGAATACCCCAACGAGGACATCACCGTCTACGACACCTCGGGCCCCTACACCGACCCGGCCGTCGAGATAGACATCAACAAGGGCCTGCCGCGCCACCGCGAGGCCTGGGTCGTGGGCCGCGGCGACACCGAAGTGCTCGACGACATCACGAGCGAATACGGCCGCATGCGCCGCGACGACCGCAGCCTCGACGCCATCCGCTTCCCC
Source organism: uncultured Muribaculaceae bacterium (assembly GCA_910584125.1). Taxonomy (GTDB): domain Bacteria; phylum Bacteroidota; class Bacteroidia; order Bacteroidales; family Muribaculaceae; genus Lepagella. The sequence continues at coordinate 5,096 of CAJTXU010000046.1, read as the reverse complement.
GTGGCCCACAAGCCGCGCCGCGCACGCGACGGCCGCCGTGTCACCCAGATGCATTATGCGCGAAAGGGCATCATAACGCCCGAAATGGAATACGTGGCCATCCGCGAGAACCTCGACAACAAGGAGCGCGGCATCGACTCATACATCACGCCCGAGTTCGTGCGCGAGGAGGTGGCCGCCGGTCGCGCCGTGATAGCCGCCAACATCAACCACCCCGAGGCCGAGCCCATGATCATCGGCTCGCGCTTCGCCTGCAAGCTCAACACCAACATCGGCAACTCGGCCCTCTCGTCGGGCATCGAGGAAGAGATCGCCAAGGCCGTTTGGAGCTGCTACTGGGGCGGCGACACGCTGATGGACCTCTCGACGGGCGACAACATCCACGAGACCCGCGAATGGATCATCCGCAACTGCCCCGTGCCGATGGGCACCGTGCCCATCTACCAGGCCCTTGAGAAGGTGGGCGGCGACGTCTCGAAGCTCACCTGGGAGATCTATCGCGACACGCTGATCGAGCAGTGCGAGCAGGGCGTGGACTATTTCACCATCCATGCCGGAGTGCTCCGCGAGCACGCCCCGCTCGTCAACGAGCGCCTCACGGGCTGCGTGTCGCGCGGTGGCTCGATCATGATGCAGTGGTGCGTGCTGCACGACAGCGAGAGCTTCCTTTACGAGCACTTCGACGAGATCTGTGAGATCCTCAACAAGTATGACGTGGCCATATCGCTGGGCGACGGGATGCGCCCCGGCTCGACCCATGACGCCAACGACCGCGCGCAGTTCCTCGAGCTCGAGGTGCTGGGCCGTCTCGCCGAGAAAGCATGGCAGCACGACGTGCAGGTGCTCATCGAAGGCCCCGGACACGTGCCGATGCAGAAGATCCCGACCAACATGGAGAAGGAGAAGATCGACTGCCACGAGGCGCCCTTCTACACGCTCGGCCCCCTCACCACCGACATCGCTCCGGCCTACGACCACATCACCTCGGCCATCGGCGCCGCCATCATCTCGGCGCTCGGCACGGCCATGATATGCTATGTGACTCCCAAGGAGCACCTGTCGCTGCCCGACCTCAACGACGTGCGCGAGGGCGTGATCGCCTACAAGATCGCCGCCCATGCCGCCGACATCGCCAAGGGCTTCCCCGGCGCGACCGTGCGCGACGACGCCTTGAGCAAGGCCCGCTACGAGTTCCGCTGGAAAGACCAGTTCAACCTCTCGCTCGATCCCGAGCGGGCCAAGAAATACTATCTCGACTCGCGCCGCGACGCTCCCGACGCCGACGACAAATTCTGCACGATGTGCGGGCCAAACTTCTGCGCGATGCGCATCTCGCAGAACGTCGCCGACAAGTGCGACAAATAGCACTTTTCTGAAATTTCCGAGAGACTGTGGGGTCTTTGATATGGAAGAAACGACAGAAATCAAAAAGAAGATAATGAAGTCCGACCCCGACCGCGATTCGGTGTTCGGACACGGATTCGCCGACCTCATCGACCGATACGACTGGGACGAGACGCTCGCCCTGGTCGCCTCGGCGACGGCGGCCGACGTCGAGCGCGTGCTCGCCAAGGCCGAGCGCAACCGCAGGCCGCTCGAGCCCGAGGAGTTCGCCGTGCTCATCTCGGAGGCGGCCGACCCGTATCTGGAGCGCATGGCCGCGCTGAGCCGCAAGTTCACACTTGAACGCTTCGGCAAGACGATCTCGCTCTACATCCCGATGTATGTGTCGAACGCCTGCACCAACAAGTGCGTCTACTGCGGGTTCAACCACGACAACCCGTTCGAGCGCACCACGCTGACCATGGAGCAGGTCAAGGCCGAGTGCGAGGCCATCAAGCTCCTCGGGCCGTTCCAGAATCTGCTGATAGTCTCGGGCGAGTTCCCGGCCCTCTGCGGTGTGGATTACATGGAGAGGGTGCTGCATACGTGCCGCCCCTATTTCCATAACCTGACGCTCGAGGTGCAGCCTCTGCGGGCGCGCGAATACGAGCGTCTGAGCCACAGCGGACTCAACGGAGTGGTATGCTTCCAGGAGACATACCACCGGGAGGCATACCGTACATACCACCCGAGGGGCATGAAATCGCACTTCGACTGGCGCCTGAACGGCTACGACCGCATGGGCGAGGCCGGGATGCACAAGATCGGGCTCGGCGTGCTGCTCGGCCTCGAAGACTGGCGCGCCGACGTCGTGATGATGGCACGCCACCTGCGATACCTCCAGAAGAAGTACTGGCGGTCGCGTTATTCCGTCAACTTCCCGCGCATGCGTCCGTCGGAAAGCGGCTACCAGCCCAAGACCGTGATCGACGACCGGCAGCTCGCCCGGCTGACGTTCGCCTTCCGCCTCTTCGACCACGACGTCGACATCTCCTACTCGACGCGCGAGACGCCCGCCTACCGCGACAACATGATGACGCTGGGGGTGACGTCGATGAGCGCCGGAAGCCGCACCGACCCGGGTGGCTACGTCACCGAACCCGACTCGCTCGAGCAGTTCGAGGTATCGGACTCGCGCACACCCCGCGAGGTGGAGGCGGCTATCCGCGCCCACGGCTACGAGCCCGTCTGGAAAGACTGGGACGCCGTGTTCGACTGAGAAAGTCCTTAAGGTCTTTCAGGTCCTTTGGGCTTTAAACTTTTGGGTGACCGGAGCCGTTATAAAGGCAGATTCCCCGAGGGGGAAATCTGCCTTTATGTGTAACAATAAAACGATTTAATCATGAAATTCACACGACCGAGGCTACCATACGCCAATTCCGACCTTGAACCCGTGATATCGGCCACTACGGTCGACTACCACTATGGCAAGCATGAACAGGCATATATCGACAATCTCAACCGCCTCATCGAGGGCTCGGAGTTCGACGACATGCCTCTGGAGGAGATAATCCGCAAGAGCGACGGACCGCTCTACAACAACGCCTCTCAGGCCTGGAACCATATCTTCTATTTCTTCCAGTTCGCCGTTGGCGGTGCCGGCGAACCGAGCGGCAAACTGGCCGGGCAGATCATCGATCAGTTCGGCAGTATCGAGGACTTCAAGCAGAAATTCGAGCAGGCGGGCGCGAGCCTTTTCGGCTCGGGCTGGGTGTGGCTGTCGGCCGATGCCGAAGGCAAGCTCTACATCACACAGGGCCGCAACGCCGAAAACCCGATGAGCAGCGGCCTGCGCCCTATCCTTGTGTTCGACGTGTGGGAGCACGCCTATTATCTCGACTACCAGAACCGCCGCGCAGAGCATCTCTCGAAACTCTGGGACATAGTCGACTGGGACATAATCAGCATCAGATACGGCGAATGACGTCGTCGAGCGAGTCATCCGGCCCGAGCCCCATCTTGCCGCGCAGACGCCAGCGCGCTTGCTTGACGGACTCGGGCCGTATCGACATGACGCGGGCGATGTGCTTGCTCTCCATCCCGATCGCGATATATGACGCGAGGCGGATGTCTGACTCGGTGAGCGCCGGATAAGCCTCCTTGAGGCGCAGCGAGAAATCGGGCGAGAGCGTCTCGAATGTCTCCAGGAACGAGTCACGTTGCTCACGCTGGCTGACGTGCAGCCTCATCGAGGATCCGAGCTTGCGGGCGGCGGCGGCTGTGATCTCGCCGCTTGTCTCCATCTGCTGCATCTCGCGCTCCATGTCGCGCATCATGTTCTCTTTCTCGGCGAGGACGGTCTCCATGGCGAGGGCCTTGCGGTCGGACCTCTCGCGGGCCAGCGCGGCCTCCACGCCGGCGAGTTTCTGCCGCTGTACCCTGCGGTAGACCAGCAGCGCCACGACACCGGCGAGGGCGAGAATAGCGAATATGACGCAGAGCGAGGCAACCACCACGTCGCGCCGGGCGGCCTCCGACGCGCGGCGCATCTCCTCGATGTGCGAGTAGAGCGTGACGTTGTTGATCTCGGCGCGGTCGTCCTCGGCCTGGATGCGGCGACGCAGATCGTCGGCGAGCCCCAGATAGCGGTACGCACTGTCGATCCTTCCTTCGGCCTCGAACATCCGTTGCGAGGCTTCATAATAGGCGAGCGCGGTCTCTGCCGGCATGTCGTCGACGAGATTGCGGAGCGCCTCGGCACGGTAGTGCCGCGCTGAGTCGAGACGCCCGGCCTTCAGCTGCTCCACGGCAAGACACGAGGCGTAGAGGCATTCGAAATCCGCCGAGTTGGAGAAATGCCTCACGTCGCCATAGGCCTCGCGCAAAGCCGCGGTGTCGCCCGCCATCGAGTAGAGGTTGCCCAGCACGATGTGACGCGTGAATCCGGAGATCGGCGCGACCGTATCGGCCAGGATCGTGCGCATCAGGGCCACGGCCTGCGCGGTGTCCTTGCGCGCGCTCAGCAGATTGGCCCGGTTGATTCGGTTGGTCGAGAGCTCCTGAGTAAAACCGCCGGCTCTGAACAGCGAGTCGGCCATGTCGAGATACGCCTCTCCGTGGCGGGTGTCGCCGAGGTCGGTGAGGAACATCCCCGTCTCCATCGCCACACCGGCCGACCAGAACTTGTCGCCGCTGCCGACGAACCCGTCGAGCAGACCGCGGAGATGCTCGTAGTATTCGAGCGTCGGCTCGTGATAGACGTCCTCGATGGTGTAGCCTATGCGGAGCGCGTCGTAAGGATAGCGGGCTGAGTCGGTCATGGCGAGGGAGGCGCGGTGCAGGGAGTCCCCTCGCTCCGGATTGTCGTATTTATAGACAAGCTGACCCTCAAAAAATGTGGCGCGGGCATCCATCACCCGGCTTTCGGGATGCTTCCTGGCAACGCGGCGCATGGCCTCGACCGGCATGGCGGCCGAGTCGCGACCCGCGTCATACGACAGAAGACGCTCAGCCCGGAGAGTCAGCGAGTCGAACTCATGGTCGACCGGCTTCCAACCGAAGGGATCGAGGTTCCGCGGGCTTCTGGCGCACGAGAAAAGGGCAAAGGCGGCGATCGCCGTCAGAATATGTTGGTGTTTCATTCTGTTCTGAATATGCTGTTGCAAAATTACTGAAAAAGTCTGACATTGCAGCCATAGGCATACGGTTATACCCCCTGTAGACCGGATGTAGACCTGTTTTATGGCCGCCGGACGCCGCCGGAGGCGGCGTCC
>CAJTXU010000045.1 GCA_910584125.1 uncultured Muribaculaceae bacterium | reverse complement strand
AATATATTTGCAACTGCAAATCATAATCCCAAATGCATGAATATTTGCTGCCCCCAGAGTCTGATCTCAACCATCATTTATCATCAGGTGTTAACTTTTATTAACGCCGTTATGGGGGAATTGTCGGAAAAATGTTCTAACTTTGCGAAATTAGGAAACTTAACAACAATAACAGATGAAACAGAAGCTTACCCTATTGGCGGCTGTCGCGCTCGTCGCGCTGCCCGCGGCTTTCGCCGCGCCACGCACGCCCCGTCAGTTGAGAGAGGCACAGGTGTCGGAACCCTTCCGATGGACGCCCAAGGCACGCGCTCTGGGCCAGGAATGGCAGGGCCTCAGCCTGCCCCGGCAATCGGCGCTGAAATCGGTGGTCTCGGCCACCGACACTCAGTTGCCCACGTCAGAAAACGTCGCCTATCTCGACATGCCCGACGGCACGACATGGTTCGTCACATGCGATTACGAGAAGACGCAGGTCGGAGGAAGCGAATATTATGCCGACTACGACTATACCGGCATCAAGGCCACCATCTATGACGACAAATATGAGCCGGTGGGCTATATAGAGTCTCCCATAGAGAAGCCCGAGGGCTTCGACAAATGCTCCGACGTGCAGTTCGGCCCCTGCGTCACCAGAAAATTTTTCAACACCAACGACGCTTACGAGGTGATGGTGATGCTTAATTTCAAGCCCGAGGGAGCGTATGGAGCAGTCCCGTTCACCTATGTGTTCTCGCTCAAGGGCGCTGAGACCCCGGCTGAGAAGATCGCCACCCTCGACGGATATTACACGCAGGCCGTCAACAATGCGGCCGACAGATTCAGCGAGGATTTCTTCATGACATTCTTCGCCGGTGAGGAAATACCGGACGGCGACTCCGAAAACGGGACGCTGCCCGATTGGGTCTACAAATTCGATATATACACCAAGGCGTCGTGGAGCTCTCCGTCGGCGACGAAGCTTGCGACGATACCGGTCAATATGTTCTATGCCTCGGGCGACGGCGACAACGAGACTCTTCCCGTGCTCATCAACTCCCGCGGCCGTACCCTCTATGTGGCCCAGTCGCAATATGAGAAGACATTTTTCGAGGATCCGCTGGACATCACCAATGACAAGCTGTCGGAAGACAACAAGTTCCTGATCAAACTGCTGAAGAAGGGGGATTACGATGCGGAACTGACGGAAGTCGGCACGACCGAGATTCCGTGCGAGGCCGCCGAAGAAGGATTCTCCATGCGCACCTATTGCATCGGAGCCCTGTCGGGAGGCGACGACATATCGTTCGATTTCGGTGACGATGACGAATATCCGGCATATGTGGTGTCGGTGGCCAATTCCAACTTCAACCAGGATGACAGGCTCGGATATTTCGATGTGATATCGTTCGACGGCGCCAAACTCAAGACTTTCGGCCGCGGATATGCCGGCTATATGCGCCTCAGCCCTGTGGCGGGCGAACCGGAACAATATTGTTTCCTGATGCCGACCGGCCCGGGAGACCTTGACCTGGAATACTGTATGTTCGACTATCCCTCGATGGAGCAGGTGGCCGCCATTCCGGTCACTGTCGAATATCATGGTATGCGCATGGCGCTTTCGCTCGCCCTCGACCGAGTGCATGACGGAGACGGTTATGGCTATGCTGTGGCCACGACCCAGGGCGTGTCGGACGACAGCGGCAACATGTCGCATCTCGTGGCGTGGTTCGACGAGGATGGACATATGCTTAAGATAGATTCCCTTGTGGCGGGCAAGAATGTCAACCTCATCAGTCCCTACATTGTTGCCAACGGTCTTGGCCGCTATCTTTTCAATACCGACGAGGCCCGGGAGTACATGATTCTCGTGCAGCGCCGTCAGAGCGCGGCTGAAGGAGTCGCCCACACGGAGCTTATGGTGGTGAACGACGCCGGAGAGACGTTGATGCAGATTCCGTTCGCGGCCGAAGACAGCCAGATAAGCGTGGCCTTGGTGAACGAATCGTCCAATCCCGCAATCTGGATAAGCTACAAATCGTTTGCCGAACAGAACCTTCACAGCGAGTTCATATCGTTGCCCCTCAATAAGTTCGAGGGCGCCGGGACGGTCGCCGACCCCTACCTGCTGCGCACGCGCGGCGATCTGGAGCAGATCAAGTTCAACCTCAACAAGCATTACCGTCTGGCCAACGACATCGACTATGCCGGCGACGCCTTCGAGCCTGTGGGGGGTCTGTTCACCGGTTCGATCGACGGCGGCGGCCACATGATCAGGAACTTCACGCTCACCGGGGCGCCGATGTTCTCGATGGTCGGCTCGCTCGGCTCGACGCAGAAGAGCTTCATCAAAGACCTGACGCTTCGCGGCGTCAGGGCCAGCGGCGCCGAGGCGCTGCTGGCGGGCAGGACAAGTTCGGCCTCGATCGAGAACGTGCGCATCGTCGATGCCGTGGCCGAGGGCAGCGGGCTTTATGACTTCGGTATGCTGGTCAACAACGCGGCGACCGGAACGCAGATCACGGCCTGCGCCGTGCGCGGCGACATCACGCTGCCCGAGACCATGGATGTGGGCGGAATCGTGTCGACCCTCGGCAACGACTCGAAGATCAAGGCCTCATCGTTCGCCGGCACGATTGTCGGCAAGCAGGGCGTAGGCGGCATCGCGGCCGTCAACTGGGCGAGCTCGTCGATAACCGACTGCCACGTCACGGCCACGTTCGAGGCCGGATGCACCATCGGCGGAGTCGTGGCCTACTCGCAGCGCGGCGAGGTGAAACGCTGTCTCGTCGAAGGATCCATCACCGCCACCGAGCCCACTACGGAATGGAGCGAATACGAAGACAGGCAGGTGCCAACGTCTATACGATCGACGGCGTGCAGGTGCTCCGCGGCGCGGATGCCGAGGCCATCTCGGCCCTCGCCCCCGGCGTGTACGTGGTTTCGGCCGAAGGCCGCACCTTCAAGATCGTGATCCGCTGATAAAGCCATAATCAGCCCGGGGAGGCGCCGACGCCTCCCCGGGCAATCATAACAACAACCAACATAATTATGAGACATCTATTCGCATTATTGATCGCCCTGTGCGTTGCGGTGGCGGCAAGCGCCACGGTCTACGACAAGGTCGTCGTGCATCTCAACGACGGCAGCGACGTGGAAATCGCGTTAGGCGAGAATCTGAAAATGAAGTTTGTCGGCGACGACATGGTAGTCACCGGCACCGACGCCGACGTGACCGTGGCGCGCGAGAACATCAAGAGCTTCGAGCACAAGGCCGGCAACAGCGTGGAGGGTATCGCCACTGAGGGCGGCTGCCGCTACACGGGCGACGCCCTTGAGTTCAGCGGACTGGCCGACGGAACCGCCATCGTGATCTGCGACGCCGCGGGCAAGACCGTGCGCAGCATGACCGCCTCGGGCGACTGCCGCGTGTCGCTCGGCGACCTCCCCGCGGGAGTATATGTAGTGGCCGCGGGCCGCAACTCCTTCAAGATATTCATCAGATAATCACGGCCGCGATATGAAAAAGCAAATACTTATATGCGGCCTCGCCGCGCTCACGGCGACGACGATGCTCTTCGCCGCCAACGACAAACTCACATTCTTCAAAGGCTCGAAAAAGGTCAGGACCGTCCGCGTCGACGACATCAGCGAGATAACATACACCGACCCCGAGGATGGCGGCTTCAAGAAGATGCGCGTCGCCTTCAGCGACACCGATCCGCTGGAGATGGAAATCGACGGCTTCGACCGCATCGACTACGTCGAGGGTCTTCCCGACAACCCGCTGCATGTGGTTGTGGAGCCTCATTACGCATGCGCCACACTCCACATCACGACCGATGACCCGGGAGCATACTATCGTGTATCGGGTTGTCCGGTGGCCGACCTCGAGGGCGTCCCCGAAGAGGAATGGGCCGACCGTCTGTTCAGCGATAACGTGGCCTTCTGTCAGCAAGTGGCTGCCAGCTACGGTAAGCAGCTCTGTGATTTCCCAATGGATGCCATATTCCATTCAGGCGATTTCGACCGTGACTGGTGGCCCAGCACCGTGCTCCTTCCTGACGAGGAGAGCGTGCTGCTGTTCTATACAGGCGAGGTGGAAGGCAACGACATCAATATGACCACCGAGCCGTTGCTCGTGAAATTCCGCACCAAGAAGGCCGAAGTGCTGAATACGGAATATGATGTGGAGGTCGAATTCAATTCCAATACATATACGGTAAAGGCAAACGCCAGGGATATCGAGGGCTCCGACCGCGACATACCTTTCTATATCGAGGTGTATACCAAGGCCCAGGTCGAGGAGACCGGTCTTGAAAAGCTCACGGTCCAGAGTCTCCAGATGCTCGAACAGATTATCTACCGCACTGACAGAACCTGGGCGGATGCGATGTACTACACTTCGTGTGAGCGGACGTACACCAACACACGTGTGGGCGACGAGATGGTGGCCGTGGCCTACGGATGCGAATACGGTGTGATCAACACACCTTTCTTCACCAAGGAATTCACTGTTCCGGTGCCCGAGATTTCCAGCGACGCCACTTTCGAGCTTTCGCTCGATCCGATCTCGACATCCGAATACAGTCTGTCGGTCACACCTTCCGACTCCGACATAAAATGGACAGGTATGCTCGTGGAGTCGTCGAGAATTCCCGATGACTACTCGCGTTCGGCCTACGTCTCCAACATCATCTACTACGAGAATTCGACCAATCCGGGCTGGAAGGAAAACGAGCGGCTCGTGCATGTCGGGGCAGCCTCGGGCATAAGCACACAGTCCGGACTTCTCTGCGGCAACTATATGTCGGTAGGAAAGGAATATTCCATTCTGATTTTCGGCATAGACGATGGCGGAGGTGTCATCACCGATATCCTTGAGCAGAAAGTGACTCCCAAGTCTGCGTCAACCAACATGAAGCTCGATATGTCGTTCTCCAATTTCAGGGAAAATGGCAACACCAATTATCTTGATGTCAACATCGTGCCGAGCGACAAGGAGGCCAAATATGTGTTCGACTATCTTCCCGACGATAACGCATGTGCGCAGCTTGACTGCACGGACGAAGAATTCATAGAGCGTTATGTATCCGTATCGGGAGAATACCTCGGCAATGCGACATATACGGGCGATATGCAGAAGTTGATGTCGATGACGAGCAAATACGACAACACGCTCGGAGTCTGGAGATTCGGCTATTACATCGCGTTCGCGTTCGGTTATGACGGAGAGGCCACCTCGGGAGTCTACGCTTTCAAGGTAAATGCCGCCACGGGCGAGGCGGAGCTTATACGCGCTCCCCAGGAGGGTAAGGAACTGACGTTCGAAGTCGAACTGAAGGACTTCCAGAATGCCGGTAATTCCAACCATATCACGGCAGATGTCAAGCCTTCCGACAAGGATATGAAATATGTCATGGATATCCTGCCCAATTCCAATTCTCTTTTGTTGGCCAATCTTTCGGACGAGGAATTTGTGGAGCAGTATACGGCGGAGCAGGGCCAGTATCTGAGCAATATGACTTATACCGGCGATGTCGAGAAGAAATTCGCCATGGGTCAGGAATGGAACAGCGTGCTCGGCACATGGGCATGGGGTAAATACACCATCTTCATCTTCGGCTACGACGGCGAGCAGACTTCAAGGCTGCTGATGTACGAGGTGAACGCCGAGACAGGCGAATACACGCAGATCCGCGGCGGCGAGCCGGCTGAGTGACGCGCGAGTCGCCGTGGTCGCGCTGATGGCGACCGGTGATCGGAAAAATGATATGGAGTGGCATACCGAGCGGACGTCACTCCATATTTATTATTTATTTGCGTATTAAGATTTTTTTGCTTACCTTTGTGGTTATTAACTACAAAAAATTCACGGATATGAAAAAATTACTCAGCATCCTGCTGGTCATGGCCCTTATGGTGGGTATGGCGGCATGCTCGGCCAAAGACCGTCTGAAACAGGACATAGAGCAGAGCAACAAAGAGTGCCCGACCGATCTGGGCGATGGCCTGAAGATCACGAAGTTCACCTACGACGAGGGAAGCAACGAGTGCGTTGCGCACCTCAACTTTCCTCCCGGCATCGACGTGATGGAGCTCAGCTCGGTCGAGGCCGAGATGAAGTCCGGTCTGCTGGAGGCGTTCTCGGGCGGCGACAAGGAGACCCGCGAGATGATCGACCTGCTGGCCGACGCCGACGCCGGTCTGAGATTCGACATCACCTCGGGCTTCAACAAGAAGACCTACTCGATAAGCCTCTCGGCCGCCGAGATCAAGAAGCTGCAGAACAAGTAATAAGTTAAAAGTAAGAAGTAATACGGGCCGCGGTCAAGTCGTTATGACATGTCCGCGGCCCGTATCACGATTGGTTTACAAAGGCCCCGTATTACTTCTTACTTCTTACTTCTTACTTTTCACTTAATCCTTTAAGAAGTAATACGGGCCGCGGTCAAGTCGTTATGACATGTCCGCGGCCCGTATCACGATTGGTTTACAAAGGCCCCGTATTACTTCTTACTTCTTACTTCTTACTTTTCACTTAATCCTTTAAGAAGTAATACGGGCCGCGGTCAAGTCGTTATGACATGTCCGCGGCCCGTATCACGATTGGTTTACAAAGGCCCCGTATTACTTCTTACTTCTTACTTCTTACTTTTTACTTCTTACTTTTCACTTAATCCTTTGTATTGTCCCAACAGGTTGAAGCGGTGGGTGACACCGTCGCTGAGGCCGATGTCGTAGCCGGCGTTGCGGTTGCGGATGCTGACTATCTTCAGCCCGCTGTGGTTCTTGGTGACATACTTCATGATTGCCCTGGGCACGAGCGCCTCGGGCACCTCGCGCTTGCCGCAGTCGACCGACGTCCATTTCCCCTTGTTGCTGAACTCTATTTTCGTGCCGTTGACGAGGCGCACGTCATAGTCGGTCTTCTTCAGCAGATGGCGGTCGACCTTGATCATGCTGACCTTTGCCTTGGGGAAGTGCTCGTCGAGCATCTCGCGCGCCGGCTCGGGAAGCTCGTCTCGGTTGATGGTATACTTGTCGATGAATGCGTTGGCGGCTCCGAAACAGAATACGAGAGCCATGAGTGTGAGCAGGAATTTCTTCATTTCGTGTGATAACTTAGTTTCGTTTCAAATGACAATAAACTAAACTCAAATGTCGTTCCATATATTGCACCATTATGAAAAATTAAGATTTGTTGATACAAACTTAATTTGGACGGGTGTGTTAAAGGTATGAATAAACCAAACGATATGAAGAAGGCTCTTTTATATTGCGTATATTGCGGCGTTCTCGCCGCTGTGCTGACCTCGTGCGGAGGCGCGACCCAGAAGGGTGTAGTGACCGACTCCTCAGAACTCTCGGTCGCCGAGGCGGAGATACCGACACATGCCGTGGAGGGAAAGTGGAACATCGAGAATGTCGTGGTGAGCGACACGCTCAACGCGCGTCCGGCCGACATCGACCCGAAGACTCCGCAGTATTTCACGTTCGCTGACGGCCAATACAGCGTCACGACCAACTGCAACACGCTCCAGGGCTCATATGAGCAGAAGGGCGACTCGATCGTGCTCGGTGACGGTCCGGCTACACTTATGGCATGTGACCGTCCGCAGGTCGAGGACCTGTTGCGTCAGGTCATCCCGCAGGTGAAGACCGTTGACTTCGTCAACGACAGCACGCTGCGTCTCAACTCCGACGGCTCGGCCTACATCGTGCTGACCAAGGCCGCAGAGTGAAGAAGAATTTTGAATGTTGAATAGGGGAGGCCGACGAGAGTCGGCCTCCTTTTTTGATCTCATCAAAAGCGGGACGAATCGGGACGAATCGGGATTTGTCCCGATTCGTCCCGATTTGTCCCGATAAGTCCCGATAAATCCCGATAATAATCTATTTGCTATTCCGGTTTTAAATTGTTAACTTTGTAGGGCGGAGACGTTTCCGCCTGCAAACCAGCAAAACGGTCGCGAATATGGAAGAATTGAAATATCCGGTGGGTATCCAGTCGTTCAGAGAAATAATCGAGGGAGGCTATGTGTATGTCGACAAGACATCGTATATATCCCTGCTTGAAAACGGAAAGTTTTATTTCTTGGGCCGTCCGCGGCGGTTCGGCAAGAGCCTGCTGCTGTCGATGCTGCATGAGTATTACGCCGGCAACCGCGAGCTCTTCCGCGGCCTTGCCATCGAGCGTCTGCGCCCCGGGGAATGGACGTCGCGGCCTGTTTTCCATATTGACCTGAACGGCCAGGATTATACCGAGGCCGGCAGCGTGTACAATAATCTCCACCGCCAGCTGGGGGATTATGAGGAGGAGTACGGCATCACCGATATTCGAGGGTCGTTGTCAGACCGTTTCATCACACTTGTTCAGGAAGCCTGCAGAAAGAGCGGCCGGAAGGTTGTCGTTCTCATCGATGAGTATGACAAACCGTTGACCGACAATATCCTCAACGACGAATTATATGGTACCCACCAGAATTCACTGCGCGGATTCTATTCGGCGCTGAAGACTCTGGACCCTTGCATACAATTAGCGTTGCTGACAGGTGTGACGAAGTTCGGCAAACTAAACGTGTTCTCCGGTCTGAACAATCTCTATGACATCTCGCTTGATGACGAGTTTGCCGCGATATGTGGTATAACCGAAGAGGAACTCCACGCCAATTTCGACCCGGGGGTGCGTGCGCTTGCCGAGTCTCATAATGAAGATGTCGGCGCGATGTATGCCAAACTCAAGAAACGATACGACGGTTACCACTTCAGTCCGCGGTGTTCGGATATTTACAATCCTTTCAGTCTGCTGCTTGCGTTGAGGCGCAGGATATTGGACGACTACTGGTTCTCCACCGGTACAGCCAAGATGCTTGTGGACCTCCTGTTACGCAATCATATAAGCGTCCGGAATCTGGATGGAGCGAGATCGGATGCCCAAAACCTGAGCGACATCACCAAGTTAGGACGTAGGCCCATCCCGTTGCTGTATCAGACAGGCTATCTCACGATCAAGTCCTATGAACTCAGCAACAATCGCTACACACTTGGATTTCCCAACATGGAGGTTGAAAGTTGCTTCCTGAATGAGTTTATGCAGGAATATGGAAATCCGGAGGAAGATCCCGAATTCAGTGCGGAGTGTCTGGGGACGCTTCTAAAAGAAGGCGACGCACATGGTTTCGTCAACAGTCTGAACGCATTCTTCGCGTCGATTCCCTACGACCTGCGCAAGTACCAGGACTACGAGAGCTACTGGCAGACGGTGATGTACGTGCTTCTGACGATGCTCGGCTACCACACCGAGGCGGAGCGGCACACGTCAGAAGGCTCGATCGATCTTCTGGTCAAGACCTCCGGCTACATCTACGTGATTGAACTGAAGGTCGCCGACCGCCGCCGCAAGAAAGAATGCACTCCGTCACCTTCGGGAAGGATTGATTTCCTATGCGAGCCCACGGCCGAATATGGAGGTGATTCAATCGAAAATGCGGACGGGGATGATTCCGCCGAGGTTGAGCGCGTGCTCGACAAGGCTATGCGTCAGATCGAGGACCGATGCTATGCCGGCGCGTTCGGCGCCGACGGCCGCAAGGTCATCAAGATCGCCATCGTCTTCTCGGGCGCCCGTCACCGCCTCGTCACCGCGCAGATCTTCTGAATGATTAAAATCTTTTACGCGATGGGTTACATCTCATATATAGTCTGCATAATGGTGTGAAGACGCTCCCGGGATATCTCTCCGGACTCTTCAAGACTTTTATCAACACTATAAACCTAAACCTATCGTAATGAAAAAGATTACATCGATCTGCCGGGCGATCGCACTGCCTCTCATGCTGCTTGTGGCCCTTGTGTCCGGCTTCGAGGCGCACGCGGCGTCAGCCTCCGGCTATGTGGGCGACATCATCACTCTCAGTATCCGCGACTACAGCTCTACGGGAGCAAGTATCTACAACGACTTGCTTTCAGGCTCGATGACGGCGCGTTCCTATTCCTGGACCTCGTCAAATGAATACGTCACGAGCTGGAGGGAAAGAAACAGCAATTTCGCATACGTGATCTTCAACGAGCCGGGAACTTATACAGTGAACTACGAGCTGAAATATTCTTTCCCCGGAAGCTGGAACACGTATACGTTTTCCGCCACATGGAATGTAACCGTGGAATCGCGCGGCCCTTCCGGAGTATCTGTTTCCGCCAGCAGCACCTCGATTTATGTCGGCGAATCGACATATGCCTACGCTACGGTCTACGGCGGTTCGGAATATGTGAGCTGGTCGGCGTCCAACAATAATGTGTCGTTATACCGTGACGGCAACACCTGCCGGATATATGGCGACTATGCAGGCCAGACCCGCATCACGGCCACCACCTCCAACGGCCATTCCGACTATGTGTATGTGACAGTCCGCGAACATAACACCATCAGCATCAGCCCCTCGTCTCTGACGCTGCGGGAGGGGGACACGGATTATCTGACAGCCGACATCACCGGGGAAAACAGCGGCAGCTGTTCCTGGTCGACTTCCGACAGCTCGGTTGTATCGGTCTATGGCTCGGGAGTTACGGCCAGTGTGACGGCAAACGGGCCCGGATCAGCCACCATAACCGCACGTGCATACGACGGCACGACGGCGGTCTGCCATGTGACGGTCGAGGCGAAACCTGTAGTTCTGCCGGAAGTCTCCGATCTCGTGGCCACGAATGTAGACGAAGGTGTCGAGCTCACATGGACAGTTCCGGAGACAGACCTTGATATCGAAGGTTTCAACGTATATCGCGATGGAACCAGAATCAACGCCAATCTTGTGGATGACAGCCGTTTCCTGGACACGGATGTGGCCGAGGACTGTAGATATATCTATACGGTCACCGTGGTCTACAACGGTCATGGGGAATCCGGAGCTTCCAACGAAGTCGCCATAGTCCGAGTATGGAACGCCATGGAACAGGTCGTCGACATCCAAGCGACAGTCCGGGCTCATAAGGGCAAGATTGAGATTCTCAACGCCCGGCAACTGCCCGTGGTTGTGTGGGCGCCGAACGGAGCCGTCATCTACAGCGGTGAGGGCGAGTCGAGAAAGGATATCGAAGTAAACGGAGGTGTTTTCATTGTCAGGGTCGGCAGGACCGTCCATAAGGTCATTGTAAGATAATCGGCACTGCGAATCATCAAGTCAGAGGGGGTGTATCCGAAAATTAAATTTCGGTACACCCTCCCTCTTTGAGCTCAAGAGCTTCCGGTCCGGAAAGAATTGAGAAAATGTTGAGAAAGTTCGGATAAGGTGAGACTCATGCCTGTTTGCAAATCCGGTTTTAAATTGTTAACTTTGTAGGGCGGAGACGTTTCCCACCTGCAAACCAGCTAAACAGTCGCGAATATGGAAGAATTGAAATACCCGGTGGGTATCCAGTCGTTTCGTAAGATAAGAAAGGAAGGCTTTGTTTATGTCGACAAGACATGGTGCATACCTTTGCTCGAATCTGGCGTGTTCTATTTCCTGGGCCGTCCTCGGCGGTTCGGCAAGAGTCTGTTGCTGTCGATGCTGCATGAGTATTACGCCGGCAACCCGCGTCGATGTCCTACGACCTGCGCAGATATCAGGACTACGAGAGCTACTGGCAGACGGTGATGTATGTGCTGCTGACCATGCTCGGCTACCACACCGAGGCTGAGCGGCACACGTCAGAAGGCTCTATCGACCTTCTGTCAAGACCTCCGGCTACATCTACGTGATGGAACTGAAGGTCGCCGACCGCCGCCGCAAGAAAGAATGCGGTCCGTCACTCTCGGGAAGGATTGATTTCCTATGCGAGCCCATGGCCGAATATGGTGGTGATTCAATCGAAGATGCGGACGGGGATGATTCCGCCGAGGTTGAGCGCGTGCTCGGCGAGGCGGTGCGTCAGATCGGGGACCGCTGCTACGCCGGCGCGTTCGGTGCCGACGGACGCAAGGTCATCAAGATCACCATCGTCTTCTCGGCCGCCCGTCACCGCCTCGCTACCGCGAAAATCTTCTAATTCATTAATTATCAATCATTCGAATACTGACGCCCTCCTCGGAGAGTTCTCTCTCCAGCTCCTCGTCGTGCCGGGCTTTCAGATGGCGGAGACGCTTGAGGTCGTCCTCCGGAAAATATTCAGTGAGGTCGACTCCCGCCTCTTTGGCCGCGGATTGCAAGCGGTCGAAGGTATCGGTGTCGAGCAGGCCGGCCTCATCTGCCTTGCGCAGACAATCGATGGCCATGAGGAGATTCTCTTTCGAACCGCTGTCGCGGAAATCCCTGAGATACTCCGTTCCGGCAAAATTATACATCAGCGGCACCTTGCGGGCGAACAGCAAGGTCTTGTCGAGAGGTCGGAACTCCTTTTCTTTCGGATACATAAATGCCTTCAGACCGAAGACCACCAAAAACTGTTCGCCATCGGGATTCTCGTCGACGAGCGAGAGGAGGCGTTCCGAACTGTCGGCGCGAAGGTCGAGTCGCGAATATTCTCGGAGTGTGCGTGTCCATGGACGGTCGGGAAGATTCGCACCGTCGAGATAGGCCGGTATGCTGTCTGTAGCTCCGCTATCCACATACTTCATCACTTTTGTCAGTGTGGTATAGAATCTCACGAGTTCATCATCGGGATTCTCCTTGGCGGTCTGGCCGATCAGGTCCTTGATATCGATGCCCGCCGCGACATAATAGCACATGGCGTTGGCCAGGCTCTTCTCCAGGCCGCCGTTGCCATATCGGTAGCAGTCGCCCAACGCCTTGTAGGCCCAAGGTTCGGCGAGGCGCGCATGTTCGAGAAGGTACGGCACCGAATCGAGAGCTCCGGCGTCGTATTCGCAGATGCGTGGGGCATCCGGAGCGGCGGCGATTACCGTATCGCGGATCTCGACGTTTCTGTCAGTCAAATCCCTGTCGGCCATAGCCGGAATAGCCGCAAAGACCGCGGCCAGCGCAAGCAGCATTCTTGTCTTCATAATCAGTATCTATTCTTATAAATAGAGAACGAGATGTAGGCTACAATCTATCTGCCGTGAGAAGAAAATTTCAGAAAGCCCGCATATCCGGACATGCCCGGCGCGCGTCCCATCTCCGCATATTCGGCGCGCGTCCCACCATGGAAGGGCGGTCCGTCCTCGGCCGCCCCGCGGTCCCTGTGCGAGACCCGCGTAATGACTCCATGCCCGACAGGGCATCTTGTGAGTAGCCGTGGGTATGACTCCATGCCCGACAGGGCATCTTGTGAGCAGCCTTGGGTTTGATACCGACGGTAGGCGAATGAGAGATATGTGTCGGTAACGACACCTTGTTGCACAACAAAGAATCAGCCTCCACATCTCAGACTTTATCAACAACCGGAGACCACAGAGCTGAGAGCTTCGCTCTCGGCGTCCGCCGACATCCTCGCGCAAGGAGGCCGCACGCAGAGGGTCACAGAGGGCGTCCGCAGCGAATTTTGTAGATCAGAGATCTATAGAACAAGAGGGCGTCCGCAATATTATTAAGGGCTCCGCACATAGTACATGACATTTTTTTTAGAATCGCATTAAGGGTTTTATATTCAGCTAATTATGCCCGTATGTGTTCGAATTCTGTTAAAATTCCAGAATTTGTCATTTTATTGGCAAGTGTCAATAAATCAAAAAGATAAAAGAAAGGCGCGGATTTCCTTTGTTAATATAGTGAATGATAATCCCGGAAATCTCACGCCTTATGGATACTCTATTAACAATTCTGACCCCGCTTTGTCATACGGGAATTGTCAACTGTCCCACCTTTTTGAGAAGACGGTCTTTCTCGGCCGTCACCTTCT
>CAJTXU010000044.1 GCA_910584125.1 uncultured Muribaculaceae bacterium | reverse complement strand
CTTCCCGAAAATTATGTTTTACAACACATTTATCCTTCCATCTTGTTGATTCTCAATGAGATTAATAAATGTTAAAATCTATTTCGCAATGTTAACAGAAAAGTCCGAATCAAACCGAAAATCTCTCGGCCCGTGATATCGACGCCCGGGCAGTAACAAAATCGCCCTTTCGAACGTTGTCATCTATAGTAAGAGTAACCAAAAAGAATTGAAATGAAGAAACTGATTGCAATATTCGCGGCCATGATGCTGGCGGTGCTTCCGCTGGCGGCGCGTGACGAGGTTTATCATTCGGCCGACGTCCTGCCCCAGAACGCCCAGCAGACCCTGCGCAAGGCCTTCCCGAAGTCGCAGGTGACGAGAGTGAAGGTCGACAAGAGCATTCTCGGCTCGAAGGAGTATGAGGTGATCCTCAACAACGGAACCGAAATCGAGTTCGACAACGAAGGCGACTGGAAGGAAGTGGACTGCGGCCGTCAGGCGGTGCCCACCATGTTCGTGCTCAAGTCTATCCAGAATTATGTGAGAAACAATTACAAGGGCCAGGCCATCATCAAGGTCGACAAAGACAAGAACCGCTATGAAGTCGAGCTCGTCAACGGGACGGACCTTGAGTTCGACCGCGCCGGCAATTTCCTGCGCGTCGACGACTGACGCCGCAACACCTCGCTAACGACACATCAAAAAATCGCGACAGTCTGACTGCCGCGATTTTATTTTTTTCTAATAAACCTTTCGTTTCAATAATATACGTTCCAATGATGCTGATGATTAATTAGGCTCCATAGGGAGCGAAGCTAAAGATCTTGCTATGCTATGTCTCGTGAGATTAACAAAATGATTGAGTTTACAAGAAAGAGAGAAACTGCTTACCGATAGTCCTTGAGAATCTCGCGAAGCCTCTTGCGGGTGAAGAAGATCCGGCTCTTGACTGTCCCGAGCGGCATTCCGAGTTTTTCAGAGATTTCCTCATACTTGTACCCGGCGATGTGCATCGAGAACGGATTACGGTAGTCAGCGGGGAAGCCATGGAGTATAGCGCTGATCTCTCCGGCTGCGTAAGCACCATCGGGGGTTTCAAGTCCCGAATCCTGAGAGATGTTTAGGTGATGCAGGTCGTCGGTGGTGTCGACCATCGTGTTCTCCCGCGCGCGCTTACGGTAGTTGTTGATGAAGATGTTGCGCATGATCGTCATCATCCACCCGCTGAAGTTCGTGTTGTCGACGAACTTGGCCTCGTTGTCGAGAGCCTTGAGCGTGGTGTCCTGGACGAGGTCATGAGCTTCCTCTTCGTTCAGCGTAAGCTTAAGCGCGAAAGAGAGGAGATTGCGCTGCATTCCTATCACCGAGGATTTGAAGGTGTCGTTACCGTTCATTAAATTAAGGAATTGTGTGTGTGTTTTGGGTTTTGTTGGTTGTTTTGTCTGTTGTTTATCTCATTTTGAGTCCAAAGATACCATAAATTTCTGAACAGTGCAAATTTTTTCGCCGATTTTTTATGATTCCCGTTGATTTTTCCACATAAGGGCCTCAATCAAGGCATTATCCCGCCTGTTGACCGTTGATTTTCTCCACTTTGAGGAGTTCGATGCGGGTGGTCGACATTTTCTTGACGGTGAACTTCAGATTGGCGATGTCGAACACGTCGCCCTCGCGGGGCAGGGCCTCGAGGCTGTCGAGGATGTAGCCGGCGATGGTGTGATATTGCTCGCTCTCGCGGATGTTGAGGCCGAACTCCTCGTTAATGGCCGAAATCTCGGCGCGGCCTGAGAAGATGAATGAGTCCACTCCAATCCTGCGGGCCACGATGCGCTTGCGGTCATGCTCGTCCTCGATCTCGCCGAATATCTCCTCCACCATGTCCTCGAGCGTGACCAGGCCGGCCATGCCCCCGAACTCGTCGACCACTATGGCCATCGACTTCTTCTCGGCCAGCATGCGGCGCATCATCTTGTTGGCGAGCATCGTCTCGGGGGTGAACATCACCTTCTTGATTTTCAGCGTCCAGTCAGCGTCGCAGTTGAAGAGCTCGGAGATATGGATGTATCCGACGACGTCGTCGATATCCTCACGATAGACTACGATCTTGGAGAGTCCGGTCCTGATGAAGAGGTCGGTGAGGGTCTGGCGCGACGTGCCTTCGAGCGGCACGGCCACCACCTCGTTGCGCGGCGTCATGCAGTCGACTATCTGCGTGTCCTTGAAGTCGATGGCCTTGCGGAAGATCTTGACCTCGTTCTCAACCTCCTGACGACCTGTGTTGTCTTCTATCGACTGCTGTATGTAGTCGTCGAGCTCGTCCATGGTGAGAAGCTGCGAGCCTGCGGGATCCGACTTGATGCCGGCAAGCTTCATGAGCCCCTTGGAGATGCCCGACACCAGAAGCGACACCGGATAGAATATGAGATAAAGCAGATAGAGCGGCAGGGCCAGAAGCCGCATCATGAAGTTGGGATTGATGCGGAACGACGTCTTGGGCAGGAACTCGCCCGTGATGAGTATGATGCCCGTGGAGAGCAACGTATTGGATATCAGCACGAGGGCCTCGCTGTTGTTGAACCACTCCTCGAGCACAGGGTTGATCAGCGCCGAGAAGGCTATACCGTAGATGACAAGCACGACATTGTTGCCCACGAGCAACGTCGAGATGAACATATCCTCGTGGCGGCTGAAGAGCCGCAGAATCGCGTTGACGATTCCACCGCGCGTGGCGTCGATCTCGCGACGCACCTTGCTCGACTGCACGAACGCTATCTCCGAGCCGGAGAAGAGGCCGGAGAAAATGATGGCCACCACGGTGATGACTATTGCAAGACTTAACGGGAGTTCCAAAGGAGTTTACAGTTTAAAGTTTAAAGTTTAGGGGTTGGGGACGGGGCGGGCGCGGGCGCCTGGCCGGGCGCCGGAGATCCTGAAGAGAAATCCTGGCGGTTGACCGGGAAGATGCCCTGCGGCTTAACCACACGGTAGGACGTGAGACGGTCGTCGCTCTCGAAGCCCAGCCCCTCAAGCACGTGCGTCTCGGTCTCTATATGTATAAACGAATCACTGTAGATCTTTCCCTTCCGCTGGTCCCAGAAAAGCTGCGAGGTCTGGAAAAGGTCTTTCGGAGCCTTCGTCATCTCTACATGGCCGTCGAGACGCCAGATCTTCAGCTTGGAGAAAAATCTCGCCGAGTCGGCCGCCACAGTTGCCACGACGTGAAAATAAGGATCGTATTTCTGAAGATACAGCCCCTTGGGGAACGACCAGTAAGGAGTGTCGACCTCCTCGAACACCGTCCACAGCGGCGCCACAATCTTATACTGCACGACGCCGGAGTCGGAGATGAAGGTCGCGACGTTGCGCGTCGTCATCATCGGCATTCCCTTGGGATTGACCTTCGACGCCACGTCCACCTTCGCCTCGTCGCGGCATGCGGTGACCGCCACAAGGAGCAGCAGCATCGTGACCATCAGGAACGCGGACTTTCTCATCGGCTTCGCTCCGCGCGTGTCAGCGGATCTTACGCTTGAAGAACCACACCTCGTTGAAGTTGATGCCGAGGGTGACGTTGAGGTAATTCTCCTTTAGCAGCGTCTGCGGATGCGCCTGACGCATCTTCCATTCGAGACCGAGATTGATCACCGTCTTGCCCTCGGGCGTCGGGAAACCGAAACCGGCCGTCACTCCATATTCGCGGACTCCGTTGCCCTGGATATTGAGATAGTCGTCGGTGTAGTATGCCCCGAGACGATAGGCCATGCGCTGGCCGTAGCCGCCTCGGATCTTCGGCACGAACTCCGCTCCGAGCGCATACCGGCTGCGGTTGTTGAAGTCCATCCCCTGGAACACAACGACATCGGGCTTGTCGGTGGCGTATAGCGGCGAGTATTTCGCATCCTTCCAGCCCTGCCACGTGTAGTCGAACTCGATGTTGAGCCGGCTCGTGCGCTCGTGGGTATAGCTGATTCCGGCGCCTATCGAGTTGGGTGTGTAGTAATTGCCTTTCAGGCTCATCTCGGCCACCTGTGTCGGCACCGACTCCTGTGTCAGCTCCTGGATAGTTGCGAACGAACGTCCGAGCAGCGTCTTCTTAGGAGAATACGTGGCGCCCACCACAAAGCGGTCGAAGCGCGTGAAACGACCCGAATACTGGGCGCCGATCACGACGTTCCAGTCGCGTATCTTCATGACATGCTCGAACTTAGTGCTACCCGATGACGGATTGGCGAACACGTCGTTGACGATGTTGCCGAAGTTATAGCTTATGTTGGCTCCGATCGAGAAGCCGCCCACCTTGCCGGCCACGCCGAGATAAAGCTCGTTGATGCCGCCCGAGCCCTGGTTCTCCATCGTGCCGTGCGCGATGTCGTTGCCGAACGCATATCCCACCGAACTGTAAGGCAGCAGGCCGACCGAGCCTCCCATGAACTTGCAGATCGGGAACTGCATCGTGATGTAGTCGAGACCGCCGCCCGTGGCGTGCTCCTTGGCGCTCCCCTCCTCGCTCCAGATCAACGACAGGTCGGCGCCCATGTCGAACAGGAACGTCAGCGAGTCTATGGCCGCGTAAGAGGCGGGGTTCATCACGTTGATCTGACGGCCGGAGTTCATGGCATATCCCACGCCGCCCATCTGGCGTTGCATCGACGTGGCGCGGTCGCCCAATATGCCGTAACCGTACATTGAATAAGGTGTCTGCACCTGTGCCAGCGCCGGCACGGCGGCGAGCAGCACGATAGCGAAAATCAGCTTGAGTCTATTCATATGAAGTAGTGCGGATCAGCCTTGCAGGCGTTGATCCAATTGTTTGTTATATTCAAATATCCTGACGAGTCCGCGGCCCACGGCCTGCGAATCGACCGACACCGGTACGCCGGCCTGCGATAGAAGCGGAGCCAGAATCTCGGCGTCGCCTCCGGTGAGCGTCATCCTCAGCGCGTCGTGACCGGCCGCGGCGGCTTCGAAAGCGGCGCGGAGCTCGGCCACGAGACCGCGCACCACTCCGGCCCTGATGGCCGTCGTCGTGTCGTGTCCCCACACGGGCAGCTCGCCTTCGGCCCCGACGAGCGGAAGCCGACTGGTGAAGGCGTTCAACGACCTGAACCTCAGCTTGAGCCCCGGCGAGATGTTGCCGCCCCTGAAATGCCCGTCGGCCACAAGGTCAATCGTCACGGCCGTGCCGGCATCGGCCACAAGCACCGCCTCGCCTGGCGAGGCGACACCCACGGCAGCCGCTACCCTGTCGACTCCGAGCGACCCGCGAGAATCGTAATCGACCTCTATCGGTAGAGGCGTCCCGGCGTCGAGCTTCAGAAACGGCAGACCGTATCCGCGCAACGACTCCCCAACTCCGGCCGAGTCATCGCCGACACAGCAGTAGGCGATGCCATCGAACGTGTTGCACGTCATCAGAGCCTCGGGCACCTCGGGGCTCACCACCCCGCTCACCACCGACTGCACGAGCCGCTCGCCCTCGTAGACGGCGGCCTTCAGCGCCGTGTTGCCTATATCGATCGTCAGTATCGTGGATGTTCCCAAAACGCAGCGTTTCTATTTTCCTCCCTTGTCCGAGGCCGCGTCGCGCATCGCCTGCTCCTTGCGCAGCTGCGAAGAGAGCATCCACGACGCCACGATCTGGATCAGAGCGCCAACCAGAGTGAAGAGTATTGTCTCGTTGAGCATCCTGAATGTCAGGGTCTCGCCGTCGAACGAACGCGTGTTGAAAAACCAGAAGAAGGCGCCGATGCAGAACGCCACACCGGCCCAGAACTCGAGCCTGCGCATACGGCGCACGCGGAAACTCTCGTCGCGCCCGAGCGACCCTGTGAACCGGGCGGCGGCATAGGCCACGGCCCCGGCGGCATAAAGCCATTTGAACACCACGAGCCACACGCCCGAGCCGAAGTTTATGAACGGCGCCGCTATGCCAGCCGCCACAAGCAGCAGGCCGAATGTAGCCAATGTCTCCATAGCCCTGCGCGTGCGCTCGCGCTTCGGGTCGGGTGCCGGCGGCACCGCGTCGTGTGTATTCTTCCTGCCTTTCATCTCTGCTTTATTATGAAAACGTCTTCCGTCGGCTTCTGCATGCGGTATTCCTCGCGCGCTATCTGCTCGAGCTCCTCGGTGCCCGTGAGCAGTTTCTCACGCTGCTGCCTATAATACTCGGCCGAGTCGCGACACACCTTTATCTCCTCGTTGAGGGCCTTGATACGGTTCTGGTATTCCATATTATGCTCCCATGAGGCGTCTTCGTTCAGAAACAGCATGGCGATCACCAGCGCGCCGATGGCTATCACCGCGAAGTGTGACCGCCGGCGCACCCAGAAGTTGAGTTTCTTGATTTTCTTGCTCATATATTCGCTTGAAGCAGAACGCGGTCCGGGAGCCTCGGCCATGCCGGGGCCTGATGCCTGCCGCTTCAACTTGCAAAGTTAACAAAAAATAGCGAGATGCAAACCGTCAACCCGCTTTTTTCACAGATTTTAAGACCGCGCGCCCCCGATGCCGACAAAAAAAACAGAGGCATGCCGCGACGGCATGCCTCCGGTGATATCCTTAGGCTGAGAATTCAAGGCATGATGCGCCTTGTGGGCACGCGCACGGGCGCGGCGGCGGTCATCTGTAATCTTTCAGAAGGCCCTGCAGACGCCTGCGGGCAAAGAAGATGCGGCTCTTGACCGTGCCGAGCGGCAGACGCATCTTCTCGGCGATCTCGCTGTATTTGTAGCCCGCGAGATACATAGTGAACGGCACCTTGTATTCCTTGGAGAAGGCGTTGATGGCCACCGAAATCTCCTTGGCCGCATACGAGCCCTCCGGCGTCGAAAGCCCCGACTCCTGCGACAGATTGAGGTGATAGAGGTCTTCGGTGGTGTCGATCACCGTGGCCGAACGCACCTGACGACGATAGTTGTTGATGAAGATGTTGCGCATTATCGTGAACACCCATCCCTTGAAGTTGACGTTGTCAACATACTTCTCCTCGTTGTCGAGGACCTTGAGCGTGGTGTCCTGCACGAGATCCTGCGCCGCCTCGCGGTTGGCGGTCAGCTGGCACGCGAAGTTGTAGAGATTGCCCTGAAGGCTTAACAGTCTCTGTTTGAATTGTTGTTTCTCAGCCATAGTAGTGGAATCTTAAGAAGTTAATGTTCTTCAGATCCTTTATAATCTGTTGTCAGGGGAGAATTGCTCTCCCAATGGTCCAGATCTCTAAAAGATCCATCTATGCTATAATAACAGCCTCAGATTGAAATCATCCACGTAAATCGCTGAATTTTTTAGCATTTTTTACAATTATGGCCGTCTTCGCGATTATTTTCACATTTCGGCCCGCAGCTCGCGTTATACGCCGCAGTCGAGCATCGAGACGCCGGGGATGGCGAGCGGGATGTATCGTCCGCGCTCCGTGCAGGCGTATCTTTCGAAACGCAGGGCGTCACTGCGGCGCCGCTCGCGCTCTTCGGCGTCGCCGAGGGCGAAGTGCATCGGGAAGAAGTTGGCGACGTCGAAACGGCGCACGAACATCGACGCGCCTTCGGCATACCCGCTGCCGATGCGCGAGTCGACCGGAAAGAAACAAAAGTCGATGCGGCGGCCGCCCACCGAGGCCTCTATGTCGCGCAGACAGGCGCGGTAGTCGCCCAGCGCCTTGGCTATCTCGCGCTCGTCAGACTCGTCGCGCCACGTCCATGCGTTGAGGTCGCCGGCATGGAAGAGCGTCACCCCGCCGCAGTCAATCCAGAAGGAGTCGCCGATGTCGGTCGATGGGAACGCCCTGACCTCCAGCGTGTCGTCTCGCCACGAGTCTCCCGGGCCGAGCGCGGTCACCGCCGACGCCGGCACCTTCGGGCCCGAATAGACCGAGGTCTCGCTCACGACATGCCGGATACGCTTCATCACGTCGCGGCTCACAACATACCTGACGCTGTCGAACTTCGCGGACCATCCGAAGACAGCCGGGTTGAAATGGTCCTTATGTCCGTGGCTGACAAAGACGTAGAGCGGCTTCGAGGCCGGCAGCGACGACAGGAACCGCGGCAGTTCGCGCGGCTCGCCGTCGCTGTCGAGCCAGTAGTCGAACACAATCGAAGCCTCCGGCGTCTCGACCGTGAAGCAGTCGTGCCATATATAGGTGATGCGTACCATCGCCGGGGGCCTATCGCTTCACGTCGTAACCCTGATCGCGCAGATAGTCGAGGATGCGGTAGTGCATCGCGTGGTCGTAGTATTCGAGGATGTGGGCCACCCAGTCGTTTTCGGTCGTGCCGCCGGCACGGGTGCGGTTGTACTGCTTCACCACTTCGTCGTAGGCCTCGAGCTCGGCCACCATGGCCTCGTCGTCGTGACGGTAGGCGTTGCGGTGGAACACGAGCGATGACGGCTGCTTGGGCTTCAGGTCAGGATGCTCGCGGGGGACGCCGAGCGCCAGACCGCACACCACGAAGACACCCTTGGGCAGCTTGAGAAGTTCGGCCACTTTCGCGGGGTCTACCGTGCGGAGATACCCGATGCAGTTCGAGCCGAGGCCCGAGGCCTGCGCGGCGACGACGGCGCTCATCATGGCCAGAGAGGCGTCGATGATGCCGATGGTCACGCCGTCCATCGTGTCGGTGAAATGCGGAACGTCGAGGCCCTTGCGGCGCGCGAGCATCGTGATCTTGTTGTAGTCGGAGCAGAAGATCAGCAGGCGGTTGCACGTCTTGAGCTGTTTCTGGCCCGTGAGCTCGTAGAGTGTCTCCTTGAGCTGCTGGTCGTCGATGTCGATGACGGAGAACTGCTGTCCGTTGTAGGAAGTCGGGGTATTCTCGACGGCCTTGTATATGAAGTCCATGGTTTCGGCCGGTATGGCCTCGCGCTCGTAGCGGCGCACGCTGGTGCGGCCGAGCAGTGATTCTTTAACGTCAAGCATATTGCCGGTGTTTTTGTGGTTATCGTTAAGAAAAGAGCCGATGAATGCGTGTCGCAGTCATCGGCTCTATAAGGTCCACATCAAAGGAATGTGACGAAACTCCGAACGACAGGATTTGAGGGTTTGCAAATCTTTGTAATCCACCTGCGACCGTGAGGTCAACGCCCTGAGGCGCGGGGCCCGCCATTGACAGGCAAACTTGTCTCGGCATTTCAATAAAATTTGATGAGTTTCCCAATTAGCTTTGATGTGGGATTTTTCTTCTTTATGAGCCATCCGGGGCCGGCTGGACCGTCTCCGCGGGCGACTCGTCAGGCTCTCTTGCCTGTCTTTACAACGCAAAGTTAATGCATCCGGTTTGATTTTCCAAATTTTAAATCGATTTTTAACGCAAAAGTCGTAATTTTGCATTATGGAAAATCGAGAAGAAAGACCGCCGGAAAGGCCCGGTCAACGTCTTGTCTACGTGGATATGGCTAAGTGTGTGATGCTTATGTTCGTCATAGTCTCGCACACCGAGGCGTGGCGTCTTGAACTGCCCGTCGACCCGATCCTCATCTCCACATTCTGGATATGCTCGGGCTATACGTCGGGGCCAAGCGTCAGCCTGCGTCGCAAGGCGACCGGTCTGCTGGTCCCGTATTTCGCGATGAGCGCCCTGTGCCTCCTTTTCTCCTGGCTCGTGGCAGGGCGCGACATCGTGAGCCGCGACATCCTCGGCATTCTATATTCCCGCTATGTGGCGCTGGCCGCCCCCGCTTCGGAAACCAATCCTTGTCTGATGCCGCTATGCAACTCGCCGCTGTGGTTCCTGACGTCGCTCTTCACTGGCTTCTGTGTCTACGCGTCGTTGATGAGAATACGGACATTGCGGACGCAGACCCTCGCCGCAGGGCTTTGCCTCGCGCTCGCATGGGCGGCGACTTATCTCCCTGTGCTCCTGCCCTGGAGTATCGACACGGCCCTGTTCGCGGGCCCGATGATATGGGCCGGACATCAGATGCGACGGTTCAATGTCCTGGAGAGACTCTGGAAATTGAAATGGCGTTTGGCGGCATGCATCGCGCTATACGCCGCTTTCGCCTGGCTTCAGGGATGGGGCAATGTCAGCGTGCGCGAATACGGCCGCTGGTGGCCGGTGCCGGTCCTCTCCTCGCTGACGGGGGTGCCCGCGCTGATGTTGCTGTGCAAGGCCTTCGAACACAGCCTCGCCGCGCGTCTGCTTTCGGCAATCAACCGCCAGGCTCTCTATATCTTCGGAATGCAGATGATGTTCATCAATCTTGTGCCCCGGCACCTGCCGTTCATGGACGGATGGCCGCAGACGCTTGCCGCCGCACTGCTGTTGAGCATATGCGGCGGCTGGGCGACGGGCCGGGCCATGTCGTGGCTCACACGGCTTGTCTCATGTCGTTGCGGAAAGACCCGCTAAAATTCGCTCGAAAAGTGGAAGCGAATCTTCGGGAAGTCCGACTGCGCCATCTGCAGGACGTAGTTTGAATCGGCCAGAAAGACGTCGCGGCCCTCCTTGTCGGTGGCCATGAACTGGTGCTTGCGCTTCTTGAAGGCGGCCAGGGCCTCCTCGTCGTCGCTCTCGATCCAGCACGCCTTGTAGAGGCTGATGGGCTCCCAGCGGCACTGGGCGCCGTATTCGTGCAGCAGACGGTATTGTATCACCTCAAACTGGAGCTGGCCAACCGTGCCGATGATCTTGCGGCCGTTGAACTGATTGGTGAATATCTGCGCCACGCCCTCGTCCATAAGCTGGTTGATGCCCTTGTCGAGCTGCTTGGCCTTCATCGGGTCGGCGTTCTCGATATACTTGAACATCTCGGGCGAGAACGACGGCAGACCCTTGAAGTGCAGCTGCTCGCCGCCGGTCAGCGTGTCGCCGATCTTGAAGTTGCCGGTGTCGGGAATGCCGACGATGTCGCCGGGCCACGCCTCGTCGACGATGTTCTTCTTCTGGGCCATGAACGCCGTGGGCGCGGCGAACCGCATCATCTTGTCGTTGCGAACATGCCGGTAATAGACGTTGCGCTCGAACTTCCCCGAGCATACCTTGACGAAGGCGATGCAGCTGCGGTGGTTCGGGTCCATGTTGGCGTGGATCTTGAAGACGAATCCGGTGAACTGCTCCTCGTCGGGGCGCACCTCGCGCTCCTGGGCCATTATGGGCCGCGGCGACGGGGCTATCTCGACGAAGCAATCCAGCAGTTCCTTGACGCCGAACGTGTTGAGGGCAGAGCCGAAGAACACCGGGGCCATCTCTCCGCGCAAGTAGGCCTCCTTGTCGAAGTCGGGATACACGCCCTCGATCAGTTCGAGGTCCTCGCGCAGTTTGGCTGCGTTATCCTCCCCCACGAGGCGGTCGACCTCTGACGAGTTGACGTCGTCGATCTCGACGCGCTCGCTTACTGTCTGCTTGGAGGGGGTGAAGAGGTCGAGGCCATGCTCGTAGATGTTGTATACTCCCTTGAAGCGCTCGCCCATGTTGATGGGCCACGTCAGGGGGCGCACCCCGATCTTGAGTTCCTTCTCGAGTTCGTCGAGGATGTCGAACGGGTCGCGGCCTTCGCGGTCGAGCTTGTTGACGAAGATGATCACCGGCGTGCGGCGCATGCGGCACACCTCCATCAGACGGCGCGTCTGGGTCTCGACGCCCTTGGCGGCGTCGACCACGATGATCACCGAGTCCACGGCCGTGAGCGTGCGGAAGGTGTCTTCCGCGAAGTCCTGGTGGCCCGGCGTGTCGAGGATGTTGATCTTGTAGTCGCCGTAGTTGAAACCCATCACCGACGTGGCCACCGAGATGCCGCGCTGCTTCTCGATCTCCATCCAGTCGGATGTGGCTGTCTTCTTTATCTTGTTGCTTTTCACGGCGCCGGCCACGTGGATCGCGCCGCCGAAGAGCAGCAGCTTCTCGGTGAGAGTGGTCTTGCCGGCGTCGGGGTGGGAGATGATGGCGAACGTGCGCCGACGTTCGATTTCCTTAGTCAGTCCTTCCAATTGCTATGTCAGTTTTCTTGTTTGAGTTGGCTGATGCATGTCTTCAGAGAGTCGCGCCAGTAGGGGATCTCGAGACCGAAAGCCTTCTTGATTTTCTTCTTGCTGAGCACCGAGTAGAGAGGGCGATTGGCCTGTGTGGGATATTCGGAGGTCTTGATCGGGTTGACCTTCACGTCGCGTCCGGCGATTTCGAAGATGGCCTTGGTGAAGTCATACCATGAGGCCACGCCCTCGTCGGTGAAATGATATATGCCGGGCTTCCACTCGCCGCTGCTGACGATCCGATGGATCGCCTCGGCCAGGTCGCCGGCATATGTCGGCGTGCCGATCTGATCGGCCACGACGTTTATCTCGGGTCTGGTCTCGGCCAGCCGGAGCATCGTCTTGACGAAATTGCCGCCGAATTCCGAATAGAGCCAGGCGGTGCGGATTATCAGGGCATTCTGGCAGAACGAGGTCAGCAGAGCCTCGCCCTCGAGCTTCGTGCGCCCGTAGATGCTCTGCGGATAAGGCTCGTCGTTCTCCTCATACGGGCGGCAGCCCTGACCCGAGAACACATAATCGGTCGAGATATGGATCACGCGGGTGCCGTTCTTGACGGCGGCCTCGGCGAGATTGCCCACGGCGCCGGTGTTGAGGGCCGAGGCGAGGATCTCGTCGCTTTCGGCCTTGTCGACAGCGGTATAGGCCGCGCAGTTGACTACAATGTCGAATTTGTTGTCGCCAAGAAACCGATAGACCGCGTCACGGTCGGTGATGTCGAGCGTGGCGTGGTCGGTATATGTGGCGTCAATCGCGGGGTCGTTGTCGAAAACGCGGCGAAGGCTTGATCCCAGCTGGCCTTTGCTGCCTGTTACCAATATCTTCATATCGAAATGGATGGAATGTTTTTAATCTTGGTCTTCCTCCCGGGCGTTCAGTCTGCGAGTTTGAGCTCGCCGTTCTGGTCTTTCTTGTAGTAGGCCGCGAGCGTGGCGAGGAACCGCGAGATCTGGGCGGCGGCCTGCGCGGTCTCTTTCGAGATTTCCTTACCCTGCAACCGTAGCATCAGCAGGCCATAGAGGGCGTCGAAGCAGGTCTCGATCTCGTCCTTGCGGTTGTCGCCGGCCTTGGCGCGGAGTTCGACTATGAGGGGGAGGGTGTTGTAATATTCGGCGGCGTACCGGGCCTGCGCGGGGTCGGCGAGCAAGCGGCGGTGCAGCTGGGCGATGTCTGCGAGGGTGTTGATGTTGAGCTGCAGATGGCCGGACTCGGTCTTTCCCTCGCGGCGCATCATGTCGATCAGCGACTCATACCATTCGCGCATACGCTTTCGCTCATCGTCATCGAGGCCGGTGTGGCGGTCGATGATTTCGTTGCCGATACGGTCGATGTCAAGTCCATACGCGCGTATGAGGTCTTCTATCTGCCACATATAGAGCAGATATTCGGCTATGTTCTCTCTTTTCTTTGCAGACGCTGTGATCATATTCTGGAAATTTTAATGCGGCATACCGCTTCAAACTGCAAAATTACAAAAAAATGCGTTGCTCCGCAACCCGCACCGTGAAATTTTCAAAGACCTTAAGACCTTAGAGACCTTAGAGACCTAAGAGACCTAAGAGACCTTAATAACCTTAATGACCCTAATGTCCTTAAAGACCTTAGAGACCCTAACGACCTTAACGACCTTAAAGACCTTAAAGACCTTAAAAAAGAAAAACGGAGTCAAGGCCTCGACCTCAGCTCCGTTTTGTCGCGATAGCATTGTTTTATTATTTAAGGCAATGTCTGCGACAATTACCTATCTTATAGACAATCGACGCGAAGAAAAGTTTAACGGGGATGAAAAAAATTTTTCATCCCCGTCGATTTTTTTGAAAACCGCTGCTTATTTTTTCTTCGCAGGCTTGATCTGCTTGGCCGGTTTGCCGTTGTTCGCGTCCTGCTTGGTTGCGACTTTCTGGAGATTCTCGCTCTTGCTTACCTTCTTCACATTGCCCGAACGGGGCTTCGAGTTCTCGCTGTCGCAGTTCAGCTGCTTGCACTCCACAGTCTTGTCGCAGACCTTCTTCTCGCAGTTCACTTTGGCGCAATTGACCTTCGCACACTCGGTGTTGGCGCAGTTGGCCTTCGCACACTCGGTGTTGGCGCA
>CAJTXU010000043.1 GCA_910584125.1 uncultured Muribaculaceae bacterium | reverse complement strand
AGCGCGGACACGCTTGCCATCATCGCGGGCGTGCTCGACACAAAAATCACCATCGGGGGATAAAAACGCAAGAAGCACTGAACAAACAGAACGTTTGTCAGTGAACCTTATTGAAGCGTCCGTGATGATGTGCGATGATGATGTATGGACGTTTCAGAGGGTTGTCGAAAGACAGCTCTTTTCTATTTGTCGCTGAACGACAGCATCAGCCGATCGAGGAGGACGTCAAGTTTTTTAACCGAGCGTTCTCCGATGTTTTTTATGCCGGCGACATACTCCCGACTGTGAGATGCGAGGTCTCCGAGAGTACGGATGCCTGCTGACTCGAGAGGGATTAGAATGCGGATCGAGATGTCGAACTCGACGAGCTTGGCCTTGAGCAGCCTCTCCATATGGAGTCTCGGTTCGTCGTATTTGTCAAATTCGTTGATTTCGTCAGGTGGTGAGAACATGGCTTAGGAAATTAAAAAGGAGGTGGGAACCACCCCACCTCCAAAGTCAAACCAATAAACCACGAGATGAATGGCCTATTGATGCCGCAAAGTTAATGAATTATTTCAAATTATCCAAGACCTTGCGTATCGCGGCGGTCGCCATTTCCGGCGTGACCGTGATGTACGAGAAGAGGGACGTCGAACTTCGTCCTCCGAGTTTGTGGCCGAGGATGTAGTTGATCACCGATTCCGATATTCCCAGATCGAACGCGTGCTGTGCGAACGATTTCCTTGCCGAGTAATAGACAAGGTCACCGCTGATGCCGGCGGCCTTCTTGATTACCTTGAACATCCGTTGGAAAAGACTCTTCAACATAAAACGGCGCTCGTTATTCGTGCAGGACAGCATACCTTGGTCATCTTTGAGCCTGTTGATGATTCCCCACGCTTCCTCTGGAATTGTAAATTCCACGTACTTGTTAATCTTGAAAGAGTCTGCTGTCTTGGTTCTCACATACTTGATTCGATCAGAGTCGAATCTGACTTTCAGAAGGTCAATGATATTGATGCCTCCGAGATAATATGAGAGCATGAAGATGTCTCTGCATCGCCTCTGCAATGGCCGATTCAGTTCGACATCACGTATCTTGCGGATTTCCTCAACAGACAGCCACGACTCTCTCGGCATTGATTCTGGTTTGGTTATCGCAAGCATCGGATGTGTTTCGAATTTCACATAGCCGTTCTTGATTGCAAAGTTGAGCAGCGTATGGAAATAGTTAAGATAAGACTTTCTGGTACTTGGTTCTAAAGACTTTTTTAATGCCGCGTCAAGCTTCTGTGCAGTCTTAGATGTAATAGATTTGACTTTAGTGCTTCCTGGCAAAATCTTAAAGATGGTTTTGAAGGCAGAACGTCTTGTATTTGCAGAACTCTGTTTAATCAGAGAGCTGAGATATTCTTCCATTACATCTTCGAGGGTCATTCCCTCGCATTTTTTGTCTGTCAAAAGCGAGACGAGTTCTGAGCATGTCAACGACTCAAGCCCATCGATTTCGTCAATACGCCTTTGGATTTTCTGTAGTTTGTTCCTTAGCTTCGTGTTGAGATAAGACGCGTCCGGGCGTCTTACCACCTGACCGTTTTTGAACTCTCTGGCTGAATCGATGACAATGTCTGTCACGATATAGCGAGTCTTGCTGTTGTGAGCGACGGAGATTCGAATTTTATGCTTCCCGCCACTCAATGCCTTTGCCGGCACGATTACTGCGTTGATACTTGCCATTTTGGTTTTATTTTTTCGACAATAATTCGGAAACAAAACCCTGTTTGAGCAGAGGTTTGGACAATCAAATTATTGTCGAAAATTAGGTTCTTCTACCATGAGATACCATCAAAACCCTTTTATGTTCAGTGAATTAGGCAACTAACAGCAATTTTTTACCACATCATACGGCAAAATTACAAACAAATTACGGATTAATCAAATTCTGACCCGTGAAATGATGCCGTGTTGCGGTTTCGTGGAATTAATTGGCAATTGTTACATGCCGAGGATTTTCATGACCTCCGATAGCGGGAGACAGAGAGTGTCTGCTATTTTCTCACAAGAAAAACCAGCAGTGCTTAACTTAATGATTATGTCGGATGATTATGTCGGCTCTTTCTTCCTCACGACCTTTCTCACGACCTTCCTCGCGGGCGACTTCGGCGGCGTAGAGTGCGCCGGCGTTCATCTCCTCAAGTTTCCGGAGGTCTCTCTCATAGGCGACGGTATCCTCGCAAGCCAACATGGTCGAGTCGGCCGCCTCGAACACTTCGTCGTATGCCCTGCATTTGTAGGCCTTGCTTTCCTTGTCCATCTTGTCCATGTTTTTTATTAAGAACAGCATTCGTTCGAGTTCTGTTTCACATTCATCCCAATCCTTGACCTCTACGAGCGACACAGGGGTAATAAGGATTGACCCGGACGTTTGCTTTAGCCGGACGTCTACTTTAATTTATGCAAAAAATACAACAATAATTTTTTCGGACAAAATTTTTATTGATAAATTATCAGTTGTTTCCCAAAATACCTAAAAGCGGGTATTGCCAATCTGGTGCTAAAGAATTAACTTTGCGGCGAGTTTCCGGCGAAATCCACCGACAAACCTTCTTATCATGATTGACAGACACAGTTCGTATAGACCCGACAACACGATGCGCGAGTTGATCCGCGACAACAACCTGCTGCTGATGACGATCAGCCGATTCGACATTGCGTTCGGATTCGGCGACAGCACGGTGGCCGAGGCATGCGCGGCCAATGGCTGCGACACGGCCACTTTCCTGGCGGTGTGCAATTTCCTGAGCGGTCGAGAACATGAATCCTACCGGATTTCGCTCCCTTCGCTCATGGCCTATCTCAAGCGGGCGCATTCGTCGTTTGTCGAGATGTCCCTGCCGAAGATAAGGCACAAGATAATCGAGGCCATAAATTATTCGGAGACCAACGAGGTCTCCTTCCTGCTGATTAAGTTTTTCGACGACTATGTGGCGGAGGTCCACGAGCATCTCGACAACGAGAACGACATGGTGTTCAGATACGTCGAACGTCTGCTTGAAGGGGAGGCCGACGACGGGTTCGAGATCTCACGGTTCTCGGTAGACCACGACCATATGGGCAGCCAGCTCAATGAACTGAAGGATATCTTCATATATCACTACTCGCAGCGGGGGAACTTCCTGCTGAGCTCGGTGCTGTTCGACATAATCAATCTGGAGAAGGACCTGATGAGTCATTTTGAGGTCGAGAACCATCTGTTCGTTCCCGAGGTCGAGAAACTCGAGGCGGAGGTGAAGCGTACATCGGGCGAGACCGCGCAGCCGCAGAAAGAGCGCGACGAAAGGATTGACACGCTCGGGGAGAGGGAGAAAGAGATAATAAGCTGTGTCGCCAAGGGGATGTCGAACAAGGAGATAGCAGACGCGCTGTGTCTGTCGGTGCACACCGTGGCTACCCACCGAAAGAACATCAGCGCGAAACTCGAGATCCACTCCACGGCGGGACTGACCATCTTCGCCATCCTCCACCGGCTCGTGGACCTCAACGACCTCAAGGTCTAAGATAAGTAATAAGTAAGAAGTAAGACAGGCAATTTGAAACTGAACGAGAGGGATTTGATCCTCTTGTTGCGTAATTTCAATCAAGATGCTCATCATATTTGCACCTTTGAAATAAAAGTCATATACGCGTCCATATTGAATGGAAAAGGGAGGCCGCGGGCCTCCCTTTCTCAAAAACAATCTTTATAAACAATCAATTCTTAATGTCTGTAATTTCTATCGGCCGCGTCAATAGGCGTAATCCTTAAGCTGCTCGCGGAGTTTCTTGCGCGCGCAGAAGATGCGGCTCTTGATTGTGCCGAGGGGGAGATTGAGCTTCTCGGCGATCTCGTTGTATTTGTATCCGGCCACGAACATGTTGAACGGCTGGCGGTATTCCTCAGGGAACGCGTTGAGCGCCACCGAAATCTCCTGCACGGCGTATGAGCCTTCGGGAGTGTCGAGGCCGGAGTCCTGACACACGTTGAGATGAAACAGATCTTCCGTCTGGTCTATCACCGTCGCCTTGCGGACGTTCTGGCGATAGTTGTTGATGAAGATGTTGCGCATTATCGTGAATATCCATCCCTTGAAATTCACGTTGTCGACATACTTGTCTTCATTCGAGAGAGCCTTGAGCGTCGTGTCCTGAAGCAAGTCCTCGGCCTGTTCGCGGTCGCTCGTCAGCTGATATGCGAAATTGAGAAGATTTCCCTGAAGTCCTACCAGACGGTCTTCGAAAGATTTGTTCGGTTTCATGTTTATGTTGTTTAAGAGTTGATTGTTGTCGATTGTTTCTGTTTGATTGAACATATAGATAACATCAGCCGAAGTAAATTTGTTCCGGCCAACGGCTAAAAATTTTATTAAAAATTCTTTATATATTATAGATATCTGACATTCAATGCAATGCGAATGACGGCGAGATATATTTACATTCAAAGATAGCGAGTTTGGATAATATTTGTTAACTTTGCAGAACAGAAGCAAAAGAAACATAATGAGATTTGACGAAATATTGACCAACGACGATGTGCTCGATGGTCTCTGGGACATGCATTTCGACGAATGCACCCCGATTCAGGAACAAACCATACCCGTAGTCAAGGAGGGCCGTGACCTGATCGCGTGCGCGCAGACAGGCACGGGCAAGACGGCCGCCTATCTGCTGCCGGTGATCGACATGCTTTCGGAGGGTGGCTATCCTTCGGATGCCATTAACTGCGTCGTCATGTCGCCGACGCGCGAGCTCGCCCAGCAGATCGACCGCCAGCTCCAGGGATTCGCCTACTACATGCCCGTGAGCGGCATGGCGGTCTACGGCGGCACCGACGGTTACGGCTACGAACAGCAGCGCAAGAGCCTCAAGATGGGGGCCGACATAGTGATCGCGACCCCCGGGCGAATGCTCGCCCATCTCAGCATGGGTTATGTCGACCTCTCCAAGGTTTCGTTCTTCATCCTCGACGAGGCCGACCGGATGCTCGACATGGGATTCTATGATGACATCATGCAGATCTTCTCCCATCTGCCCAAGGACGCGCAGATCCTGATGTTCTCGGCCACGATGCCACCCAAGATCCAGCAGATGGCCAACAAGATACTCAAAGACCCGGTGGAGATAAAGATCGCCGTGTCGAAACCCGCCGAGAAGATCAAGCAATCAGCCTACATCTGCTACGAGACGCAGAAACTGCCGCTGCTGAAATCAATATTCAGGGAGACGCCGCCGCAGCGCGTCATCATATTCTCGTCGTCGAAAATCAAGGTGAAGAATCTTGCCCGCGAACTCCGCAAATCGAATCTCAAGATAGGGGAGATGCATTCGGATCTTGACCAGAACGTGCGCGAGAACGTCATGCTCGATTTCAAAGCCGGCAAGATTAACGTGGTCGTTGCCACCGACATCATATCGCGAGGCATAGACATCGACGACATAGAGATGGTGATCAACTATGACGTTCCCCGCGAGGCGGAAGACTACGTGCACCGCATCGGGCGCACGGCGCGCGCCGACCGCGACGGCCGGGCGGTGACGTTCGTCAGCAACGAGGACTTCCCGCGCCTGGCCAGAATCGAAAAACTGCTTGAGAAGCCCGTTCCGCGAGAGGAAGTGCCGAATGACCTCGGTTCCGCGCCCGAGTACAGGTCGGGCAAATCGGGCCGCCCCGCCGGCCGCACAGGGAAGGGCGCGAAAGGGGGAAAGCCCGTACATGGAGGCAAAGTCCGCCAGAACCCGAAAGCAGAGTCCACTAAACCGAAAGGAGATACACCCAAGCCGAAAACCGAAGAGCCCAGTAAGGATGCGGCCGCAGAGAATGCGGAAAAGAAAAATGCCGGTGAAAAAGGACGTCGTCATTTCCACCGGCACAGCAACAGAAGAGGTAAGCCTCAGGGAAGCAATGCGAACTCAAGCACTTCAGAGACTGATTCCACGAAGTGAAACTCGAGGCCCTCGATATATTCTGATTTGATTTCCTCGATGTCCCTGCGGTTTTTCTCGCAGAGCATGATGGTCTTGATCCCGGCCCTTTTCGCGGCCAGGATCTTTTCTTTTATACCCCCGACGGGGAGCACCTTGCCGCGCAGGGTTATCTCGCCGGTCATGGCCAGACGCGGGCAGACCTTCCTGCCGGTGAAAGTCGATGCGAGCGACGTCACGATGGTGACGCCGGCCGACGGGCCGTCCTTGGGCACGGCACCTTCGGGCACATGCACATGGACAGTGCCGAACTCGAGTGCGCTGTCGGGAATGCCTATCGCCTCATGGTTGGCCTTGATATACTGCAGGGCGAGCATGGCCGACTCCTTCATGACGTCTCCGAGATTTCCGGTGAGCGTCAGTTTGCCCTCCTTGCCGGGCGCCACCGACGACTCGATGAATAGAATCTCGCCTCCGGCCTGGGTCCAGGCCAGTCCCGTCACAATGCCGGGTATGTCGTTGTTCTCATACTTGTCGTTGAACTCCTCGGGTTTGCCGAGATATCCGGTTATCATCGTGCTGTCGATCACGGTCGGGAACTCCTTGCCCGCAGCCTTGCGGCGCGCGAGTTTGCGCAGCACCTCGTTGATCTTCTTCTCCAGGCGACGCACGCCGCTCTCACGGGTATAGTCGGTGATGATCGTCATGAGGGCGTCTTCTGTGAAACGCACCTCCGAAGGCTCGAAACCGATTTCGTCGAGACATTTGGGTAACAGATGGCGCAGGGCTATCTGAATCTTCTCCGCCTCGACATAGCCGCCGATTTCGATGAGCTCCATGCGGTCGAGCAAGGGGGCGGAGATGGTCTGCAGCGAGTTGGCCGTCGCTATGAAGAGAACCTTCGAAAGATCGTAGTCCTGGTCGACGAAATTGTCGTGGAACTTGCAGTTCTGCTCCGGGTCGAGCACCTCGAGCAGAGCCTGGGCGGGGTCGCCCTTGTAGTCGGCGCCGATCTTGTCGATTTCGTCGAGCACCATCACGGGGTCGCTCGTGCCGCACTTCTCAAGGGCCGACATGATGCGGCCCGGCATCGCGCCCAGATACGTGCGGCGGTGTCCGCGGATCTCCGACTCGTCGTGCAGGCCGCC
Source organism: uncultured Muribaculaceae bacterium (assembly GCA_910584125.1). Taxonomy (GTDB): domain Bacteria; phylum Bacteroidota; class Bacteroidia; order Bacteroidales; family Muribaculaceae; genus Lepagella. The sequence continues at coordinate 8,098 of CAJTXU010000043.1, read as the reverse complement.
GAGAGCCACGCGCACATACTTGCGGCCCAGCGCCTCGGCCACAGACTTGCCGAGCGAGGTCTTGCCGACGCCCGGAGGACCGTAGAGGCAGAGTATCGGTGCCTTGGTGTCGCGGCGCAGCTTCAGCACGGCCATCTGCTCGACGATGCGTTCCTTCACCTTCTCGAGTCCGAAATGGTCGCGGTCCAGAATCTCCTCCACGCGTTCGAGCGTGAAGTCCGGATTGTCGCAATGCAGCCACGGCAGGTTGAGATACGTGTCGAGATAGGCATACTGCACCGCATAGTCGGGAGTCGTGGGATTGAACCGCTCCAGTTTCTTTATCTCCTTGAGAAACCGCTGGTGGGTCTCGTCGGTCCATTCCTTGCGCGACGACCGCATGTGGAGTTCGTCGAGGTCGGCGTCGTCAGACTCTCCCAGCTCGTTCTTGATCTGGTGTATCTGGGCGCGCAGGAACTCGTCGCGCTGACGCGAGCCGATCTCCGACATCGTCTTGGTGTGCAGGTCGGCGCGTATGGCGAGGTGTTCGTTCTCAATCTCGAGCATCCCGGCGAAAAGTCGGCGGCGTTCAGACAGCGAAGGGCAGGTGAGAAGCTCATAACGCTGCTCGAAGTTTAGTGGCGAGTTCTGAATCATGAAACTCAACCGGCAGACGGTGTCCTCGGGGTGCATGGCCATGAAAGCGACGAGTTGCTCGCGGTCGCCGTCCTTGAGATGGGACGTGGACTGTGCATACAGCTCCTCGATCTTCCTGCCTGTCTCGCTCTCCTGCTCCGAAGGCTTGATGCGGTCTGGGAAGAGGAAACGGACGGTTCCGATCATATATGGCATCTCGCAGTCATATCCGAGGATCTCACCCTGATGTGACGAGGCCACGGCGAAGGCGGCGCTGCCGTCTTCCTGCACCTGGAAACTGATGATGTTACCCAGACAGCCCTGGCATTCATAGACATCCTCGAGGGTAATGTCGCGCGTGTCGTCGGGCATGCTTTCCGAAGCCAGGAAGAAAAACACCGGCAGTTTCTCCTTGAACGCCTTGTGCGCGGTCATCACGGAGTCGGGATGAGTGATGCGCGATGCCATCTGGATATAAGGGAAGACCACCTCGTCCTCAAGAGGGATGAGCAGGACCTCCATGGTGTCCGGGACGTCGTTGAGTGCATCTTCACGGTCGGCGCCCTCATAGACGGATCCCCCGGTGCAAGGTATGTACTTTAATTCGTCGGATTGTTTATTTCTGGACATTTTTTTATAATTTTGTCTTTGGATTCGCAGCGTGCCTTCATTTCCCCCGGGTTAGAACCGGAGGAAATAAGCTTTAGTACGCGCGGAAATCAATTTAAGATGCAAAATTAATCAAAAAAAACGAGATATGCCCAATATGACGTTTCGTTTCAAGAAATTTGAGTGCAGCCACGGTCTCGGGGCGATGAAAATCGGGGTGGACGCGGTGCTTGTCGGCGCTTGGGCCGACGTCTCGCGGGCTCGCCGCATACTCGATGTCGGCACCGGCTGCGGGGTCATCGCGCTGATGTGCGCCCAGCGCAATCCGGAGGCAACGATAGACGCCATCGACATCGACCCGGCGTCGGTCGGCGAGGCGACTGCCAATTTCGCCATGTCGCAATGGAGTCCGCGACTTAAAGCTTCACTTGAAGATTTCAGCCGTATCGAATGCGCCTGCTACGACTTGATTGTTTCGAATCCTCCTTATTTTAACTCCGGAATCGACGCCCCCGACACCCCTCGGCTCCGCGCGCGACACCAGGGAGTCCTGTCGCCGGCAGTCCTGCTTGAGAAGGGGGTCAGGCTGCTTTCCGAAGCGGGGAAGATAGCGATGATCGTGCCATATGAGCAGACAGAGGAGCTTATGGAGACTGCCGCCGGATGTGGCCTGCATCCGGTCAGGACATTTGTTGTCAAAGGGCACGCGAACGCTCCGGCCAAGCGGGCGATGCTTGAGTTCTCGCGAGTCGCGAACGGCGCGCCGGTCAATACGGAACTCGTGCTCGAAAGCGCCCCGTGCGTGCCGACAGACGCATATCGCGAGCTGTGCAAGGACTTCTATCTGAAATTTTAGACAAATTTTTAGGAAATCCCGTATTTTTTCATTATTTTTGCATATAAACCCTTAAACTCATCAATTTGTTGTATGTCTAAGGGTAAACGAAGATTGCAGGGCATGGACGATTCGAACGCCTGACACCATGCAATCGATTAACAACGAGAGATATGAGAAGATTTTTATACACTCTGGCCATCGCGGCCATCGTCATTCCCGCCGCCTGGGCGCAGGACGAGTATGATGATATATATTACAACCCCCGGAGCAGCAAGGAGAGCAATCAGAAAAGCAGCAAAAAGAAGCAGTCGAACTACATCGCCAATTTCAGCGAGATGGACGTCGACGACTACAACCGCCGCGGGTTCTATTACGAGACCCCCGTCGACACGATAGGCGCGAACGCCGAGAATGCCGAGGACTTCGTATACACGCAGCAGATACAGAAATACTACAATCCGACGATTGTGGTCGACAACGCCGACGTGCTCGAAGACCTGCTCGAGAACTCATATGGCAACGTCGATATAGTGATCGAGAACGGCGCTCCCGTCTTCACATCGATTTACACCGGCGGATATGCCTGGACTCCTGTTTATTACAATTGGGCATGGCGTCCGAGCTGGACATGGTCGTATGGCTGGGGACCGTGGAACGTATCATGGAACTGGGGACCGTCGTGGGCATGGGGACCGTCATGGACGTGGGGACCCTCGTGGAGCTGGGGACCGTCGTGGGCATGGGGACCGTCGTGGGGCTGGGGTTATCCCGGCTGGGGCTATGACCCCTGGCGTCCCGTTCCACGGCCTCCGCACTACCATCATCACTACGCATACGACCGTCCGGGAGCCGGACGTCCTGTAAGACCTAATCCGGGCTGGTCTGGCAACACGCGTCCCGGCGGAAACTACGCCGGCTCGATGGCAAGACCCGGCAGCAGGGGCGACCGTCCGATGGGTTCGACCACGACGTCGGCAAACCGCAACCCCTACGGACGCAACTCGCAGGCTGTCACCTCAAAGCGTTACAACTCCGCAACTCTTAACGGCGAGCTCACCAAAACAGAGCGCCCCAACAGAGTCACCGGCGGAAGTGTGCCCAAACGCTCCGACAAAATAGGCTCCGCAGCCGACAGGGCCACAACGTCCAAGAACGTGACAATCCAGACCAACCGTCAGAACAGCATCGACCGTTCGCAGACTACGACGACCAACAAGCGCTCGTATAACACCAACCGAACCACAACGACCAACAACCGTTCGTATAATACCAACCGCACCACGACCAACAACCGATCGTACAACACGAACCGCACAACTACAACCAACAACCGTTCGTACAACACGAACCGTTCGTCGTCGTCGAGCCGTTCGTACAGCACGGGCAGGTCGTCCGGCTCAAGAAGCACCGGCGGCTCGCGCGGAGGCGGCGGTTCGCACGGAGGTGGCCGCGGAGGCCGCAGATAAGGCTAATCCCATCAATGGTTTGGCAACGGCATAACGCCGTTGTCAAACCTGACTTTTTACAAGCACACATACCTTAGACAATCCCATCCATTATGAAAAAAATAATTACATCCCTTTCTCTCCTTGCATTGCCCTGCATGTTCGCAGACGCGCAGAGCGTGCCCTCGGCATACTCAATCTCGCAGCAGGACCTGAGGGGCACGGCGAGATTCATGTCGATGGCGGGCGCGTTCGGCGCTCTCGGCGGCGACCTCTCGACGCTGGGACAGAATCCCGGCGGTATCGGCATTTATCGTTCGAACGAGATTGGTTTCACCGTGGGTCTTGATATGATCGGATCGAAGGCCACCTCGGGCGGCTTCTCCAACACGGAAAACATGACGAGGTTCAACCTCAACAACATAGGCGGCGTCTTCACCATGAAGCTCCCCGGCAGCGTGATGCCGAACCTGAACTTCGGTTTCACATACAACAAGGGGGCGTCGTTCAACCGCCGCTACAAGGGCCTGATCCCCAACCTGCAGACGTCGATGAGCAACTACATCGCCGGCATAAGCAACGCCTACGACCTCAATGAGGCCGACGTGAGCTACGGAGACAATTACGACCCCTACAATCCTCCGGTCGGCACGCGCACGGTGCCCTGGCTGGCAGTGCTCGGATATTACGGATTCCTGACGACACCGGAGGTGAGGAGCGATGAATCGACCGACTGGTACGGACAGTTCGGCGACGGGACCTCGGGCGTCGGCGCTTTCGACGTCGAGGAGCGCGGCTCGGTCGACGAGTACAACATCGCGCTTGGCGGCAACATCAACAACGTGGTGTTCTGGGGAATGGATTTCGACATAACGTCGCTCGACTACCGCATCAGCTCGGTGTGGAGCGAGTCGCTCGACAACGCCTATGTCTACAACCCAAACACAGAGCGTGTGGGCCGTATGCAGGCCGACTGGTCGCTCTATGACAACTACCGACTCAACGGCACTGGATTCAGCTACAGGCTTGGCGTCATCGTCAAGCCCATACAGGAGCTGCGTCTCGGTCTCGCGTTCCACACACCGACCTACTACAATCTGAACGAGACCTACTACGACACGCATCTCGACTACGACTATCCTTTCCCCACCAAAGACAACTCCACATGGGCCAACGACGGCTATTCGGCCGGCAACAGCTTCAATTTCAGCACTCCATGGAGAGTAATCGCCAGCATGGCGGGCGTGATCGGCAACAAACTCATCGTCTCGGCCGACTACGAGTGGAACGGCTACAAGCATATGAAATACAGCGAGGCCGACAACTACGGATACTACGACCCGTGGTATGACTGGGACAATCCCTGGGAGTGGGGCGATTGGTACGGCGCGCCTTCAAGAAGCCGTGCCGACAACGGTTCGCCGCGCGCCGACTATATGAACGCCAATGATTTCGCAAACTCGATAATCAAGAAGGTATACCGCGACACCCACACGTTCCGCATCGGCGCCGAGTTCCGCGTGCTGCCTAGCTTCAGCGTGCGCGCCGGCTACAGCTACACTACGTCTCCGGTGACGACCGAGGTGAAGGATTATCGTGTGGACGTTCCCGGCACCGGAATCATGAGCAACTACAGCCTCGACAACCAGACCCAGCACGTGACGTGCGGCGTCGGATATAAACACAAAGGATTCTATCTCGACCTGGCGTATGTCTACAAATACACCAGTTCGGAATACTTCCCGTTCTCGCCCGACATCTCCGATCCGGCTTCGGCTGTCAGGTCGAAACTCGAGTTCAACAAGTCAAGCATAGCCCTCTCAATGGGTTACAAGTTCTAAGACATTCATGATACAGAAAAAATCATTTGTCATCATTGCCGCTATAGTCCTTATAGCGGCAATGTCTTTGCAGGCGGCAGTACAAAGCATGCCCATCGTCGAGATTCTCGGAACGAAGTTCTATCTGTACGAGGCGCGTAAAAATGACACGCTTTTCGGGATAGCGCGGTCGAACGGCTGGGACGAGCAGGAGCTCGCGCGTCTGAATCCGGCGGTGACCTCTCCGCTTAAGAAAGGAACGAAAATCTATTACCCGGTCAATGCCGACGAGGGCAAGACCCTGCAGCCCGAGGATGTCCACACGGCCGAGCAGACCGAACTCACCCACCTTGTCAAGCGCGGCGAGACCGTCTACAGCATCTCGCAGATGTATGGCATTCCCGTCGAGAGCATCTACAGCCTGAATCCCGACAGCCGCAATGGCATCAAGGCGGGCGAGAGCCTGACACTCCACAAGGAGGGCGAGCTCAAGATCCGCAAGGGGAGCAAGACGGCCTCGCGGTTCTACACCGTGAAACCGGGGGATACGATCTACGGCGTCGCAAAGGCGAAGGGCGTTTCGGTGGCCGCGCTGATGAAGGCCAATCCCGGCATATCCGAAAACAGTTTCAGGACCGGGATGGTGATCAAGCTCCCAGCGCGCGGCGAGGGTAAGAAGACCATGGTGAAGAAGGTCGAGGAGTCCCGGCTCGACTCGTTCAACATCCACGAGGTCAAGAAAGACGAGACATGGACGTCGATAGCCCGTAAGGAGGGAGTCGACGTGAAAGTGCTCAAAGACGCCAATCCCGACGTGACCAGCTTGAAAAAGAAGCAGGTGCTGACGGTGCCCAAGATCGAGACCGTGACCGTGGAGCGCGAAGTGACCGAGCACGATCCGAGGGAGCAGTCGGAAGACGGCATACAGGAGATATACGACGATCTGCACAAGGTCTCCGACGAAGAGCAGGGCGTGGTGAAGGTCGCGATTCTCGCCGAGTCGGCTTCGGGCAAGAAGGATCTTGACTTCATACGCGGTTTCCTGACGGGCGTTGACGGCCAGAAGTCGAAACCCTATAAGATCGATGTCAAGGTGCTGGACGGCGGCACAGGCAGCGAGCAGGTGATCAGCGAACTCGATGCGTTCAAGCCGATGATGGTGTTCATGACTTTCGACGGCCAGATTCCGGCATATGTCCAGGAGTATTCGGAGGTGAGCCACACGCCGGTGGTCAACACGTTCGACGTCAAGGCCGAGCAGTATAACACGAATCCCTATTTCATCCAGCTGTTGGCGCCGTCTAACTACTTCAACGACGGCATAGCGTCGAGCGTCTTCGACCGTTACGGCGACTACACGCTGGTGATGATAGGCGACCCCGACGACGGCGACCAGCTGGCGGCGTCGCTGCAGAAACTGTGGGATTCCTCAAAGATAAAGAAGGTGCGCTCGGCTTTCGAACCCGCCGATTTCACCGACGGCACGAAATATGTGTTCTATGGATATGACACCAAGAAGGCTGAGGTGCAGAAGCTCCTGGAGTCGGTCGCTGCGGTCAGGGAACTATCTCCTCTCGGCGACTTCGTGACTCTCGGACGTCCCAACTGGATTGTATATGACGGCAGCCTGGAGGACGAGCTTCACAAGGCCAACGCCATGATTCCGTCGCGATTCTATCTCGACGAGAAGTCTGCGCAGGCACAGGCGTTCTATTCACAGTTCAAGTCGCTGTTCGACCGCGCTCCGGTGAAGTCGCTTCCTCTCTATGCCGGTGTGGGCTATGACACGGCCAATTATTTCATTTCATCACTTGCCTCGGCCGAGGGTGATATCAACGCGTTCAGGCCCTCGACGGGTACGATGCAGACAGGCTTCGACCTGAAGCGTGTGAGCTCGTGGGGCGGACTTGTCAATCTGCCTGTGTACCTTGTGCACTTCACGACATTTAACACTATCGATAAAATCACGGTGGAATGAGGTTCGGACGTATATTGAAGGCTATGGCATTGGCCGTCGGCATTATTGCGGCGGCCATGCCTTATGCCTGCGAAGCATCGGCGCAGACCCACTATCGGCCGCGTGTGTTCGTGGGCGCGCATGGAGGCGCTGACTTCTCGCGGATCGCGTTCACGCCGAGCGTGGAACAGACGTTTCTTGTCGGCGGCAACGCTGGCATAAACTTCCGTTATATAGAGGAGAATCATTTCGGCTTCATCGTGGAGCTCAACTGGGAGCAGCGGGGCTGGAAGGAGAGTTTCGACGAAGTTCCGTACAGCTATTCGCGGACGGTGAACTATCTTCAGCTGCCGTTTCTGGCGCATATATATTTCGGCCGTCGCGGGAAGTTCTTCATCAACGCCGGGCCGTCGGTGAGTCTGCGGTTGTCTGAATCGACAAACGCGAACTTCGACACGGCGACGGTTGGAAGCAATCCTGATTTCGACAACCGAATCACGTATCAGTATGGCCTGCCTGTACATCAGAAAGTCGATTACGGCATCTCGGGAGGCATCGGAGGTGAATTCAGCATCAATCCGCGCAACTCGATATATGTCGACGCCCGCTTCTATTTCGGACTCGCCGACGTCCTTAAATCGGGCCGCACCGAACCCATCCGTGGCTCGAACGCCATGACGATCTCCGCATCCATCGGCTACTGGTTCCGCATCAAATGACTCTACAAAAGGGTATCGAGTAGGAGGTAAACACTAATCACAGGTGTTTATCTCCTACTTTCGTGTTTACCGACCTCTCACACCACCGTACGTGC
>CAJTXU010000042.1 GCA_910584125.1 uncultured Muribaculaceae bacterium | reverse complement strand
ATATACAAATTATAACCAAACATTTTTTTGGACACACACTCCTATTGAAGTCCAAACATTCTTGCAACGATATTAACGACAACTTAAACCGCTTTAAAATAAAATTTTCGGTAAAATTAATAAAAAAGTTGTTCTATCTCCAGAAATTTATTAATTTTGCAGATGCGGATCGCAAAGCAGAAGCCTGGTCAGGGTTTAGGCGGCGGGATGCGGACATAATAATTAAGATGCGTTTACTCGACGCTCTTTCTTGACGTTCTGAAACCTGGAAAATTTCAAATCGTAGTCAAGGATGAGGCAGGCGGTAGATGCCTTATGGATATGTTATATTCGGCCGACGGTCGACGCGCGAGCGTCTTCCGCCGGAGTATAACAATATTCTGCGTGAGGCTTCTGCAGGTTTGCTCGTTCTACTACGATGGGCAATTCCAGGGCCTCAGAGCGTGGGACGAGCAACAAGTACGGCTCTCACGCATTTTTGTATAACGAATCTCAATCAGGAGAGACGATTGAGTTTTATGGACATCACAAGAATGATCTCATTAATTGACAATGCAAGAAACGGGAAGGAAATTCGGAAGAACATGGACGTAGAATTGCCTATTGTTGGCAAAGCCAAAATCTATGGCTTTATTCCTCATGATTCCAATCCTCTGTCATCAATCATCGACTGCCCATTTTTAGGCAAAGCGAACATAGTGGCAAACAGATGTATAGCCACCATTGATGGAAAATCATTTCACAGATTCCCGATTTTCACTTCGGTATCAACCACGGCTCAAGAAGAGTTCCCTGTATACCTCCTGTACATCCCACGTCTTCTTGAAAACACAAAAAATCCCACATACCCAGATTATTACTTGAGTGCGCTCAAGAGTCGAAACTACAACTGGAATGTCAGCAGAATAGAGGAGATTCATACTGCAGATGGAGTCGCATACTATTCGCGAAGGCACGACGAGCTTCTGTTTGAATCGGACTCGGAACTATCCGGTCTCGCCAATTCTTTTTCAGTGATAACGTACCGCGAGAGTCCAAAGACCGGAGAGACGCTATATGAAGTATACAATGCCAATGATGTTCAGTTGGCAGATACAAACAAGTGTTAATCATAGACATATGGTAAGTTGCAGATTTAATACCATATCCGATCGGTTTAATTTCGGAAAATATAAAGGACTATCTTTAGCTGATGTATTGGATATAGACCCTGAATATGTTGGATGGTGCGCTTATAATTGCACCATTATACAATTCGTCATCGAAGAACAGGCAATATCAGAAATCCGAAAGGCATACCCGGAAGTAAATCTGTCAGAACAATTTATAACAAAATGCCATTCTAATCCGTTTTCGTCCATCGTTTTACCATACTAGAATTATACATCTAAAGATTGATACTACGAAATGACGGCTGTGTTTAACAATTATGACTAATATTGTGTGGTTTATCCATAGATTATTACACTTTAGTCATAATTTGCTTTCCACAGCTCTGTGACATAAGATAAATAAAAATGCGTTTACTCGACGTTCCTTCCTGACGTTCTGAAATCTGGAAAATTTCAAATCGTAGTCAAGAATCAGACTGACAGTGGTTGTCTTAAGAATATATATATCCAGCAACCTTGAGGCACAGGCCTTTCTCGTTGCCGTATAACAGTATTCAGCGTGGGACTTCTATTGATTTACTTGTTCTATTTCGATTTGCCATTCTAAAGATATAGAGCACATAAGGAACAAAAGTATAGCTCTCACGCATTTTTTCTATTTTGCCGATTGAGAGAGCGATTGGCTTATAATTTATTAGCACTAATATGCGGATATTATTGATTGTATTCACTATGGCATTTGCGTCCTTGTTATGTAAAGGGCAGCAATTTGAGCCAAAATGGGTAGGGCAAGTCGTATTGCTTAACACTGAAAACGGCGATACGATAGCACTTCCCGCAGAGAAAGCAAACGTTCAGATCAAGACTTCCCAATCGGCGGGCCGTATTCTGGTCGGAATAGGAAATGTCAGGAGAAAAGTAATTATCCAGGGCTCAAAATCGACAACCCAAACACACCCTGAACGTCCGGTTACTCTTATTGTCAAATGCAAGGACAATCTTACCGACCCCTCGTCGTTCATTCAGGTAATTAAATTCGAAGAAACAAGAAAGGAACGGAGAACTGAATTAGCTAAAGAAAACTGGCTCGGAAACACTTCCGAAGGAAATATGAAGATTATCCCATTTGAGGCAGACACATATGGGACATCTTCATACATCTTAAAACTTGCTCCTCAATCAGGAGAGTTCGGAGTCATAGTACACAATCCGGACGTTATGGATGAGAAAGTTCCGGTTTTTTATTGCTTCGGAGCTCATGATACAAAGCCAACAAGCGACACATACGAATTAGACGGTATTCTTTATCCTGTTTATCAGACCAAAGACGGCCGCAGCTTTATAATGAAAAGCAAAACAGAAAAATACTATATTCCGGAAGAATAGTTATTCTGATTCCGAATCTCACAACAATTCCGAGAAACTCACAACGGGTTGGCTCAAAATTTGAGCCAACCCGTTAACGCTACTGGCACGTCAGAGGTCGCGCAGGTTTATGGCGGTCGGGCGGAATGTCTCGCCGTCGTAGATTACAGATGATGCCACCGGCGGCTCCGGCAGACTCTTTTTAAGATACTTGAGATTGGTTGTGAACTCGGAGTTGAATGTCTTGGCTGATTTTATCTCGTATGCCCTCAAACCGTCCGGAAAGGTCTGCAATATGTCGACTTCCTTTCCCGACCGCTCTCTGTAGAAATTGAGATTGGTGTCTTTGCCAATGTCCAGTCTCCTTTTCATGAACTCGGCTACAACCATATTCTCAAACAACGCGCCTTTCAACGGATGGTATGAGAGCTGTGACGGAGCCTCCACACCCAAGAGATATGCGGCTAGCCCTGAATCATAGAAATACCATTTCGGCATCTTCGACAACCGCTTGGAGATATTGGCGAAATAGGGCCTTAACGGAAATATAATGTATGAGGCCTCCAGTATCGAGACCCATTCCGAAATCGTATTGGAAGATACCCCGACCTCGGCTGACAAAGAGGAGGCGTTGGATTCCGAACCGACACGCCCGGCCATAAGCCGCATGAATATGTCGAATTTATTAAGGTTCTTCACGTTGAGCAGGTTGCGAACATCCTTCTCGATATAGGTATTGTAGTAGTTGCGATAGAACACGTCGGGGCTTATTCCATTGGCGATTACGCCCGGATAGAAACCCCTCCATATTAGTTCCTCCGTCGGAATCCCGATTCGTTCCGCTCCAAGTTCCCCGAAAGTAAACGGAGGAAGGGTGAAGAGAGCCACACGCCCGGCCAGCGACTGGCAGGCGGTATGCATCAGCGCGAAGTCGCTGCTCCCCGTGAGTACATATCTCAACTTCGGATTTTCATCCACACGGGCCTGTATCGCCGAAAGAAGACCCGGACAGTTCTGAGCCTCGTCTATTATCGCCGTGTCTCCCAAAGAGTCAAGGAAACCGTTGGGATCTGCATTGGCGATCGAGCGCGGTGTCGGATTCTCAAGATTGACGAACCTGTAGTCCGGAAAAAGATGACGGCACAAAGTGGATTTCCCTACCTGTCGCGCTCCGGAAAGCAATGTCACCGGATAATGCCTGTGGGCATCTGAGATGAAAGGACTTATCGACCTCGGAATATATGAATCCATAACGTGCAAATTTGAAGTAAGACTTAAAATTCGCACAAATATAGTCTAAATATTCCATATACACAAACTTATACTTCCGTCCACATGAATATTCCGGGATTTTTCTTCACGGCCACTTCAAATATTGCATATTTATCTCTGCATTTCTTATGCAGAAAGTGCGGATTTGAAGTGACACTTCAAATCCGCACGTTCAATCCGATAGGCGGAAAGACAAATTATCTCTTCGCGACTTATGCCGAAATATGCCTCGCCGAACACTTAAACCTATCCTTTAAACCCAATTTTTACTCCATTGCTTGCATTTATCAACTAATATACCTATATTTGCAACCAAAATCACAATTCCGTTCCGCATCATGAATGATAGAAATAACCTTCGTCGGCATGACAACAGAAGCCTTGATGAAAACCGGGGACATTACGGCGAATCAGGGCTCTCGTCTGATTGTTTTGACAATGACGCCTATGCCGATGATGATTCACGGGAGGAGACGGCGATCAGATTGGAAATAATCCGCGCTCTCATGGACACCGGCTTCGAGCCGGGAATGGTCGATGACCGCTTGTTTCAGGAATATCTCAAAAAGGTCGCTGACGGCCCGGGAGCGGGATGGGAGCCGTATCGCCAGGCGCGGTTCACACTCCAGACCATGAACAGGTGCGGGGTAATTGACTGGCCGGTCCGTACAGCCGTGGATACTCGTGACGATACAGAAAAAACAGACGTTTCCAATCAGAGGGACAGTCAGGAAAAGGAACGTCCGTCGGAAACCGAGAACGAGGAACTTGCGCCCCACGGCAATCTGACTTTCGAACTGATCAAAGACCATTTCAGAGACTACCGCCAGTTGTCGGTCTCTGAGATAAAGGACAACCTGATTGTGTGCGCCGGCATTCTCGGAGTCGTCGCACTCGCGGCGGCGGCGGTCGCGATAGGTGTCATGCTGCGTTCTCCGGGAGCCGCCGCCGGCGGAGGAGCCATATCCGTGGCTGCCTTCGTCGCTGTGACCGCTCGTCTGGCGGGACGTTACCACCATCGGTTCGGTCTCCCGTACCGGATGCTGAGACTGTTGGTCTGTCTCGCGCTGCTGTTCACAAAAGCGGCGTGGGTCGCCTCACGCGAGTTATGGATGCTTGTATATAACACGACACAACTCGCGATTCCCATTCCTGCCTTCGGCGTCACGGTGGCGATCGTTCTTCTGCTGTCTGCCGTGTGGACACATATCACCCTATGCCGCACCTCGCAGCCGTCCAAGGCCCTGTTTCTGGGATGGCTCGAAGGCCTGGAACTGACGTTCGCGTTAGGAGCCCTGATGTTCGGAGCTGTCTATAAATAGACTTACCAAATAGACTTACCCACCATGACAAATAATATGAAACAACTCTTTTTCACACTGCTGTTAGTCCTGACCGGAATCGTGACCAACGCGCAGAATCTTGATTTCGAGGGCATTCCTATCGACGGATCCCTTAAGGGCTTCGAGACGCGGCTGACGCAGAAAGGATTCAAGACGGCCGATTCTTATAACGATGACGCCGAGTCCAAAAACGAACCCATCAGATATTTTTTTGGCAAAGCCTGGGGTTACGACTGCCTGCTCGCAGTCTACTATGAACCCAATTATCGAAAAGTCTATCGCTGCATGGCGCTGCTTCCGTTCAAGTACGAACCGGTGGCCGATCAGGTCATGAAAGACGTCATGAGCAAAATCAAGACCAAGTATGGCGAATACTGTTCGGAATCTGTGAAGAAGGAACCGCCATATTCGGTCGATTACACAATCGAAGGCTTTGACCGTGAGATGGAATGCAATAAAGTGCTCGGCGACATAATCCTCACCCGCAAAGGCATCGGCAATCTGCCCGCCGTTGAGATACTCTACTCAGACATGACCAGCGAGCTGACGCTGTTCGATTAATGAAATCTTAAGAATCGACACACATAAGTTCACCCGAAGGACACAGAAGTACACCCGAAAGTGTGTGGGGGTGACGAAACCGCGTCTTCGGATGAATCAGCATCTGCATTTCTTATGCGGAAAGTGCGGATTTGAAGTGGCACTTCAAATCCGCACTCTGCGTTCTGCCGTTCCTTACTCTTGCTTATTCGGCGACGAGGAGGAAGTGGTTTTTCTTGCCTTTCTGGATGTGGATGTATTTGCCGCCGAGCAGGGCGCCGGCGTCTATCACAGCGGCGGGGTCGGTGACTTTCTCTTTGTTGATGCTCACACCTCCCTGCTGCACCATCTTGCGCGCCTCGCCCTTGGAGGGGAACACGCCTGTCTTGACTGCCAAAAGCTCGAGCAGGGGCATGCCGGCGTCGATGTCGCCTTTGGCCACGCTGAACTGCGGCACGCCCTCGAAGACGTCGAGCAATGTGCGCTCGTCGAGATTGTGCAGGGCCTCGCCGGTGTTGTTGCCGAAGAGGATGCTCGACGCCTCTACCGCTGCCTCGTAGTCTTTCTCGCTGTGGACCATCACCGTCAGTTCCTTGGCCAGACGGCGCTGCATGGGGCGCTTGCCGGGGTCGGCGGCATGTTCGGCAGCAAGGGCCTCGATCTCCTCCTTTGACAGGAAGGTGAAGATCTTCAGATATTTCTCGGCGTCGGTGTCGGAGACATTGAGCCAGAACTGATAGAACTTATAGGGCGACGTGCGCTCGGGGTCGAGCCATACGTTGCCGCTCTCGGTCTTGCCGAACTTCCCGCCGTCGGCCTTCGTGATCAGCGGGCAGGTCAGCGCGTAGGCCTCGCCGCCGAGCTTGCGGCGGATCAGCTCTGTGCCGGTGGTGATGTTGCCCCATTGGTCGGAGCCGCCGAGCTGCAGACGGCAGCCACGCTCCTTATAGAGCGTGTAGTAGTCGAAGCCCTGCAGAAGCTGGTAGGTGAACTCGGTGAAGCTCAGGCCGTCGCGAGCCTCGCCGTTGAGGCGCTTCTGCACGGAGTCCTTGGCCATCATGTAGTTGACCGTGATATGCTTGCCGATCTCGCGCGCGAAGTCGAGGAAAGTCACGTCCTTGGTCCAATCATAGTTGTTGACCATCTCGGCCCGGTTGGGGGCGTCGCTTTCGAAATCGAGGAATTTGGCAAGCTGCTTCTTGATGGCCTCCTGATTGTGGCGCAGCGTGGCCTCGTCGAGAAGATTGCGCTCGGCCGACTTGCCGGAGGGGTCGCCGATCATACCGGTCGCGCCGCCGATGAGCGCCAGAGGCTTGTGGCCGCAGCGCTGGAAGTGGCGGAGCATCATCACGCCGCAGAGATGACCGATATGGAGCGAGTCGGCCGTGGGGTCGATGCCTAAGTATGCGGTGGTCATCTCTTTCTTGAGTTGTTCATCAGTGCCCGGCATAACGGTATGCACCATGCCGCGCCATGTAAGTTCTTCTATGAAATCCATCTTGTCAATGATTAATTATTAATTATTAATGATTAATGATTAGGAGAGAGGAGACTGGGCCGGGAGCGGGTCGGGGAAAGCCTGCGGCTTTCATCCCCGGGGCCTATCGTCCCTGATAGATGAAGCCGACCAGCGACTCGCCGACGGCCCGCAGCGACTCGGGATCGATGTTGTCGAGGTTGTCGTCCATCGTGTGCCACGTGGGGTTGAAGCCCTCGCCGGCCCGGTAGTCGATGATGTCGATGGCCGGGATGCCCTGCTTGATGAGCTCCACGTGGTCGTCTGTCACGGCGCCGCCGTAGACTTTCGGAAAGCGGTCACCATGCCCGGCCGCCACAGCGGCGGCGCGGAACTGGTCGTCGAGCCATGCCGCCGCCTCACGCGAGAAATATTCGGCGGGGAACACGGCTCCCTTGCCGCCCACCATATCGAGCAGCACAGCCCTTGACGGCCGGTAATCCGGCTTGATGGGGTTGGAGGCGAAATATCGCGCTCCGAGAGCCCAGCTCTCGTCGTCGCCGTCGGTGCCGTAATCTTCCGAGTCGACGAAGAGGATGTCGATGCCGATGCCGGGGTTGTCGCGCCCGATCAGGCGCGCCGCCTCAAGCAGCACGGCCACACCGCTGGCGCCGTCGTTGGCCCCGTCGATGGCCTTGTCATGGTTGGTCGGGTCGGCGTCCTGGTCGGCCATGGGACGCGTGTCGTAATGGGCCAGCAACAGCAGGCGGTCGTCCATCTGCGGATTGAAACTGCCGAAAATGTTGGTCGATTTCAGGATCGTTCCGTCCCAGGCCTTGAGGTCGGCCTTCTGCAGCGTCACCTCGGCGCCGTGGCGTCCGAGCTCCGACGCGAGCCATGCGGCCGCGGCCTCATGGGCCGGAGTGTTGGGCACGCGGGGCCCGAACTCCACCTGCCGCTTCAGGTAGGCGTACGCGCTGTCGGCGCTGAACGCCGGCCGCGACGCCACGGCCTCCTCAGCCTGCCCCGCCGCGCTGTCGGAAGCCGACGTCGTGCCCGCATGGCCGCACGACGCAAGCAATGACACTGTGCTTATTATCGCTAATATCTTTCGCATGACGCAAAATTACAAAAAAAATCCCAATAATAAGATATAGTTGCTTTGCGTTTTAACATTATGCATCATTATCGCAAGCATATCCGTAAGTCAGGCCTCCTGTGGCTGCCCTTATTTCTGCTTGTCGCGCTGGCCTTGTCGGCGTGCAGCACGAAGAAGAACACCCCTGTCTCCAGGCAGTGGCAGGCCTTCAACACGCGCTATAACGTGTATTTCAACGGCAAGACCCACTTCGACGAGCAGCTGAAGGCCATGGAGGCCGGATACCAGGACGACTATACGCGCACCATGCTGATACATCCCGCCGAGGCCCGCGCCGACCAGAAGCGCCCGCAGCCCACCGGCGATTTCAACCGCACCATCGAGAAGATGCAGAAGTCAATCCAGCTGCATTCCATCAAGAAGAAGCCCCGCAAGAAGGGCTCGTCGGCCAAGGAGAAGGCATTCCGGGCACGCGACGAGTTCAACCCATTCCTGCACAATTCGTGGCTCACGATGGGCAAGGCGCAGTATTACAACGGCGACTTCTCTGGCGCCGCGGCCACTTTCTTCTACATCACCAAGCATTTCAAGTGGCTGCCCGACGTCATCACCGAGGCCCGCCTGTGGATGGCGCTCTCTTACTGCGCCCTCGACTGGACCTACGAGGCCGAGAACGCCATGCACCTCGTCAAGGAGAAAGACCTCACCAACAAAAACCTCAAAAACCTCTACAACCTCGCCCAAGGCGACTATTACGTGCGCACCGACCAGTACGGGAAGGCCCTGCCTTTCCTCTCGCAGGCCGTAAGATACGCCCACGGCAGTCAGAAGAACCGCCTCTGGTTCCTGCTCGGCCAGCTGTACTCGCACCTCGGTCAGAAACGCAGCGCATACGAGGCCTTCAAGAAGGCCGGCGCAGGGGCCTCGACCGACTACCGCGCCAAGTTCAACGCCCGCATCAAGCGCTCGGAGGTCTTCGAGGGCGCCAACATCAAGGGTGAGGTGCGCTCGCTACGCACCATGGCCCGTTATGCCCGCAACAAGGAGTTTCTCGACCAGATTTACTACGCCATAGGCAATCTCTACCTCTCGCGCCACGACACTGTGCAGGCCCTCGAGAACTATCGCACCGCCGTCGAGAAATCGACCCGCAACGGCATCGACAAGGCCCTCGCGCAGCTCGCCCTCGGAAACCTCTATTTCCAGCAGGGAGAATATGTCAAGGCCCAGCCTTGCTATTCGGAGGCCGTGCCCCAGCTGCCCGAGACCTACCCCGACTACAAGATGCTGAAACGCCGCAGCGACGTGCTCGACGAACTCGCCCTCTATGCCGGAAACGTCGAGCTGCAGGACTCGCTGCTCACCCTCGCCGCCATGACCCCCGAAGAGCAGATGAAGGTGGCCGAGCGTCTCGCCAAGGAGCTGATAGAGAAGGAGAAGAAAGAGGCCGATGAGGCCAAGCGTGCCGAATACCTGGCTGAGCAGGAGGGTAAAGGCGAGGAAAACATCAAGAAAGACGAGGCTCCCGCCGGAAACTTCATGGCCAACGCCGACAAGTCGTGGTATTTCTACAACACCATGACCAAGAACCAGGGCAAGACCGAGTTCCAGCGCCGCTGGGGCGCGCGAAAGCTCGAAGACGACTGGCGCCGCCGCAACAAGACCACATTCTCGCTCGACGAGCCTGACGATAACGAGGAAGACGGCGAGCTCACGGCCGAGAACGACTCCACGCTCACCCCCGAGGAGAAGGAGAGACAGAAACAGCAGCTCGACGCCGAGAACGACCCCCACAAGCCCGAATACTACCTCAAGCAGATTCCCAAGACTCCCGAGGAGATCCAGACCGCCAACGACGTGATTCAGGAGGGCCTCTACAACATGGGCGTCATTCTCAAGGACAAGCTCGAGGACTACACCGCCGCCCGCCGGGAGTTCACCCGACTGCTCGACCGGTATCCCGACAACATCTACCGCCTCGACGTGTATTACAACATGTATCTGATGGCCGTGCGCCAGGGTCAGAACGCCGAGGCAGAGCGCTGGCGCCAGCTCATACTGACCGACTTCGCCGACTCCCCCTATGGCAAGGCGATGAAAGACCCGGCTTATTTCGACAACCTGCGCCGCATGACCGAGGTGCAGGAAGAGATGTACGAGCGCGCTTACGCGGCTTACCTGGCCGACAACAACCAGACCGTCCACTCGCTCACGGCCGAGATGGAGCGCGACTACCCGCTGTCGAAGATCCTGCCGAAGTTCATCTTCATCGACGCCCTGTCGTATCTCACCGAAGACAACACCGAGAAGTTCAAGGAGCAGCTCACCGCCCTGCTCGACCGCTATCCCGACACCGACATGACCGACATGGCCGGAGGCATAATGCGCGGACTCAAGGCGGGACGCACGCCCAAGGCGGGACTCTCGAACTCGCGCGGGATGATATGGAACATGCGTCTCTCGAACGACTCGACGGCGACGGCCGCCGACGGACAGCCCGCCAACTTCGAGCGAGACCCCAACGCCCCGCAATATCTCGTGCTCGCCTTCCCGCGCGATTCGGTGAGCGCCAACCAGCTGCTCTATGACGTGGCACGCTTCAACTTCTCGTCGTTCGTGGTGCGCGACTTCGACCTCGAGCCCATGAGTTTCGGCAACGTCGGCCTGCTCATCGTCAAGGGCTTCGGCAACATCAAGCAACTCGAGCACTACCGCTCGGTGATGGCCGAGAAAGGCTTCGAGCTCCCCGAGGGCGTGCGCCCCATCATGATAAGCAAGGCCAACTTTGAACTCTTGCTTCGCGAGGGACGTTCATTTGAAGAGTACTTCCGCTTCGAGGAGGACTCCGAAACGGAGGCCACCGAGCAGGCGGTGCTCGACGCCGAGATCAAAGACGAAGAAGAAGACGAGCCCGCGGAGCCTGCCGAGCCAGACCCTGCCGAGCCAGAAGAAGAGCCTGAGCCGCAAGCCGAGCCTCAGCCGCAAGCCGAGCCCGAAGAAGAGCCGGAGTCCCAGCCCGAAGAGGAGTGAGTGCTCCCTCCGCGCCGGCTTAGGTCGCGTGGCGATGGACTGCGGCCTTTGTCCTCTCCCTGCGGCCCTTGTCCCCCCAGTGCTCGCCCGCGTCTTTTTTATTATCAACCCTTTTTATCCCCACCCGAATATGGACAAGATTCTCTGGGCAGACGACGAGATTGACCTCCTCAAGCCCCACATACTCTTCCTCAAAGCCAAAGGCTATGACCTCACCACCGTCTCCAACGGCCGCGACGCCCTCGACGCCCTCGACCGCGACGCCTTCTCGCTCGTGCTCCTCGACGAGAACATGCCCGGTATCTCCGGCCTCGAGACCCTCGACCTCATCAACGAGCGTCACCCCGAAGTGCCTGTCGTGATGGTCACCAAGTCCGAAGAGGAGAACATCATGGACCAGGCCATCGGCAACCGCATCGCCGACTATCTGATAAAGCCAGTAAACCCCAACCAGATTCTGCTCTCGATCAAGAAGAACCTCCACAGCCGCGAGATCGTCAACGTCCAGGCATCTTCCGACTACCAGCAGGAATTCTCCAAGATCTCGCAGATGATCAACATGGCCGGCTCAATACCCGAGTGGATGGACGTCTACCGCCAGCTTGTGCGCTGGGAGCTGAAGCTCTCCGAGACCGACAACCCCATGGAGGAGATGCTGCTCATGCAGAAGCGCGACGCCAATTCCAACTTCTGCAAGTTCGTGAAGCGCAACTACGAGTCGTGGGTCACGACCGACGACCATCCCCTGATGAGCCACGAGATTTTCCGCCGCCGCGTCTTCCCGATGCTCGACGCCGGCGAGAAGGTCTGCTTCTTCCTCATCGACAATTTCCGCCTCGACCAATGGAGGGTGATCCAGCCCCTCGTGGCCGAGTATTTCAACGTCAGCGAGGATCTCTACACCACCATCCTCCCCACCTCCACCCAATACGCCCGCAACGCGATCTTCGCCGGCCTCATGCCTTACGACATCGCGAAGATGTATCCCAAATACTGGGTGGAGGAAGATGAGAACGAGGGCCTGAACATCCATGAAGACAAGCTGATACAGACACAGCTCGACCGCTTCCGCCGCAAGGAGAAGTTCTCTTATACCAAGCTTAACGATTCGTCGGCGGGCGAGAAGTTCCTGCAGCGTCTCAACTCGGCGCGCGACCTGCCGCTGCATGTCATAGTGCTCAACTTCATCGACATGCTGTCGCACGCTCGCACGGAGTCGAAGATGATCCGCGAGCTGGCCAACAACGACGCCGCCTACCGCTCGATCACAGAGTCGTGGTTCCGCCACTCGACGGCGCTCGACATCTTCCGCCGTCTCTCCGAACTCGGCTACAAGGTGATCGTCACCACCGACCACGGCACGATCCAGGTCGACAACCCCATCAAGGTCGTCGGCGACCGCAACACCAACACCAACCTGCGCTACAAGTGCGGCAAGAGCCTGAGCTACAACGCCCGTCAAGTCTATGAGATGCACGACCCGCGACGTTTCGGACTCCCGGCCCCCAACCTGTCGAGCACCTTCATCTTCGCGCTCAACGAAGATTTCTTCTCCTACCCCAACAACTACAGCTATTACGTGCAGTATTACACGGGGACTTTCCAGCACGGCGGCATCTCGCTGCAGGAGATGCTCGTACCCATCGTGACGCTGACACCCAAGTCGTGAGGCCATGAAGAGTCTGCAGCTGTTTCTGCTTATGGCCGCGGCGTTGCTCGCCGTAGTCGCGCTGAGGGCCATGACTCCCGAGGCTCGGGCTTCGTTCGAGGCTTTCGAGCGCAAAGCGGAGGGGGGAGACCCGGAGGCGATGTACCGCCTCTCGGCTCTGCTCGAGAAGGGCTACGACTCCATCGCGCCCGACACCCTGCGCTCGCTGTCGCTGCTGCGCCGCTCGGCATCCGCCGGTTACGCCCCGGCGCAGAATTACCTCGGCTACCTCTATGGCGAGGGGCGTATGGTGAAGGCTGACGCCGACTCGTCGCGTTTCTGGATAATGCGGGCCGCCGACGCCGGTGACCCCAAGGCAGCCCACAACGCCGCCTACATGCTGCTTCACCCCGAGGGCGATGGCCGCGACGCCACGGCCGACTCGCTTGCCGTCGGATACCTGCGCCGCGCCGCCAACACCGGTCTGCCGCAGTCGCAGACACTGCTCGCCGACCTATATGCCGAAGGCCGCGTGCTGCGCGCCGATACAGCTCGCGCTGTCGCCCTCTACGAGAAGGCGATAGCGCACGGCTTCGCCGACGCCCAGCTGCGTCTGCTCAACATGATGGGCCCGCAATGGCGACGATACGACTCCGCCGCCTCGCTCGGTGAGGCCCTGAGGTATCTGAATATGGGGGCACCGGTCATAGCCGTGGAGTTCCTGCGCAACATCGGTCCCGCCGCGCCGGAGACGGCACGCGCCTACGCCCTGCTCGGCCACGCATACTCGCGCGGCCTCGGCGTCGGCTACGACCACGCCAAGGCCAACGAATACTTCGCCCGGGCCGCGCAGCTCGGCGACCCCTCGGCGCAATTCATCCTGGCCGAAACGCTCGAGATCTTCCCCGACGCGCTCCGCACGCTGCTGCCCGACCTCGACGCCGACGACGCCACGATGACGCCCGAGAGCCTTCGCGCCGCCGCCGCCCGCGCCGGCGTCACCGACGCCGCCGCCGCCACCCGCCGCCTCCTCGCCCAAGCCGAAACCCAAGTCCCAACCCCGGCCCAAGACCCGAACCCAAACCCAACGCGAGCTAAAGCTCGCACACCGAACCAGGAGACCCCCACCCCCGCCACGAAGCCCACCGCAGCCAAAGCTCCGAGCCTTGGGCGCGGAGCCGTGCCTCCTGGTTCTGTGAGCAAGCTTTAGCTTGCGTGAATGAAGTCTAAACTCCAAAGCAAGCTTTAGCTTGCGCGAATGAAGCCTAAACCCCCACCCCATGCCTCAGGATTTCCAGCACAGCCAGAACCGCCGCTGCAAGAACCACGACTACCGCAGCCGCTGCATCTACATGATCACCGTGCTCAAGTCGCCGGCCGCCCCCATCCTCTCCTCCATCTCCGCCGACCCGAAGGCTGTGAAAGTCTCGCCGATAGTCTCCCCGTCCCCGGCCGGAATGATCATCAACAACTGCCTCCAGCAGCTCTGCCGCGACTATCCTGCGCTCCGCATCCTCTGCCGCATCATAATGCCCGACCACATCCACTTCGAGCTCTTCGTGACCGAAAGGACCGAGCTCGCCCTCGGCTCGATGATGGCCGCCTTCAAATCCTCATGCACCAACGCATACAAAGAAGAGTTCCCCCAGTCAAGACTTGCACTGGAGAAACTCTCTATGTTCGAACCCGGCTTCAACGACAAGATCACCTGGCGCGCCGGGGCCAAGGATGCCATCTACAACTATATCGTCGACAACCCCAGGCGTTATCTGGTAAAGAAAATATATCCCGAATACTTCTATCACAAGCTGCTGCTAACGGTAGGGGAGCGGAAATGCGGCCTGTACGGAAACATCTTTCTGCTCGACAACCCGGTGAAGTCTTTTGTCAAACTGAGCCGCATCAAGAGCCGCACTCCCGACCTCGAACAAAAAATCAAAGAATGGGAGGAGACTCTGAGATGCGGCGGCGTACTGGTCTCGCCGTTCATCAATCCTGAGGAGAAAGTCTGGCGCGACGAAGCCATTAGAAACGGCAACGGGATAATCCTGATAGTCGACTACCGCTTCTCCGACCGCAAGAAGCCCTACAAAGAGCTATTCGACCTCTGCTCCGAAGGCAGACTGTTGATAGTCAGCACAGAAGAATTCGACGCCGCGCCCCGCACGATGCGCTACGCCCACGCCCAACAGCTCAACGCCCTCGCCGCCTCCATAGCCGCCCTCGCGCCCCGCTCCGCCCCCATCTCCCGCCGGTGAGCGGGGTCAAGAATTCCTTTCCTATCTGCAACAATCAACACTTCTTTACAACTATTTAGTACGAATAGGTCTTATACTCGGATTTTTTTATTACTTTTGCACTTGAATCCACCTCAACATTCGTCAGGAACAATATGGACAAAACTCTGGAATTATTGCCATACATATCATCGGCTGTCATCATTTTGGCTTTCTTCTGGGCATTGGCATATATCAGAAGAGTTCCATCTGATCAGCTTAAACACAAGCAGAATTGGTTGGAACAGCTGCCGTCTCTAATATCCACATTAGGTGTAATCGGAACATTCCTTGGCATAACTGTTGGCCTCATCGCTTTCAACAGCCACGACCTTGATAAAAGCATACCACTATTCCTAGACGGACTTCGCACGGCATTTTTCACTTCTCTCCTCGGTATGATAGGTTCCCTTATTCTGAACAGAACGCTGAGCAAGAAACTCTCTGACGAGACGGAAAGCTGGGGAATAGAGAAAGCCACCCAAAGCATAATCGAAGCCCTCAACACAAATCACAATACATTGATAAAGGCAATGAATTCTGCTGGATATAAAACCTCTGCAGATAACGTTTCAGAAATAAAGACAATGATAAAGGGGATTGCATCCGACCTCTCGCAAATATTACATCCTTACTAACGACATAACCGATGATGCTCCGCATGGCACCATATTCAATAGGGAGATGAAACGGATCAATGAACTCTACGGCATTAAGGTCACCTTGTGTTTCGAACATTCCGAAGAAGAGTTGATTGCGACAGCATCCCGAGACAGATTCGTCTGCGTGACCGGCATGGATGACGGGACTTTTGGGGTAGCCGTCGTAGCTAAAAACAATGTACTTGCATTTTGGGATGAGTTTTATAAA
>CAJTXU010000041.1 GCA_910584125.1 uncultured Muribaculaceae bacterium | reverse complement strand
AAATCAACTGATTTCAGTGCTTTGCGGTGTTCTTCCGAACCCTTTCGTGATCCGCGTGGGGCTCGAACCCACGACCCCAACATTAAAAGTGTTGTGCTCTACCAGCTGAGCTAGCGAATCATCCTATTGGCTTCCGGCCAGGACTTATGACAAGAGCTTCATCTTAATCAAATGAGTGCCGTTCCGAAAAGCGTTGCAAAATTACAACTTTTTTTTCGGATAACCAAATTTTTCGGTTAAAATTTGGACTTAATGCATAGTTTTCTTCTTTTATTGCCGTTGTTTCGATGTTTTGAGTTATATTTGCAAGTTGAAATCTACACGCGCGCCTGTGTGCGCGCAAATACGATAACGAGCAATGGATATTTCAGTTGTCATACCTCTGTATAACGAGGAGGAGTCGCTGCCCGAACTGACGGAGTGGATCGAGCGCGTCATGGACGCCAACGGCTTCTCGTACGAGATAATTTTCGTTAACGACGGTTCGTCCGACCGCAGCCTCGACGTCATCAAGAGGCTCGCGGCCCGCAACGCGGCCATTCATACCGTGTCGTTCTCGCGCAATTACGGTAAGTCTCCGGCGCTCGACACCGGCTTCCGCCGCGCCAAAGGCGACGTGGTGATCACAATGGATGCCGACCTCCAGGACTCGCCCGACGAGATTCCGGAGCTCTACCGCATGATTACCGAAGAGGACTACGACCTCGTGTCGGGCTGGAAGAAGAAACGTTACGACCCGCTGTCGAAGACAATACCAACCAAGCTGTTCAATGCAACGGTCCGCAAGGTGTCGGGCATAAAGAACCTGCACGACTTCAACTGCGGCCTGAAGGCATACCGCAACGCCGTTGTGAAGCATATCGAAGTCTACGGCGACATGCACCGTTACATCCCTTATCTGGCCAAGAACGCCGGTTACAAGAAGATAGGGGAGAAGGTGGTCCATCATCAGGCCCGCAAATACGGCACCACGAAGTTCGGCCTCGACCGCTTCGTGAACGGCTATCTCGACCTGGGTCTGCTTTGGTTCCAGTCCAAATTCGGCATCAAGCCGCTGCATATCTTCGGTCTGCTCGGATCGCTGATGTTCCTCATCGGCTTCGTGGCCGTCGTGACAGTGCTGGTGATGAAGATTGTCTCAATGAATTCGGACACCTTTCATTTCTACCTCACGAAGTCGGTATATTTCTACCTTTCGCTGGTGTTCATGGTGCTCGGCGTCCAGTTCTTCTGCACCGGATTCATAGGCGAGATGATAACGCGCAACTCGCCCGAACGAAACAATTACCTCATAGCCGAGGAGTTCTGAGCCGATGCGATACCATTTACTCAGACTCATTCCGACCGTAACGGCCGCGACGTTCCTCGCCGGGGCGCCCGTGTCGTGTTCGGACACCTGCAACGAGAACAAGAACGCACTGCCGCTCGCCGGATTCTATGCCCCGGGCAACAGCACCGAGAAAATCATGGTCGATTCGCTTGAGATTTATGGAGTCGGGGCCCCCGGAGACTCGGTGCTTTCGTCGGCGACACAGAGCAAGAGCGAGGTTTATCTGCCGTTCCGTATCGACTCCGACACCACCCGCTATGCTCTCGTTCGTGTCGCGGGCGACGGCACGCGGACTGCGGACACGGTGACGTTCGTCTACGAGAGGGTGCCGAGATTCGTCAACGTCGAGTGCGGTGTGAGCTACATCTTCGACATCCGCGACATCCGGTGCGGCGGCGTGTTGATAGACTCCGTGACATGCCCCGGCGGCTTCATCGACAACACCAACGCCGAGAACCTGCACATATATTTCGCCGTAACCACCCCCGAGCCGGAAGAACCATGAGAAAGATCATCACCCTTATCCTCATGGCGTTAGCCGCTGTCTGCACCATGGCCGACGACTCGATAGCCACGCCGAGGCCCAAAAGCACGCCGGTGGACATCGACGACAACAGGCGTCAGCCCGTGCTGCACTACTATGACAAGCACGGCGAACCGCTCGATGAGCCAGTGCTCTTCCTCGCCACGCTCGACACAGTGGCGAAAGTGCGCTCGAAACCGAATTTCCCGCTTTATAACGGCATCAACGTCGGCGTCAACTTCGGCGACCTAATCTTCATGGCCTTCGGCCAGAAGCACGCCAGTTTCGACGCATGGGCGAACGTGTCGCTGCACAACTGGTTTTTCCCCACGCTGGAGTGTGGCCTCGGATTCGCCGACGACACCCCGGCCAGAGGCAATTTCACCTATCGCACCCGGCCGTCGTTCTATGCCAAACTCGGCGTGAACTACAACTTCCTGTACAAGAGCAACCCCGACTATCAGGTCTATCTTGGCCTGAGGGCCGGCTTCTCGAGTTTCAGCTATGACGTGACCGATGTGACCGTCAATTCCGACTACTGGGACGAGTCGCAGCGCTTCGACCTCAAGGGGCTGAAATGCACGAGTTTCTACGGCGAGGCGCTCGCCGGGCTTCAGGTCAGGATCGTGAGTCATTTCTCGCTCGGCTGGAGCGTGCGGTGGCATTTCCCGTTCCATATCTCGAAAGACCGGGAGAGCAAACCCTGGTTCATCCCCGGCTACGGAGGCTCGGAATCATTCGGCATGACCGTGTCGGCCATATGGACCATTCCCGCCCGTGCCAAGGAAAGCGCCGAGGCGACCACACCCGTCACCTCGGCGGCTCCCTGAGATCAGTACATCGGCGTGAAAGGCTTGGACTTCACGAGCCGCCCGTTGGCGTTGCCAACGAGGTCGGAGGTCTTGGAGGTCTCCAGTTTCAGCACCGGCGCGCCCTTCGAGAGGTCGAGCGTCCTGAGGTCGATATAATAATACCCCGGGTTGGTGACGAGCTCGAAATAATATCTGACGTCTCGCACGTCCGAGTATGTGCGCCACTGCGTGCTGCTCACGTTGGGATCGCCCTGGATAAGATAGGTGTAGGGCACCGAACAGTTCACCAGGATGCTGCGTGCGATCGTGACACCGGTGTCGGCCTCAGGCACTGCCTCCACATGATGGGCGAAATAGTTGGCGCGCACGCAGCGGTCGGGACTCGACACCGTGCCGGGCAGGAAATTTCGGCCCCCGACCTTGTCCCAATAATTGATGATGGCCGTCATCGCGGGCCACTGCGGGTCGTTGGTCATGGCGCGGACATCGCCCATGTCGTGGATATTTATCTTGCCGTGGTCGAACTCAAAGATGATGCTTTCACCTGAGGCGTCGGTCACACCCCAGTGCAGGGCCGACACGGTGCCTCCGTCGAAGGTGGCGCCCTGTATCTCGAAGCCCGGGTCCTCAAGCATCTTCCGCACCTCCTGCACGTCGGCGCACTGGTCGAGCAGCCATGCCGGGAAGACAGCCAGCGACATTACGTAGGGTTTTGACGACACGCTGTCGTTATAGACAGTGCCCTTGCAGAAGAGTCCGTTCACCACGAGTCCCTTCTCGTTCATGCCCTCCGTGATGCCGCCGTCATAGCTCACGGCATAGACAGCGCCATATTTCGACGTCCATTTCAAGTGGTTCGGAAGATTGCTGCTCTGCTTCGAGATTCCTCTCGGGTAGACATAGATGTTGGTGGGTATCGGGGTCTTCCAGTCGAGCGAGCGGGCCACGACATAGAGGTTGTCGGCGCCGCGGTATACCACGCGGGTGCATGCGTCGGCCTCGTGGGCCGCGGAGGCTGTCAGCACCAATGCGCCGACGGCCGTCAATATCTTTGTAAATGTCTTCATAGCGAGAAAATTAAAATGGAGCCGGACAGATATTGTCCTGCTCCATTTAAAACATCCGAGTCGGAGTTATGGTTCTGTGGTCCGTATGTGGCGACCTGCGTCAGAAGTTGATCAGCACCGGAGCCCCTGGGAGTCCGACATAAGGATAGGAGGGGAACGCCTTGTCGAACCGGCGCGCCTCCATTGCCGCCGAGTCGAGCGAGCTGACTACCCCAGAGACCGTGTAATACCTTCCGCCGGAAGCCTTGAGGTATGTGGCGCCGTCGAATCCCCTGTCTCTGACAGCGGCAGCGGCGGCCTTGGCGTTGGTGTCCATCTTGAAGAGCGACACCGCCACAGCCCATCTGCCGGGCGGCACCGTGCCGTCGGGCAGGCGGAGCCTCGCCTTGAGCACGTAGAGCGTATCGCCGTCGATGATTCTCATCTGAGGACCGTCATCGCTCAGCAGGCCCGTGGCGGGGCGCATCTGTTCGGCCGCCGCCTGCTCGCGCTTGGCGAGGGCCGCGTCATAGGCCGCCCTGTAGTTCTTCACGGTGGGCTTGCAGCCTATAAACATAAGCGCGACCAAGGCCGCGCTTATCATTATTCCGAAATGTCTTTTCATCAGTCTGTCTGGATCACGAGGTGGCTCGAAAGCGACCAGAACTTGGCGGGGTTGGTGATCTCGATGGTCTTCGGGCCGTCTTTCTCGCCTACGATGCGATAGCTGCCCTCGGGCATGTTGGTCCAGATTTTCACCTTCTTGGCATTGGTGGGGATAGACTTGAGCGTGCGCTTGTCGGCGGCTACGAAATAGCTTGCGTCAAACTGGCCCTTGAGCACCTTGGTCGTGCCGAGGAACTTCTTGGCGAGAAGGCCCTTGTTCTTGAGCTCCTTGTTAGAGCCGATGGCGTAGTAAACCTTGTTGGCTTCGTTCTCGGCGGCCACGGTGGCAGCCTGTGCCTCTTCCTTGGCCTGGGTCTCGGCCTTCACCTGCTCCTGGGTCTCGGCCACCTGGGTATTGAGGTTGGTGATCTCGTCCTTAGCCTTGCTGAGGTCGGACTCGAGCTGTGCGATCTTGGCGTCCTGCTGCTCGATGTGCTTGCGCAGCTGGGCGATTGTCTTGGCCTGGACGCTGTTCTCGTTGCCCGAAGACTTCACCTTTGCCTCCATCGACTCGAGAAGCTGCTTGTTGGCGGCCAGACGTGCCTTGATAGCCGAGAGGTTGCGGCGGATTTCGGCGCGGCGGTCTGCGGCGTCGCCGCTGCCCATGTTATAGAGCAGACCCTCCTGGGTGTTGATCGAGTCGAGACCTGTATAGATGTCGCCCATCAGGAGCATCAGGGAGTCGTTGAAGTTGGTGGCTTCCTCATATTCCGCCGTAAGATCGGCGATCTTCAGGGAATCTTCCTGGATTTTTTTCTCGTCCTTTCCGGCGCATGCCGAAAGCAGCAGCGCGAAGAGACCTAAAAGCAAAAAACTCTTTTTCATAACGATGATTTTTGGTTAAAATGAATATTCAGTCAGATATAATAGGGGTCGCAACGGAGAGATGACGTTTTCAGTCGTCATGCCTGTCGGCACCTTTCTCGGCCGGAGCTATTACGATAACAATTTCCCCCTTGGCTTGGTTCGCGTCGTAATGAGATGAAAGTGCGGCGAGGGTGTCGCGGCGTGTCTCCTCGTGGAGTTTGGAGATCTCGCGGCATACGGCGGCCTGGCGTTCCGGGCCGAACGACTCGGCGAGCTGGCGCAGCGTGCGGGCCAGGCGCAGGGGGGACTCGTATATTATCACGGTGCGGCGCTCGGCGGCGAGTTCGGCGAGACGTGTGGCGCGCCCCTTCTTGAGCGGCAGGAAACCTTCGAAGACGAACCTGTCGCATGGCAGGCCGGAGCCTACGAGGGCCGGCACGAATGCCGTAGCCCCGGGCAGACACTCCACCTCTACGCCGGCGTCGCGGCATGCTCGCGCCAGCATGAAGCCGGGGTCGGATATGCCGGGCGTCCCGGCGTCGGAGACGAGCGCCACGTCCTTGCCGCCGAGGATTTCCTCCACGAGGCCTTCGACGGCGCGGTGCTCGTTGTTACGGTGGTGGCTGCGCATGGGCGTGCGGATGTCGAAGTGCTTCATCAGCACGGCGCTGGTGCGTGTGTCCTCGGCCAGAATGAGGTCGGCCTCCTTCAGCACGCGTATCGCCCTGAAAGTCATGTCGTCGAGATTGCCGACAGGAGTCGGCACAATATGCAGCATTCCGCTCATCGCCCGAAATATGTTCTGATTATCTCCATGAACGCCGCAACGTCCTCATTGTCGGGGTCGAGGCCCATGTCGCCGTAGAAATATTCCTCAGCCTCCTCGTAGCTGTCGAGGGTGGCGACATAATCCATTGTCGCGTTGAACTCGGCGTCGCTGCCGCCGAATATAGCGCGGCGGAAGCGGAAGCGGTCGTTGAGGCAGAAGGCGGGAGAGGATTTTTGAATTTTAGGAGATTCTGAGATCTCGGAGTTCTCAGAGATCTCGGAGTTCTCGGAGATTCCAGAGTTCTCGGAGTTCTCGGAGTTCTCGGAGATTTCAGAGTTCTCGGAGATTTCAGAGTTCTCGGAAATCTCGGAGTTCTCTGCCGCCAGAGCGGCGAATGATTCTGTCGCCTGGTTGAGGCGCGCGCTCACCAGAGGCGCGAGATCGCCGATTTTATCGGGCCGCAACTGCAACAGCTCGAGCAGGCCTTCGGCTTCATAGACCAGGTCTTTTATTTCGTTCAGCTTTCTATTGTCCATATCAGTGTAACGCCAATGCGGCGGTCTTGTTACATGGAAGAGGTGTCAATTGTCGGTCTGCGGCTCCGCAGCGGGGCTGCCGAAAGTGGCGAGAAGAAGCTTCTCGACCTGTGCGCGTGCGGCGGCGCGGTCGCTCATCTCGTTCATTATCACCACCACGACGTGCGTAGGGGCATAGTCTTCGTCGAGCTTATAACCGGCATAACACTGTATGCCCTTCATCGAACCGGTCTTCATCGCCACCCACTCGGCGAGTTCGGTATCGGCCAGAAATTTCTTAAGTGTCCCCTCGGCCCCGGCCAAAGGGAAGAACGAGGCGTAATATGGGTTACGTGCCATTCGCCCGAGCACGTCGCCCATGAAGCGGGCCGTGACCCTGTTGGAACGCGACAGTCCCGAACCGTCTACAATCCTGACTCCCTGCATCGAGGCGTCGCGGTGTTTCCAGAACTCGGTTTCCTGCCGGGCGCCTTCCTCAACGGTTCCCGTCTTGCCGTACTTGTCGCCGACGAGCCTCAGCATCGCCTCTGCAAACTGGTTGTCGCTCCGCATCATGCACGAGCGCATGATCTCGTCGACCGGCGCCGACCGATGTTCGCCGAGCAGGTGCTTGCGGCCGTGGTCGTCGATCTGCGCGCCGCCCACCTGGATGCCGGCGTTGCGCAGAGCCGACGTGAGCCGTGTGCGGAACACGCCGGCGGGGTCAGCCACCGAACGGCGTCCGCTGGAGTTGTCCTCGAAGTTGAAGCCGTGCGTGCCGGTGCCGTAGGCGTGCGGCAGGTCGCCCGGGCTCCACTGCGGGTTGATGGCCGGACCGGGAAACCGGCTCTCGTCAACGATGATCCTACCTTTGATGGCCGTGACCTTGAGCGCCTTGAGCGCATCGACGATTTCTGTTATAAAATCGGGGGTCTGGGGCGTGTTCGATGTGTTGATGGAAGGGTCGCCAGAGGCCTCGACCAGAATGTTGCCGTCGAGGGTACCGTCGTCGATGCGACCGGTCATATAGACAGGAGTGACATATCGATAACCGGCGCCCACTTTCTCAAGGAGGGTAGCGGTGGTCACGGCTTTCATGATCGAGGCCGGAATCAGAGGTTTGTCGAGATTGTGCGACGCTATCTCCCTGTCGTTCTTAAGGTCATAGATCAGCACGGCGGCCTGCGGGGCGTTGATCGCGCGGCTCGACGTGAAATCTCCGATGGCATCGGCATAGGCGGCCGCAAGCGTCAGCACGGCCAGCATAGACAGGGTGATTAATCTTTTCAGTCGATTCATGACACAAAATTAAGCATTCTGTTCCTTTATCACAAAATTTTAACTAATTTTGTAATATGGAACAAAGACAACCGTATACGTTCGACCGTGTGGTGCGCATACTCTTCTCGGTATGCGGCATACTGGTCGTGATTTATCTGCTTGACGTGCTCAAGGGGGTGTTGCTGCCTTTTCTTGTGGCGTGTCTGATATGCTATATCCTCGAGCCGGTGGTGAAATGGAACATGCGGTGGATGCACCTGCGGTCGCGTTTCCTTCCGGTGGTGGCGACGCTGCTCGAGGCCGCGGCCGTCCTGATGCTCTTCTGCTGGTTTTTCATCCCCTATATAGTAAAGGAGTGTCAGCAGATGACCGAGGTGGTCCGCGCATATGCTTCGGAGCAGATCCATCTGCCCTATATCTCGGAGAGCATACACCGCTTCATATTGGAGAACGTCGACTTCAACCGCCTGGCGCGGATGCTGTCGCGCGAGGAATGGATAGCGCTGATACGCAACACGGTGGCTTCGTCGTGGAATTTCCTCACCTCGGGCGTTGCCTTCATCGCGAGCATCGTGAGCTGGATGGTGGTGATACTCTACGTGCTCTTCATCATGCTCGACTACGAGCGGCTGATGCTTAGCTTCCGCCAGCTCGTGCCCCACAACCACCGCAGGCGTGTCTACCGCATCACGTCCGACATCAAGCACACCATGAGCCGTTATTTCCGCGGCCAGTTCCTGATCGCCGCCATCGTCGGCATACTGTTCGCCCTGGGATTCATGATGATAGGGCTTCCGATGGGCGTCGTGCTCGGTCTCTTCATCGGTGTGCTGAATCTCGTCCCATATCTTCAGCTCATCTCGTTGCCGATCACGGCATTGCTGTGCCTCGTCTGGACTGCGGGCACCGGCGGCGACTTCTGGGTGATATTCTGGGAGTCAATGGCGGTCTATGTCGTGGTGCAGTGCATCCAGGACCTCGTGCTGACACCCCGTGTCATGGGCAAGGCGATGGGGCTCAACCCCGCCATTATCCTTCTGGCCCTGTCGGTATGGGGAAGCCTGCTCGGATTCATGGGCCTCATCATAGCTCTGCCACTTACCACACTCATCCTGTCGTATTACAACCAGTATGTTGTGGAACGTTCACAACAATGGTAAAACCCACATAACCTGTCATAGATGCATCAACTACAGCTTGCCTCGGCATACGCTTCGCTTCCGGCCCAGCAGACCACGGTCTCCGACATACAGCAGATACAGGAAACGATCGACCCCGGTTCGGTCAAGACCGAGAACAAGGACGAACAGCACACAAACGGCCTGATAGCCGACCTGGCGTGGATCCTTCTGCTCGGGGCCATCGTGACCCTTCTTTTCAAGAAACTGAAACAGCCCGTCGTGCTCGGCTACATCCTCGCCGGGTTTCTGGCGAGTCCTAAGTTCGTGTATCTCCCCTCGATAGCCAATCCAGAGAATATCACCTTCTGGGCCGACCTCGGCATCGTGGTGCTGATGTTCTCGATCGGACTCGAGTTCTCGTTCCGCAAACTGCTGAATTCGGGCAGTTCGGCGGTGGTGACGGCGCTGATAGTCATCACCGGCATGACATTCGCCGGCTTCGGAGTGGGCTATATCCTGGGACTCAACATGATAAACCGCATCTTCCTGGGCGGAATGATCTCGATGTCATCGACCACCATCATCATGAAGGCGCTGTCAGACTTAGGGCTGCGGCAACGCAAGTTCGCCTCGCTCGTGCTGGCCGTGCTCATCATCGAAGACCTGTTCGCTGTGCTGATGCTCGTGCTGCTGTCGTCGCTCGCCATGGGCGACGTGCGGGGCACAGAACTTCTCTTCTCGATCGGCAAACTGCTGTTCTTCCTCATCATATGGTTCGTGGTCGGGGTCTATCTGCTGCCGACGTTCCTGACGCGGTCTCGTCGCTATCTCAACGACGAGACGATGCTCGTGGTGGCCATGGGCCTCTGTTTCGCCATGGCCATATTCAGCGTGGCTTGCGGATTCTCGCTCGAGCTCGGGGCCTTCGTGATGGGCTCCATTCTGGCCGGTACGGTGGTGGCCGAGAGGATGGAGAAGGTCATCACGCCGGTCAAGAACCTCTTCGGCTCGGTCTTCTTCATCTCGGTGGGCATGATGGTCGACCCGACCGTGCTCGCCGAATACTGGTGGGAGATTCTGTTGCTGGCCGCGGTGGTGATAACGGGAATGATACTGTTCGGCACGCTCGGAATGCTCGTCACTGGCCAGAACCTGCGCGTGGCCATAGAGAGCGGATTCACGCTGACGCAGATAGGTGAGTTCTCGTTCATCATCGCCTCGCTCGGGATGAGCCTCGGGGTGCTTGAACCCCGCATATATCCGATCATCGTGGCCGTCTCGGTGCTCACCATCTTCACCACACCATATTTCATCAAGATGGCCGAGCCCGCGGCCAACATAGCCGAGAGGCACCTGCCCAAGGGACTCCGGTTCCTGATCGACCGCTATTCGGGCCAGAGCTACGACAGCAACG
The DNA here is from genome assembly GCA_910584125.1 of uncultured Muribaculaceae bacterium. Taxonomy (GTDB): domain Bacteria; phylum Bacteroidota; class Bacteroidia; order Bacteroidales; family Muribaculaceae; genus Lepagella. The sequence goes on along the minus strand of CAJTXU010000041.1, from coordinate 6,136 downwards.
AGACGCGCCGCCTGTGGCGCGTCGTGCTGAGCCGCTATCTATGGCGAATTGTGCTATATTCCGTGATCCTGCTCGCCGAGATCCTCATGGCCCAGGCGTTCCTGTTCCCGTTGGCCGACAGATATTTCGGCACATACGGCCATCTCGGCGCGACGGTGATCACCGGTGTGGCCATGCTGCCGTTCCTCATCTCGCTGACGTTCAGCAGCACGCAGCCCAATGAGAAGATCCGTCTGCACCAGACGGCTTCATATTACGACGTGCCTCTGCTGGCCATGCGGATCATCCGCTATCTCGTGGCCCTCTTCTTCGTGGTCTATTTCACCACGGTGGCATACTCGTCGCTCACCGGCTGGCTTGTGGGGGCCGGTTGCTTCCTGCTTGTACTGACGTTCGCAGGCACCAAGCTCATGAAGAGATACCGCAACATGGAGGATAAGTTCATCAATAACCTCAACATCAGGGAGAACACGCGTCTGGGCATCAACAACAATCTCATCGACGACATGCACCAGGCATTCATCGAGATCGACCAGAACACTCCGTTCGTGGGCGACAGACTTGTGGATTCCGGCCTGCGCCGCGACTATGGCGTGAGCGTGTCAAGCATACAGAGGGGCGACAGCTACATGCCGCTGCCATCCAAGGACGCACGCGTCTTCCCCGGCGACGTGCTGGGCGTGATCGGCACCGACGCCCAGCTGCGCCATCTCAACAGCGACCTGGAGTCGGTCCACGACGCCGCGCTTTCGGGCGAGCTCCCGGCGCAGGAACACGTGATCCTGTCGAGCATCAAGCTCAAGGACACCTCGCCGGTGGTCAACAGGCCGCTTCGCGACACCGATATCCGACACGATTTCTATTCGATGATAATCAAGGTGAAGCGCGGCGACGAGTTCCTCGCCCCGACTCCCGACCTGACTCTGCTCCCCGGCGACGTGATCTGGGTGGTGGGCGACCCCAACTACTTCGCGAACCTCAAAGGAGACGGGGACGTTGAGATAAGTAATAAGTAATAAGTAACAAGTCATAAGCAATATGATATGAAACACATCGCGTTTTATGCCGCCTGCCTGCTGATGCTGGCGTCATGCGGCGGAAAGAAAGGCTCGTCGGCCACGGGCGCCGACTCTGACTCGGCGATCACCGCCGAGATGGAATCTCCGGTGGCCGGCCCCACACAGTTCTATCTCACGGCCGACTCCATCGGTCCGATCCATGTGGGCGAGTCGATCTCCGACCTCCCTGTGGCTGTCGCCAATCTTTACGACCATATGATCACGGCCGATACGCCCGACGCCATGGCCTACACGTTCCTGCTGGCAGACATCCCGCAGTTCACCATCTATGATTTCATGGAGGGCAAGGCCGATGTGATCGCTCTCGAGGGCGACGCCCGTGCGGTGAGCGTTCCCGATGGCGAGCTCCGCGTCGGCGACCCGTTCACGAAAGTCCTCGCGCTCAAGGGCGTGGAGTCGGAATGGGCCGGAATGGACGACAACGGCATCTGGTTCTGGAAATGGAACGGCCTCTATTTCGGCGTCGACGAGACCGACATGGCCGAGACTCTCGGCGACGCCCTGACCGACGGCAACCGTCCGCCACGCGCCTCGATGTTCACGCCCGACGTCAGGATAGGCTACATAGCCACCGGTCTGCCTTTCTGAGCCTCTACGATAGGAGGCCCTTGCCCGGCTCCCACAATTTGAGGGCCGCCGTTTACGTTATCTTCATATGATAAAACAAGTTGCAATTGCGCTGGGCCTCCTTGCAGGCATCGGATACACCCATGCCGGCGCGTCGGACAATGCCGATCCGCCGGAATATTCTCCCCAGATACTCATTGTGGAAAACGACGAAGAGGCCGCCCGGCTCGAGAGCGAGGGCGTGCTTCTGTGGCGTCGTCGTGCCGACATGGCCCTCGCCCTCGTGCCGCTCGACGGGCGCGACAAGGCGCGCGCGGCGACGCCGCGTTACCGTAGGCGGGCGTTCCCGACGCTCGACAAGGCCAAGACCTATTATGACGCCACGAGGATACACACAGGCGAGGGCCTTCCGAGGCCATATCTCGGGCGCGGCGTCGTGGTTGGATTCAACGACTGCGGTTTCTACCCGCGGCATGTCAACTTTCTCGACGCCGACGGGGAGAGCCGTGTGCGACGCCTGTCGCACTATGACGCGAGCCGCGCCGTGCGCACGCTGCTCGACACACCCGAGGAGATAGCCGGTTGGGTCACCGACGACCCCGACGAGACTCACGCCACCCACGTGGCCGGCATCCTGACCGGCTCATATGACGCCAACGGAATGTCGGGCATGGCTCCGGAAGCTGATATAGTGGCCACGACGTCGGTCTTCTCCGATGTCGACATCCTGATGGGGTGTGAGGACATAGTGGACTATGCGCGCCAGACGGGACGTCCCGCCGTGATAAACCTCTCACTCGGCAGCTACAACGGCCCGCACGACGGCACGTCGCTCTTTTGCCGCTATCTCGATCTGATAGGAGAGGAGGCCATAGTGTGCCTCTCGTCGGGCAACGAGGCCTCCGCAACCAATAGTTTCCGACATACATTCTCCGACGCGGAGCGCTCCATACGTATGCGCGTGCATTCCTCGGACTGGACTCAGTTCGACATGTATGGAATGACCGACGCCTGGAGTGCCGACGGCCGACCCGTAGGCGTGCGCTTCATGGTCTATGACGAGGCCACCAGGGAGGCCGTCTATAGCTCGGGTGTGTATTCGTCGGCCGACGGCTATGATGTCACGTTCGATTCGGCTGACGACCCCGAACTTGCGCGTTATCTCAGCGGCACTCTGCGCCTGCACGGATATGTGAGCGGACTCAACGGTCGCTGGGTCACAGAAGTGGAATACGACACACACACCGAGATTCCGAGCCCGACGTCGCCCGAGGGGACGTGGGCGCGATACAACATCGCGCTTGAGTTCAGCGCGGAGCCGGGCGTGCATGTCGATGTGACCAGCGACGCGCAATATTCGCGTCTCGCGTCATGGCCCGGCTACAAGGGCCCGGATGCGTCGCTGTCGGTGAGCGACATAGCCACAGGACAAAATGTGATATGTGTCGGTATGTACACCAACCGCGTCACCGTGCCCTCGCTCGCGGGCGAGGACCGAACGTTCGGCGGAGACACGCCCGGCACGGTCAATCGCCGGTCGAGTTACGGCACACTGCTCGACGGCTGTGTGCTGCCGCATGTCGTTGCCCCCGGCGGCTGGCTCATTTCCTCCACCAGCGGGGCCTTTGCCGAGGCGCATCCCGAGCGAGTGCCCGACTTCTGCGACTCGCGTCAGGAAGGAGACGAGACATATTATTGGGATGTCAACTGCGGGACGTCGATGTCGTGTCCCTATGTGGCCGGGGCGATAGCGACCTGGCTCGAAGCCGTGCCGACGCTGACTGTCGACGATGTGAAGGAGACCCTCGCGGCGACCAATGCCCACGACTATCCCGACACGTCAAATCCGCGTCACGGGCAGGGATGGCTCAGGCCTTACGAAGGCCTCCTGCACGTGCTTGACAGCTACGGAACCGTGGCCGGTGTCGGTGTGCCGGCAGACGCCAGGGCTGTGATACGGGGGAGGACCGCGGAAATTCTCAATCCCGGCGGTCTGCCACTGCGGGTGGAGATATTCGCGGTCGACGGGGGAGCGGCCATGCCTGCTGTCGAGACTGACGCCGCAGTCTCGACGATCGATCTGGGCGCGCTGCTGCCCGGCGTATACGTCATGATGCTCGCCGACGGCAGCCGACGCCCTGTGACGCTCAGGTTCAGAAAGTGACGCCGAGGGTGAGAAGGGAGAGCTCGATGTTGGGGCAGGCCTCGGTCAGTGCCGTGGCGGCCGCCGAGAGCGTGGCCCCGGTGGTGCAGACGTCGTCGATCAGAAGCACCCCCTTGCCGTCGAGTTCGTCGGGGCGGCGGACGCCGAAGACGCCTTGGGTGTTCTTCAGTCTCTGTTCAAGTGTCATCGAAGTCTGTGTGCGGTGGCTTTTCACTGCGTGGAGGTTCTGCGCGACCTCAATCGAAGTCACACGCGAGATACCGCGTGCTATCTCGATGGTCTGGTTGTAGCCTCGGCGTGCCTGCTTGAGCGGGTGCATCGGCACGGGCACCATGACATCTATGTCGGACAGGAAGCCAGTGGGGAGCAGCTCGGTGGCCACGACCTCACCCAGATAGCGTGCGAGTCCCGGGAAACGGTGGTATTTGAGGTCATGCATCAGGACGGCAAGTTCGGAGCCTCGCGAATAGAAGAAGTGGCCGGTGGCCTGACGGTAGGGAAACTGACCCATGAAGCGTTGCTCCATGGCGTTGTCGGGCTGGCGGTGGAACAGAGTCCGCGGCATTCGCGAGAGGCATGTCGCGCATATGTAGCGTTCGGTGTCGCCGAGCGTCACACCGCAAATGTGGCACTGACGTGGGAATATGAATTCGAGAATCGATCCGAGCGCGTTCATAGACCGCCGATTTTATCCATCAGTCTTGTGACAAGGGCGGGTTCGAATCCGCGTGACAGCAGATGCCGGCAGAGCCGGGCGCGGTCGTCATAATTCTTGAGATCGAGGGCCGAGGCCTTGGCTCGGGCTGCGCGGATCAGGGCGTCCCTGTAGTCGGCCGGTTCGATCGACTCCATGGCGGCGGCCACGGCGTCCTGCGGGATGCGGCGGGCTGCGAGGGCGGTGCGTATCTTCAGACGTCCCCAGCCGGCGAACCGCACCTTGTCGCGTGCGAAACTCGCCGCGAAGCGACGCTCGTCGATAAACCGGCGGCGCCTGAGCTCGTCGATCACCTTGTGTATGTCTGCCTCGCTCAGGGCTTTCGCCCTCAGTTTTTTCGCGATGTCGTAGGGGCATTGTTCGGAACGCGCGCAGAGGTCGGCCATGCGCAGCAGCGCCTGTTCGGCAGTCAACGGTTTCTTTTCCTTGCTCACTTTCCTTAGGGTTTTATGGCCGCGGCGAAGCGCCGGCGGTGCGATATGTCGTCAATGATCCGCACGTCTGCATATCCTTCAGTGCGGAGCATCGTCGCGAGGATGTCGGCGAAGCGGGGGTTGATCTCGAAATATAGCCTTCCGTGCCCGGCGAGAGCCGACCGGCCGATTTCGGCGATGCGGCTGTAATAGAGCAGAGGATCGTCGTCGGGGACAAAGAGGGCCATATGGGGCTCGTGGTCGAGCACGTTGGAGTCCATGTCCTTGCTTTCGCTGCGGGCGATGTAGGGAGGATTGCTCACAATGATGTCGAAGCTGCCTGGCGCGGGGGTATATGTGAAGACGTCCTGCTCGAGCAGTTCGATGCGCGCGTGCAGGGCCGAGGCGTTTTCGCGGGCCACGGCGAGAGCGGCGGCCGAGATGTCGATGGCAGTGACTTTGGAAAAGGGGAGGTTGCGCGACAGCGCGATGGCGATGGCTCCCGAACCGGTGCCGATATCGAGCACGCGAAGGTCGTCGCCCTTGTTCTCGCGGACTATAAGGTCGACGAGTTCTTCGGTTTCTTGCCGCGGGATAAGCACGGCGGGCGACACCTTGAGGTCCATGCCGTAGAAGCGAGCTTCGCCCAGGATGTACTGCAGCGGTTCGCCGCTGTCGAGGCGGGCGAGGATGTCGCGGGTCTTTTCAAGCACATAATCCGACACGGGACGGTCGGCGTTGATGATTATGTCGGTGGCGTTCCATTCCTTCAGATGATGGAATATGAGAGAGGTCATGGCCTTGGCCTCGCCCTGGCCGTAACGCGGCTCCAGCCTCTTCCTCATCTCGCGGGCGAGGGCGGAGACGGTGATCGCGTCGTTTTTTTCTGATTGGTTCATATGAGTGAGCTTCTTGGAGACAAAGATAATAAAAATCACTATAAACAACAACATACATGGCGCGTTCTTTCGGGCAGGGGCTTCGAATATGAGTTTTTCCAGTGTTTTCAGAAGGGGTGGGGAACGCCGATGAAAAAATAATTTGCAAAAAAGAGGGATAAAATTTGGTGGATAAAGAAAGTTTTTGTAATTTTGCATCGTCTTAAGCGGAAGGGCACCCGGAGGGGTGGCTTCTCAATAGATTCAAGCTTCAGTAGCTCAGTTGGTTAGAGCACCTGACTGTTAATCAGGGGGTCGTT
>CAJTXU010000040.1 GCA_910584125.1 uncultured Muribaculaceae bacterium | reverse complement strand
TCCCAGCTGTCGGGGATGTCGAATGGCAGTGTGAATTGCTGATAGTGGGGTTTATCGGTAGATTTTTTTGCTTTGGGGCGTTTGATTTTGCCCTCGGCTATGAGACGTTCTTTCTCGGCGCGAATGCGGTCGAGAAGGACGGATGCCGGTTCGTCGTTGGGGTCTTGTGGCACGAGTTTGCCACGTATGGCGAGGTCGAGTATGCGCTGGCGCAGTTTCTGAGTATCCATTACTGTCATTTCTTACGATAAATCTCGTCAAGTGTCTGTCCTTTGTCGTTCTTCCAGTCAACCCAGCCATTTGAACTGCATCCTCCACAGATGCTGGCGGCTGTACTTGGACTTGAAAAAGAAACGTCGGAAGTCAAAACGGGTTTGCCATTCTCATTTATCTGAGTGTAATCCTTAATAATCATTTCTCGCCTCTCTATGGCATGACAGGAACTGGCTGCATCTTTTGAGAAAACGCTGTCACGCAAAATAGTAAAGCCAGTGCCATCATACACTCCTCTTGCATCTGCGCCTCTACGCTTAAAATGGAAAATGGGAAGTTGATTAACCGGAGCCGTCTCAAAAATGCTTATGCCGATAAAGGACGTCAAGAACTTGATGTCCTCAAAGAACTCGTCCATTGCATCTTTCTGATATTCCGGAAGATTAGGTTCTTTAGGTGTCTGTTTGTTCTCCTGAAGGCTGTAGCGATTGATCTGCCTTGCCTGTTGCACGGCGAGATATTCCAGATATTGCACATCGGTTTTGGTCATATCCGCATCTTTAGAGACGAATATCAAAGCCTTTTGCCAAAAGGTTTTCTTCTGGTCGTGGTCTTTTACCCTCTCCCTGAAATTTTCAGTCTCACCTATGTATGCCTGCGGTTTTGCCATTTCATCCTCACCTATAAGGATATAGAATGCCGGCTTATGCAGTTTCTTCTGTTTGTCGAGATAGTCAAGATTTGAACGAGGCACGACAAACATCTGGCATATCTTATTGCTGATAAAAGCGTAGCGAGTTCCCTTGGGGTCTCCGTCAACGAGGTATGTAGTTACTGTTTTACCCATTGTTCATTCGCCGATTTCGTTAAGATTAGTGCTGGAATCTACCCTTTCCAATTTAAGGAACTGGTTGCAGAAGTCATTAAGCTGTGCCTGCATACGCTCCTGCGGAATAAGTATACGTTTATATTCTGCTACCATTGTCGGGCTCATGCTTCGGCTCATGGCATATTCCACGACCACACGGTCGGCTTCCGGGCAGAGGATTATACCCACCGATGGGTTTTCATTTGACCGCTTGACATCCCTATCGAGTGCTTCCAGATAAAATTCAAGTTGTCCCAAATCTCGCGGGTCGAATTTTGATTTCTTCAACTCCACGGCTACAAGAGCCTGGATTCCCCGATGGAAAAACAGCAAATCGGCCTTAAACGTAGATGAGCCGACTTCAAGACGGTATTCCTGATCCATGAAGATGAAGTCTTTGCCAAGTTCAAGGATAAACTGCTTCATGTGTTCAAGCAGCCCGGTCTTCAACTTCGACTCACTGTGTTTCTTCGGCATATTAAGGAAATCAACAAAGAGGGTATCCTTAAACATCGCCGGAGCGTTGGGATATGTTTCGAGCATCCTCTTCGACATACTTTTCTTGCTTCCCAACAGCGTTGAGAAAGTCTGATTGGAGATGCTGCGTTTCAGTTCTTTATTGGTCAGATGTTCCTTGTTTGCATAAAGGATGTAAAACATCCTTTCCTCCTGACTTCTGCATCTGCTCAGAATCTCCAAGTGATTGGATAATGTAGTCATCTCCAGTATCTTGGGTAATTGTTCAGATGGCATCTGGACAATTTGTGCAGATTCCGTCTGCACAATTAAGTTTTTCCCCTGAATGAGGTCGGTTTCTCCGGCCCCCAATAGAACGGTTTTTGGCCGGACAAATTCAGAATTGAGGAAGCGCATAACCGTATTGGCAAATTCTACGGATGAATACTCCTCATAGAACATCATCATATTGTAAATGCTTCTGCGGCTATAACCTTTCAAGTCAGGACGTCGGGAACGTATGTATTCTGACAATTGAGTCACGACCTTGCTGCCCCATTCCTCGCTTTTAAGTTTGGCTGACACATAACCGCCTACATGCCATGCGGTCAGGAGCAGTTCATTGTTTACAGCCTGTGAAGCACGACTCCTATGAGACAGGATTATATCGACAACCTCGCCAAATTGCCGTTCGGTTTTGCCTGGCAGCAAATCACCGCCCATTACTTTGGACACTTCTGATTTCATATTTATTCGGGGAGTTGTGAAAGGAGTTCCTGAAGCTTGGATACAGCGGAAGCAATGTTGTCGCTGGAGGTTTTAATGTCTGCCATTAGTTCGGCAAGAGTGCGGTCATCGGTGTCCTCGATTTTCATCCATGTGATGTCGAGCGAGGTCTTGTCGCGTTTGAGCAGTTCTTCCGCAGGATATTTGCGCCAGCGTCCGTTGGGCTGGGTCTCGGCGTTGTACGTTTCCGTCCGTGCCGATATGTTGTCGGGATTGTAGCAGGCCACGAAGTCGTCGAGATGGCGGCGTTCGAGCTTGTTGTTGGCGAGTGTATGTTTCACTCCTGTGCGGTAGTCGTAGAACCAGACATCGTGCGTAGGCTCACCCTTTGTGAAGAACAACACGTTGGCTTTCACGCCTTGGGCATAGAATATGCCGGTAGGGAGACGAAGGATTGTGTGGAGGTTGAAATCGGTAAGCAACTTGCGACGTATGGTTTCTCCGGACCCCTCGAAAAGGACATTGTCGGGCAACACGACTGCGGCTCGACCGCCGTTTCGAAGCGACATCATGATGTGTTGCAGGAAGTTGAGCTGATTGTTCTTTGTCTCGGTGATGAAGTCATCGCGCTGAATATCGACCGAACCGGCGGGGCGTGTGCCGAATGGAGGATTCGCCAGTATGACATCAAAGAGTTTCTCCGGCTGTTTCTCAAGCGAATCTGCACAAATGATGGGACTACGGTCGGTGCCCACACCGTGCAGATAAAGGTTCATCGAGGCGAGGGTGACGACAAGTGCGGTGTTATCGGTTCCGCTCAATGCCTCGTTCCGCAGAAACTCTCGTTTTGCCTTGTCCTGACTCTGGCCTTTCATATAATCGAACGCAGCGAGCAGGAAACCGCCGGTGCCACAAGCCGGGTCACATACAGTCTCTGTAATTTTCGGGCGCGTACAGTCAACCATCGCTTTGATTAGCGGACGAGGCGTGAAATATTGACCGGCGCCGCTCTTTTTATCCTGACCGTTTCGTTCCAGAATACTCTCGTAGATCGCACCCTTTACGTCGCCTTCAAGCAGCCAGTCTTCTTCATCTATCATCGTGATGACCTTTTTGAGATAGACCGGCTTGTCTATTTTGTTCTGTGCCTTAGTGAAGATGGTGCCGATAAGATTATCCTGACGGCTGAGGAAATCGAGCGTCTCCTCATACTGTTTCAAAAGGTCGGTACCGTCGAGGGCGGTCAGTTCTTCCCACTGATATCCTCTGGGGATGGCTGATTCCTCACCGAGTTCCCTGTTCTCTTTGTCCATTTTCAGGAAAAGGAGATATGTGAGCTGGGTTATGTAGTCAGTGAAGCCCACACCTTGACCCGAAAGAGTCGTGGCAAGTGTCCAGACTTTTTTGATAATAGATTGTTCTGTATTGTTTGCCATTGCCGATTTGATGTTTTTAGGCTACGTTTCTGTGATAGATTATGAATCCGGCGAGAGAAAGAAGAGCCTTGTTTGCTTCATTGAGATTGCCGAATACCTTTACAAGTTGGGCAGCCTGCGATTTATCTTCCTCTCTGATGTCCTTGATTGTCACAGCTCCGTTGGAGGCTATGTATCTTACCACATGTTTGATTACCTCAATCTGTTTGTCCGAGATTTTTCTCTGAAGCTGACCATACCAAAGATTGAAATATTGGTTGGCCGACGAGCATAGCGAGTCGAGGCGGTCAATCTGACCGAGAGCATAGCGTACCAGTTGAATAATATTGGTAAGCGCTTCCTTTTCCTCCTGCGTCGAGCGGGGCTTTACCTTCTCGCGGTTGAGCAGGGAATAACAATTCCACAGCTGAGAGACATTGAACTGAGAATTAGCCCGTCGAAGCTGAACAGAGAGGTCGCGAAGCATTGAATAGGTCAACGGTTCACCGGAATTGTTGTGGATTATTCGCAATGCCTCGATTTCATCGGCATGTGTCTTGCAATATTCCTCGAAAGCGGATGTCGTTTCCTGCGCCTCCTCCATTGAGAATCCTTTGGATATGAGGGTGTCCTCGCCGGGCATCAAGGTCTTGATGAAGCCGGCATTGAGAGTTAGCAGAAGTTCACGGGCTTTCGGATTATTCGCCAATGGTGCGAAGAGTCCTTTCCGTTCCAAGTTCGGCTCATTGACATTGCGATAAGGCGGCAGTGACGGATGTGTTTCAGGGTCGATTGCCTTGAACATCCGTTCCGACAGGTCGGCCATAGTTGTGCCATGGGTGAGTCCGGTAAAGTCATTGCGCTGACCCTCCGTAGATTTAGAAGAGATACGTGCAAGCCGGGCCGCCAGAAGTTTGAAATAACCGTCAGGGAGTTCGCCGTGCGTCATCCGTTCAAGAAGTTTCTTGAATGTTATTGTTTCGGTTGCCCCTTCATCTTCGCCGGGAGCAGGAACAGTCTTCTCGGATTCAGTCACACCTACCGCATCCACAAGGAAAAAGCAGTCCTTGCTGAACGCATTCGGAGTCACGTTTTGCAGAACATCATCACCGATGGTGCGTGTGCCGCGTCCTTTCATCTGGATATACAATGGCTCGGAGCGGACATCTCGCATGAATATCAGGACTTCAAGCGGTTTTACATCCGTGCCGGTGGCGACAAGAGTACAGGTCACGGCAATACGGAACTCCTTGTCGTTTCTAAAAGAACGGATAAGGGCATCGCTGTCACCTGACGAATAAGTTATTTTCTGAACGAACTTTTCATCATCCTCCTTGCCGAAGACCTCTCGGGCTATCCTGACGATGTTGTTGGCATGGGCCTCGTTGAGAGCGAATATCAGAGTTTTGGGCAGGTAATCGAAGTTCGCCTCCCTCTGCGGTTCAATAAACATTTCCGAATAAACAGCATCCTTAAACGTCTGGAGAATAAGCTTAATCTGAGCCGGATTGATAATGGAGCGGTTGAGTTCTTCCTTTGTGTAGTTCTGCGATTCACGGTTGGTGATTGTCTCCACTTTGCCAGTGTAGCGCGTCACCTGACGCAGTTTGTCGCCGACACGGATAGCTCCGCCGTTTTCAGTTTCTTGAGTTTTGATGCGATATATTCTTGCGCCCACATTGACACCATCAACTATTGACTTTTCCAAAGTATAATTGACAACTATATTGTTGTTGAAAAACGCCTTGGTTTCTGGAACTGGTGTCGCTGTCAGGCCAATCAATCGTGCTGTGTTGAAATATTCCAGCACTTTCTTCCAGTTGCCATAAATCGACCGGTGGCATTCATCGATAATGATGAGGTCGAAATAATCCTGCGGCAAAGCCGGATTCGGAGGGAGGATTATATCTTCAGTAGTGCCGGATTCTTCGTCATCGTCATTGTCGGTCGTGATCGGCTCTCCTTTCAGAAAAGCGAATAATCGCTGAATGGTGGAGATTACCACATTGGCATCCTTAGGGATGGCCGATGATTTCAGACGTTCCACGCCGTAGATTGTATTGAACGGGTCGCCGTTTTCTGTCAGTCTGTAGGTTCCGAATTCACCTTCGGCCTGTTTGCCAAGGTTGTTACGGTCAACGAGGAAAAGGACTCGCTTCATTTTTGCATAGTTTATGAAGCGATATGCGGCGGTTACAGCCGTATATGTTTTGCCGTCGCCGGTCGCCAATACCATTAGAGCGCGGTTCTGACCGGTGCGGAAAGATTTTTCAAGTTCGGATATTGCCTCGTATTGGCAGTTGCGGAGTCCGCGTTTCTTCACTATTGGAAGACCTGCAAACTTGTCTTCTATCCCAAGCATCTTGACAATCTCTTTAGGAGAGTGGATGCGGTTTATCTCATCGTAGCCCGAGTCTTCCCTATTCTGATTCTTGAAAAGGACAGATTTGCCATTGGATAGATACACGAGAGGCAGAGGGTTGGAATAGGTCTGATAACAACAAGGTACAGCGCGGGTGTAGTGCTCAGCCTGTTCAGCCACGTAATCGGCAGTAATATCAATCTCTTTACGTTTGGCTTCAAGCACACCGACAGCCTTCCCGTTGATAAACAGAAAATAGTCTGCTTCAAGATTCCCCTCCAGTAATCCCTCGCGTATGGCCACCGCCGTAGATGACGGCGTATAGTGGGCACGGTCGGAGACTTCCCATCCGGCATCTTCAAACCATTGGTCTATCCTTATCCTCGCTTTTTCCTCGGGTGTCATGTAGGTTGATTCTTTTGCAATTTCAGGTATCGCGATTTTAACTTGTTATGCAAATTTAGCGATAAATTCTGAAATTCCAATGTAAAGGAGCATTTTTTTCTACCGCAGCACAACAGAAAATGTAATCCCAAGACTCTTAGTCCTGTTTCCAGTTTACGCAAAAAGAAACCTCAGGCCGAAGCCTGAGGTTGATACCCGGTCATTTGAAAAATGAAATTCGGCCCTTTGTTAGAACCATGAATGGCCGGTTGGATTTTTATCCATATAACAACTCCAATGTAAAACGGTTCACAATCCCCTGCGCTTTTTGAAATCCCCTGCGCTTTTTGCAATCCCCTTGCGCTTCTATCGGACGGATCCGATGTCGTTTCAGCCGTTGGTGACTCCGGAGAGGTCCTCGAACGTTCCGATCGACCACAGCCACCAGAGGAGTATGAATATCAGTATCAGCACCCCGAGCCAAAGCCAGAGACGGTTGGTCTTACGGGTATTGTTGTTGCGGCGCTCCCTGGCCTCCTGCCTGAGGCGTCCGGCTTCTTCGTTCATGAGCTCGCGGTTCTCGCGGGGCTCTCTTGTATCCTTTTTCTCCATAACCTTAAAATTTTGTGCTTTCCAAGCATTGTCGTGTGCTTTTCAAGTCTGTTCGTGTATGCTTTTCAGCTGCTTTGACTTTATAACACGCCTTGACATAAAAAAGTTTTTTTAACAGAAAAAGAATAAAAACGGCTTCCCCGCGCGTCAGGGAAGCCTTGATGTGATTGTTCAGAAAGGCACTGATTCGTCGCCCGGTCCGGGCATTATGTCGGGCGAAGTGTCGAATCCCGCGCCGCCCATACCGCCGATGCCCGGGGCCGTGTGCGCGCCGGCGTCGGCGAAGGCGAAGCCCTGACCCTGCGACGGCTCGTTGTTCATGCGCGACTCCTCGCGTCTGAGCTCCCGCTCGCCGATGGCGGCATTCAGCAGGTCGGCGTTCTCGTTCCAGTTCTCGAACCGGGCGAAACGGCTCACGAATCTCAGCTTCACGTCGCCCACGGCGCCGCTTCGGTGCTTGGCCACTATGAGTTCGGCGAGACCGCGGATGTCGTTGTTGTTGGCGTCCACCGCGCTCTTGGTGTAATATTCGGGTCGATGGATGAAGCAGACGATGTCGGCGTCCTGCTCGATGGCTCCCGACTCGCGGAGGTCGGAAAGCACAGGGCGTTTGTCCTCGCGCGTCTCCGTGCTTCGGTTCAGCTGCGACAATGCGATGATCGGGATGTTCAGCTCCTTGGCCAGGGCCTTCAGCGAGCGCGATATGGTTGAGACCTCCTGCTCGCGGCTGCCGAGCTTCATGCCGGTGGCGTTCATCAGCTGCAGGTAGTCGATCATGATCAGCTTCACGCCATGCTCGCGCACGAGCCGGCGGGCCTTCGTGCGGAGTTCGGTGATGGAGAGTCCCGGCGTCTCGTCGAGATACATCGGGGCACTGTAAATCGTGGCGATGCGCGAGTTGAGGCGCTCCCATTCCTCGGGACTGAGCTGACCGCTCTTGATCTTCTCGCCTTCGAGGTTGGCAACGTTGCTTATCAGACGCTTCACGAGCTGCACGTTGGCCATCTCGAGCGTGAATATGGCCACGGGCGTGTTGTAGTCGAGGGCCATGTTCTTGGCCATGGAGAGCACGAACGCCGTCTTACCCATCGCGGGGCGTGCGGCGATGATGATCAGGTCGGAGTTCTGCCAGCCCGACGTCATGCGGTCGAGCTCGTCATAGCCAGTCTTCAGGCCCGACAGACCGGTGGAGGTGTTGGCCGCGGTCTGAATCTGTTCGAGGGCGAGGTTGAGCACAGGGTCGATCTGTGTGACCTCGCGCTTGAGATGCGTCTGCGAGATTTCGAAAAGCTGGCCTTCGGCCTGCTGCAGGAGGTCGTCGACGTCATTGGCCTCGTCGTAGGCGTCGGTCGACACCTGCGAGGCGAACTTGATGAGACGTCGCGCCAGGAATTTCTGCGACACGATCTTGGCGTGAAACTCCACGTTGGCGGCCGAATAGACGCGTGAGGTGAGCTCGGCGATATGCACGGCTCCGCCCACGGCGTCGAGCGTGCCGTTGACGCGCAGCTGCTCGGTGACGGTGATCATGTCGATGGGGCGCTGGTTGAATCCCAGCGTGCTTATGGCGTCGTATATCTTGGCGTTGCGTGGGTCGTAGAAGGCGTCCGGGGTCAGGAAGTCGGCCACCGACATATACGCGTCCTTCTCAAGCATCAGCGCTCCGAGCACCACCTCCTCGAGCTCCGTGTCGTGAGGCGGAAGCTTGCCCTCCGGGCTCTTCATCGCGGGCTGGAACTCGGGCTTTCTGGGGTATCTGTTGTCTGCCATTGCTGTGTGTCGTTGGATTTCGGGTGCAAAGTTAACGATAGTTTCGCTATGCGTCGCAATCGCGACCTCATATTTTATCGAAACTTATCGACAGTCATGCCATGCAGAGCGCGAGCAGAAGCCACACCGAGGCCGCGAACATCAGCATCGCCGTCTTGCCGAGCAGAGGGTTTAGCTCGGCTCCCTCGGCCCGGCGGAGACGTTGCCAGAGCATCCAGTGTATGTTGATGTACGCCAATGCGCCCAGCTGCCAGACTGGGTCGATGCGCAGCGCCGTGGCCACCTCGACACATGCCAGGGCCACGAATCCGTTGATCAGATAGAGACGTGCCATGGCCGGCCGTCCCCATCTCACGGCGAGAGTGCGCTTGCCGACGGCACGGTCGTCGTCGGCGTCACGGTAGTTGTTGACCACGAGGACGTTGGCTCCCATGAATCCCACGGCCAGCGAAAGAGGCAAAGCCACGGGCAGCATTTGCCACGACTGCGTCTGCACGTAGGTGGTGAATATCACCGGCACGACGCCGAAGAATATGACCACCGCTATCTCGCCCAGGCCGTGGTGCGACAGCGGATACGGCCCCGTGGAGTAGCCGAGCGCGAACAGCGCCACGGCGACGCCGACGGCGAGCAGCCACCAGCCGCCCCACCAGATGAGGCTGCAACCGGCGGCGCACACCGTGCAGAGCAGTCCGAACGTCGCCGCACGCATGGCCCGGGGCGAGATGTCGCCCTCGGTGACCCCGCGGCGGAACCCTTCACGGCCCTTGCGGTCAAGGCCGTTGACGTAGTCGAAATATTCGTTCGCGAAATTGGACACTATCTGCGCGCCCACCGCGAAAAAGAGGCATATCAGAAACGGCGCGAGACTGAATGAATGATAATGCGCGGCGCATCCCGCCGCCGTCACTGTCCCGGCCACCGAGACCGGCAGCGTGTGCAGCCTCATAGCCCTGATCCATGCCTTTGCCTTTTCTGTCATGATTCTCTTGCGATATGTCTGTGTGTCGGTGTCTCTATCTGTGGTTGTTTTCTATGTATCCGGTCACGAGGTCGCTGAGTTCGAACAGCGAGTCAAGACCTATGATGTTCTTCTTCTCTTCGGGAATCGCGTCGTAGCCGTACTTGAGCCCGACCAGCGCCCCGGTGAGCGCCGCGTTGGAGTCGGCGTCGCCGCCGAGGTGGACCACCTTGTATATCGAGTCTGCCGGATCGCTGCCGTGCCAATATCCCCACAGCGCGGCCGCCATGGCCTTGCGGGTCCATGCCCATGTCTCCTCGTCGTCGATTCCGAGCGAGTCGATGTCACCCTCGTATGCCTTCTTGAGGAAAGGGAGCGTGCGCGGGTCGACGTTGACGCAGATTTCCGCCAGTTCGCTGTATGTCGGTTCGCCGTCGTTGTGGAGCAGCGAGCTGAACATCCGGGCGAGTATCATGGCGGTCGACACGCAGCGTGAGTCGTCGTTGGTGATGAGTACAAACTGCCGTGTGTGCTCGTCGAGCTCATCGACCGGGCTTGTGAGTCCGGTCACGAACGAACGCTGCACCGACTCGTTGCTCGCCTCCGTGATGCGGGCCTCGCGCCAGTGACGGTGGGTCGTCGAGACGGGCGAAACGAGCCATTCAGGGTCCTGGCACAGTATCCGGAATATCGGCGCGAGGTCGCGCGGAGCCTCGTCGAACCATCTCTTGAAGGTGGCGGCCTGGCTGTGCACGTCGAATCCGTGGTTCGCGACCACGCATTCCAGCATCAGCTTCACCAGGTCGGTGTCGTTGGTCCATTCCCCCCGCTTCCATTGGCATCTGTGTGAGTCGCGGATAATCTGTCGGAAACTGCGGAGGCCGTCGGGATAGTACGTCTCGATCTCATGCCTCGTCATGAACTCCGTGCCGAGTCCGAGGGCGTCGCCGAATGCGAAGCCCACGATGGCACCTCTGATTTTGTCATTAAGTTCCATAGTCTGTCGTGTAGTGTGTTTTCATTTCGCCCTCCCGGTCAGGGGGGCATGGGTTAGTCAGATAGTAGTGGTTGACGGCGCCTAAGGGAAGCCCCGTCAAATTTTCACCAAAGGTAATAAAAAATGTTGGAATACACACATCATTTCCTCATTTTTTTGAAAAAATCGGTCATCAGCTGCCGGCATTCCTCCTCGAGCACGCCCGATTCGACCAGCGTCTTCGGGTGAATGGCGCTGTTTTCGGCCCGGGTGTGCGAGAAGTATCCCCGCTTTGTGTCGTCGGCTCCGTATACGATTCTGCCGATATGGCTCCAGCCGAGTGCTCCGGCGCACATCGTGCAGGGCTCGACGGTGACATAGATCGTGCAGTCGGGCAGGTATTTCCCTCCCGTTGTGTTGCACGCGGCCGTCAGGGCCATCATCTCGGCGTGGGCGGTGACGTCGGTGAGCGTCTCGGTCAGGTTGTGCCCGCGTCCTATGACGCGTCCCCGGCACACCACCACCGCGCCGACGGGCACCTCGCCGCGGGCCGCGGCTTCCTCGGCCTCGGCAAGAGCCATGCGCATGTATCTCTCGTCTTCGTTCATGTCGTCTTCTCTTCTGTGTCGTTTTCCGAGCAGATGGCGCATATGTTGCGTCTCACTTCCTCCATGAGCCAAGCCGGGGTCGAGGTCGCACCGCATATGCCGATGCGGCGTGCGCCGTCGAGCCATTCGGCCCTCAGGTCGCCGCTGTCGGTGACGGCGAACGTCCGCGGATTGACCTTGCGGCACTCCTCGAGCAGCACCTTGCCGTTGGAGCTCTTGGCCCCGCTGACGAATATTATGGTGTCGTGGCTCTCGGCGAATCCTTTGATTTTTTCCGAACGTGTGGCCACCTGGCGGCAGATCGTGTCGTAATATTCGAACCGGCCCTCGCGCTTGCGGCGTCTGATCTCCTCGACGACGTGGCGGAAGCCCTCGAGGCTCTTGGTGGTCTGCGAGTAGAGCAGGATGTCGCGGCCGAGGTCGATGCGGTCAAGTGCCTCGACGTTCTGGATCACGATGGCCGTGCCGTCGGTCTGGCCGACGAGCCCGTTGACCTCGGCGTGGCCTTCCTTGCCGTAGATGAGAATCAGCGGCATACGGTCGATGACGCCGGCGGCGAGGTCGTCGCGGGCCTTGTCGTAGGCCTGCTTGATGCGGCGCTGCAGGCGCAGCACGACCGGGCATGTGGCGTCTATCACACGGTTGTTGTTGGCTTTGAGGCGGGCGTAGGTGGTGGGGGGCTCGCCGTGGGCGCGCAGCAGGACAATGCTGTCGCGCAGGCTGTCGAGGTCATCGTGGGTGATGGTGATCAGGCCGCGCAGGCGCAGGCGCTCCACTTCCGAGGCGTTGTGCACGATGTCGCCGAGGCAGTGGAGCCCCTTGCCGGCGGAGAGCTCGGCCTCCGCCTTCTCGATGGCGGTCACCACGCCGAAGCAGAAGCCGGAGTTGGCGTCGATCTCCACCACCCGCCGGGTGGTTTCATTTTTCATTTACGATGGTATGGAAGAGGTTAAGCAGCCATTCCGACTGCTCGCGGTGAGTCATGTGGTCGTTGTCGAGCACGTGGGCGTCGTCGGCCTTGCGCAGGGGCGACACGGCGCGGGTGGTGTCAATGCGGTCGCGGGTGCGGATGTTGTCGAGCACCTCCTCATAGTTCACCTTCTCGCCTTTCTGTTCGAGTTCGAGCAGACGCCGGCGCGCGCGCTCCTCGGGCGAGGCGTCGACGAAGACCTTCATCTCGGCGTCGGGGAAGACGGTTGTGCCGATGTCGCGGCCGTCCATCACGATGCCCTTGCGGACGCCGTATTCCTGCTGGATGCGGACGAGGCGCTCGCGCACTTCGGGAATCTCGGCGACGCGGCTCACGTTCTCGCTCACCTGCATGTCGCGTATCTCGCGTTCGACGTCGCGCCCGTTGAGCAGCGTGTGCTGCACGCCGTCGGCCCCGGCTGGTTCGAAGGTGATGCTGATGCCGGGAAGGGCGGCCGCGAGTCGCTCGCGGTCCACCTTCCCGTTTTCTATCATGCCGTGCTCAAGGGCGTAGAGCGTCACCGCCCGGTACATCGCTCCGGAGTCGACATACACGTATCCGACTCTGCGGGCGAGCTCGCGGGCCATGGTCGATTTGCCCGACGACGAGTAGCCGTCGATGGCAACTACAATCTTCTTCATTTGTCGCTTTTGGTTTTCTTCGTGGTCTTGCCGGCGGGCTTGCGGCCGGGTCTCTTCTTCACCATGCGGAGCACCTGGGCGGTGCGTGCCGGGATATACATCTTGAGCCATCCCTTGCCCGAGGGAGTGTAGAGCGGGTCAGGCTGAGTGAAGTGGTGCACGCTGTCGTCGACAAGGCCGTGGCCGCCGAAGTCTGGGTCGTCGGAGTTGAGCACCACCTCGTATTCACCGGCCGGGGCGAGGAAGCCGTAGTCGGTGAACGATCGCGTCGGGCTCCAGTTGAACACGAATATCAGGTCGCCCCGGCGGAAAGCCAGCACCTGGTCGTCGTCTTTCTCCCACAGTTTCTCGACGGGAAGCGCCTGGAAGTCGTAGACTTTCGACACGAGCTCGATCATGGCGTTGTCGAAGCCGTTGAGATACTTGTATTTGAGGTCCTCGCGGTCAACGAGGTCCCATTGGCGGCGGGCATACTTGTAGCTCCAGCCGTTGCCTTCGCGCGGGAAGTCGATCCATTCGGGATGTCCGAACTCGTTGCCCATGAAGTTGAGGTAGCCGCCGTTGATCGAGGCGAGGGTGACGAGGCGAATCATCTTGTGCAGGGCCATGCCGCGGTCGACGACGCCGTTGTCGTCGCCCACCATCATGTGCCAGTACATCTCCTTGTCTATTAGGCGGAAGATGATGGTCTTGTCGCCTACGAGCGCCTGGTCGTGGCTCTCGCAGTAGCTGACGGTCTTCTCGTCGGGGCGGCGGTTGGTGAGCTCCCAGAAGATGGATGTCGGATGCCAGTCCTCGTCTTTCTTCTCCTTGATCATCTTGATCCAGTAGTCGGGGATGCCCATTGCGAGACGGTAGTCGAATCCCATGCCGCCGTCCTCGAACTTAGTGGCGAGTCCGGGCATGCCGCTCATCTCCTCGGCGATGGTTATGGCCTTGGGGTTCACCTCGTGTATGAGCAGGTTGGCGAGCGTCAGGTATACCAGCGCGTTAGTGTCCTCGTTGCCGTCGTAGTAGTCGTCGTACGATCCGAACGCCTTACCGAGTCCGTGGTTGTAGTAGAGCATCGAGGTGACGCCGTCGAATCGGAAGCCGTCGAATTTGTACTCCTCGAGCCAGAACTTGCAGTTGGAGAGCAGGAAGTGAAGCACGCTGTTCTTGCCGTAGTCGAAGCAGAGCGAATCCCATGCCGGGTGCTCGCGGCGCGAGTCGCCGTAGAAGTAGAGGTCGTAGCTGCCGTCGAAGCGGCCGAGGCCCTCGATTTCGTTCTTGACGGCGTGCGAGTGCACGATGTCCATGATCATGGCGATGCCCATCGAGTGCGCCTCGTCGATGAGCTGCTTGAGCTCGTCGGGGGTGCCGAAGCGCGACGATGCGGCGTAGAAGTTGCTGACGTGATAGCCGAACGAGCCGTAGTAGGGGTGCTCCTGCACGGCCATGAGCTGGATGGCGTTGTAGCCGTCCTTGGCTATGCGCGGCAGCACGTTGCGGCGGAACTCGTCGTATGTCCCGACGCCCTCCTTGTTCTCGGCCATTCCGATGTGGGCCTCGTAGATGAGCAGGGGATTGGTGTCGGGCGTGAACTTGCGGACCTTGAATTTATAGGGATGCTCGGGGGCGTAGACCTCGGCCGAGAATATCTTTGTGTCGTTGTCCTGCACGACGCGGCGGGCGTATGCGGGCAGACGGTCTCCCTCGCCTCCGGGCCAGAACATGCGGAGTTTGTAGAGGTCGCCGTCATGTAGCCAGTCGGCGGGGAATTTTCCCTCCCAGCTTCCGTCGGGCAGTCGCTTGAGGGCGTATGCCTCGTCGTCTTTCCAGTCGGTGAAGGTTCCGGTGAGAAGTATCTTGGTGGCGTTGGGAGCGTATTCGCGGAATATCCAGTCTCCCTTGCGGTCGCGGTGAAGACCGAAGTAATTGTATGCGTTTGCGAATTTCACAAGGCTGCCGTCGGTGCCGGCCGTGAGTTCATCGAGTTTGCGCACCACGTCCTGGTGGCGTCCCTCTATCGCGCCGGCGAATGGCTCGAGCCATGGGTCGTTGCGCAATATAGCAAGTTTCTTTTCCATATCTATCGGGTTATAACCGTTTTATTCTCATTTGTTTCTATCGTCCTGGGGCGCGTCGTCGTCGGAGTCCTCGCGCAGGCAGTGCCTTACGGTGGCGCGCAGCGCGGCGGCGTCCTTCCCGTTTGATTTCATGGCGTCGAGCACGCCGCTGATGTAGTCTTCCTTCGAGCGGAATCCGAGCGCCTGGTGCACGCCAGAGTCGGGAAGCATCGGCTTGTGGTTGAAGACGCGCAGCACGCCTTCGTAGTCGTCGTCGCGAATCATGGCGGCGAACTGCTCGCGCAGCCTGTTGTAGTGCCGCCGCGGCTGCAGCTTGGCGGGCAGCGTGCGCAGGTGCGTCTCCAGGGCGGTGATGCAGCTGAACCGGGCGTCGATCTTGCATTCCACCTCTCGCTTGACGCGGTGGCGCACATGCTGCAGGGCCTGCTCGTCGGCCAGCCTGCGGAACATTCGCATCACCTCCCTGCGGACGCGCCGCAGGATCTTCTCGCCGTCGCGCCCGCGCCGGCGGGCCATCACCTTGATAACCCCCGGAAGCAGGAATAAGTTCTCTATTTCGGCGACTTCGGGCACCATTATCCGCTTGCCGCGCAGGTAGGCGACCTCCTGGTCGGTGCGTCGGTCGCGGTCCACGATGCCCCGGCTGACGAGATGATGCATCTCGCGCTGGTCGTTGAACGACCGCACCGTCTCGATCACCTTGTTGCACGAGCCGACGGGTCTGACGTTCATCTCCGGGAACACGAGGCTGTATAGACGCATGTCGATCGAATGCCGGGCGTCGCCTTCGATGAATAGCACCGACCGCCTGCTGCCGGCGAACTCCACCATGAGTTCGTCGCTGAGGTTGCCGCCGTTGACTATCTCGTAGTCCCAGGCCTTGCGGCCGGAGTCGTAACGCTTCACCCAGACGCACGTGTTGTGCGTGCGCGTGCTGACGAAGTCTTCGTCGACCGAGTTGTAGACGAACGTGCAGTCGGGCCGCAGCTCCTCGATGGTGTTCCAGAGGCTGCCGAGTATCGACGGGTGCACGAACAGCGTCGGGGAGTCGATGAATATCACGGCGTCGCGCGGGGCGTATAGCGTGGCGCCCATGTAGTAGAGCGCCGCCTTCTCGCCCTGGCTCAGCGAACCGGCCGTGATCAGGTCGCCGCCGCTCGACGTGGCGAAGCGCAGCATTCCCTTCTCGCGCGTGATGCGGTTGCCGGGGAAGACGCTTTCCCAGTGCTGCTTGATGATGTCGAGGCGGGTGGTCTCGATGCGTAACTTTCGGCTGTCGCCGCGCGCGTTCTGCTTGAGCTCGAGCAGGCTCTCGAGCTCGTCGGCGAACAGCATGTAGAGTATCTTGTCGAGCTCGCTCACGGCGTCGGTGCGCATGTAGCTCTGCTGGCGCACGGCCTGTCGGTACTGCGCGTCAATCGATCCCGGCATCGTCGACTCGTGCCGCTCGGGATAGAACGCCGACAGCGCGCTCAGGCAGTAGGCCCGCTCGCCGCAGAGGGTCGTCATCTCCTCCATGAACCTCGATTTGCCCGCGCCGTTGGCTCCTATCACAGTGATCTGACGGGATTCGCCCAGGCCTTCGTCGGCCACGGGACGTAATGACGGTGGAAGCTTAATCTTGTTCATATTTCAATCTATTCGCTTAGAAAGTTGTAAATTTAATAAATTTTTTTCTAACTTTGCACACCGAACCATTAAAATTTAAACAAAATCGTATGTTTTCAGGAATTGTAGAGGAGTTCGCCCGCGTCGTGGCTCTCCGCAAAGACGAAGATAATCTGCATATCACGCTCAGCTGCTCGTTCGTCGACGAGCTTCGCATCGACCAGAGCGTGTCGCACAACGGCGTCTGCCTCACGGTGGTGGCGCTCCCGGGCGACGGCACGTATACCGTGACGGCGATCCGCGAGACTCTGGAGCGTTCGAATCTCGGTCTGCTCGAGGTCGGCGACGCTGTCAACGTGGAGCGCAGCATGCGTATCGACGGCCGGCTCGACGGCCACATCGTGCAGGGACACGTCGACCAGACGGCGGTCTGCACGGCCGTTTCGGAGGCCGACGGCAGCTGGTATTATGATTTCGAATACTGCGTGTCGCGCGATCTCGCCCGCCGCGGTTATTTCACGGTCGACAAGGGTTCTGTCACGGTCAACGGCGTCAGCCTCACCGTCTGCGAGCCCGACTCGCGGCCTGTGGAGGGTAATCCCAATGAGCTCAAGGGGACATTCCGCGTGGCAATCATACCCTACACCCACGACAACACAAATTTCCACAGCATCCGCAAGGGCACCGTGGTGAACCTGGAGTTCGATATCCTGGGCAAGTACCTCGCCCGGCTCGCATCTCTCTGATGATAAATGATTAATGATGAATGATTAGGGGCGTCCGCGCGGACGCCCCTAATC
>CAJTXU010000039.1 GCA_910584125.1 uncultured Muribaculaceae bacterium | reverse complement strand
CCGAGGGGTCAAATCCCGCGTGCCCGAAGGGGTCAAACGCACGCGCCTTTTCCAGAGAGACCTTTGGCGGCATTCCAGTTGTCAGGATCGACACTGCGGTTGATGTTGAACTCTGCCCGTTGTCCTGAAATAGTCAGCCGCGCAAAGATCGGCGCCTCGCCTGAGCGGGACATCCTTGCCTTCCTTATCATGAAAGTCAAGGTAAAATAATTGTGCTGGGTCATAAGAGTAAATTTTTCTGACACAAAGTTAATAATCACGTGTCATGCCCTTATGGTGCAGAAAATTGAAAATCAGCGAAATATCAACATTGAAGGTGTACAAATCGGGAACAGATCGACGTTGTTCACCATCTGTACACCGCGACTAATCCGCCTTAAGGAGGCGGGGAAAGTGGGGTCTGTACTTTTATCAGTATAGATTTCAATGATTTACCGAATTATGAAGGTGGGTCTGAACCCATTTTCGGAAAATCGCCGAAAAACAGCCTGTTTTAGGGCAAGTCTCGATTTTGTATCATTGCGTATATCAAATACTTACCTCTTCAATCGGGAACAAAATTAATTTTTCTCGGACTGTTCCCGATTTGTACACCGCAGACTGCTATATTTTGCCGATTTCTGGAGTTTAGGACAAAATAAAAATCACTGAAAATGCTTGATTTTCAGTGATTTTCCACTTTTTGTGGTCTTTATAAGTGACCCCGGTGGGGCTCGAACCCACGACCCAATGATTAAGAGTCATTTGCTCTACCAACTGAGCCACGGAGTCATTTGCTCGGGATTTGCGTTGGTGTCTCTTCCCGTTTGCGAGTGCAAAGTTAATGCTTTTTTTTCGTCCCACCAAATTTTTCGGCCTTTTTTTTATGTCTATGGTGATTTTTTTAGTCCTTTTAGTCTTTTTATCCTCTTTTCCTTTCGATTTACCCCTTATTTTTATTATCTTTGGCATTGAAATCGAGTATTTCATTTTCGGGTGCCCTACTACCGGCTTCCGACGACCGAATTTCAGTCGCTAAAGTTTGAAATCAAAGACATAAATATAAGATCATGAACAAAAAAATGTGCTATCTGGCGGCCGGTGTCCTTGTGCTCGGCCTCACGGGCTGCTCAAAGAAGCTCGGCCAGTTCAAGAGTGATTATTTTTCTACCGTCCCCACCCCGCTCGAGACCGTGGGTGAGATGGTGCCCGGTACGGTCAAGGCCAACATCCCCTCCAAATTCATGGTGAAGAACGCCAAGGTGTCGGCTACGCCCGTGATCCAGTGGGCTACCGGAGCCGGCTCTTACGGCGAGGCTTCGGCCACACCCGTAATCTTCCAGGGCGAGGACGTGCGCGCCAACGGACAGGTCGTGAACTACGCCAACGGCGGAATGGTCAACATACCGTTCTCAATCAAGTACACTCCCGAAATGGCCAAGAGCAACCTCTTCCTCGACTTCACCGTCGACCAGAACGGCAAGATCTATTCGCTGCCGCGCGTCAAGGTAGGCGAGGGCGTGGTCGCCACATCCACTCTCGCATCGGCCAAGACCGTGACCCCGGCCGTGGCCAAAGACAACTTCCAGAAAGTCATCTCCGAAAAATACACGGCCGACATCCACTTCCTCATCAACCAGGCCAACATCCGAGCCAACCAGACCAGCAAGACAGACTATATCGACCTCAACAAGAAACTGATGGAGGCCAACGCGGCCCCCAACCAGGAGATCGCCGGCATCACCATCAATTCGTATGCGTCGCCCGAAGGCTCGCTCGAGTTCAACACCTCTCTTGCCGAAAAGCGCGAGGCCAACACCACCAAACTGGTGGAAGGCCAGCTGAAAAAAGACAAGATCACGGAGTTCGGCGAACTCACGGCATCGTTCACTCCCGAGGACTGGGAGGGATTCCAGCAACTCGTCGAGAAGAGCAACATTCAGGACAAGGACCTTATCCTCAGCGTGCTCAAGATGTATCCCGACCCAGTGGAGCGCGAGCGTGAGATCCGCAACCTCTCGTCGGTATTCAACGAACTGGCCGACCAGATTCTGCCCCAGCTGCGCTACTCGCGCGTGATGGCCACTATCAACACGCTGGGCAAGAGCGACCAGGAGCTGCTCAACCTCTTCAACACCGACCCCACCAAACTCACCGAGGAGGAGATGCTCTATCTCGCCACCCTCACCGACGACAACATGAAGAAGATGGAGGTCTACAACACGGCCGCCGAACTTCATTCGAAAGACTACCGCACATACAACAACCTCGGCATGACACAGTATGTGGCCGGCGACTATGACGGAGCCCTCGCCAACTTCGACTACGCACACCGCCTCAACCCGCAGGCGAAGGAGCCTGAGATGAACCTCGGCCTCATCTCGATGCTCAAGAACGACTACGCCAAGGCCAACGAGCTCTTCGGCGCCGCCGCAGGCGTGCCTGAGGCCGCCGACGCCATGGGCGTATACTACCTCCAGCAGGGCGACCTGCAGAAGGCCATCCGTTCGTTTGGCGATATGAAGACCAACAACGCCGCCCTCGCCCAGATCCTCAACAAGAACTATACCGAGGCCCGCGACATCCTCGGCGCCATCAAGGCCCCCGACGCGACAACCTATTATCTCTCGGCCGTGCTCGGCGCACGCACAAACAACCAGAACATGGTGATGAACAACCTGCGCCAGGCCGTGAAGCTCGACCAGTCGATGCTGAAGCGCGCCCAGAACGACCTCGAGTTCGCCAAGTTCGACCTTTCATATCTCTGAAGTTTAGAGTTTGAAGTTTAAAGTTTAGTATTTACACTCTCAAAGGGCCGTGTGGATAACACACGGCCCTTCTTGTTCGTTATATAAGAGTCACGTGTCAGGTCGCGTGGTGAAAAGTGCCAGGTCGCGTGGTGAAAGCCTGCGGCTTTCATTCCGGGCCTGACACCCAAAAGCCCAAAAAGCCTTACCCCGATATGAAAAAACTATTCCTTCTCGATGCATACGCGCTCATCTTCCGGGCTTACTATGCTCTCATAAAGATGCCCCGCATCACTCAGGCCGGGTTCAACACCTCGGCCATATTCGGATTCGTCAACACTCTCGAGGAACTGCTGCGCAAGGAGAACCCCACGCATATCGCCGTGTGTTTCGACCCGGCGGGCCCGACTTTCCGCAACGAGGCTTACGAGGGATACAAGGCCGAGCGCTCGGCTACGCCCGAAGACATCAAGCTTTCGGTGCCTATCATCAAGGAGATAGTCAAGGCCTACAGCATACCGGTAATCGAGGTCGAGGGCTACGAGGCCGACGACGTGATAGGCACGCTCGCCAATATGGCCGCCCGCGAAGACTTCACCACATACATGATGACGCCCGACAAGGACTACGGCCAGCTCGTAGGCCCCAACGTGCTGCAATACAAGCCTTCTTACCGAGGTCAGGATTTCGAGCTGCGCGGCGAGCAGGAGGTCTGCGAGAGATACGGCATAGAGCGCACCTCGCAGGTGATCGACCTGCTGGCCCTGATGGGCGACAAGATCGACAACATACCCGGATGCCCGGGGGTAGGGGAGAAGACCGCGATCAGACTCATCTCGCAATTCGGGTCGGTCGACAACATGCTGCGCCACACCGACGAGCTCAAAGGCGCCCTACGGAAGAAAGTAGAGGAGAACGCCGAGCAGATAACATTCTCCAAATACCTGGCCACCATCCGCACGGACGTGCCCGTAGACGTGCGCCCCGACGACCTGGTGCGCCGCCCCGTGGACCGCGACAAGCTGTTCGCCATTTTCAAGGAACTGGAGTTCAAGACCCTCGCCGAGCGCGTGGCACGCCGTCTCGACGGTGCCGACTCCCAGACATCGCAGCCGCAACGCGCGCCTAAGAAGACGGCACCCACAACGGCCTCGCTCTTCGACGACGCCGACTTCGAGGCACCGGCCGCCGGACCGGCCCCTGTCGCCGCCCCGACGGTGATGAAAGCCGACATGAGCGGCGCGCTATACAGCCAGGTGACGGATGCTGAGTCACTCACAAAAATGCGCGACGAGCTCGCGTCGGCCACAAGATGCGGTCTCTTCCTGCTCGCCGACGGCGAGAACGACGCCACGAGCCAATGGATAGGCACAGCCGTCGCCACAGCCGAAGGCCGCGCCTACTACGTGCCGCGCTCGTTCGCAGATGGCACAGCCATGATAACCGACATGATGGCTCGTGGTGACATAGAGAAGGTCAGCGTCGATGCCAAGCGCGACTATGTGGTGGCGAGCCGCACGCGCAACGACGACAGTCCGGCTCTCGAAAATTTCTATGACGTGGCGCTGGCACACTATGTGGTGCAGCCCGAGATGCGCCACACGCTCGAGTCGCTCGCTTCGACATATCTCCAACATGACGTCACCCCCTATCCGGGCAAGTCGGTGGCCGGACGACGCGGCACGAAGACCCGCGTGAGCGGAGGAGCCGACGGCGACGCACTGGCCCGGTGGGCCTGCGAACAGGCCGACGTCACCCTGCGTCTGCGCGAACCGCTCGAACGGGCTGTGGCCGAATCAGGAATGGAGGCCCTGCTTAGAGACGTCGAGATGCCCCTCGTGCCGGTGCTCGCCGACATGGAGCTCACCGGCGTGCGCGTCGACACCGCGGCCCTCGCCGAGGCTGAAAAGGAAATGTCGCGCCGTCTTGCCGACATAGAAAAGAGCGTATACGATCTGGCGGGAGAGGAGTTCAACATCGGTTCGCCGGCCAAGGTCGGCGAGATACTGTTCGACCGCCTCGCCCTCGACCCGAAGGCAAAGAAAACCAAGACGGGACAATACAGCACCAGCGAGGACGTGCTCGAGAAACTCGTCGCGAAGCATCCCGTGGTGGCCAAGATCATGGAATACCGCGCGCTGAAGAAACTTCTCAACACGTACATCACGGCCCTGCCGGCGGCCATCAACCCCGAGACCGGACGCGTGCACACCAATTACAACCAGACGGTCACGGCCACAGGACGCCTATCTTCGTCGGCGCCCAACCTACAGAACATCCCCGTCCGCGACGATGACGGCCGCGAGATCCGCCGCGCCTTCATCGCCGAACCCGGATGCGTCTTCCTCTCGGCCGACTATTCGCAGATCGAGCTGCGCCTACTGGCCGATTTCAGCCACGACGAGATAATGCTCGACGCTTTCCGCCACGGCAAGGACATACACGCCATCACGGCCTCCAAGATATATCACAAGAGCCTCGAGGACGTCACGGCCAACGACCGCCGACATGCCAAGACGGCCAACTTCGGCATCATATACGGCATCTCGGCGTTCGGACTCTCCTCGCGGCTCGGAATCCCACGCGCGGAGGCCAAGGATATCATCGACAACTATTTCGCGACCTTCCCGACTATCAGAAAATACATGTCGGACAGCGTGGAGCATGCCCGCGAGAAGGGTTACGTCGAGACACGCATGGGGCGGCGCCGGATGCTGGCCGACATCAACAGCCGCAATCCGGTGGTGCGCGGATATGCCGAGCGCAACGCCATCAACGCCCCGCTGCAGGGCACGGCGGCCGACATCATCAAGGTGGCGATGATCCGCATCCACGGCGAGATGCGCGCGCGCGGTCTGAAATCGAAGATGATAATGCAGGTGCACGACGAGCTCAACTTCAGCGTGCCCGAACAGGAGCTCGGGGAGATGCAGGAGCTCGTGACGCGCCTGATGGAAGGCTCCTACAGCGGCGACGTCGTGCTCACCGCCTCTACCGGCGTCGGCTCCAACTGGCTCGACGCCCACTAAGACCTCAGCCCCACATAGAGGTGGAAGAGGGCTATGGCGGCCGAAGCGGCCACGTTTAGAGAGTGCTTGGTGCCCTCCTGCGGAATCTCGAGCACGTGATGCGCCATGTCGACGATGCGCTGGTCGACGCCGTTGACCTCATTGCCCACCACAAGCAGATATTTGCCTGCCCCTGAAGGATCCACATGGAAATCCTGCAGGGGCACGCTGTTATGTGTCTGCTCGAGCACGCACACGGTCCAGCCCTCGTCGATGAGTCTCGCGGTCTCAGCGACGGCGTCGGGCACGTGTCTCCACGCCACCGAGTCCTCGGCGCCGAGCGCAGTCTTGGATATCTCGGGATGCGGAGGCACGCCCGAGATGCCTGCGAGCACTATCCCGGCCACGCGGAAAGCGTCGGAGGTGCGGAACAACGAACCCACATTATGCATCGACCTCACGTTGTCGGCCATGACGGCAAGCGGCAGCTTCGACATGGCCCGGTATTCCTCGACACCGCAGCGCGTGAGCTCCACTATGTTCTTCTTGGCGCGGTCCATCTCACTTGCTGAGCTCGAGCATCCTCTCGATGGGGCGTATGGCGCGGGCCGCTATCTCTGTATCTACGGTGATTTCGGGCTGCTCGTCGCGCAGAGCGCGGGCCACCTTCCCGAGCGTGTTGAGCTTCATGTAGTCGCATTCGTTGCACTGACACTCCGATTCTTCGGCCGGCGCGGCGAGGAACGTCTTTTCGGGACATGCGCGGCGCATCTCGAACAGGATTCCGCTCTCGGTGACGACTATATATTCGCTGGCGTCGTCGTTGCGGGCGAAGTCAAGCAGCGCGGCCGTCGAGCCCACCTTGTCGGCTATCAGCTGGAGCGGACGGCGGCACTCCGGATGCACGAGGACTTTCGCTCCCGGGTGCTCGCTGCGCATCTGCTGGATCTTCTCGAGCGAAAAGCGGTCGTGCACGTGACACGCTCCGGGCCATAGCAGCATGTCGCGTCCGGTCACCGTGTTGATGTATCCGCCCAGATTGCGGTCGGGACCGAAGATGATCTTCTCGTCGGCCGGCAGCGACTCGACGATCTTACGGGCGTTGCCCGAGGTGACCACTATGTCTGTGAGAGCCTTGACGGCGGCCGAGGTGTTGACGTAGCTTATCACCGTATATCCGGGATGCTCGCGGACGAAGGCCTCGAACTCCGCGGGGTCGCAGCTGTCGGCCAGCGAACATCCGGCCGCGAGGTCCGGAACGAGCACCTTCTTGTCCGGGCAGAGTATCTTGGCCGTCTCACCCATGAAGTGCACGCCGCACATCACTATGATGTCGGCGTCGGTCTCCGCGGCCTTGCGGGCCAGCGCCAGCGAGTCTCCTATGAAATCGGCTATCTCCTGTATTTCCGCACGCGTGTAGTAGTGCGCCATGATCAGCGCGTTCTTCTCCCTCTTCAATCTGGCGATCTCGTCGCGCAACACCTCTTTCTTCGCCTCCATTTTTATTTTGTCTTAAGTTAGTTTAAATTTAAAAATTAATTAAAAATAAAATCAACAACAACAAACGCTGTCGATAACCCACAATAACTTTTGGCCCATAAATTTGGAAATCCGAGTTATTGAACCGGCGGCAGCCGTTATCAACAGATGTCTACAAAACGCGTTATTGGAAATCAGCGCGATGCGGACTGTTGTCTACACCCTGTTGATAACTGCAAAGTTAATAAATTCTCGGCAAACGGAGGTTGAAAACTGTTGAAAAAGGAGTCGAAAACTGTAAAAAACGGGTTGAAAACTCGTGGCCGCCGTTTGATAAAATAGGTTTGCATATATCGAAAGAGTTTTGTATAAGAGAGTTGTGCACATTGGCAAGCGAAACGCAAATTAGTTATCCATGACTTTTCGACCGCTTTTCAACAAGGTTTTCGACATAAAAACCGGGGGTTATCGACAACTTATCGACAGCTCCGGACGGTAAATCGCATACCCACGCGCAGCCTGTCTTAACAGTTGGGTGAAAAAAGGAGCCGGACGCGGTGCGTCGGCTCCAACGGGGGGTTCTTTTCTTGTCTGTGCGAAGTGTCGCTCACTTCGTCGTGGTGTAAACCTGTGCGCAATTCTCGAAATACGCCAGAACCACTTTTTTGATAAAATGTTTCATAGTTACTTTCCTGTTTAAGTGTTTCGCCGGAATCGCCAGTCCTTTCTGGCGGTGGAACCACGTCGCCCCTTCGTTCACTCCGTTTTCTCGCGGACCGTCGTCGGGTGTGCCTCGGCTCTCCGGGCTGCCGTAATCACGGCATGTTCAACTTAGAAATAACTTCACCCATTATAACGCCCATGTTCTGGAAAAGTTGTGAATAAATGTAAAAATTATGTTTTATAACATAATTTTAAAACATAAAAAATAAGTAAGAAGGAGATAGTAATAAGTTATACGGGCAATGCGAAAAGAATATTGGGTAATTATAAACAGCTAATTAATAGCTGTTTATAATTGATTATTTGTTAAATCACCACCATGAGTCGTTGCTTGTGACAGATTGGCCGCTTGCTTTGCGGGTTATGGCGAGTGTTGCGGGCGGCCACAAAAATGAAAGGGGCTAATCTCGGCGATCGGCCCCCTCCGGGAAAAAATTAGGTTGAATCAAATCGTCATATTCTCATGGAATAAAACAATTTTTCTCTTTGAATCCATCATGACTTCAAAGCCATATCCGCATTATTAATCAATCATTCAAGTTTAAATCCAAATCAATAATTCACTGACTCCGGCCCTTCGCGGGCGGGCTTTATCATAACAACAACATACTTATTATTACTTACAGAATGCTATGCCTTCCGCTATGGAAAGGCATTGTTATATTTTATAACCTCGCATAATGCAATTGTTCCGATGTCGAAGACAATGCCCGGAACCGAAAATAGCAATGCCTTGAAAGGCGTTGCGGGAATACGATTGCAAAAGTAAACAAAATTTTTAAACTTTCAAACTTTTTGATTAAAATTTTTTAAAAAATTTTAATTTTACAGGTTGTTGTTTTATGACAGGAGGTGTGGAAGGTGTCGCGAGGCATGAAAATAGGGGCCTCCGCAACGCGCGTTGCGAAGGCCCGGTGATATCATCTGGCCAATGCAGGCCGGCTCAGAGTGAGTCGGCGGCCGGCTGGTCGATTATGACTTCTGCGGGAGTCTCGATGGTGGGGTCGAAGCTTTCCTCGGGGGTTGCGAGTTCCTCGCCGTTCTCGCCGATGGAGACGGTGTCCTCGACGTGTGTGGCGGTGTCGGGGGCCTTGTCCTGATAGGTGAAGATAGGCTCCTCGACCACGGTCTCCTGCTCGGCGGCCACCGAATCCTCCTCCTCGGTATAGGTGGCGTTGGGGTTGAGCGAACCGGAGTTGAGCGTTGTGGTCATCATGAGCAGGCCGAGCAGGAAGAAGAGCAGACAGCTCACGCCGAGCAACGTGTCGACGCCGAGCAGCTTGGGCCGGAGCGGCTTCTGCGGACCGCCGTGCGACGCGCGCGCAACGAGCGCCAGCAGCGGCACGACCGATGCCGCCGCCCATATCGAGCAGACCACGACGGCCGCCGTCTTCCCGGCCTCAGGGCCTATGAGGCCGATCTGGCCCATCATGATGCCCGCCACGCCCATCGACACGATGAGCCATGCCAGCAACGACCTCCAGCATGACGTCATCGACTCCTTGCCCGAGAAGTCGGCGTAGTGATGGAAATAGGGACGTATGAAATAGGTTTCGAAGAAACCCTCATATACATGTTTCGGATTGTAGATTTCTCTGAATTTCATAAGTGATGCAAAATTAGCTATAAAAATCTACAATATGAAATAATAAGGTGAAAAAACTCCCTCTGCCGCCGCAATCGGACAGCGAACCCGACGTGCCGAACGGTGTTCTATTATATAAAAGGTGCCACAAGACGCGTTATTCCGACAGACGATGCTTCCGTTCGGGCCGTGTCGTCAACAGTCAGCAGTCATGAATATCAAGAAAGCTACCCATATCGCAGGGAAAACGCTGGACTACACAGTGCCGTTGGCCATATCGGTCATGCTGGTGGTGTGGCTTTTCCACAAGGTCCACTTCCGCGACATCGTGACCACGGTGCGCGAGGAGTGCGACTTCACCTGGGTGGTGGTGATGATGCTCATCACCACGGTGTCGCACATGATCCGCGGCATCCGGTGGGGCATACAGCTGCGCGCGGCCGGGGTGCGGCGCATGACGGTCACCAAGGAATGCGTCTCGATATTCGGCGCCTACGCGCTCAACCTCCTATTCCCGCGTCTGGGCGAGGTGTGGCGCTGCGTCTACATCAGCCGCAGCGAGCGCGTGCCGCTGTCGACGGTGGTGGGCACCGATTTCGGCGACCGGGGCTCGGACGTGGTGGTGGTGATCCTGCTCGCCGCGCTCTGCCTCACGGTGGCGCATCCGGCCATCATGTCGTTCATGACCCACTATCAGGTGGGCCGTGACATACACCACATCCTTGACGACAAACTGATGTGGCTCGGCGTGGCGGCCGCCATAGGCGTCTTCTGGTTCGTGTGCCACTACATGCGCGAATACAGCTGGGTGCGCCGCATGGACGGCAGCCTCGACAGCTGCTGGCGCGGGTTCAAGGTGATATTCACCATGCGGGGACGCGGCTGGTTCGTGGTGATGACGATCGGCATCTGGTTCTGCTACTTCATGCAGACCTACGTGATGTTCCAGGCCTTTCCGTTCACGCGGGCGCTCGTCGAGGCTCCGGGCTCGGCATGGGGCCTCGTGCCGGGGCTCGTGGTGTTCGTGTTCGGCTCGTTCTCGATGGCAATACCGAGCAACGGAGGCCTCGGCCCGTGGAACCTCGCCGTGATGTTCGCCCTGTCGCTCTACGGCATAAGCGACACGGAGGGAGCGTCGTTCTCGATGGTGATGTGGAGCTGCCAGGCTGTCCAGCTCGTCGTCGAGGGTCTCTTCTCGGCCGCATACGTGATGCGCGAGAAGGAATATAGGGATAAGAACGAGAACAACAGTAAAATCACAGCTACAGAATGAAGACAATCAGACTTGAGACAGAAGTGAAGGTATACGCCTACGACGAACTGAGCGACGACGACCGCCGTCTCGTCGACGAGGCCAAGCGGATGACGGCGACGAGCTACGCCCCCTATTCGCGCTTCCATGTGGGGGCGGCGATACTGATGGCCGACGGCAGCGTGGCCACAGGCTCCAACCAGGAGAACGCCGCCTATCCCTCGGGCACGTGCGCCGAACGCACGGCGGCCTATCATGCGTCGGCCGTCAAGCCGGGCGTGGCCATGAAGAAGATAGCCGTGGCGGCCTGGACCGGCGGCCGGTTCCAGGGCCGGCCCATCAGCCCGTGCGGAGCCTGCCGCCAGGCTCTGGCGGAATACGAGAAGCTGTACGGGCCGATTGAAGTACTTCTGTATGGAGAGGAATGCGTATACGTCCTCCCATCGGTGGCCTCGCTGCTGCCTCTGACGTTCACGGAATTCTGAAACAAAAACCGCTAAAACAAATAGTTATGAAAAGAAGATTACCCAGACTGACGGCGCTGCTCACGGTGGCAACGCTGTGCATCGTGGCCCTGACGGGCTGCGACGGCGACGACTACTGGTATAGCGATCCTCCCTATGGCTGGGACACCGTCGACGACCCGCGTCTCGACGGATACTGGATGCTCGTGCAGTACAACAGCGAGCCCGTCGGCCCGGCCGAGGCCAACTACATGTATTTCAACGGCAACGGGTTCGGCTACTACTATTATCTCGACAACGGGTATCAGGAGCGCGAGCGTCTGCGCTACTGGTGCCAGGGGTCGGTGAGCGGCGCGTCGCGCTTCCAGATCAACATCCAGTATGAATACGACAGCCCGATCACCACGAGCTACTGGTTCACCCACGGCAACAACACGCTGTGGCTGCAGTGGCAGACGTCGGGCGGACGCGTGCAGACATACGTCTACGACCGCGTGCGGAGCGCCCCCTGGTGACGCCCGGCGGGCAACTAATAAGCCGCCCGATTTTCATATTTCACAATATTGTTGTAACTTTGCAATCGGAATGCCGCGCGCGTGCACCGCAGGGTGACGCGCCGCGGGATTTCCGATTGTGTATAATATTGATATCTTACCTCTCCCCGCAAGTATATATGGCACTAAAATGTGGTATCGTCGGATTGCCCAACGTCGGCAAGTCCACTCTCTTCAACTGTCTCAGCAACGCCAAGGCCCAGTCGGCCAATTTCCCGTTCTGCACCATCGAGCCCAACGTGGGCGTCATCTCGGTGCCCGACGACCGGCTGACGCGCCTCGTCGAACTGTGCAATCCGCGTTCGGTGGTGCCGGCCACGGTCGAGATCGTCGACATCGCCGGTCTGGTCAAGGGAGCCTCCAAGGGCGAGGGACTCGGCAACAAGTTCCTGGCCAACATCCGTGAGACCGACGCCATACTCCACGTGCTGCGCTGTTTCGACGACGACAACATCACGCACGTCGACGGCACCGTCGACCCCGTGCGCGACATGGAGGTGATCAACTACGAGCTCCAGATCAAGGACCTCGAGACCGTCGAGGCGCGCCTCGCCAAGACCGAGAAGGCCGCCAAGGCCGGTGCCGACAAGACGGCCCGCATGCAGCTCGGCGTGCTCGAGGCCTACAAGGCCGCGCTCGAGCAGGGTCGCCCGGCCCGCTCGGTCGCCATCGAGGGCAAGGAGGAACAGCGCTTCGCCCGCGAGCTCTTCCTGCTCACCGCCAAGCCGGTGATGTATGTGTGCAATGTCGACGACGACAGTGCCGCCACGGGCAACGCATATGTCGAGGCCGTGCGCCGGGCCATAGCCGGAGAGAACGCCCAGCTGCTCGTCGTGGCCGCCCGCACCGAGAGCGAGATCGCCGAACTCGAGACATATGAGGAGCGCCGCGAGTTCCTTGAGTCGATGGGCCTCGAGGAGAGCGGCGTCAACCGCCTGATCCGCGCCGCCTACTCGCTGCTCGACCTGCAGACCTATTTCACGGCCGGCCCCGACGAGGTGCGCGCCTGGACTTTCCTGCGCGGCACCAAGGCCCCCCAGGCCGCCGGAATCATCCACACCGACTTCGAGAAAGGCTTCATCCGTGCCGAGGTGATAAAATATGACGACTACGTGACGCTCGGTTCCGAAAGCGCAGTGCGCGAGGCCGGAAAGATGGGCGTCGAGGGTAAGGAATACGTGGTGCAGGACGGCGACGTGATGCACTTCCGCTTTAATGTCTGAAGTTCAAGATTGGAGAGACGCGAATGACAGAAATGAAGATTATCGACCGGATTGACCCGGATATGGTGCAGTCGGAGCTCACGCCCGACCGCATGCTCCGCAAGACCAACAAAGGCGACAACGAGATCTATGTCGTCGATGCGTTCAACGCCCCCGCCACGATGCGCGAGATCGGTCGCCTGCGCGAGATCGCGTTCCGGGGCGCCGGAGGAGGCACGGGCCTCGACTGTGACATCGACGAGTTCGACACGATGAGCCCCGTGCCCTGCCGCCAGATGATTGTCTGGAATCCGGAGCACCGCGAGATCATCGGCGGCTACCGGTTCATCCTCGGCGAGGACATCCGGATGGTCGACGGCGTGCCGCATATCGCCACGTCGCACATGTTCCGCTTCTCCGACCGTTTCCTCAAGGAATACCTGCCCGCCACGATCGAGCTGGGACGCTCGTTCGTGGTGGTCAACTATCAGGCCACAGGCCCCTGCCCGGCGTCGATCTACGCGCTCGACAACCTTTGGGACGGCCTCGGGGCCATCACGGTGAAATACCCGCAGATCAAGTATCTTTTCGGCAAGGTCACGATGTATCCCGGCTATGGAGAGGAATGCCGCGACATGATACTCGGCTTCATGCACAAGCATTTCCCCGACCCCGACCGGCTGGTGACTCCCATCGAGCAGCTGCCCACGCGCGCGCTCGGCGAGGAGATACAGTCGAGATACACAGGCGCCGACTTCCGCGAGGACTACCGGATACTCAACCACTTCGTGCGCGAGCACGGGCAGAAGATACCGCCGCTGGTCAACGCCTACATGATGCTCTCGCCCACGATGCGCATGTTCGGCACGGCGGTCAACCGCGAGTTCGGCGACGTCGAGGAGTCGGGCATCTTCCTGACAATCGACGAGATATTCGATGACAAAAAGGCCCGCCACATGAAGTGGTGAGCCTTTACGGGGGGCGCGCTCCCTGCGGTCGCGCCACAATCGGTTTTGTCCCCTGTCCGCTTATTTCCTTTTATTTATGTCGCGCCTGCGGCGAGCCGGAGGTATAGCTCGCGGTCGGTGAGCAGTGTCTCTACGGCCTGTATCAGCCTCGGAGTGTCGTGGCAGTCTATCAGGTAGCCGTCGGTGCCGTCGGTTATCAGTTCGGCGATTCCTCCCGTCGGGGGCGCTATGACCGGCAGCCGTGCCGCGCGGGCTTCGAGCGCCGTCATGCCGAACGTCTCGACGAACAGGCGCGGATTCGACAGATTCATCACAAGCGACGCTTCGTTGTAGAACCTCGCCACCTCGCGTTGGCGCGGATGTATCGTCACGTTCGCCGCCGGCGTGATGCCGTTGGAGCGCAGCCATACCCTGATGTTGGCGGCTGTGTCGTTGACCACGAGCGTGAACCTGTATTGCGGCAGCATCGAGGCCAGGTTGAGGAACTCACGCATCCCCTTGTAGGCCTTCAGTGAGGTCAGCATCAGCACGTTACGGCGTTCGAACGCCGTTTCCGGATCGGGCCTCAGCGCCGACAGGAAGTCACGGCTCAGCGAGTTGGGCACGATCTCGATGTTCTTAAGGCGGGGGAAGAGATCGGCGAGTCGGTCGGCCTGGAACTTCGACACGCACACCACGCGGTCGGCGAGTCTCAGCATCACGCCCGCCAGGGCCAGATAGGCGCGGCTCTTCGCTGCCGGATTCTCATGGCAGTGCAGCGTGACGCGCTTGCCCGCGAGCCGTGCGCCGAGCGCCGCGCCGACGGGCAGTATAGTGTTGATATAGAAGTCGGTGTCCTTGCTCAGCGCGTAGCTCAGCGCGCAGCCGAACGACAGCAGCTGCGCCCACACGTAGCGGAGCAGAGTCGCGGCCTTCCGCGGCGAGAAGGTGTAGGGGATCGCGCTGTGTCTCAGTCGCGGCGCGTCGAGCGCGTCGAGCGTCCCGCCGCGAGAGGTGTAGAGTCGGACGTCGTCGCCGTCTGCAAGCATATGCTCCACCACGCCGCGAAGCACCTTCGGGCTGCCCGAGTAATCGTTAAGCAGATGAAAGACAACGTGACGCACCGCTTGAATTGTTATTTCCGGTTGTTCTTGCTGCGGTATTCCGCCAAGAGCACGGGCGGCAGCGAAGCGATGATGCTTCCGCAGCGCCGCAGCTGCTTGCCGGGCGACTGCATGATGTGGTAGACGAACTCCAGATGCGCCCGCACCATCCAGTCCGGGGCTCTCTTCTCTCCAAGTCCGCTGAAGAAGTTGAAGACCGCCC
Source organism: uncultured Muribaculaceae bacterium (assembly GCA_910584125.1). GTDB lineage: Bacteria > Bacteroidota > Bacteroidia > Bacteroidales > Muribaculaceae > Lepagella. The sequence continues at coordinate 3,447 of CAJTXU010000039.1, read as the reverse complement.
CCACCGCAATCATCACTCCGTGACTCAGATAGGGCCGGAGCCGGTGCATGAAATATTCCTGTTTCGGCGCCCCCAACGAGACCCATATGATGTCGGGACGCTCGCGCTCCACCATAGCTGCGATCGCGGGATAGTCGAAGCCGTCGATGCCGCAGAAGGGGAGTTCGACGAAGCTCATCCCGGCCACGTCGGGATTCCATGGCGTGATGTTCTCGCGGAGCGAGTCGAGCACGGCCTGATGCGCGCCCAGGAACATCATGCGGTAGCGTCGCGCCGACACCACGTCGCGGAAGATCTGCGAGCCGCAATACTGGCTGACGCGTTCGCCGTAGAGCAGGCGGATATAGAGCGGCACGTAGCTCGAGTCGCAGATGGCGAACATGCCCGAGTTGATCACGTCGAGATAGGCCGGGTTGCGGTTGGCGAAGTCGAGGATCACGCCGTCGGCCACGGCGATATAGTCCGCGCCCGGTTCGGGGAGCCGGCGTGCGATGGCGGCGTGCACGGCCTCCGTATCGAACTCATATCTTATGTTGAAATAAGTCTGCAACTATCTAATGATTAATGATTAATGATTAATGATTAAGGCTGAGTCTTTAAGGTCTTTAAGGTCTTTAAGGTCTTTAAGGTCTTACTTCTTACTTATCACTTATTACTTTATTTACCGCTTTCTTCCATTGCTGCGACACGACGTCGACGGTATAAAGGCGGCGCAGGTTTGCCGCGGCCGTCTGGCCGAGCGCGCTGGTGCGTTCGGGCGCGTGCCACAGGCGCGTCACCGCCGCCTCCAGCGAGTCGGCGTTTCCAGGCTCGAACAGCAGTTGGTCGCTGCCCCTCTCGCAGAGTGCGCGTATGATCTCGGTGAATCCGCCATGGCCCGGGGCGACCGTGGGCCGCGAATGGGCCGCCGCCTCGAGAATCGCCATCGAGAAACCTTCGTAGCAGCGGCTCGCCATAAGCACGAAGGCTGCGTTGTCGTAGAAGTCATCCAGTGCCTTGCCGCTCACGAATCCGACGAGCTCGACGTTCGCCGGCAGGTCGGCCACAAGTGAGGGGTCACCGACGGCGCCGGCAAGCCTGAACGGAATCTCCGGATGCCGCCGCGCCACCTCCACGATCAGGTCGATGCCCTTCTCGTGCGAGATTCTGCCGCAGAACGCCACGTAGCGGCCTGTGCCTTCGCGCGGTGTTATGTCTTTGATATCTATTGAGTTCGGGATCACAATGAGCTTTTCTGGCGGAAAACCGGCCTCAATTAGTTTGCGGCGTTGGAAGTCGGTGAGGCACGCGAACAGGTCGATGCATTCGAGATAGTGGCGGCCTATGCGCGCCACGGCGTTGCGCACGGCGTATCCCAGCGACTTGAAGGGCGAGTGCTCGCAGTTATGGCGGACGCACCCCCACTCGTGGCCCCGTTTGAGGCATATCTCGCACGGAGCGCCGTCGCGTATGAAGAGACCCGTGGGGCATATCAGGCGGAAATTATGGACCGTCATCACCAGCGGGACGCCGGCCTTGCGGCACTCGCGCAGCGAGGCCGGCGAGATGAACGGGTAGAGGTTGTGGATGTTCACGACGTCGGGTTTCTCGCGGCGCAGTGTATCGCGCATGGCTCGCACGCCGACCGGCGACCACATGCCCGCGAAGAAGACGCGGATCTTCCCGGCGAGCGTGCCGCGCACCGTGGCTGTCGACATGCGCAGCTGCGCCGTCTCGTAGCCCAGGGAAGCGAAGATGCCGGCCATCTTGTCGACCACCGCCTCCTCGCCGCTCCGCTTCCCGTAATCGTTATGTACCAGCAGTACTTTCATACGTCAGTCGCGGCTGTAGAGGTCGCGGGTGTAGACCTTGTCGGCGACGTCGTCGAGGTCGGCCGCCGTGCGGTTGGCGATGATCGCCTTCGACTGCCGCTTGAACTCGTCGAGGTCGTTCACCACGCGGCTGCCGAAGAAGGTCGAGCCGTCGTCGAGCGTCGGCTCGTAGATGATCACCGTCGCCCCCTTCGCCTTGATGCGCTTCATCACCCCCTGGATTGACGACTGCCTGAAATTGTCGGAATTAGACTTCATCGTCAGGCGGTATATGCCGATCACGCACTCGCCCTCCTTCGAAGAGTCGAACGTGCCGTCATAGCTGTGCCAGCCCGCCTTGCGCAGCACCTGGTCGGCGATGAAATCCTTGCGCGTGCGGTTGCTCTCAACAATGGCCGACATCATCTGCTGGGGCACGTCGGCGTAGTTGGCCAGCAGCTGCTTGGTGTCCTTGGGCAGGCAGTAGCCGCCGTAGCCGAACGACGGATTGTTGTAATGCATCCCGATGCGCGGGTCGAGGCCGATGCCCTCGATGATGGCACGCGAGTCGAGGCCCTTGACCTCGGCGTAGGTGTCGAGCTCGTTGAAGTAGCTCACCCTCAGTGCCAGATAGGTGTTGGCGAACAGCTTGACCGCCTCCGCCTCCTTCGTGCCCATGTAGAGAGTCGGGATATCCTGCTTGATGGCTCCCTGCTGCAGCAGGGCCGCGAACGTATGCGCGCGCCCGGTCAGGAAAGGTATGTCGGCAATCCGCTCAATGGCCCGGTCTTCGTCGGAGAACTCCGGGTTGTCGATCAGTTTCGGGATACCCACGATGATGCGCGACGGGTATAGGTTGTCGTAGAGCGCCTTGCTCTCGCGCAGGAACTCGGGCGCGAACAGCAGGTTGAGTCTTCCGACGCCCTCGCGGGCGTACTTGAGGTATAGCGAGCGGCAATATCCCACCGGGATTGTCGACTTTATCACCATCACCGCCTCCGGGTTGACGCTCAGCACGAGGTCGATGACCTCCTCGACGTGCGACGTGTCGAAATAGTTCTTCACCGGGTCATAGTTGGTGGGGGCGGCGATTATGACGAAATCCGCGTCGCGGTATGCCGCGGCGCCGTCGAGCGTCGCGGTCAGGTCGAGCGACGCCTCGGCGAGGTAACGCTCGATGTAGTCGTCCTGGATGGGCGAGACTCGGCGGTTGAGTTTGTCGACCTTGTCGGCGATGACGTCGACGGCGGTGACATGGTTATGTTGGGCGAGCAGAGTCGCCAGGCTGAGGCCGACGTAGCCCGTGCCTGCAACAGCTATATTCATTTTTTTTGATTTATTTCTTTGTCCTGATTAATCCCGATTGATCCCGATTGGTACGTCTAAGCCTCCGGCCATTTGAGGGGACTCTGTGGCTTCTCTGTGTGAGGTCAATTTTCGCGCGAGCAGCGCGAAACACCCGCGTCGGATACTCGATGCCTCACACAGAGGGAGCACAGAGCTCACAGAGTTTTTTTTCGCGCAAAGCGCGTCCCAATCGCGGAATCCTATGGTTCTCTGGTTCTCTGGTTCTCTGGTCCTTTGGTCAAAATATCCCTTCGCGCGTAGCCCTCTGTGGCTTCTCTGTGATTTCTCTGTGTGAGGTCAATTTTCGCGC
>CAJTXU010000038.1 GCA_910584125.1 uncultured Muribaculaceae bacterium | reverse complement strand
CTATCGACCTGCTGGTCAAGACCTCCGGCTATATCTACGTCATGGAGCTGAAGGTTGCCGACCGAAGACCGAAGAAAAACTGCGGCTACATCCTCGCCACACAGGAGGGGGTTAGTAACGTTGTCTGCGAACCGACCATGGCATATGGAGACAACCGTGAGGAAGTTGTCGTCTCGGACGAAGAGGACTCCGCCGAGGTGGAGCGCGTGCTCGCGGCAGCCATACGCCAGATCGATGAGCGCTGCTACGCCGGTGCCTTTGACGCCGACGGCCGCAAAGTCATCAAGATAGCCGCCGTCTTCTCGGCAGCCCGCCACTGCCTCGCAAAGGCAAAAATCTTCTGATTCAATGATTAATCATTGAAAAGCGGCGTGTAGTCGTCGTGGTCCAGCCCCAGTGACATCATCATGTTGAATAATTCGGTTGGATTCAAGGTGCCGTAACGATTGGTGCGTAGCATGGAGATGAATTCCGAGGCCTCTATGTATCGCGCTCCCATCGACTCAAGATGGGGCGAACGCATCTGGCAGTCGATCAGCGAGCCTTCAGCCACCGACATCATCTGCGCGAGCCTGATCATGGCGAGCTTGCTGGCCGACGGCACGAGCGAGAACATGCTCTCGCCGCAGAACACCATACCCGACAGCATCCCGTAAAGGCCGCCGACGAGTTCGTCGTCGCGGTTCCACACCTCGACGCTCAGCGCCCTGCCCATTCCGTTGATCTCGCAGCAGACATCCATCATATGCCGGCTCAGCCAGGCCCTTTCGTCATCATAGCGAAGCTTGCGGCATCCGTCTACAACGCCGCGGAAATTCTTGTTGAAAGTCACGCGCAGTTCTCCGCGGTTGATAAGATTGCGCATCGAGTGCGACACATGGACCTCATCGGGAAACAACACGAACCGTTTGAGCGGAAAAAACCAGCGCGGCGCCTCGCTCTGCCGGAACGAATACCAGGGGAAGAAACCACTGTCGTAGGCATGGAGTATCGAATCCACATCGACCGCCCCACCCATCATTTCCATCGACGGGCACAAGTCGTCGCCGGCGAACCCGACCCCCACATTGAACGGCGGCATGACATACACCGGCTTTTTGTCTATATTCTCTTCCATATCGTCAATCTCCTTTCTTCATAACGAGTCCGTCGCCCTCGGCGTCCACACGCGCCTCTCCACCATCCTTCAGACCGCCATAGAGAATCTCGCGCATCAGCAGCGTCTTGAGCCGCGAGGTGATGACGCGGTCGATCTCGCGGGCGCCATACTCGCGGGTGAAACCCTGGTCGAGCAGCAGCTCCTCGGCGGCCGGGGTCAGCGAGAGCGTCACGTTTTTAGCCTCAAGCATCCGGCGCAGCGAGCGAAGGCGCTTGTCGAGTATCCGGCGGGCCATGGCGCGGTCCATCTCGTTGAACACCACCGTGGCCGACAGCCTGTTGAGGAACTCGGGCTTGAACGTGCGCTTCACCTCGGCCAGCATCGCCTGCCCGGCCGTGGTGCCGCTCGCGAAACCGACACGCGCCTTCGACGCATGCTGGGCGCCGGCATTCGAGGTCATGATCAAGATCACGTTGCGGAAATCGGCGTGGTTGCCCTTGTTGTCGGTGAGGCGGGCGTAGTCCATCACCTGCAGCAGGATGTTGTATATGTCCTGATGCGCCTTCTCGATCTCGTCGAGCAGCAGGACGCACTGCGGCGTCTTGCGAATCGCGTCGGTAAGCAGACCGCCGTCCTCATAACCCACATAACCGGCCGGCGAACCGATAAGCTTGGCCACGGTGTGCTTCTCGGTATACTCGCTCATGTCGAAGCGCACAAGCTCGATGCCGAGCTCGCGGGCAAGCACGCGCGCCACCTCGGTCTTGCCGACACCCGTCGGGCCGACGAAGAGCAGCGACGCGAGCGGTTTGTCGGGTTCGGTGAGCCCCGCCTTTGCCATCTGGACGGCCTGCGCCACCTCGGCCACAGCCTTGTCCTGGCCATATATGTCGGCCGCCACCCGCTCGCCCAAAGTCGCGACGCGATCCTCGTCGTCAGCCTGCATGGCGAGCGTGTCGACCTTGCACACCTTCGACAGCACCTCCGAGACGAGGGCTGTGTCAACGCGCTGCAGCCCGTCGCCCGCCAGAGGATGCAGCCGCCGGTATGCCCCGGCCTCGTCGATGAGGTCTATGGCCTTGTCGGGCAGGAAACGGCCCGTGATATGGCGCGCCCCTGCGCGGACGGCATACTCGATCACGTCGTCGTCATAGACGACATTATGGAACAGCTCGTAGTTCTCCTTCAGTCCCGATAGGATGCGTATCGCCTCCTCCTCGCTCGGTTCGGGCACGTCTATCTGCTGGAAGCGGCGCAACAGCGCCTTGTCTTTCGACAGATGGCGGTTGAATTCCTCATAGGTCGTGGCGCCGATAAAGCGTATCCTGCCCGACTCGAACCAGGGCTTGAGCATGTTGGAGGCGTCGAGCGAGCCGCCGTTGACCGCACCCGCGCCGACCAGATTGTGTATCTCGTCTATATAGACTATGGCGTTCTCCTCGGCCGAGAGGCCCTCCATGACGGTCTGGATCTTCTTCTCGAAGTCGCCGCGATACTGCGTGCCGGCGATGAAGCCCCCGAGGTCGAGCTGATATATGCGGCTGCCGCGCAGGCATTCGGGCACGTCGCCCCGCTCGATCATGCGCGCGAGACCATAGACGAGAGCCGTCTTCCCCACTCCAGGCTCGCCGACATGCAGCGGATTGTTCTTGTCCTTGCGGCAGAGCACCTGGAGCGTGCGCTCGAGCTCGGCCTCGCGGCCCACGAGAGGGTTGCGCGTGTCAAGCATGTCGTTGACGCACGTCACGAGCCGACGCCAACCCTTCTCGTCGCTGCCTTTGGCCGCGGGGTCTCCGGCGGGCACTCTCCCGCTTCCGGGCACCGGGTCATCGCCCTCCACCATATCGCAAAGCAGGTCGACGAACGGACCCTCGATCTCTGTCTGCAAAGCATTGAGCGCCTCTGAGTCATCGAGGTCCATGAAACTCATGGCCAGCATCTGCACCGTGGCGCGGTCGCGGCCCGCGGATAGCGCGTGGTCGCGCGCCGTATCGATCAGAATCTCGAACTGGCAGGACATGTCCGGCTCATAGCCCGGCGGAAGTTTGTCGACTTCGTCCATGCTCTCGAGCAGCGCGTCGCGAAGTCTGTCCACGACTCCCCCGACGCTGCGCACGGCATGGCTGAATCTGTAGTTGTCGCACATGACATACATCAGATGCTCCGGAGTGAAGAACTCATCGCTTCTGTCCCGGGCAAGTTCACGGCTCTTGACAAGCAAGTCGAAGGCCTCTTCTGTAAATGAATCCTTGAATTCTTCCATAACTCATTCCGGCTCGGCCGTCAGGCGCAGGGGAAAACCCTCGGCGCGCGCCATGTCGGTCGCCTTCTTTATTTTTGAGATCGCGATATCGTAACTGTAGACACCGGCCACGGCGCTGCCGCCGGTATGGACGCTCTTCATCAGCATGACGGCTGAATCGACATCCTTGCGGAATACGATGACAAGTACATATACCACGAACTCCATCGTGGTAAAATCGTCGTTGTGCAACACGACCTTGTAACGTCTCGGCACGGAGGTCCGCTGGTCGTCGCGGAGTCTTAGATCGCTATGTTCGTTCGGCATATCATTTGGTGGGTTCCATGTGGATGTTGATGATTGAGTTGGGGCCGAAGCGGCGTCTGACGGCGTTCTCGGCCTCGGTGGCCTTGTCGTGGGCCTCGGCCAGCGAGAGTCGGCCGTCGGCGCGGGCATGGAGGTCGACCGCGATGCCGTTACCGATGCGCCGCGTGCGCAGATTGTGCACGTCCTCGATGCCGGGGACGGCACGCACCAGGGCCTCGATCTCGCGCTCCTCTTCCTCGGGAAGCGACGCCTCCAGAAGTTCGCCGATGCATGGCCGCATTATGTCGTAACCGCTCTTGATGATGAATAAGCTCACCACGATGGCGGCCAGCGGGTCGAGGATCCTCCACCTCTCGCCGAGGAACATCGCGCCGGCGATGCCGACCAGCGTACCGCCCGACGACATGGCGTCGCTGCGGTGATGCCAGGCGTTGGCCACAACCGCCGGCGAGTCGAGCTCGCGGCCGCTGCGCCGCGTGTAGCGGTAAAGCGCCTCCTTGGAAACGATTGACACCACGGCCACCACGAGCGCGATCATCGACGGCCGGGGCAGCGTCTTGCCCCCGAGGCTGTCGATGACGAGCCTCACGCCATTGACCATCAGCGCGACGCCCGCCACGGCCAGTATGATGCCGATGATCAGCGTGGCCAGTGTCTCGAACTTGCCGTGGCCGTAGTCATGCCCCTTGTCGCGCGGCTTGCCGGCGATTCTGACGAACACCAGCACGATGACGTCGGTGATGAAGTCGCTCAGCGAATGCACCGCGTCGGCCACCATCGCCGAACTCCGGCCCACGACTCCGGCCACGAATTTCAGCACTATCAGCAGGGCGTTGACCGCCGATCCGACCAGCGTCACCCTGTATATCTTCTTCTCTCTTTGGTCCATATAATCTATTTAACGCACGTAGTGCCCCCGCATTATCCGGGCGCACCCAATTTTTCCGCCCCAATCATTTCGTATGAACGGGATTTTTTCGTAAATTTGCAGAAAATGTTGTAAAACAGCCTGACATCATGAGAAAGATACTCCGTCCGCTCTACGCGGTCTATGAATTCCTGATAGCCGGACCAATTTTCGTGCTGGCCACATTGCTCACCGCCCTCGTCACCGCGATAGGCTGCTGGCTCGGCGACCGAGACTGGTGGGGATACTGGCCGGCCCACATATGGTCGCGCTTCACGTGCGTCCTCTTCCTGATGCGCATCGAGGTCAAGGGCCGCGAGAACATCAGGCAGGGAGAGAGCTACGTCTTCGTGGCCAACCACCAGGGGGCCTACGACATATGGCTCATCTACGGCTACCTCAACCACAACTTCAAGTGGCTCATGAAGAAGGGCCTGGAGAAGATATTCGCCGTGGGCTGGGCGTGCCGCAAGGCCGGGCAGGTCTTTGTGGACGACTCGAGCATCGCCGGCATCAAGGAGACCATCGCCGACGCCGAGAAGACTCTGAAGCACGGCATGTCGGTGGTGATATTCCCCGAGGGAAGCCGCTCGTGGGACGGCCGGATGATTCCCTTCAAGCGCGGAGCCTTCATGCTGGCCGGCGAGTTCAGGCTGCCAGTGGTGCCGCTCACGATCGACGGCAGTTTCGAGGCCATGCCCCGCACCACCTATCTGATGAACCCCACGACGATACGCCTCACCATCCACAAGCCCATCTATCCGGGCGAGCGCGGATTCAACACCAAGGCGCTGATGGCCGAGTGTCGCGAGACGATCGAGTCCGCCCTGCCTGAGCGCGACCGCGACCAGGCGGCGTCGTGACCATAACGACCCATGAAATGACAGAAAGAATAGAAGAATCGATACGGACGGAGCCCGTGGTGCTGTGCATCGCGGGCTCCGACTGCACGGCGGGCGCCGGAATACAGGCCGACCTGAAGACATGCGCTGCCCTCGGGGTCTACGCGGCCACGGCGGTGACGGCGGTGACGGCGCAGAACCACCGCGGTCTCCACGCGGCCCGCTATGTGGGCGACGTGATGCTGCGCGCGCAGCTCGAGAACGTGGCGGAATGTATGGATGTGGCAGCCGTGAAGATCGGCATGGTCCCCTGCGCTGAGGCGGCGCGTGTCATCGGCTCGTTCCTCGCCTCGGCCGCGCCGCGCCACGTCGTGTTCGACCCCGTTCTGGCCGCGACCGCCGGAGGCTCGCTCACCGGCGACACCGACGCGACGGCCGATGCCGCTCTGAGACACATCCTGCCCCACGTCGACGTGCTGACGCCCAACGAAAAGGAACTCTACCGGCTGGCCCGGCGCCCCGCCACCGACCCGGCCGACGCCACAGCACGCGCCTTCGCCGCCAGGTACGGTCTGCGCGCGCTGCTCGTCACCGGAGGCGACGCCGGAGGCGACGTCTGCACCGACACCCTCTGGCTCGACGACCGGGAGGACCCGGTGGAATACAGCATGCCCCGCATCGACAGCCTCCACACACACGGCACGGGCTGCACCCTCTCGTCGGCCATAGCCGCCTGCCTCGCCCTCGGGCTATCGGTGACCGAAGCCGTGGCGCAGGCGAAGCGATTCACCGCCAAGGCAATAGAAAACGGGGCCAGTCATCCCGTCATGTCGGGATACGGCCCCGTCAGGCAGTCGGCAATGTCTGTCACAGAGTGATCAGACCTCCTTCTCGTACTTGCGCTCCAGAAACACCTTGACCTCCTTGAAGAGGCGCGAGGCGAACACGAAATCGTTCAGGTCCTTGTTGTCGCTGCGGTAGATGTTGTGGTCGTTGCCCTTCCAGTCGCAGTGGCCCTTGTTGATGAACACGATGTTCTCGCCGATGCCCAGCACGGAGTTCATGTCGTGAGTGTTGATGATGGTCGTGATGCCGTACTCGTGGGTGATGTCGCTCAGCAGAGCGTCGATGAGGATCGACGTCTGCGGGTCGAGACCGGAGTTGGGCTCGTCGCAGAAGAGATATTTCGGATTCAGCGCTATGGCGCGGGCTATGGCCACACGTTTCTGCATGCCGCCCGAGATCTCCGAGGGATACTTGTCGTTGGCGTTCTTGAGGCCCACGCGGTCGATGCAGAACTGCGCGCGCTCCACCTGCTCCTGCCGGCTCAGCGGGCTGAACATCTTGAGCGGGAACATCACGTTGCCCATCACGGTCTCGTTGTCGAACAGGGCCGAGCCCTGGAACAGCATTCCGATCTCCGTGCGCAGCTGGCGCTTCTGGGCCATGTCGAGGTCGCGGAAACGGCGTCCGTCATAGAGGATCTCCCCCTCCTCGGGGGTCAGGAGCCCGATCAGACACTTCATGAACACAGTCTTTCCCGAGCCCGACTGGCCGATGATCAGATTGGTCTTGCCGGTCTCGAACGTGGCCGAGATGTCATAGAGCACCCTCTGGCCGTCGAACCATTTGGAAACGTTCTTTGCCTCGATCATTGCAGCAGGAGTTTGGTGAGTATGACATCGGCGAGCAGGATGATGATCGAGCTCGACACCACGGCGTTGGTGCTCGCCTTTCCCACCTCGAGCGAGCCTCCCTTGACGTAGTAGCCGTAATAGGCGGCCACCGAGGTGATGATGAAGGCGTAGACCACCGTCTTGATGATGCTGTAGTAGACGTTCCATGGAACGAAGAACGACTGGATGCCGTAGATGTAGTTCTCGAGCGAGACCATGTCGGTAAACTTGGCGATGAACGCGCCGCCCAGCAGGCCCATGAACATCGAGAGTATCGCCAGCACCGGCACGAAGAGCACGAAGCCGATCACCTTGGGCAGCACGATGAAGCTGGCCGAGTTTAGGCCCATGATCTCAAGGGCGTCGATCTGCTCGGTGACCCGCATCGTGCCGATTTCGGACGATATGTTCGACCCGACCTTGCCGGCCAGGATCAGACACATCATCGTCGACGAGAATTCGAGCACGAGGATCTCGCGCGTCGCCATGCCGGTGGAATACGCCGGAATCATCGGCGAGGTGATGCTGATGGTCATCTGGATGCAGCACACGGCGCCGATGAAGAGCGAGATCACTATCACCAGCGGGATCGAGTCGACGCCGAGCTTGTAGATCTCCTGCACCAGGCGCGTGAAGAACTCGCGCCAGCGGTCGGGGGCCCGGAACACCTGCGTCATGAAGATGCAGTATCGACCGAACGATTTTATGGAACTGATTAGCATTTCTAATAAGGGTTATATGTGCGACATTCGCCCGGGCCGCGGGGCTGCCGGCGGGTTTCACACTCATAAAAACATACAAAGGTACAAAAAATTTTGGCTAAAAACGGGGATTTTATTAATTTTGTCAGAAATAATCTGATAATTCCGTCGCGGCGGCCTGCCGTGACGGCTATCATCATAACAGTAGACAAAACCGAAACGCAATGTTGACCATAGGCATAGCCGGGGGAACCGGCAGCGGCAAGACCACCGTGGTGCGCAAGATCATCGAGAGCCTCCCGGCCGGGGAGGTGGTGGTGATGCCGCAGGATTCATATTACAAGGACAACGCCCACATCCCTCTGGAGGAGCGGCTTAAGATGAACTATGACGAACCGGCCTCGATCGAGTGGTCGCTGCTGACGCATCACATCAAGGAGCTCCGCGCGGGGCGGTGCGTCGAGATGCCTACCTACGACTTCCTGTCCTGCTCGCGCCAGAACGAGACGGTGCGCGTCTGCCCCAAGGAGGTGATCGTGGTGGAGGGCATTCTCGTGCTCACCGACAAGGAGCTGCGCGACATGCTCGACGTCAAGGTCTTCGTCGACGCCGACGCCGACGAGCGCCTGATACGCGTCATCCGCCGCGACTGCGTGGAGCGCGGACGCACGCCCCAGATGGTGATCGACCGATATCAGGAGACGCTCAAGCCCATGCACGAGCTCTACATCGAGCCCTCCAAGAGATACGCCGACCTGATCATCCCGCAGGGAGGCGCCAACAACGTCGCGATCAAGCTGCTCACCGACTACATACGTTCACTTCTACCCGCCGACGCCCGATGAGCATATTCCCGTTCCTCAGAAAGAAGATCAACGAAGACGAAAGCCGGCGACCCGACCGGCTCACCCCCGAGGAGGAGCGCGACCTCGAGGGCCCGGTGCCCGACATGCGCGACCTCGACCTGAGCGCGGATGAACGCATCGACACCCCCGAGGGGGAGGTCGAGGTCCGCGGCGAGATCGACGTGCCCGAGAAGGGTGTGCTGCGCACCGACAACCTCGTCAAGAAATACGGCAAGCGCACGGTGGCCAACCACGTCTCGATTGAGCTGACGCAGGGCGAGATCGTCGGCCTGCTCGGCCCCAACGGCGCCGGCAAGACCACGACCTTCTACATGACCGTGGGCCTGATCACGCCCAACGAGGGGCGCGTCTTCCTCAACGACGTCGACATCACCGGCTACCCCGTCTACAAGCGCGCCCAGATCGGCATCGGCTACCTGCCGCAGGAGGCGTCGGTGTTCCGCACGCTCAGCGTCGAGAACAACATCCGCGCCATCCTCGAGATGACCAACACGTCCAAGGAATACCAGAAGGCCAAGCTCGAGCAGCTCATCTCGGAGTTCAACCTCGGGCACGTGCGCCACAACATCGGCACCGGCCTCTCCGGCGGCGAACGCCGCCGCACCGAGATAGCCCGCTGCCTGGCCATCAACCCGAAGTTCATCATGCTCGACGAGCCTTTCGCCGCCGTCGACCCCATCGCCGTCGAAGACATCCAGGAGGTCGTCTACCACCTCAAGGAGCGCAATATCGGGGTGCTCATCACCGACCACAAGGCCGATTCGATCCTCGGCATCACCGATCGCGCCTACATGCTCTTCGAAGGCCGAGTGCTCTTCCAGGGCACGAGCGAGGAACTCGCCTCCAACCCCGTGGTGCGCGAGAAATACCTGGGCCGCGACTTCATCTTCACGCCCAAAAAATTCGAGCCACGAAGAACCAACAATCTTGAAAATCCGTAATAACAGAGATGAAAATCCGAATTCCATATAGACTTAAGAAGACACACACTGCGCTCTTCGCCGCCACGCTCGTGATGTGCGCGGCCCTGCTGGGCCCCGTCAGCGTCGAGGCCGCCCCTAAAGCCCGACAGCAGAAGCAGCAGCACGAGTTCACCGTCGTCATAGACGCCGGCCACGGCGGCCACGACCACGGAGCCATCGACAACGGCGCCCGCGAGAAAGACATCAACCTCGGCGTGGCCAAGAAGCTCGCCGCCCTCGTGCGCAAGAAGATGAAGGACGTCAAGGTGGTCATGACCCGCGACGACGACACGTTCGTCAGCCTGCAGGAACGCGCCAACATCGCCAACCGCAACAAGGGCAACCTCTTCATCTCGATCCACACCAACTCGGTCGACAAGAGCAACCCCAACCGCCGCAAGGTGGCCGGCACGTCGGTCTACGCGCTCGGCCCGCAGAAGGACGCCAACAACCTGCGCGTGGCGCAGCGCGAGAACTCGGTGATCGAGCTCGAGAGCAACTACAACCAGAAATACAGCGGCTTCGACCCCTCCAAGGACGAGTCGTACATCATCTTCGAGATGGCGCAGAAGAAGAGCCTCGGCCAGAGCCTGAGGTTCGCCGACAAGGCCCAGAAGGAGCTCGTCAAGACGGCGGCCCGCGAGGACCGCGGCGTGAAGCAGGCCGGATTCTGGGTGCTCTGGGCCACTTCGATGCCGTCGGTGCTCGTTGAGCTCGACTTCATCTGCAACCCGAAGACTGCCGGTTATCTGGCGTCCGAATCGGGCCAGCAGCAGCTCGCCCAGTCGCTCTACAACGCCCTCGACCAATATGTGGAAAGCCTGGGAAATCCAGCTGCGGCCGACATCGCGTCGGCGCAGGTGAAGCCGGCAGCCGAAACAAGCATGGCCGACGCGGCCGATGAAACGCCGACAGTCGGCACGCTCGTAGCTCAGGAAAAGAAAGAGAACACGCGTCGCGACCATGTGGCCCAGGCGAGGACCCGCTCGGGCTCGTCGGCGCAACGCCGACGTCGCTCGGACTCGGCGCGCCGCGCCTCCGACAGCCGCGACCTCGCCGCCGAGAAGATCGAACTCAAAAGCGAGACCGACTGGCTCGTCCGCCAGGAAAAACCCGAGGTGAAGAAAGAGGAGCCCGCACCCGAGCCCGAGAAGAACCCCAAGGACAAGAAGAAGAAGAAGAAGAAGAAAAACGGCAAAAGCTCCAAAAAGAAAGCCGACGCCAAGAAAACCGAAGCCAAGCCAGACAAGAAGTCCGGCACGAAGTCAGACTCGAAGCGCAAGGGCTCGAACACCCGCACCATCACGGTGAAGTCGTCGGGCGGCAAGGGAGGCATAACCCCGGTGGTGTCGGAAGGCGGCACACGGGCCGCGGCCGCGGCGGCGGCGCCCTACGCGTCGGGCATGACCTATCAGATCGTGCTCGTGGCGAGCGAACGCGAGCTGCCAAGCGACGACCCCGCATTCTGCGGCCTCAAGCCCACGGGCAGCTTCGTCGAGAACGGACTGCACAAATACACGTACGGCGACACCGCCAACCGCCGCGAAATCGAACAAAGACTTCTCGAAGTGAAAACTTTGATACCCGAAGCCGTTATTATAGTCAGAAGCAAATGAACGCGGCCCGCGTCACACCGACGTCGCCGCCCCGACCAGAACAAACATCATAAGTTATGAAAAAATTAATAAGCAAGGAATTTGTGATCGGTATCTCGGTGATTCTCGCAATCGCGATACTCTTTTTCGGCATCGAGTACCTGAAGGGCATCAACATGCTCAACCCTGCCAACTTCTACTACGTGAGCTGCGACAACGTGAGCGGGCTCGAGGTCTCGGCCTCCGTCCAGATCGACGGCTACAAGGTGGGCCAGGTGCGCGAGATAAGCTACGATTACGACCACCCAGGCAAGATCAAGGTGCTGCTCGCCGTCAACAAGAAGCTGCGCATCCCCGACGATTCGTACGCCGACCTGTCGTCGACGCTGATGGGGGGCGGATTCGTGGTGATCAACATGGGCAGCAGCAAGAAGATGCTTGAGGTCGGCTCCGACATACCGATGCGCCAGTCGAAGGGAATGATGGAGACGCTGAGCAGCGACATCATGCCGACGGTCAACACGATCCTGCCCCGCATCGACTCCCTGCTCTACAACCTCAATCTTCTGGTGGCCGACCCGGCGCTGACGCAGTCAATCCGTCGCCTCGACGGCATCACGGGCAACGTGCTCCAGGCCAGCCAGGGACTCAACACGATGATGAGCCGCGAGGTGCCGGCAGTGGTGCGCAACGCGCGCGGCATCACCACGCGCATCGACACCATCACGGCCAACCTGTCGGCCCTGTCGGCCCAGCTCAGGGCGCTCCCTGTGGCCGAGACCATGGACGACGTGAAGGCCGTGACGGCAAACCTCTCGCAGTTCTCCGCCCAGCTCAACAGCCAGAGCTCGACGCTGGGCAAGCTCAACAACGACCCCGAGCTCTACAACAAGCTCGACCGCGTGGCGGCCGACATCGACTCTCTGGTGGTCGACATCAAGAAGAACCCCAAGAGGTATATTTCAATCAAGCTTTTCTAATAGAATCTCCGCCATGCGCGACTTCACGTCGCGCATGTCACAGGGGTGGCCGGTCTCCGCAGCGAGCGACGCCACCCCTTTGTCTTTGAAACCGCACGGGTTTATGAGCGAGAAGGCCGACAGGTCGGTGTTGACGTTGAGGGCCAGACCGTGCATGGTGACGCCGTGGCTCACCTTCACCCCTATGGCGCATATCTTGCGGGCAGACGGGGTGCCCCAGCCGATCCACACCCCTATCGCGCCGGGGGCGGTGGTGGCCGTGACGCCGTAGCGGGCGCAGAGCTCGATGACGGCGCTCTCGAGCCGCTCGATGTATGCCTTGACGCCAAGACGGTGGCGGTGCAGGCTGAGTATGGGATAGACCACGAGCTGGCCCGGGCCGTGATAGGTGACGTCGCCGCCACGCTCGATGCGTATGCACTCGGCGCCGCGCAGGCGCAGGCTCTCTTCGGAGGCAAGCATGTTGCCGGCGTCGCCGTGGAAGCCGAGCGTGTAGACCGGCGGATGCTCGACCATGACTATGCGCTCGCCGGCCTCGGGGTCGGCGACAAGGGCGTCACGGAGTCGGAGCTGGCGTTCCCACGCCTCGCGGTATGGCACAAGGCCCCAGTCGTCGACGGTCATAGGATGTGCTTTTCGGCGTGGTAGCTGCTGCGCACCATCGGGGCCGACTCGATGTGGCGGAATCCCTTGGCGCGTCCGATCTCGGCGTATTCGGCGAACGTGTCGGGATGCACATACTCGCGCACGTCGTAATGTCTGGCCGACGGCTGCAGATACTGGCCGATGGTCATCACCTGGCATCCGGCCTCGAGCAGGTCGTCCATGGCCTGGAGGATCTCGTCGCGGGTCTCGCCCAGACCGAGCATTAGGCCCGACTTGGCGCGTATGCCGCGCGAGGCGATGTGCCTTATGACTCCGAGCGAGCCGTCGTAGGTTGCCACGCAGCGCACGTCGGGAGTGAGCCGGCGGACGGTCTCGATGTTGTGCGACATGATCTCGGGGCGCTCGTCGGCCACGATGTCGATGAGGTCCGTGCGGCCCTGGAAGTCGGGGATGAGCACCTCCATCGTGACGCCCGGGCAACGCTCGCGGATGGTCCGTATGGCCCGCGCCCAGTGTGCCGCGCCCTGGTCGGGAAGGTCGTCGCGCGTCACCGACGTCATAACCACATGTCGCAGGTTGAGGCGCGACACCGTGTCGGCGATCTCGTCGATCTCACGCGGGTCGAGAGGCCCCGGCTTGCGGTTGGTGACGTTGCAGAACCGGCAGTTGCGCGTGCATATGTCGCCGCAGAGCATGAAGGTCGCCGTGCCGGCGCCCCAGCACTCGGCGCGGTTGGGACACATTCCGCTCGAGCAGATGGTGTGCAGATGCTTGTCGTTGAGCAGGCCCACGACGTCGCGGGTCTTGAACCCGTGCGGGAGTTTCACCTTAAGCCAGTCGGGCTTGCGGCGGAACGAGACCTGACGCCCGTCCCGGGCCGAGCCGGGACGGGATGTTTTGTCTTCGGTATTTTCCATCGGATGGGGGTTATGGTTGTCAATGGCGCTCCATCACGCGGTGCAGGTAGCGGTCGTATTCCTCCCAGTCGCGTATGGGGCTGGCGGCGACGCCCGACACCATCGCGCCCTTGGCAACGGCCGGGGCGACATGATAGAGCAGGCGCGGGTCGTAGGGCTTGGGCAGGATGTAGTCGCGCCCGAACTCGAGCGAATCGCATCCGCTGGCCTTCACGACTTCGGCGGGCACCGGCTCCTTGGCCAGTGAGGCGAGCGCGTAGGTGGCCGAGAGCTTCATCTCCTCGGTGATGGCCGTGGCGTGCGTGTCGAGGGCCCCGCGGAAGATGTAGGGGAATCCGAGCACGTTGTTGACCTGGTTGGGATAGTCGCTGCGGCCCGTGGCCACGATGATGTCGTCGCGTGTGGCGCGGGCGAGGTCGTAGTCGATTTCGGGAGTCGGGTTGGCCAGGGCGAACACCACGGGCCGGGGGGCCATGTCGAGGATCATGGCGGGAGTCAGCACTCCGGCCACGCTCAGGCCGAGGAAGACGTCGGCGCCGCGCATGGCCTCCTCGAGCGTGTGGATGTCGCGCTGGGTGGCGAACTCGCGCTTGTGGGCGTTGATGTCGGTGCGGTCTTCGCGGATCACGCCCTTGGAGTCGAGCATCACGATGTTCTCGGCGCGTACGCCCAGACGCTTGTAGAGACGCGTGCAGCTGATGGCCGCCGCGCCGGCGCCGTTGACCACGAGCCGGATGTCGCCGATTTTCTTGCTCTGGATCTCAAGGGCGTTGAGCAGGGCCGCGCCCGAGATGATGGCCGTGCCGTGCTGGTCGTCGTGCATCACCGGGATGTCGCATTCCTCTTTCAGGCGCTCCTCGATCTTGAAACTTCCGGGGGCCTTGATGTCCTCGAGGTTTATGCCGCCGAATGTGCCGGATATTGCCTTTACGACCTCTATGAAGCGGTCGGGGTCTTCCTCGTTGACCTCGATGTCGAACGCGTCGACTCCGGCGTATATCTTGAAGAGCAGTGCCTTGCCTTCCATCACCGGCTTGGAGGCGAGCGAGCCGATGTTGCCCAGACCGAGCACGGCGGTGCCGTTTGAGATTACGGCCACGAGATTGCCCTTGTTGGTGTAGCGGTAGGCGTCCGACGGGCGCTTCTCGATCTCGAGGCAGGGATAGGCCACGCCGGGCGAGTAGGCCAGCGACAGGTCGTGGGGCGTTGAATATGGTTTCGTGGGGATGGTCTCGATCTTGCCGGGACGCCCCTCCTCATGATAGCTGAGGGCTTCTTGTTCCAATTTGTTCATGGTGGCTTCAGTTTTATCAGCGGGCCATGCTTCCGCGCGAGGCGGGGGCGGCCCGTTTTAATAAAACAATAATTTAAGGTTTATAGTGTTGTTTTTTTATTTTATCTTTGCATTTGATTTCGCACGCGGGGCACCGGGTCGCAGACCTGACGGCGCCGCCGAATCCAAAATCGATGCAAAGATATGAAAAAATCTGATTCCATCGGAACAGAAATGTTCGAATTTGTCAAAAAAAATGCCTCGGCCGACCCGAGGGCGCTTCTTCTTGCCCTACACGGCAAGGAGACGGGCTTCCCGGTGGCTCTGGCCGTGACGCAGATAGAGTGCCGGCGCAAGTGCTCGCGCAAGCTGGCGGCCTTCACGGCGCATGAGCGTTTTCTCTTCCCGACGGCGCAGGCGGCCGAGCAGGCCACCCACCAGTGCGTGGCCTCGTATCACGCCGGACTCGTAGGCACGGGGCGCCGCGTGGCCGACATCACGGCGGGTCTGGGCATCGACGCGTTCACCGTGGCGGCGGCGGGCAACGAGGTGCGGGCCTTCGAGTTGGCCCCGGAACGCGCGTCGGCACTGCGGCATAACGCGGAGGTACTGGGGGCCGCGAACGTGAGCGTCACCGAGGGCGACAGTCTGGAAGCGCTCCGCGACGACGCGACGCGTTATGACGTGATATTCGTCGACCCGGCACGCCGCGACGCCGCCGACCGCCGGACATTCCTCTTCCGCGACTGTCTGCCCGACATCGTGTCGAATCTCGCTATGCTCCGCAGCCGCGCAGACCTGATTATGGTCAAGGCCTCCCCCATCCTCGACACGGAGCGCATGACGGCCGAGCTGCCGGGCATCTCGGAGATCCATCTGGTCTGCGTCAAGGGTGAGTGCAAGGAGGTGCTGGGCATAATCGGCGGGGGCGGCGGCTCGGACAAGATTGCCGTGACAGTGGTCGATCTGCGCGACAACGCCGACGCCACGGCCGAACCGGTGTCGGTGTGGCGCACGACGCTCGGCGAGACAGGCAACGTCGGTGCGCCGGTGGCGTCGGAATCAGACATCAGGCCGGGGGCTTACATCTACGACCCGAACGCCGGAATCCACAAGTTGGGATGCGGGCGCGCGCTGTGCTCGCGTTTCGACGGACTCAGACGCATCTCGGCCAACACCGACCTGTATGTCTCCGACAGCCTCATCGAGGGCTTTCCGGGCCGGGCGTTCCGCATCGGCGCCGTGATCGGCGGCAAGGATACACGCCGGCTCAAGGGCGAGAGGCGCGAGGTGATGGCGCGCAACTACGTGATGTCGGCCGACAGCCTGCGCCAACGGCTCAAGGTCGTCTCGGGCGGCGACATGACGATCATCGGCTGCCGTGTCGGCCCGCGCGCCACTCCCCAACTGCTCGACTGCGAAAAAATTATCGGCGCAACAGTCGTATTTTAAACTATTATCATTATATTTGCAGTCTAATAGACGTAAACGCGACCATACGAGTTTGTAGAGGCAAGTAGGAAGAATCAGCGCAAACGCGCGAGCCGTGAGAACAAAATTCACGCTGGCCGCTCGTAGCAAAGGAATGTGAAGTTCCACGACCTATGATAGATGCAATCGTGCCGAATCTGAAACTATCCATATGATACCTCTGTCATCACAACAGGAAAACATTTCCCGCTTTTCCACGGTTTCCATAGCCGTGGAAATGTGGAAATTCGTGCGCGTGGGTACATATAATTTCACATTTGAACGCTCCTCAAAGGAACGTCTGAAATAACCAAGTGACTGCTTCATGCCTTTCTATCAGGCATGGAGCAATCACATGATGGAAATTACTTTCCGGTTCCAAAACGAGACGTGTCGATGTCGCTGTTCTCTTTTGGTTTGAATCCGTTGAAGCGCCAGATGAATGTCAATTTGATGTTGCGGGCCATGTCGTGAACTTCCATTCGGTAATCCTGACCGGCATGGCGGATTGTCATTGTAGGAGACCATTTATTGAATATATCGTCCGCCTTCAAATCAAGCTCACAGCAGCGTTTCTTTCCAAACTGCCATTTTACTCCGGCGTCGATTTTCCATATAGCCGACAGGTCGGCAATACCTTGCAATGAAGGAGATATGTAGCTGAAATCAACCGACAAGGATACCGGACAATTCCGGCTGAGCTTGAATGAATTGGTGAAAGAACCATAAAATATCCACTTGCTGTTGTCAAAGCTGATGTCATGGAATTGGTCTGCTTTCTCCCGCTGATTGAACACATTGGCTGTGACCGTGGCGTTCCAGATATATCCCGCTCCGAAAGGCGCGTGAATATTAAGCCCGACAACTCGTTTGTAGTTCATGTTGATGGTCTGATATATCAGATTCAGGGCATCGGGCGACTGGTAAGGTAACTGCACCGTCGCTTTGTCGCCATATTGAAAATAGAGAGTCGCCACATACTTTTGCCTGAGAATGTAGTTGAACTGCGCGTCATATTGGATATACGGTTGCAGCTTCGGATTACCGATAATTGTCGAATAGTCGTTGATGTGGCTGGTGCCGCCATGCAGTTCCCAATATGATGGATAAATGCGCTGGGTATTGAAATTGAGTTGGAATATGCTTTTAGGCGTTTTGTAATATGTGGCTCCAAGCTGAGGGATAAAATTCCAGTTGTGCCGATATTCGCTATGGTAGTATTCACCCTTAGCCGAAGCGTTGAACGACAGACCCCAGTCGAACGACCGTTGTGTGCCGACGTAAAAACTCGCCACATCCTCTTTGAGTGTATCATCAAAATCAGGATTATCAGCCATACCGACAACGCCGTAGTGTTGCGAACTGTGGTCTTTCGAGCGCTGATACTCCGCTCCATAGTTAAGCTGCCACTTACCAAGCTGATGCTCTTGGTCGACATACACATGCCATCGTTTTATATCCTGACGGTTTTCCGAGCCAAGCAGATAGTCAGTATCCTTGAACAATGACTGTGAACGGTTTTCGGAATAACAGGTATAGTCGCCGCCAACAGTCATACCGAAAGGCGCGGCGTAACGAAGGGCGATGTTATGATAGCCAACAGGCGACCGCATATTATATGCATTCGTATAGTCACCCAAGGTGCCCGATGAAAGATTCCAACTCTTTGAATCGGAGACAATCTGACCGTTATAAGTAAGTTTAAGCGTTTTCCATGCTGCTGAGGCGAATATGGTATTGCTCCAGTTCTGACCGATGCGCCGCATATCGTCCTCAATAATTGTGCGCTTGCCGTCATATAGATGATTCGACCATGTTTCCTCACGGCTCCACGATTTACTGCGCGTCAGTCCGTAGTTCAAATCAAAAGTCCAGTCTTTGATCGCGTATGTGGCTGCGAGAGCTCCGCCATACGACCCATAGTGCGACTGATTGTATCCTGCTCTGACCTGCCCTTGCAGACCGTCAAGGGGTGTGGGAGTCTTCAGCACTACGTTGATTACGGCGCCGCTGACATGATATTTTGCGGGAGCCGAGTACATCACCTCGACATTTTTCAGTCTGTCAACAGGAGTAGTGTAAAGCAATTGATAAAGATTCTGGAGCGGCATGTTCGTCGGCTCGCCATTGAGAATAATGGTCACATTTGATGCTCCGGACAGACCTATCATTCCATTGTTGTTCGTCACACCGGGCAGGTAGCCGAGAGCTTCGAGTATGTTGTTTACCGGCTTGTCCCTGACTATTCCGGGCAAGTCAACGACCATGATGCCCTCCTCTGCTCTGACCTGAGGTTTTTCGCCCTTGACGACAACCTCATCGAGCTGTCGGGAGGAGAGAGTGTCGTGCGTTTCCGTCTGAGCCGAAACACTCGAAACACAGAGCAGTGCGATGATGAATGCGATTGCTTGTTTCATATCAAGATCTTTTTATTTGGTTTCTGATGCAAAATTACAGGCGGACGGCTCTACACCAGCAATCCCCAGCCTTATTTAGTCTTAGACGCTCCCTTATTTAGTCTTAAATATCAGCGAGCCTGAACGATTTTATGCCGGATTATTAGTAACTTCGCAATATGAAACGCTTTAAGACAATATCGACTACGTTTATCATTATCATTGCGGTCATCTCCGGCTGTAATGTCTATTACCTCATATCACTGTATGATTCGATAAGAGCCAATTTGGAAAGGGAGGTAATGACCGCTATGGCAGATGCCGATATTGATGATATGTGGGAGCGAGCCGATCGAGCTAACCGCGCGGCAGTCTCTGCCCGTGAGGCTTTTAAAGAGAACGGTGATCCAGTGATAGAAAAGCATGGTTCTGTATCAGGTGTCAAGGATGATAACGGAAATTTTGTCACCACCGCCACCAATAAGGAAGGAAAAACAATGGTCAACAAAAAGCAGCTGCGCCGCGACAGGTCATATACGAATCAGATGGTGAATGACATGAGCCAACAGATGCATCAGAATATGGACCCGTATGTCGATTTCAATCTGACTATTATGGACAGCATCCTACTTGAACGGCTCGCGGACAGAAACATTTATCCTGATTTCGTAGCTGTCGAAGTGACGGATTCAAATGGCAATATATATCGTGGGAACATACATGCTCCAAAAAATGCCTACGGTTTCGATGTGTTTTCATTATGCTTCAATCCGCAGGCCGGAATGTATTATCGCGCGTATATGACGCCGCTCACACGCCATATACTATCACAGATGCTCGGGGTCATAATAACGGTTTTTCTTCTTTTGGTCGCTTTTACATTGGCGTTTTGGTATCTGCTTCACACAGTGTCGAAGATGCGGACAATAGAGGAGATGAAGGATGATTTCGTCAG
>CAJTXU010000037.1 GCA_910584125.1 uncultured Muribaculaceae bacterium | reverse complement strand
TTAGGGCTGTCTCGACCCACAATATGACGCTATTAACTGAATATCCCTAATTTATGTGAAAATATTTTAAGAAATATTTGGATTATTATTTGTTTTACTTTAGTTTGCACCTGTACACGTTTATTTCTACGTGAAATGAGGGTCTGCCTTGAACAAACACGCGCGATTTTCTAACTTTTCAGACTCTCGCTAAAACTTATTCTATGCATCGATTTTCAACTACGTGAGCAGTGACAATCGCATGCATCGGCACAGCCGGCGCGCTGTCGCTGTCGCCACTGCTGCAGGTACGCCGGAAACGAGAGCGGATGTGACAGCAAACGGAAAGCGGTTGTCGAAGACAGAGGCCCCGAAAGGGAAGCTCGACAAAATCCAGAAGACACCCGGCGTCGGATGCATCACCCCTCCGACGGTGGGAATCGCCGCTCCGAATGGAGACACCTACTTCTGCGGTTTCGACTCACAGGAGAAGTTTGACACCTTCACGGTGATCAATGCCAACAATTCCCCCCAGAAATGGATCTGGAGCGTCGAGGGGTATGCTTTCATGCTCTACAACACAAGTCTGGCCATGGACGACTGGCTGTTGACCCGCCGGCGCTGATCGAGCTGCTCGACGGCTTCGCCACCGGACGCGTCGAGCCAACACCGCACAGGGCGCAGCGCGAGAACATCGAGCCGCTCTGAAAACTAAAGATCCGGAGTTCTGCGCCACTCGTCCCGGCATCGACAATTACCAGGGGTTCTATAACGTTGGCGTGGAGACCGCGCGCGGCAATCTGGGCATAAGGATTGTCAACTCGGAGACGGGCGAGGAGACGTATGCGGCCGCCGCGCGCCAGTCGTCGATAGCGGTGTTCGCCCGCGAACAGACATTCACCATCCCGGCGGCCGACATGCCCGCCGAGGGTGTCTACACGGTCAGCCCCGCCTTCCTCAAGGACGGAGAATGGTATGACATAGCCCAGGACGCCTCGACACGCACCGAGGTTACTCTTACTGTCACCGACAAAAGATTCAAGTTCACCTACCGCAATCTGGCAACTGCCCTCGAGCTCTCCGAAGTGAGCTGGGCACCGACCGACAAGTTCATCAACGGCCACGACGTCACGATCGGCGCGACGCTGACGAGCCACAACGGTGAGTTCGCCGGAAACATCATTCCGGTTCTGTGCCAGGGCAATACGATCTCGACGGCAATGTCGGCGCGCAATGTGAGCCTCTACCCGGAGGAGAGCGTCCGTCTCGAATGGAGCGAGCCCTTCGCCGACGCGCTCGCCGAAGGGATCTACAACTTCTACATCATCCGCGAGGAGGGCTTCAAGGGACTCTTCGGGCCGGTAGCGGTCGAGGTCGGCGACGAGGCCGGAATCGACGGAATCGAAACGGGTCTGACAAGTCAGGAGACGATTATCTACGACCTTACCGGCGCACGCGTCGCGCGTCCCGAGGCAGGCGGCGTCTACATCGTCCGCCGCGGCGCCGACGTCTTCAAGGTAAAATACTGACCCCTCCCCCTCCATCAGCATCAAGGGCGCCCGGTCTGTGACCGGACGCCCCTGTCTATGAACCCATATAAAAACCACAACTTACTGTCACGATTCCTGCATTATACCACATGACCGGCACACTTAGAATTAAAGTCAATAATGAAATATTTTATATCTTTGCCCGTTATTCTATGTAGGATGACTTTAAATCAGACATACACGCTGGCACATGCCCACATCAATACTTGGTCGACGCCTGTCAAGGAGTCGGTCATGTGGTCACGTCTTCGTCAAGGGAAAAAGAAAAACATCCTTGCATTGGTGAGAAGAGGCGTATATATGCCTGTGGATATCGACAATAAATTCATCATCGGCTGCAATGCAGTGCAGGATGGAGTGCTCGCCTACCACTCTGCCTTGGAATACCATCTTTTGCAGACACAGGAATTCAATGAGCTATATGTTCATTCTTCTCGAAGTTTTCGTTCATTTGAATATCTCGGAGAGACGTATGTGTATAAAAAGCTCAAAATCCTACACGATATTATCGAGCATGTCGACTCGTCAGGTTATCATATACGGGTGACATCGCTATCGCAGACATTGGTGGATTGTATGTATAATATCAATCTCGCCGGCGGTATCGAGGAATTAATGTATGCTCTTTCGGAATGTCCGACAGATAAGATTCGCATGCCGGTCATTTTAAAATGTCTTGAGCTGTATAATAATAAAAGCCTGTGGCAACGCGCTGGTTATCTTTTCTCGTTATTTAACCATCGCTTCAACCTGCCTGAAGGCTTCTTCAATAAATGCAAATCGGCTATGGGCAACAATCAGAGTTATATTATAAACCCATATTTTTGCGATAGCTACAACCCGGAATGGAATCTTTGTATCCCAGGTAATATTCAATCTCAGATCAAGTTAATATGAAGTTTGAATACGATAAAAAGCAAATCCGAAAAATAGCTGCGGAACATTCCTACACGGCTACCAATGTTGAGAAAGTTATTCGCCTTTGCTTGATTTTGGAAGATCTCAACAGTCTTGGCGAATTTGCCGGCAAATTACTGTTGAAAGGGGGCACGGCGATAAACCTGATAGCCTTTGGCTCCGAGCTTCCGAGACTTAGCGTTGATCTTGATCTGGATTTCGCAAATAATCTCTCGAAAGAAGAAACGGATTGCGAACGCGAGAGAATCAACAAGGCTCTTACAGACTATTGCGAAAATATGGGATACAAGATTAGCGCAAGAAGCAGCTTCGTGCTTGATTCCATATCATTGTCATATACTACGACTACAGGTAGCAACGACAAAATTAAACTTGACATCAACTACCACTCAAGATGCCACATATTCCCGCCTGCGTTAAGTTGTATTGCTATGCCTTTTGATTTAGACGGGAAAGAGATTTCGGTCGCCCATCTCAATATAACTGAACTTTTTGCAGGTAAGATTAAAGCGCTTTACGAGAGATGCAAACCACGTGACGTATACGATATATTCTCTTTGGCGAAATCCGGACTGCTGTCAACTGAATCAGAACGGGCAACTCTTCGAAAGTGTGCGGTCTTCTACTCCATTTTAGGTAATGCCGATAAGCCTGATTTGCTCAAGCAGGATTTGAATGTCATCCGTAAGATGCCGTTTCAGGCGTTGAAAACGCAACTGCTTCCTATGTTGCATACCAAGCTTGGACATTTTGACAAGGGCTCGCTGTTTGATGTGGCAATAGGCTATCTGGAAAACTTAATGGAATTAGAGGAGTCTGAAAAAGAATTCATAGATTACTTCTTCAAGGCAGACTTCAGACCTGAATTATTGTTCGATAGAGTGACCTCCGAAAATCTGAAGAAGCACCCTGTCGTAATGAGAACTTTAACCATGATTAAAGAGCGGGCGCCCGGTCTGTGACCGGACGCCCTTGTCGTATCGGGTGCGGGGGCCCGCTCGGCCGCGTCAGCGTACGAACAGGAGCTCGCGGTATTTGGGCAGAGGCCAGATTTCGTTGTCGACCATCAGCTCAAGCTTGTCGATGTGGTAGCGGATCTGCTCCATGTAGGGGCAGACGTCGTCATGGTAGGCGATGGCCTTCTCGCGCTCGCTGCCGAGATGATTGGCGTGCTTGCGGGCGTTGACCATGTTCTCCACGCCGCTCTTGATGGCCGACACGTGGTCGCTGATGGCCTCGATGTTGCCGAGGTCCTGTGCCGAGATGCTGTCGGCCTTCGAGCCCTTGAAGAGCTGCTGGATCTTATAGACGTTGTCGAGCAGAAGCGACTGGTAGCGCACAGCGGCCGGAATCACATGGTTGATGGCCAGGTCGCCGAGCACGCGGCTCTCGATCTGTATCTTCTTGGTGAACATCTCCCACTTCACCTCGTTGCGCGCCTCGATCTCCTTGCGCGAGAGGACGCCCGTCTTCTCGAACATCTCTACCGACTGCGGCAGCATGTAGCGGTCGTACATCAGCGGCGCCGAAGTCTCCACATCGAGACCGCGGCGGGCGGCCTCCTCTTTCCATTCGTCGCTGTATCCGTTGCCGTCGAAATGGATGGCCTTCGAATCGCGGATGAGTTTCTTGACCTCGTCGAGCATCACTGCGTCACGGTCCTCGCCGGCGGCCACGCGTGCCTCCACCGTCGACGCGAAGTCGTCGAGCTGGGCGGCCACGGCGGCGTTGAGCGCGATCAGGGCCGAGGCGTTGTTGGCCGACGAGCCAACGGCGCGGTATTCGAACCTGTTGCCAGTGAACGCGAAGGGACTCGTGCGGTTGCGGTCGGTGTTGTCGAGCGTCAGTTCGGGAATCTGAGCTATGTCGAGACATATGTTCTCCTTGCCGTCGAATGTGATGGCGCTGATCGAATCGGCCTTCTCCACGCGGTCGAGGATCGAGCTTACCGCCGAACCGAGGAACATCGAGATGATGGCCGGCGGAGCCTCGTTGGCGCCGAGACGGTGCTGGTTGGTCGCGTTGACGATCGAGGCTTTAAGCAGACCGTTGTGCCTGTACACGGCGGCCATGACGTTGGCCACGAACGTCACGAAGCGGAAGTTGTCGTGATCGTTCTTGCCGGGGGCGAAGAGCAGGATGCCCGTGTCGGTGCCGAGGCTCCAGTTGTTGTGCTTGCCCGAGCCGTTGATGCCCGCGAAGGGCTTCTCGTGCAGCAGCACGCGGAAGTTGTGACGGCGCGCCACCTCTTCCATCAGCGACATCAGCAGCAGGTTATGGTCGTTGGCGAGATTGGCCTCCTCGAATATGGGCGCGATCTCGAACTGATTGGGAGCCACCTCGTTGTGACGCGTCTTGGCCGGAATGCCGAGCTTGTGGGCCTCCAGTTCGAGCTCGAGCATGAACGCCTCGACACGGCTCGGGATCGAACCGAAATAGTGGTCCTCGAGCTGCTGGTTCTTGGCCGATTCATGGCCCATCAGCGTGCGGCCCGTCATCACCAGGTCGGGACGCGCGGCGTAGAGCGCCTCGTCGACCAGGAAGTATTCCTGCTCCCAGCCCAGATTGCAGATCACGTGCTTCACGTCGTCGTTGAAGAACCGCGCCACCCTCGTCGCCGCCTTGTCGATGCTGTTGAGCGAACGCAGCAGCGGAGTCTTGTAGTCAAGGCTCTCGCCGGTGTAGGATACGAAGACCGTCGGGATGCAGAGCGTGTTGTCGACGATGAACGCCGGCGACGAGATGTCCCACGCCGAGTATCCGCGGGCCTCGAACGTGTTGCGGATGCCGCCGCTGGGGAACGAAGACGCGTCCGGCTCCTGCTGCACGAGGAGCTTGCCCGAGAATTTCTCCACGACTCCTCCCTTGCCGTCATGCTCGATGAAGGCGTCGTGCTTCTCGGCCGTGCTGCCCGTCAGCGGATGGAACCAGTGGGTGTAGTGGCGGGCGCCGTTCTCGAGCGCCCAGCGCTTCATGCCCTCGGCCACGCTGTCGGCCAGCTCGCGGCTCAGCGGCTTGCGGTTGTCGATGGCCTCTACGAGCGCGTCATAAGTCTCCTTCGGAAGATACTCGAACATGCGCTGACGGTTGAAGACCTGCCTGGCGTAGTAGGCCTCGACCCGCTCCTTGGGAAGCTCGACCTTCACGGCCTTGCGCGCCGTGGCTTCCTCAACACTTTTGAATCTGAGATTTGACATAGTGACTCTCAAAAATTGGTAATTGAATGAAAAAAGGGGGTCGCGGCCCCCTGTGTTGTATGCTTATCGATTGAAGATTTCAAGTATCCGTCTCATGGCCTCAGCGGTGTTCTCGCGGGTGTTGAAGCCAGTGAGCCTGATGTAGCCCTCGCCGGCGTCGCCGAACCCGACACCGGGCGTGCACGAGATGTGGGCGTCGCGCAGACACCGCGCGAAGAGATCCCACGACGACTCGGCGCCGGGCGATTTCACCCACACATAGGGCGAGTTCTCGCCGCCGAACACGGTGAAGCCGGCCCGCGACATCGTGTCGCGGATCAGTCGGGCGTTGGCGACGTAGTAGTCGACGTTGGCGCGTGTCTGGGCCTTGCCCTCGTCGGTGTAGAGAGCCTCGGCGCCGCGCTGGATCACGTAGCTGGCGCCGTTGAACTTGGTGGTCTGACGGCGCAGCCAGAGCTTGCGCAGCGACACCTCGCGGCCCTCGGCGTCGGTGCCCATGAGCGTCGCGGGCACCACCGTGTAGCCGCAGCGCAGACCGGTGAAGCCCGCCGTCTTCGAGAAGCTGCGCACCTCGATGGCGCACTGGCGCGCACCCTCGATCTCGTAGATGGAATGCGGCGTGTCGGCGTCGGTGATGTATGCGCAATATGCTGAGTCATAGACTATGACGGCCTTGTTGGCAAGGGCGTAGTCTATCCAGGCCTTCAGTTCGGCGCGGGTGAACGACGCCCCGGTGGGATTGCTCGGCGAGCAGAGGAATATCACGTCGGCATGGGCCGCCGGGGGCACGGGCTTGAAGCCGTTGGCCTCGTTGCAGTCAAGGTATACGAAGCGGCTCCAGCGGCCGTCGGTCAGCACGCCTCCGCGGCCGTCGATCACGTTCGAGTCGACGTAGACCGGATAGCCCGGGTCGGCCACCGCCACGATGCTGTCGCGCGAATATATGTCGCCGAGATTGCCGAGGTCGCTCTTGGCGCCGTCGGAGATGAAGATCTCGTCAGGGGCGATGTCGACGCCGCGCGCGGCATAGTCGTTGGCGGCCACGGCCTCGCGCAGGAATGCGTAGCCCTGCTCCGGGCCGTAGCCGTGGAACGATGATCTGTCGGCCATGTCGTCCACGGCGCGGTGCATGGCCTCGATGGCCGCCGCCGGTATGGGCAGCGTCACGTCGCCGATGTCCATGCGGATGACGTCCACGCCCGGATTCGCCTCGCGGAACTCGCGCAGACGCGCCGCTACGGTCGAGAAGAGATATGACTCGGGCAGCAGCTCGAAATTGTCGTTGATTCTCATATTATGTATCGGTTGGACGGGCGCCACCCGGGGCGCCCGCTTTCATTTCGTTATTTTCTTTCCTTCGGGATGTAGAACGTGCCGTCGCATACGAAGACGGCCGGTCCTGTCATGAAGACGTGGCCCGTGGCCTCGTCCCAGTCGATGTGGAGCGTGCCGCCGCGCAGACGGAGGTCCACCTCTCGGTCAGTCAGTCCGTTGAGCACCGCCGCAACGGCCGTGGCGCACGCGCCCGTGCCGCAGGCGAACGTCTCGCCCGTGCCGCGCTCCCAGACACGCATCTCTATCGCGTTCCGGTCGACTACGCGCGCGAACTCGATGTTGGCCTTGCGCGGGAATATGTCGGCCGTCTCCAGCGCCGGGCCTTCGCCGAGCACAAGACTGTCGGTGATCTCGTCGGTGAATATCACGCCGTGGGGGTTGCCCATGCTGACGGCCGTGATCCTGTAGGTACGGCCGGCCACTGTCTCCTCTTCCGAAATCTTGACTTCCGGATTGCGGCTCACCACCGGAACGAGCGCCGGCTCGAGCACCGGCTCGCCCATGTCGACGGTCACCGACTCGACCTCTCCGCAGGCCACATGCAGGTGGAGCACCTTTATTCCGGCCAGCGTCTCGAGCGTCACCTCGGTCTTCGAGGTCAGCCCGCGGTCGTATACATATTTGCCGATGCAGCGCGTCGCGTTGCCGCACATCTCCGCCTCCGAACCGTCGGAATTGAACATGCGCATACGGAAATCGGCCTTGTCCGACTTCATTATCGCCACAAGACCGTCGGAGCCGATGCCGAAATGGACATCGCTCATCATGACCGCAAGGCCGCTCAAATCAAGGGGGGTGTCGTGGGTGGCGTCAAGGTAAATGTAGTCGTTACCGGCGCCGTGCATCTTGGTGAACTCTATTTTGTTCTGCTCTTTTTCCATAGCTGTAACGGCACGTCCGCGCCGCCCACTCAGAATTTATATTGATGCCGTGGAAAAACACTTTCCACGTTGCAAAATTAATAATTTTTTCCCAAAAACGAAAATTACGACTTAAAATAATTAACTTTGCACAAATTTTTAACACCGAAAATGGAAAAGAGCGACTATATATTTGGCATCAGGGCCGTCATAGAGGCCATAGAATCAGGCAAATCGATCGACAAGGTGCTCGTGCGCCGAGACCTCGGCGGCGATCTCGCCCGCGAACTCGCCGGCGTGCTGCGCCAATACGGCATCCTATCGCAGCGCGTCCCCGCCGACCGCCTCAACCGCATCACGATGAAGAACCATCAGGGCGTCATCGCCCTCGTCTCGCCCGTAACCTACCACCGGCTCGACAACCTGCTCCCTTCCTTATATGAGGAGGGCCGCAATCCGTTCATCATCGCGCTCGACGGCCTGACCGACACGCGCAATTTCGGCGCCATCGGCCGCACGGCCGACTGCTCGGGCGTCGACGGCATCGTGATTCCGGAGCGCAACAGCGTATCAGTCACCCCGGACGCCGTCAAGACTTCGGCCGGCGGACTCTTCTACGTGCCCGTCTGCCGCGAACGCGACATCGTCACGGCCGTCCGCCTGCTCCGCGACAGCGGCGTCAAGGTGGTCGGCGCCACCGAGAAAGGAGCTGTGAATTACACCGATATAGACTATACAGGCCCAGTCGCCGTCGTCATGGGCAGCGAGGACACCGGCATCTCCGACGACGTGCTGCGCCTCTGCGACGAACTCGCCGCCATCCCCATGCTCGGCAACATCGGTTCGCTCAACGTCTCGGTTGCCGCCGGAGTGCTGATGTACGAGGTCGTGCGCCAGCGCCGCCAGGCGGGCCTCTGATTTATTTCCCGCAAAAGTAGGCGGCCAACTTTTTACCATAAGTGCAACATATTACCTCAATAGGCGATATGTTGCACTTAGATTGATAAATTTAACATTTTTTCACTACAAAACACACCCATTTTCAATTCTTCTCTTTGTCAGTAGTCCGATTTTTATTACTTTTGCGGCGATTTTCTAAAACATTATGACAACAACAAGCAGTAAAGGCGTTGCCTTGTCGCAGGAAGCTTCCGACATTTCGCAGAAGATAGACCTTCTGACCGAGACGAGCTGGGAGGTCTGCAACAAAGTCGGCGGCATATACGCCGTGCTTTCCACAAAGGCACACGTCCTGAACGAGCAGTTTGGAGACAAACTGGCTTTCATCGGCCCCGACATATGGACGGCCGACAATCCTTCGCCATATTTCAAGGAGAGAAAGAGCCTGTTCAAGTCAGCGGCCGCAAGGCTTGAGCTCCCCTGGGGCATCACTATCCGCACAGGACGCTGGTCCGTGCCCGGTTCCCCGCAGGTGATTCTCGTAAATCCGGGCGACACCCAGTCGAATCTGCCCGAGATCTACGGGCAGATGTGGAATGCGTTCGGTGTCGATTCGCTCCACAGCTATGGCGACTATGACCCGTCGTGCGCCTTCGCGGTGGCATCGGCCATAGTGATCATGAAGCTCGCCGAGTATCTGAAGATCGAGCCGTCGAGGGTGATGGCGCACTTCGACGAGTGGACCACCGGCATGGGACTCCTATATATAAAGGCCCACAGCCCGCGGACGGCCACCATCTTCACGACGCACGCCACGTGCATCGGCCGCAGCATCTGCGGCAACGGCAAGCCTCTCTACGACCAGTTCACCCACTACGACGGCGACCAGATGGCACGCGAACTCAACATGGAGTCGAAACACTCGCTCGAGAAGGCGGCGGCGCACAACGCCGACTGCTTCACGACCGTCAGCGACGTGACGGCCGCCGAATGCGCGCAGCTGCTGCGACGCCCGGTAGATGTCGTGACGCCCAACGGCTTCGAGCCCGACTTCGTGCCCAAGACGGTGAAATACAACCGTCTGCGCAAGGACGGCCGCGCGAGGCTCCTCAAAATCGCCGAGGCCCTCTCGGGCCGGAAGTTCGCGGAGTCGACGTTCCTCATCGCCACGTCGGGACGCCATGAGTATCGCAACAAAGGTCTCGACCTCTTTCTCGACACCGTGTCGCAGATCGACCGCCGGCTTCCCCGCGACCGCGAGGCCGTGGCGTTCATTCTCGTGCCGGGCTGGGTCAAGAGCTATTCGCCCTCGCTGGCCGAGGCGATCGAGGGTGGATTCAAGGATTCCGAATCCGACTATCTCACCCACCGTCTCTACAACGAAGACTCCGACGAGGTCTGCGTGCGCATCCGCCAGCTCAAGGACGGCGGCTCGTTCGGCCACCTCAAGGTGATATACGTGCCCTGCTATCTCGACGGCAACGACGGCATCGTCAACATCAGCTACTACGACCTGCTGTCGGCCTTCGACCTGACGCTCTTCCCGTCATATTACGAGCCGTGGGGCTACACCCCGCTCGAGAGCGTCGCCTTCGGAGTGCCGACCGTCACCGACAACAAGGCGGGCTTCGGCCAGTGGGTGCTCGACAACTTCACCAACGGCATCGAAAACTGCGGCGTCAAGGTCGTGCCACGCGACGACTCCGGTTACGCCATGACCCGCGACGAGATCGCGACGGCCGCCCTCGCCTACGAGGCCGAGGACACCCACGCCAGACTCCAGGCCCGCAACATGGCCTTCCTCACGTCGGCCAAGACCGACTGGAAATACTTCATCGCGCACTACGACAAGGCCTTCCGCGTCGCATTGTCGCGCAAAAACAGCTAATCAATCTAACCTGAAATTAATAAAACGATTTTATGAAACTTAAAGTCAGCAACACCAACAGTCCGGCATGGCGCAACATCACGGTCAGCGCCGAGATTCCCAACGAGCTCAAGGCTCTTGAGGAGATGTCAAAAAACCTTTGGTGGGTGTGGAACAGCAAGGGCAAGCGCCTCTTCCGCGACCTCGACCACGACCTGTGGCGCCAGGTCGGAGAGAACCCCGTGATGCTGCTCCAGCAGCTCAGCTACGAGCGCTATCAGGAAATTCTCAACGACAAGAACCTGATGGATCAGGTGAAGGAGACCTATGCCGATTTCAAGGAGTACATGAAGGCTCCGATGGACAACAAGATCCCCTCGGTGGCCTACTTCTCGATGGAGTACGGTCTCTGCAACTGTCTCAAGATATACTCGGGCGGTCTCGGCGTGCTCGCCGGCGACTACATCAAGCAGGCCTCCGACAGCCGCGTCAACATGACCGCCGTGGGCTTCCTCTACAAATACGGCTACTTCTCGCAGTCGCTCTCGATCGACGGCCAGCAGATCGCCAACTACGAGTCGCAGAACTTCGACCAGCTGCCCATCGAGGCAGTGCTCGGCGACGACGGCCAGCCGATGGTGCTCGAGGTGCCCTACCCCGGACGCATCGTCTACGCGCACGTGTGGCGTGTCAACGTGGGCCGCATGAAGCTCTACCTGCTCGACACCGACCTCGACCGCAACTCGCAGTGGGACCGCGAGATCACACACACCCTCTACGGCGGCGACTGGGAGAACCGCATCAAGCAGGAATACATGCTCGGCATCGGCGGCATCCTGATGCTCAACAAGCTCGGCATCAAGACCGACCTCTACCACTGCAACGAGGGCCACGCCGCCCTGCTCAACCTGCAGCGTCTCGTTGACTATGTCAACAACGACCACCTCCCCTTCAACGTGGCCCTCGAGCTCGTGCGCGCATCGTCGCTCTACACGGTCCACACGCCCGTGCCCGCCGGACACGACTATTTCGAGGAGTCGCTCTTCGGCAAGTACATGGGCGAGTTCCCCGCCAGACTCGGCATCTCCTGGAACGACCTCATGAACATGGGCCGCGAGAACCCCGACACCAACGAGCGCTTCTCGATGAGCGTCTTCGCGCTCAATACCTGCCAGGAGGCCAACGGCGTCAGCTGGCTCCACGGCGAGGTGTCGAAGAAGATGTTCGCCGGCGTCTGGAAGGGCTACGCCCCCGAGGAGTCGCACGTGGGCTACGTCACCAACGGCGTCCACATGCCCACCTGGGCCGCCTCCGAATGGAAGGACTTCTACGGCAAGAACCTCAACCCCGCCCTCTTCGACGACCAGAGCAACCCCTCGATGTGGGAAGACATCTTCGAGGTGCCCGACGAGGCCATCTGGAACCTCCGAATGACGATGAAGAACAAGTTCATCAACTTCGTCAGGAAGGACTTCAAGGAGAAATGGCTCAAGAACCAGGGCGACCCCACCGAGGTGATCAAGATCGTCGACAAGATCAACCCCAACGCACTGATCATCGGCTTCGCGCGCCGTTTCGCCACATATAAGCGCGCCCACCTGCTCTTCACCGACCTCGACCGTCTGGCCAAGATCGTCAACAACGAGAAATATCCCGTGCAGTTCGTCTTCTCGGGCAAGGCCCACCCCGCCGACGGCGCCGGCCAGGGCCTCATCAAGCGCATCACCGAAATCTCCAAGATGCCGCAGTTCTCGGGCAAGATCATCTTCCTCGAAGACTACAACATGATCGTCGCCAAGCGTCTCGTTTCGGGCGTCGACATCTGGCTCAACACCCCCACGCGTCCCCTCGAGGCGTCGGGAACATCGGGCGAGAAGGCCGAGATGAACGGCGTGCTCAACTTCTCGGTGCTCGACGGATGGTGGTACGAAGGCTACCGCTACGACGAGAAGGCCGGCTGGGCCCTGACCGACAAGCGCACATACACCGACCAGACGCAGCAGGACAAGCTCGACGCGGCCACCATCTACTCGATGCTGGAGAACGAGATCGTGCCCCTCTATTTCGCCAAGAACAGCAAGGGCTATTCGCCCGAGTGGATCCAGTATATCAAGCGTTCGATCGGCCACATCGCCCCGATCTTCACCATGAAGCGCCAGCTCGACGACTACATCGACCGCTTCTACGAGCCTGAGGCAAAGCGCTTCAAGAAGCTCGCCAAGGACGACTTCCGCGTGGCCCGCGACATCGTGGCATGGAAGGAAGACGTGGCCTCGAAGTGGGACAGCGTGCATATCATCTCGAGCGAGTTCCACGACGAGAGCGACAACAACGGCGTCTGCCGCACCGGCGACCGCTTCACGGCCAAGGCCGTGATCGACACCAAGGGTCTCGGCGACTCGCTGGGCGTGGAGATCGTGATCTACTCCGACAAGGACGGCGAGAGCAAGTACCTGCGCCGCGAGCAGCTCAAGGTCGTGAAGCGCGAGGGAGACATCTACACCTACGAGCTCAAGAGCCACATCCGTGAGGCCGGCGTCTACCGCTTCGCCTTCCGCATGTATCCCGACAACGCCCTGCTCCCCCACCGTCAGGACTTCGCCTACGTCCGCTGGTTCTGATCCCCGCAAGACAATCATCAGAAAGGGGCTGCCGTCATGGCAGCCCCTTTTTAATTAAGACCTTAGAGACCTTAGAGACCTTAGCCTCTCAGGTCGGGTGAGCGGCTGCATCGCAGCCGCTTCGCGTCATAGCGCGAACATCACCTGAAACTGCAGCCGGTTGTCATGCCCGCTGCCGTGGTCCCAGCTCTTGCGGAAGCCGTAGTCATATTCGAGTCCCAACTGGAGATATGACGAGATGTTGTAGAACACGTTGGCCGCGCCGTAATAGGCGTATTTGTAATTGTTGACGTTGCTGTCCTCGACAGCCGCGTGCTCGGCATAGCGCGACACGTGCCATACCCTCGCCTGCGAGGCCATGACGTTGAACTGCCATTTCGGACTGATGTCGTAGGTCATGCCGGCCACCCAGCCCATCATCGGGGTCGGAGTCATGTGGCCGGGGTGCGAGTCTTTGGGCACATACGATATCGGCATTCCGGCGAGGTCCTGGATGTAGGCGCCTATGCCTTTGCCGTAGGTGGCCTGCAGATAGAACGTCAGCGGCTCGACGGGCTTGATGTTGCCGCTCAGCGAGAGGCCCCAGCCCACCGACGCGCGCCGCTTGCCGGCCAGAGCGTCACGGTAGAGCATGGGCCGCACTATGCCCGCGAGCTTAACACGCCACACGTCGCTGCCTTTCATCTGCACGAACATCGGCACGTCGGGCACCTTGAAGCTGTAGAAGTCGGGGTCTACCACTACCTCGCCATCGATATTGCGGCCGTTCCACGTCTTGTAGTCCTGGCCCCAGTAGTGGCCTGTCGAGGAGTAGTAGCTCGGCATGTCGAGACCGACGCCGAACGAGAACCCCCGGAACGAAGGCGACACGTAGCCGATCTCGTTGACCGACGTGCTCACGAGTCCGTTGGGCCCCTGCGGGTCGATGGTGGGCGGGATCACCTCCTCGTCCTGGAACAGAGAATGCTTCAGACCCGCCGTCAGTCCGCGCCATGTCACATAGGCCTTGCTGAGGCCGATCGATTTGCCGTTGCCGTCGGTGGCAAACTTGATGTAGCCGGTGATCTGGTTCTCCGTCCCGCCGAATCCCACCACCTGCAGGTCGACGCAGGCGTTGAGGGCGTTGATGAAGAAGTCAGACCTTTGGCCTGGCACGGAGGGCACGGGAATCTGGCTCGGCACGAAGTTGATGCCGGCGCCGTCCTGGCGATAGAGGTTGTTGCCCATGTCGACGCCGATGATCGGGTTGATCTGCGCGCCGATGGTCATCACGAAGTTGTTGTTGGCCGTGTGGATCGCGAAGTGGGGCACGGCGATCTCGTTGACGTTCTTCGAGCGGTCTTTCTCCAGGATGTTGTAGACGGTGGTGTCACGGCTTGTCTTCACAAACGTGATCCTGTTGTCGCCGGCATCCTCCTTTTCGGGGATGTCCTGCGCGGCCGCCAGCGACGGAACCAACGCCACGACGGCCGGCAAAGCCAATGCGATGTGTATGTTTTTCATATTCAGCAAATATTAGAGTTCAAATAAAAGATTTTGTTATCGTGCGTGCGTATGCGCGTACATACAAAATTTAAATGATCTAATGTCTATTGTTTATCAATCTGGGAATCATTCTCATTACGGACGCGTTGCGTCCACACCTTATTAAACATTAGTTTTCAATTTAAGTTTCAATTAAAATTCCACTTTCAGCGATGATATGTCTGAAATCCGGACTATTTTTTGTAATTTAGCGTTCCGTTTCCAGCCGGCACCGATTTACGGATTGCCGGGCGACACTTCATCCACAACCGACATGACACGAAACAACGTGATATCGATCTGCAAGGGCATCGCCATCATCCTGATGGTGGCCGGACATGCCGAACCCCCGACGCTGATCTCGAACTTCATCTACATCTTCCATATGCCGCTCTTTTTCATCACGGCGGGTTATTTCTTCAGCCGCAGGTATCTCGACGACCCCTGGTCGTTCTGCGCCCGGCGGTTCAAGGGTCTCTATCTCCCCTTTCTGAAATGGAGCGTGCTGTTTCTGCTGCTCCACAACGTCTGGTTCGAGATCGGCCTGCTCAACGAGCGATACGGCAACTGGACCGGAGGCGTTACGCATCCCTACAGCGTGCGCGAGTTCTTCCAGCGGCTCATGATGATCGTGACCTCGATGAGCGGCTACGACGAGTTCATGGCCGGGGCCTTCTGGTTTTTCAGGGGGCTGCTCGTGGCGAGCATCCTCTTTCTGGCGCTCTACCGGCTCGTGGACCGAGGCACGCGTCTGTCGCCGCTGCAGGGGGTCGTAGCGGTGTGCGCCGTCGCCCTGGCCTTCAACGCCTACCGCCTCGGGTTCGGCTTCAAGATCGGCACGATACCCAACGGCGGCCTGCGCGAGGTGTGGGGCATGTTCTTCTTCGGTGTCGGAGTCATCTACCGGCATCTTGAGGCTCGCATCGGCAACCGCTTTTGGCTCAGCGCGCTCTGTCTCGGCGTGATGTGCGTCGGCGCATGGCGGCACTGGTGCGGCATGAACAACAACGGACAGCTGCGCGACCTGCTCACGCTGCCGCTCACGGGCGTGGCCGGATTCCTGCTCACCAAACACGTCGCGACGCTGATCGACTCGGCCGGGGGCATGGCGGCGCGCTGCCTCACCCATATCGGCGAGAACACGCTCTATGTCTTCGTGTTCCACATCATCTCGATGAAGGCCGTGAGTCTTGTCAAGATATGGTGGTACGGCCTCGACCCGGCGCAGATCGGCTGCCACATGGTGATCCACTACAACAACCACGAAGACCTCTTCTGGTTGCTCTACACGGTGGCCGGGGTCGGCATCCCGCTGGGCGTGCTGTGGCTCTGGCGCCGCCACGCGGCCCCGCGCCTCCGCACCGCCCTCTCCCGTACCACAAGATAAGCCTCCCACCGTCCCGGCTCAGGTCGCGTGGTGAAAGCCTGCGGCTTTCATTCGGCGCTACTCTACCATCGCCACCGCCGAGTGATACCGGGCCATGTTAGAGGCCTTGCGGATGGCTTTCCAGGCCTTGCGCCCGATCTCGTCCTCGGCATATTCCCAGAAGGGCTTGATCTTGGCCAGCACCTGGGCGTCGCCGCATAGCGTCTCCTCGTAATGCCCGAGCAGCGCGCGGTGGAACTCCATCATCTTCACGATGCGCTTTTCACGCGCCCACTCCTCCCCGTCGACGCTCTCCGCCGCCAGCGAGGGGCGGCCGAGCACTCCCCGGGCGGTCATCACCCCGGTTATGCCCGGAAAACGGCGTCCGGCCTCCGCGATGTCGCCGGGCGTGCGGATGTCGCCGTTGAACACCACCGGATTGCGGCTCGCCTCAACGAACGCGGCGAACTCGTCGAGGTGCAGTTCGCCGCCATATTGCTGGCGTGCGACGCGCGGATGGAGGTAGATGTTGGTCAGTTCAAGCGAGTTGAGTATGTCGATCACACCGCGCCATTCGTCGGGGCTCTCGAATCCGAGGCGCATCTTGACCGAATAGGCCGGTCCGGGATGGGCGGCGAGAGTTTCGGGCAGGCGTGAAGCCTCGGCCGCGTTGCGGATGAAGCCCGCGCCGCGGCCCTTGCCGGTCTGCAGCGGGAACGGGCACCCCATATTGAGGTTGACGGCACGCGCCCCCTCTGCCTCAAGGCGACCGAGCAGCACGTCGAGCTCGGCCATGTCGCGGAATATCACCTGCGGCTCCAGGTCGATGCCGTCGTTGAGCGGCGAGAGGTAGTCGCGCATGTCCTGCCGGCGCGTCTCGCCATGCTCGCAGCGCATGAACGGCGTGAAATAACGGTTGTCGCCGCCATAGACGGCGTGGTGGAAATGCCGCCAGGCGGCGTCGGTATGCCCTTGCACGGGCGCTATGTATATCATGTCAGTCAGTTGTTTTAGATTGTGGTTTCGGCCGCAGGCGGCGCAGCAGGGCGAGCGCGGCCAGCGACGCGAAGTAAATCATGCACGGGGTGTACGGTAGATTGTATCTCACCTCGGCTTTCGTCAGCACGGCCAGCGCGAGGCCGCAGACGAAGGGGAGCAGCACCGCCCCGTCAGGTCCGGCGAGTCTCCGGCGCCTGATCCATATCCCTGCCGCCATCGCCGCGAGAAGGACAGCGTTGTAGACCTTTGGATACCAGAGCCAGAAGACAATCAACCCCTTTTGCAAGGGCTTCTCCTCGTCAAGTGGCATGTAGCCGCCACGTCCGAGAACCATGTGGCTGTCGCTGCCGAGCTGCGCGGCCAGCTTGGGTCCGGCGTCGAGTGCGAACCGCCCCGGATTGCGCGCGATCCACGCGAGCGTCCAGCGCCGCTGGATGGAGTCTATCTGGAAGACGTCGAGCCCCGTGCATTCGGCTATTATCATCGAGTCGTTGGCCGCCATGTCGGCGACGTGCGGGGTGACGCAGCCGTCGCGCATGTTGACGCCGAGTGTTGTCGAGGTGAACGACACATGGCCCGACAGCCGAAGGTTGACGGCGCCCAACGCCGCCCCGGCCAATGCGAACGAGGCGACGTAGACGCAGACGCGCTTCCAGCCATAGCCCTCGGTCAGCATGTAGACCACGGCCCCCAAGGCGAAGAAGAGGGCCACGGTGCGGACGTACTGAGCCAGCATCATCACGACGGCGGCGGCGGCGAGCCAGCCGGCTCCGCGCCGCGTCAGCATCAGCGACAGCATCACGAGCCCCATGCACGGAAACTCCGACATCGTCTCCCCCACCATGAGGCTCGCATAGGGCATCAGGCAGTAGGCCGCGACGCAGAGTCTGGCGGCCGACACGCCGGCGAGACGCCTCCCCACGCGCCATATGCCCGCGGCGACGAGACAGTTGAAGGCCATGTTGACCCAGAACATCGTCTTGTACGTGCCGGTGAGCCTGATCACCAGCGCCATGAGGTTGATCAGACCCGGGTAGCACAGGTAAGGTGGATAGTCGGTATGGCCGAGGATATTCTCGATGTGGGCGCGCGTCGGATACCACACGCCGCGGTCGGCGCAGTCTTCGGCGAGCCGCTGGTAGACTCGGGCGTCGGATATCTGCGGGATATCGGCGACGTCTGCTATCACGATCAGCTGCACGGCGAGCCAGACCGCCACGGCGGCCCACATGAACACCCGCAGACCACGTGCGGTCAGAACTCTCGACAGGACTCTCCGCAGACTCCCGGCCATCTCAGCTCTCGGTCGGGATGAACACCAGCGCCACGGCGCCCAGCAGGCAGAGGAACGCGGCGATATGGTTCCAGTGGAGTTTCTCGCCCTGGAAGATCAGGACGGCGATCACGGTGAAGACCGTCAGCGACACGACCTCCTGGATGACCTTCATCTGGAACAGCGTGTAGGGGCCGCCGTTACCACGGAAGCCTATCCTGTTGGCCGGAATCATGAAACTGTATTCCAGCAGGGCTATGCCCCACGACAGCAGGATGACGGCATACAGGGGCCAGTTTTTGATCAGCCCCGCCGACTGCATCTTCAGGTGGCCGTACCAGGCGAAGGTCATGAAGACGTTCGATATGATCAGAAGCAGGATGGTGATGATTGCTGCTTTCATTGGCGTCGAATTGTTTTGAGTGCAAAATTACAAAAAATTATGCGAAAAAAGGGAATTTCCGTTAAGGTAGTTTCGGAG
This sequence comes from uncultured Muribaculaceae bacterium, assembly GCA_910584125.1. Taxonomy (GTDB): domain Bacteria; phylum Bacteroidota; class Bacteroidia; order Bacteroidales; family Muribaculaceae; genus Lepagella. Next base: position 1,376 of record CAJTXU010000037.1, on the reverse strand, counting down.
AAATGAACTATATTTGCAGAATAATTTTGAAACTAACCGACATGCATATCAAGGAAATCACACGTGATGTATATTACGCCGGGGTCAACGACCGCGTGACGTCTCTGTTCGAGGGTCTGTGGCCTCTGCCGCAGGGAGTGAGCTACAACTCCTACATAGTCAAGGGCGCCGACAGCGTCGCGCTGATCGACACGGTGCGCATCGACGAGGTGCGCGAGTTTCTCAACAATGTCGAGACGATCGCCGCCGGCCGTGGCATCGATTATCTGGTGATCAACCATATGGAGCCGGACCATTCGGGTTCGATTCCTGAGGTGGTCCGCGCCTATCCGGGCGTGAAGATTGTCGGCAACTCGCAGACCATCGGTATGGTCAAGGGCTTCTACCACATCGACGACGACGACCGCTTCGTCGAGGTCAAGGATGGCTCGACGATCGATCTGGGGGGCAGGACGCTGACGTTCCATCTCACTCCGATGGTCCACTGGCCCGAGACGATGATGACCTATCTGGCCGAGGAGCGCCTGCTCTTCTCGGGCGACGCCTTCGGCACGTTCGGCGCCCTCAACGGCGGCGTGATCGACAGCGAGATGGACACCGACCGCTTCCTGCCGGAGATGTACCGCTACTATTCGAACATCGTGGGCAAGTATGGCAAGTTCGTGCAGCGCGCTCTCGCCAAGCTGTCTGGCCTGGAACTGGACTATATCTGCTCGACCCACGGCCCGGTATGGCACGACCGTATCAAGGAGGTCGTCGCGCTCTACGACCAGCTCTCGGCCTACCGCAGCGAGCCTGGCGTGACGATCGTCTACGGCTCGATGTACGGCAACACGGCCGAGGTCGCCGAACTGATAGCCCGCGAGCTTTCGGCGCTCGGAGTGCGCACGATTCGCGTGCACAACGCCTCGACGTCGTCGATGAGCGACATCATCTCCGACGCGTTCCGCTACAAGGGACTGATCGTGGGCAGCGCGACCTATTCGATGAGGCTCTTCCCGCCCGTCGAGACGTTCATGAACGCCATGGAGACGCGCGAGGTGCAGGACAAGGTATTCGCCGCGTTCGGCGGCTACACCTGGGCCAAGGGCGCCGTGCTGGCGCAGATCCAGCAATACTGCGACCGCATGAAGATGCCGATGGTGGCCGGCATGACGATGCGCCAGACGCTCGACGCCGACTCCGCCGCCGAGGCCCGCGCCCTCGCCGCCAAAGTCGCCGAGGCGATGAGATAAGTAAGAAGTAAGAAGTAAGAAGTAATAAGTAAGAAGTAATAAGTAATAAGTAATAAGTAATAAGTAAGAAGTAATAAGTAATAAGTAATAGAGATTAAGTAAATTTAATGTTTATATTATGCGTGCGCGCGTATCTTATTA
>CAJTXU010000036.1 GCA_910584125.1 uncultured Muribaculaceae bacterium | reverse complement strand
CGCCCCGTCGAATCCATACCCCCGGCTACACACGAGATGTCTTTCAGACATTGACCGCGACGACTCTATATCAGTCTGGCATAAAGGCTAATAACTCTTAACTCAATCGCATTGGGGACAGTCGCCGTCTCCGGTGTGCTCACGCAGTCGCCGGCGTCGGAGTCCTCTGTGCAACTCTGCGCACCTCTGTGTGAGGTCTCCTTACGCGAGGTCACTGACTTTTCAACGCAATATCAGGGCGAGGTAGAGGGCGGCGGCGGGGAGGACGAGCAGCAGCGAGTCTATGCGGTCGAGTATGCCGCCGTGCCCGGGGATGATGTTGCCCGAGTCCTTGATGTTGAGGTTGCGCTTGATCATCGATTCCACCAGGTCGCCCCACGTGCCGAACACGGCCGTTACCGCTCCGAGCCCAATCCAGGCTCCCAGACCGCCACCAACAGCGCCCATGCCGAAGAAATCGCTGCAATACAGCCCAAACAACGCCGCCGTACCGACGCAGAACGCCACGCCGCCCAGAAAGCCCTCCCAGGTCTTCTTGGGCGAGATGCGCTCGAACAGTTTGTGGCGCCCCAATGTGCATCCGACCAGAAACGCCCCCGTGTCGTTGATCCATATCAGGATGAACAGCGCGAGTATGAGCATCGGACTCAGCGTGTGGGCCACGACGACCATGATGCCCATAGGCAGTCCGATATAGATCTGGCTCATCATGGAGTGGGCGAGGTCGCGCAGCGGATGCGGCGCGTCGAGATATAGCTCCAGGACGAAACGCGCTATCATCAGCGCGAGCCACAGGAAGAGCATATAGCCCGTGTATCCCATGCAGAGACACACACAGGCCGCGATGTCGAGCACAAGCGCCGGAATCGTCTTCGTCGTCAGGTCATGGCTGATTCTGGCGAACTCGATGCAGGCCAAGGCCGACAACAGACCGCCCAGAACGAGGACTCCCGTCTCGCCGGCAAGTATACACCCCACAATCACAAGACAATAGACCAGCCCGGAGACCGACCTCACCATCAGTTTCTTTATATCCATATCACTGTCAGCGTCGCCGCTAAGGTTTAATTTCTACAAATATAACAAAAAATCCTCAACATGCATAAATTTATTTGCGATTTCAGGATAAAAAAGAGAGACGGGCGTGCCGTCTCTCTTCAACAGTATGTTTCTATGACCTGCCGGGGTCAGAGCATCGAGTCGAGCGCGAGGGCCGCAATCTTGAAATTATGGCCCTCGACGAAGCGCACTATCGCGTCGCGCTCGGTGCCCGGAGCGACATCGGCCTTGACGCGCACCATGGCGTTGAACGCCGACGTGTTCGACTGGTAGATGTGACGGTAGCACTTGGCGATATCGTCGATGGTCTCCTCGCTGAATCCGTTTTTGCGAAGTATGTAGGCATTCACGCCGAAATAGGAGATGGGGTTGTGTGCCATCACCACGTAGGGAGGCACGTTGCCGGTTACGCGGCATCCGCCCTTGACGAGCACCCACTCGCCGACCTCACACTTCTCGTGTACGAGCGCGCAAGAGGAGAGGATCGAGCAGTCGCCGATTCTGCACGAGCCGGCGATCTTGACCGAGTTGCCGATCACGACCGAGTTGCCGATCTCCGTGTCGTGACCCACATGGCTCTGGGCCATGACGAACGAGTCGTTGCCGATGCGGGTGACGCCATCGCGGTGGATGCTGCGGTTGATGATGACGTGCTCGCGGATGGTGGTGTTGTCGCCGATCTCCACATAGCTGTCCTCGCCCTTCCAGCGGAAGTCCTGGGGCGTCGCCGAGACGATGCAGCCGTCGTAGAAATAGTTGTTCCTGCCGATTCTCGCGCCCGAGAGGATGCTCACGTGCGGCCTGATGTGGCAGCCGTCGCCGATCTCGACGTCTCGGTCGATGTATGCAAACGGGCTGATCGTGACGTTCTCGCCGATCTTCGCTTCGGGATGGACGAATGCCAATGGACTGATTGTACTCATAATACCATGATTTTAAGGTTAACGTTAACGGCCGCCGCCCACCGACTGATAGAGCGAGATGAGGGCCGAGACCTTGTCGTGCCATGCGGCGAGACTCGACATCTGGGCGTTGAGCAGGCTGGAGCGTGCGGAGAGCACCTCGAGATATGTGGTGTGGGGGTCGAGCGTCAAAAGCTCCTGGGTGTATTCCACCGACTTCTCGAGGTCGTCTATCTGACGGAGCAGGCACTCGCGCTTCTCGTGGTTGAAGCGATAGGCGGCGAGGGCGTCGCTCACGTCGGCGCTCGCGCTGAGCACCTTGGTCTCGAAGTCGTTCATGGCCTGCGTCTGGCGAGCCTTGGCCACCTCGAGATTGGCGATGTTCTGACCGCGCGAGAAGAGGGGGGCGGCCAGAGAGCCGGCAAGCTGGATGAACCACTTGCCGGGGTTGCTTACGATTGAGCCGAGCAGGTTGGTGAAACCGCCGTTGCTCGAGATCGTCAGACCGGGGTAGAAGGCCGCGCGGGCACTGTTGGTGGTATAGTAGGCCGCCGCCAGACCGCGTTCGGCGGCGCGGACGTCGGGACGCGCCGCGAGATAGGTCACGGGCACGCCCGCCTCGATGTCGGCCGGGAGGTTGAAGTCCATGTCGGACGACACGGCATACTCCTGCGGATAAGCGTGAAGCAGCAGCGACATAGTGTTCTGCAGCTCATGGATGGAGTGCTTGATGTCGGGAATCGAACCCATGATGCTCCAATAGTTGGCCGAGCTCTGCACGACGGCGGCCTCGTTGACCATACCGGCCTCCTTCATGAGCTTCATCGACTCCACCTGGTCTTTCCATATCACGGATGTGCGCTCGGTGAGGTCGAGCTGCTGGTTGAGCATCATCAGGCCGTAGTAGCAGCTCGCCACGCCGCAGATGATCTGCGAGCGGACGGCCTGGCGGTAGTCTTCCATCTGCTCGACTGCGACCTTGGCACCGCGCTTGCGGTTGAGAATCTTGCCGAAGACGTCGATCTCCCACGAGATCGACATGGGGATGGTGTAGGTCCAGGTGTCCATCTTGCCGTCGCCATACTTGGCGGCTCCGCCGTTGGGATTGAGTGCCACGGCGGGGAAGTAGCTCAGCTTGGCTCCCTTGAGCTGGGCACGGGCGATGTCGATGTTGAGCACGGCGTTGTCGAGGTCCTTGTTGTTGGCAAGGGCCGTGCGGATATATCCCTGCAGGACGGGGTCGGTGAACACCTTCTCCCACTCCAGATAGGGGAGCGACGCCGAGTCGGGGGCCGCTGTCAGCGACTGCTCGAACGTCTTGACATAGGCGTTGTCGGTCGGCATCTCATATGCCTTGTAGATGTGGCAGCTCGAGAGCGTCAGCGAGAGCGCCGCTGCCACAGGCACGATATATTTGGTTGTCTTCATCATTGTCATTTGTGACGGTTGTACTGTTCAAGTTCTGACGACAGCTGGGTGTTGTCGGTGTCTTTCCACTCGTAGGGCTTGATCTTCTCTTGGATGATCTCGAAGGCCACGAACATGCCGGGCACGACGAGCACCTGTAGGATCATGCCGATGAGCATGCCGCCGATGGCGCCCGTGCCGAGTGCGTTGTATCCGTTGGCTCCCGCGCCGGTGGCGAACATCAGCGGCAGCAGACCGATGATCATGGCGAGCGACGTCATGAGGATAGGACGCAGACGCGCCTTCGAGCCGAGGATGGCGGCGTTGACGATGCTGACGCCCGTGCGGCGGCGTTCGAGGGCGAACTCCACGATGAGGATGGCGTTCTTGGCCAGAAGACCGATAAGCATGATAAGCGCGATCTGCAGGTAGATGTTGTTGTCGATGCCCATCATCTTGGCGAAGATGAACGTGCCCATAAGGCCGAACGGCACGGAGAGGATCACGGCGAACGGGATGATGTAGCTCTCGTACTGGGCCGAGAGAAGCAGGTAGACGAACAGGAGCACGAGTCCGAAGATGTAGGCGGTCGACGAACTGCTGTTGGTGGCCTCCTCACGCGTCAGACCCGAATACTCGTAGCCGAAGCCGACGGGCAGCGTCTGCGCGGCCACCTCCTCGATGGCGGCGATGGCCTGTCCCGAGGAGACTCCCGGTGCCGGGCTACCGGTGACGGAGATCGTGGTGAACATGTTGAAGCGGTTGATCACGTCGGGGCCGTACACGCGCGAGAGCTTGACGAAGTTGTCGATCGGGGCCATCTCGGCGCCGTTGCGCACCTTGACCTGCTTGAGAGTCTCGGGCGACACGCGCGCCTCGGGGCTGGCCTGCATCATGACGCGGTAGAGCTTGCCGAACTTGTTGAAGTTCGATACGTACATACCGCCGTAGTAGGCCTGCAGTGTCTGCAGGATCTGGTTTTGCGTCAGACCCGCCTTCTTGATCTTGGCGACGTCGAGCTCGACCATATACTGCGGGAACGAGGGGTTGAACGTCGAGTATGCCATGGAGATCTCGGGCCGCTGGTTGAGCGCACCGATGAACGTCTGGTAGACGCGGAAGAACTGGTTGATGTCGCCGCCGGTCTTGTCCTGCAGCTTGACCTCGAAACCGTTGGTGGCCGAGTAGCCGGAGATCATAGGGGGCTGGAAGAACATGATGCGGGCGTCCTTGATCTCTGAGCACTTCTGCATCAGCATTCCCAGCACGGCCTGCGCGCTCTCGGTCTTCTCGTCGCGTTCGCTCCAGGGCTTGAGCTTGATGATGAACGAGCCGTAGGTGTTGCCCTGTCCGGCCACGAAGCTATAGCCCGTGATGGCGTTGCGCAGGTAGATGGCGGGAATCGTGCCGGCGATGCTGTCGACCTTGTCCATGATGGCCTTGGTGCGCTCCATCGACGTGGCGGGAGGCATGTCGATCACACCCATCAGCGTGCCCGTGTCCTCACTGGGGACGAGCGACGTCGGGGTGGTGGACATGAGCCATACGAGCAGGGCGACGCTGGCGGCGACGGTGCCGAAGCCGGTGATCTTATGGTGTATGAACCAGTTGGCTATCTTGGAATATCCGTTCAATACCTTCTCGAACACGCGGTTGAAGGCGTCGATGAACGCACGCTGGAACATGCCGACCACGCCGATCAGCGCGCATACGCAGGCGATGACGAGCTTGAGGATGCTTTCGGTCGAGTACCATCCGAGCACGAGGAAAACGACGGCGGCCACGAGGAAGAGTGTGGTCACCAGCGGGGGTATGCCGCGGCTTACGCGTTTCTTGTATTCCTGCTTCATGGCCTCGCCGGCCGCCGAGTAGGCGTCACGCATGCGCTCGCCGAGAGGCGCGGTCTCGCCCTCCTCCTTATGGGGTTTGAGGAATATCGCGCAGAGCGCCGGAGAGAGCGTTAGGGCGTTGACCGCCGAGAGGAAGATGGCCATGGCCATGGTGAGACCGAACTGGCGGTAGAACACACCCGAAGTTCCGCCCATGAACGACACGGGGATGAACACGAGCATCATGACGAGCGTGATTGACACGAGGGCACCGGCGATGTCGTTCATGGCGTCGATCGAGGCCATGCGCGCCGACTTGTAGCCCTCGTCGAGCTTGGCGTGCACCGCCTCCACCACCACGATGGCGTCGTCGACCACGATGGCGATCGCCAGCACGAGTGCCGACAGCGTCAGCAGGTTGACCGTGAACCCGAACATGTTCATCAGGAAGAACGTACCGATCAGGGCCACGGGAATCGCGATCATAGGGATGATGGTCGAGCGGAAGTCCTGGAGGAAGAGGAACACCACGAGGAACACGAGGGCGAACGCCTCGAGCAGGGTCTTGATCACCTCATGGATCGAGGCGAAGAGGAACTCGTTGACGTCCATGGTGGTGACGATCTTGATGCCGTCGGGACACTCCTTCTGGAACTTGTCGAGCTCGGCCTGGATCTGGTCGACGACGGCCGTCGCGTTAGAGCCCGCCGACTGCATCACCATGGCGGCGCAGCCGATCTTGCCGTTGGTGGTTGAGTGGAAGCCGTAGGAGAGGCGGCCCAGCTCGACGTCGGCCACGTCGCCGAGACGCAGCATCTCGCCCGTGGGGAGGGCCTTGATGATGATGTCCTCGAATTCCTTCTCATCCTGGAGACGGCCCTTGTAACGCATCGTGTACTGGAACGACTGGTTGCCGTTCTCGCCGAACTGACCCGGGGCGGCCTCGATGTTCTGCTCGGCGAGCGCGGCGGTGACGTCGGTCGGCATCAGGCCGTACTGAGCCATCACGTCGGGCTTGAGCCATATGCGCATCGAGTAGTCGGCGCCGAGCACCATCGCGTCGCCCACGCCCGGCACACGCTTGATGACCGGGATGATGTTGATCGACATATAGTTCTCGACGAACTCCTCGCTGTATTTGGAGTCGTCGGCGTAGACGTTGAACACCATCAGCATCGACGACTGGCGTTTCTGCGTCGTGACGCCGACCTGGTTCACCTCGGCCGGAAGGAAGGCCGCGGCTTTGGCCACGCGGTTCTGCACGTCGACGGCCGCCATGTCGGGGTCCATGCCCGACTTGAAGTAGACGTTGATCTCGGCCGAACCGTTGTTGGAGGCCGACGAATACATGTAGTCCATGTTCTCGGCGCCGTTGATCTGCTCCTCGAGCGGGGCGATCACAGAGTTGAGCACCGACTGGGCGTTGGCACCCGTGTAGGTGGTGCGCACGCTGATGGTCGGGGGCGCGATGTTGGGGTATTGCTCCACCGGAAGCGACATGAGTCCCAGCACGCCGAAGATCACGATGAAGATCGAGATCACGGTCGAGAGGACGGGCCGGTTGATAAAAGTGGATAGTTTCATATGTGAAGTGTTCTTGCCGGAACGCGTTCCGGCATTTGTGTGAATCGGATGTCGTTAAGTGTTACTTCTTGGGCTTGATGGTCATGTCTTCCTTGACGGTGATGCCCACGCCCTCGGTCACGATGCGCTCGCCCGGCTTGAGGCCTCCGGTCACGATGTAGTGCTGGCCGTCGTTCTCCTCGGCGATCTGGATGGCGCGCGAGTGGACCTTGTTGCTGTCGTTGACCACATAGACGAATTTCATGTCCTGCATCTCGTAGGTAGCCGCCTGGGGGATCACTATGGCGTTTGAGCGCGTCTTCGGGATGAGCACCATGCCGGTGTTGCCGCTGTGGAGCATGCCGTTGGGGTTGGGGAAGAGCACCTTGGCCGTCGCGCTGCCCGTGGCGGGGTCGATCACGCCCGAAATAGAGATGATCTTGCCGGGGTATGCGTACTTCTCGCCGTTGGCGAGCACGAGGCTCACGGCCGGCATCAGCTTGATGGCCTCGTTGAGCGAGCGCTTGCCGTTGTCGGTCATCGCCAGCAGGTCTTTCTCGTTGAGCGAGATCGTGGCGCGCATGTCGCCGTTGTTGGAGAGCACCGTGAGCAGCGACTGGGGCGACACGAGCGAGCCCTCGCGGAAGTCGATTTTGCCGACGACGCCCGACGTCGGGGCCGTCACCGTGGAGTAGGAGAGGCTCTTGCGCGCGTTGGTCAGATTGGCGTTGGCCTGGTTGTAGGCCGCCTTGGCGGCGTTATAGGAGTCGACCGACGTCTGGTAGGCCGACTGGGAGATGATGTTCTTCTCGAAGAGCATCTTGTTGTTGTTCATATTGGTCTGGGCGGTGTTGACGTTGGCCTGGGCGACGGCCACAGCCGCCTGGGCGGCGTCGACCTGAGCCTTGAGCTGCACCTGGTCGATGATGAAGAGCGTCTGGCCTCTGCCGACCTTCTGGCCCTCCTCAACACACACCTTCGTGAGGAACCCCTGTATCTGCGGGCGTATCTCGACGTCGTTCTCGCCTTCGAGAGTCGTCGGGAGCTGCGTGTCGAGCGTCGTGTTCTCCTCGCTCACTGTTATGACCGCGAGTTCCGGCACCTGCTGCGCCTGCTGCTGTTCTTGTTTGCCCTTGCACGAGGGCAGAATCAATGCGGCCGCCGACGCGGCGAGCACCATTGCATTCAATTTGCTGAGATTCATGTGTCGTAATTTTTATTGTCTTTTCTTTACTGTTTGTATGCTCTGTCTGTATGAATTCTCGGGTTGCCGACGCGGCCACATGGCCTTGTCAACCTACAAAATTACTAAATTAAAACGAAATATTTCCCAAATGCGCTCAAAAAATCCCAAAATGACCAAAATTGCGCGTTTTGTAAAAACTAAATCGCCGTTTTTAGTTTTCAGCAAGCCCGTAAAAGACGGGTATGCGCGTGCATACCCGTGATAGGTCGTTGCGGATTCCGGACCTCCGGATGCGGCACCGCCGGGTCACTTGTCGAAGGGCGGGGGAGTGCCGTCGTCGTCATCGTCTGCCTGGTCCGGAGCCTTTGCGGGGCTGGCCGGAGCGGGCTTCGGGTCATGGTCGAAGTCGGCCGCGTAGGGGTCGTCGTCGCCGGTCTTGGCGGTGCGGGTGGCGTCTACCTTGCGGTTGATCTCGATGATCTCGTCGGTGCGCGACTTCCATTTGCGTTTGCCGAGGATCTTCTCGACGTCGTCGTGGAATATTACCTCTTTCTCGACGAGCAGGTCGCGGATGCGGTTGTGCTGGGCGGCGTACTCGCGCAGGATCTGCTTGGCGCGCTCGTACTGCTCGTTGACGATGCGCTTCACCTCGGCGTCGATCACGTTGGCAGTCTCGTCGGAGTAGGGTTTGGTGAATCCCATCTCCTGGCCGGTCGAGTCGTTGTAGTTGAGGTTGGGGAGTTTGTCGCTCATGCCGTAGACGAGCACGAGCGAGCGGGCGATCTTGGTGCACTTCTCGAGGTCGTCGCTGGCGCCGGTGCCGATCTGGCCGAGGAAGACCTCTTCGGCTGCGCGGCCGCCGAGCAGACCGCACATCGTGTCGAGCAGGGCCTGGGTGGGGATGATCTGGCGCTCCTCGGGGGCGTACCATGCCGCGCCGAGGGCGCGGCCGCGGGGCACGATGGTGACCTTGACAAGCGGGTTGCCGTATTTGGTCATCCATGTGATGGTGGCGTGTCCGGCCTCGTGGGTGGCGATGGCGAGCTTCTCCTCGTCGGTGATGATGCGCGACTTCTTCTCGAGACCGCCGACTATGCGGTCGATGGCGGCCATGAAGTCGTCCCAGTCTACCGAATCCTTGTTGTTGCGGGCGGCGATGAGGGCGGCCTCGTTGCAGACGTTGGCTATGTCGGCGCCCGAGAACCCCTGGGTCTGGCGGGCGAGCTGCTCGACGTCGAGCTTGCTGTTGCACTTGATGTTGCGCAGGTGGACCTGGAAGATCTCCTCGCGGTCGGTGAGCTCTGGGAGGTCGACATATATCTGGCGGTCGAAACGGCCGGGACGCAGCAGGGCCTTGTCGAGCATGTCGGCGCGGTTGGTGGCGGCCAGACAGATCACGCCGTTGTTCGACTGGAAGCCGTCCATCTCGGTGAGCATCTGGTTGAGCGTGTTCTCGCGCTCGTCGTTCGAGCCCATGTTGGGGTTGCGTCCGCGGGCGCGGCCCACGGCGTCGATCTCGTCGATGAAGACGATGCAGGGGGCTTTCTCCTTGGCCTGCTTGAAGAGGTCGCGGACGCGGGCGGCTCCGACGCCGACGAACATCTCGACGAAGTCCGAGCCCGACATCGATAGGAAGGGCACGTCGGCCTCGCCGGCCACTGCCTTGGCGAGCAGTGTCTTACCCGTTCCGGGAGGGCCTACGAGCAGCGCGCCCTTGGGAATCTTGGCGCCGAGCTCGGTGTATCGCTGCGGATTCTTGAGGAACTCGACTATCTCCTCGATCTCGACCTTGGCCTCGGCGAGTCCGGCGACGTCCTTGAACGTGACGTTGGTGCCGTTGTTCTTGTCGAACACGGTTGCCTTCGACTTCCCGACGCTGAAAATGCCGCCGGGGCCTCCGGATCCGCCGGTCATGCGCTTGGACATGATCACCATGACGAGCACGATGAGGATGATGGGGCCGAAATACCACACGAACTTCATCAAATCGCTTCCCTTCTCGTAGTTGACCTTGATCTGCGGGCGTCCGGCTTCGGCGAGCTGCTTGTTCCACTGATCGATCTTGTCCTGGATCTTGTCTGACGAGGGGATTGTGGTCTTGATTTTCTTCTCGCCTGTCATCTGCGGGCTCATGTCGAACTTCAGACTCTTGGCGCCCTGCTCGGTGAGTGTGGCCTCGGCCACGCCGTTCTGGGCGAACACCATAATCTTGTCGACGTCGCCGGCCACGGCCGCCTTCTCGAAGTCGGTCCAGTCGACCTCCTTGACCTGCGAGCCGTCCTGGAAATAGTAGAGCGCGAAGAGCGACAGAGCTATCAGGCCGTACATCCAGTACATATTGAAGAGCGGGCGGCGGTTGCGGTTGCCGCTCTTGTTGTTATTCTGGGGGAACATTTTCATATCCGTGGGTATTAAGTGTGAGTAAACCTGATCAGTCCAGGTCGGGGATGAGCTCGATGCGTGCGTCGCTCCAGAGGTCCTCGATGTTATAGAACTCCCTGACCTCGGGCTGGAAGACGTGGACCATGAGGTCTCCGTAGTCGATCACGATCCATTGGGCGTTGCGGTATCCGTCGTAGTTGTAGGGCTTGATGTCGAGACGTTCGCGCACCTCCTCGCGGATGTTGTCGGCGATGGCCGCCACCTGCGAGGTCGAGTTGCCCTGGCAGACAATGAAAGTGCGGGCCGGGGCTGTGTCGAGGCCGCTGAAATCCATATCGACAATCCGGACGCCCTTGCGGTTCTGGATGGCGTCGATTATGGTGTTCTCGAGCTCGGACCTTCCGGTCGTCACGGTTTCGGTCGCGCCGTTGAGTGGTTTTGTCATATTGATTGTTCGAAAGTTGTTCTTAAAAGTATTCCTGGAAATCCCGTCGGGAACCGTCGTGCCGAGGCTCCGTAGACATTTCATGGCGTTACATTGTAATAACAAATAAGACGCCAGAATTATCGTGGCGAGGCCGACGATATCCCTTGCGGACGAAAATATTTTGCAAAATTAACACTTTATCGCGAATTCCGACGCATTTCATCCTTATATTTTCGGTCCGCTACCTGATTTTTATTTCGTCATTGTTCGGTATATGGAAATCGATAGCCGTCAGGACAGTCTGGCAAGTGTTTTTCGAAGCTGTAACAACGCTCTTATATCGGGGCATAGGCGTAGTTTAGTGGAATCTATGAATATAACATAGGGACCATCCGGACTAAAGCCTCGGCGCCTGCTTGGCGACTGCGTGAGCCTACCGGGGAGGGCGACTGTCCCAGTCGCCGGGCTATGTGCTCGCGAATGCGAGCATTCCTATTGTCAAAAAGAAAAAACAGTCTTGCGACAGAAACCGATCTTAGAAGAATATATTAGTTTTAAAAACTGTCTTGGAAATGCAAATTCTGAAATAAAAATGCACAAATACTTAGTGTGTGAACTGTAATTGGGGTGCTTTCACAGACACAGCCGAAGACGGTGCTGTGTAAAAGTTACGTGGATTATGTAGATATTACCTTACCGGTGTACTTGATAATCTTACCCGCTGTGAGATAAATCTAACTGAGCTGATCAATTAAAAGTTTATATATTAAGCGTTTAAGTCATATTTTGCATTTTAATTATTTTTTGGAAAATCCGCGACACGTGTTTGTAAGCATCAACACATCAATTGGTTATAGGCTGGGTAAGGTCCGGTAGGTTCAATTAGATGCTAAATGTGAAAATATTAGTCTAAAAATTTGGAATGTGGATTAATTTTTATTAAGTTTGCGGCGCGATTCCGAAAACAATCCCGACTGCCAATATTCATATTCGGCACATTGATTATTTTCAATAACTTTAATACTAACATTATGAACAGATTGTTAAAGTATTCAAAACTTTTAGGGCTTTTCCTCGGCATTGTGGCTTTTATTGTGTTCGCTCAATGCGACAGAGGCTCCGAGCCAGGTGTGCCCAAGTTCATCAATTTCCCGGCAGAAGGAGGTACGATCGTTCTTGAAGGACAGTTCAACGGGATTGGTAGCGTTGGCCTGATTACTGAAGAGGAGGATGAAGACGGAGTGATATGGAGAGTCATGACAGTAGACTGGCTTACAATCAAGACATCGCATGTCTCGGGGAAGACTAACAATGTTCTGATTGCAGCGCCCAACAAAAGCGGCAAGAAGCGAGAACTCGTGATTGATTATGGGGATGGACCGCATGATGACGGAAGGCTCAAAGTCACACAGTTCCCATAATGGAAAATAATCACGAGCTGTAATTCAAACAACAAAAACGACATTATGATCAGGAAAATTTTATTAGTGCTGATGACGGTAATTTCAATATCGGCATCAGCCAGACAGCCGCAGCGGGGCTACCGGGGGTTTGTGGACTGGGCGAGCTCGGTGCATTCCACAAAGCCGGTTGGGGAATTCAATCTGGATACAGAAACGGGTTTTTTCACTGGTTTTTCGACAAGTCACGGATATCAGTTCAACGAGAGATGGTTTCTCGGGGCCGGATATTCGTGGGAAAAGTGCGGGAAATTAAGTCATCGGCTGAATCCGATATTCCTTGAAGGAAGAGCAGACCTTAAATTCGGCAAATTTTCTCCTTTTGCAGATTTGCGTATTGGTTACGACTTGATGGAGCACGATTTCTACATGTCGCCAACCATAGGCTACAGAATCAACTGGGGAAGCCGGATTGGAGTGAACATAGGAGTCGGGGCTTCGATGCAGAGAGTCAGTACAAACGAGGTAATAACGACTCTCAGGCCTGATGAAACAGAGAATGACTTCATGCTCGGTCCGGAAAAGCATAAGTTATGGGGCTATTTCACATTCCGCGTCGGCATAGATTTCTAAACTCGAAGAAGCATACGGATTTTTACGGTTCGTTCGCTTCATCATAATCCATTTGGCATGAATACATTCAGACTTATTATAGCGGCTTTGGGCTTGATGCTTGCGTTGCCCGGATTCTCCAGACAGCCGCAGCGGGGCTACCGGGGGTTCGTGGATTGGGCGAGCTCAGTCAGACAGCAGAAAGCGCTCGGAACTCCTGAGAAGACCAACACGCTTTTCTTCACCGGCTTTTCCACAAGCCACGGTTATCAGTTTAACGAAATGTGGTATCTCGGAGCCGGAATAGAACTCGAATCAGTATGCAACAGCGGCGTCGACGATGATTTGTTCGCCATATTTCTTGACGGAAGGGCGGATTTCAAATTCGGTGCCGTCACACCTTTTGCCGACGTTCGCGTCGGTTATAACACTCTCGAAACCGACTTCTATCTTTCGCCCACAATCGGCTACCGTTTCAACTGGGGGAGAAGAATCGGAATCAACGTCGGTGTCGGCGCCACCTTGCGCCGAATCAAGACCGACGACTTCTCGCTGGTCGAATCCACCGGCAATAAATGGGTCTATCACACAGACGGCCCGCGGCATAAGGTGGAGGGCATGTTCACCTTCAGAATAGGCGTGGATTTCTGAAGCCGGCCAGCCGCTGAGACGTGCGGCAGGCGCAGCACGGTTTGATTACGACAGCAGCCTGTCTCTCTGCCAAAGGGAGACAGGCTGCGACTCTTTTTCGCGTCATGGCCGGCGGCAAATAATATTGCGGGGATAGACGCGTTTAGAATTTGATGAGAAAAATGAAAATCATATTCGCGGTCCTGCTGATGAGTCTCTGCGTGTCGGCGGCCCTGGCCGACAACGTCAGGATTTCGGGCAAGGTGGTCGACAGCGACGACCAGCCCGTGGAGTTCGCCACAGTGCGGATCGCCAACTCGGCCATCGGCACCAACACCGACCTCAAGGGCAACTACACCCTGTCGGTGGCGCAGCGCGACACGCTCGAGATAGTCTACAGCTGCATCGGGTTCAAGACCGTGCAGCACACTCTGGTGCATCCCAAGGGAGACCTGACGCTCAACGTGCGCCTATATCCCAACGACGTCGACCTGCGCGAGATAGAGGTGGTCGGCTACCGTCAGAACAGCAACGGCATGCAGACGCTCAACACCGAGAGCTATAAACTCTCGCCCGACGTGTCGGGAGGCAGCGTCGAGGCCCTCATCACGACAATGCCCGGCGTCAACTCGTCGAACGAGATGAGCTCGCAATATTCAGTGCGCGGCGGTTCGTTCGATGAAAACTCCGTATATATCAACGGCATGGAGCTATACCGCCCGCAGCTCGTCCGCAGCGGTCAGCAGGAGGGACTCAGCGTCATCAACCCCGACATGGTGGGCAACATCAAGTTCTCCACCGGCGGTTTCCCGGCCCGCTACGCCGACAAGATGTCGTCGGCCCTCGACATAACCTACCGCGACCCCGAGGCGTTCGAAGGCGCCGTCTCGGCCAGTCTCATGGGCGCGTCGGCCACCATCGGCAGCAACAGCGGCAAATTCTCGCAGCTCTCGGGCGTGAGGTTCAAGAAAAACAACTCGCTGCTCTCTACGATGGACACCAAGGGCGAGTACGACCCGACATTCTTCGACTTCCAGACCAACATCAACTACAAGCCCACCGAGCGGTGGACAATCAACCTGCTCGGCAACATATCGCTCAACCACTTCAACTTCAAGCCGCAGGACCGCGAGACGACGTTCGGAACGTCGTCGGACGCCAAGAGCTTCAAGGTCTATTTCGACGGCGAGGAGAAAGACAAGTTCGAGACCTATCTCGGATCGCTGCAGGCCACCTACCGCCACAACAAGGCCACGAGCTTCTCGCTCGGTGTGGCCGGATTTCTGAGCAACGAGCTCGTTACTTACGACATATCGGGCGAATACTGGCTTGACCAGGCCGGCACGTCAGGCTCGGAGGGCAACGAAGGAATCGGCGGCGAACTCGGTGTCGGCAAATATATGGAGCATTCGCGCAACAGACTCAAGACCTCCGTGCTGCAGGTGTCGTTCAAGGGCACGACCAAATACCGCGCCAACAACTTCAGCTACGGCATCGGCTACCAGCACGAGCAGTTCCACGACCGCACCAAGGAGTGGGAGTGGCGCGACTCGGCGGGATACTCGCTGCCCACGCTGCCCGAGGGCGTGCACCTGGTCTACAACCTCAGCTCGCGCCAGAACATCAACATCAGCCGTCTGCACGCATACGCCGAGGACGCCGTCTATATGAGCAACAGCTTCGCCTACATGACCCTCAACGCCGGACTGCGCTTCTCATACAACGGCTTCAACAAGGAGTTCCTCGTCTCGCCGCGCGTCAACTTCTCGATCAACCCGGTAAACTACCCCAACTGGTATTACCGCATCGGGGCCGGCCTCTACTATCAGTCGCCGTTCTATAAGGAATACCGCGAGATGGTGGAGGACGACCTGGGCAACTGCGTCATCCAGCTGAACGACAAGATAAAGTCGCCTCGAAGCATCCAGGTGATCGTAGGCGCCGACTATACGTTCCGCGCCATGGGGCGTCCGTTCAAGCTGACGGGCGAGGCATACTACAAGAACCTCTCGAACCTCATATCGTACGAATACGACAACCTGAAGATCAACTACTCCGGCCGCAACGACTCTAAGGGATACGCCATGGGTCTCGACTTCAAGCTGTTCGGTCAGTTCGTCGAGGGCAGCGACTCCTGGATCAGTTTCTCGCTGATGAAGACCCAGCAGACGCTCGATGGCAAGAAGGTGCCCTTGCCCAGCGACCAGCGGTATGCCGTCACGGCATATTTCACCGACTACTTCCCGAAATTCCCCAAGCTGAAATTCAGTCTGCGCGGAGTGATCTCCGACGGCCTCACCATGACGCCGCCTCACACGAGCCGCTCGCAGACATATTTCCGTGCGCCCGCCTACAAGCGCGTGGACATAGGACTGAGCTGGCAGTTCGTCGGCGCACCGTCCGACGGCGAGAAAAAGCGCAGCGGATTCTTCGGCAACTTCAAGAGCATCGTGCTCGGCCTCGACGTCTTCAACCTGCTTGACATAGCCAACGTCAGCAGCTATTACTGGGTGACCGACGTCAACAACATCCAGTATGCCGTGCCGAATTATCTGACGCGGCGACAGTTCAACGTCCGCCTCGCGGTGGAATTCTGACAACAACTCGGCCGTGGCTCTTGCAGGAGTCGCGGCATTTTTGTAATTTCGCGTATAATTAGTTCAATTCCGGTATAATAACGATAAAACATCCGATATAATGGCCCAGAAACCCAGCATTCCCAAAGGCACGCGCGACTTCTCACCCGAGGAGATGGCGCGCCGCAACTATATCTTCGACACAATCAAGCGCAACTTCGCCCTGTGCGGCTACAAGCAGATTGAGACCCCGGCGATGGAGAACCTCCAGACGCTCATGGGCAAATATGGCGAGGAAGGTGACCGTCTGCTCTTCAAGATCCAGAATTCAGGCGACTTCCTCAGGTCGTGCTGCGACGAGGAACTCGTGGCCCGCAATCTCGTCAAACTCACCAACAAGATGTGCGAGAAGGGTCTGCGCTACGACCTCACGGTGCCATTCGCCCGCTTCGTCGTGCAGCACCGCAACGAGCTCCAGATGCCCTTCAAGCGCTTCCAGATACAGCCTGTGTGGCGCGCCGACCGTCCGCAGAAGGGGAGATACCGCGAGTTCTACCAGTGTGACGCCGACGTCGTCGGTTCCGATTCGCTGCTCAACGAGGTCGAGCTTCTGACACTCATCGACAAGGTCTTCACCGACCTCGGCATCAACGTCGCCGTCAAACTCAACAACCGCAAGGTGCTCTCGGGCATAGCCGAGACCATCGGCGAGGCCGACAAGATCGTCGACATCACCGTCGCCATCGACAAGATCGACAAGATCGGACTGGAGAACGTCAACGCCGAACTCCGCGAGAAAGGTCTCGGTGAGGCTGCAATCGAGGCATTGCGCCCGATACTCGAGCTCTCTGGCTCGAACTCAGAGAAGCTCGACGTCATGTCGGAGATACTGAAGGATTCCGAGACCGGCATGAAGGGCATCGCCGAACTCCGCGAGGTGACGGCGGCCCTCGACGCGCTCGGTCACGCCAACGAAGTGCAGGTGGACTTCTCGCTCGCACGAGGCCTCAACTACTACACCGGAACCATCATCGAGGTGCAGGCCAAGGATGTGGTGATCGGCAGCATCACCGGCGGCGGTCGTTACGACAACCTCACCGGAGTCTTCGGCATGCCGGGCCTCTCGGGTGTCGGCATATCGTTCGGCGCCGACCGCATCTATGACGTCATGACGCAGCTCGGACTCTTCCCCGATGACCTCGGCCGCACGGTCAAGGTGATGTTCGTCAACTTCGGCGAGAAGGAGGCCCTGCAGTCGCTGCGCTATGTCAAGGCGCTCAGGGAGGCCGGTGTGTCGGCGATGCTATATCCCGACTGCTGCAAGATGAAGAAGCAGATGACAATGGCCGATGCCGACCGCATACCTTTCGTGGCGTTCGTCGGCGAGTCCGAACTCGGACGCGACGCCATCGTGATCAAGAGCATGGCCACCGGCGAGCAGTCGGAATACACGTTGGCGGCGGCAATCGAACTGCTGTCGTGAAATAAACACAAGCCGAAATGGAAAAGATTTCAACCGATGAGTTCCTGATAAGGCAACCCTCTTTCCCCGAGCGTACTCAGACAGATTCGTATTACATCCGAGTGGCCGACCGGCTGCTCGAAGAGATCGGCGCGGACGCCTTCGGCTCGGCGATGCCCGCCGGACTCGCGCGGCGCCTCGCTCTGTCGCTGACGGGATACATACAGGACGTTGTGGCCGACGCCGGACTCTGGCGTTCGTTCGTCGACGCCTGCCGTGAACTCTATGGATTCTCTGTTCCCTTCCATACGGTGGGAGAGGAGTATGTGGACTATGAGCTCAACCGCGAGGATGTTCGCTTCATGACTTGGTATGTCATCGCGATGCTGTGGGAGGATAGACGTGAGATCTACCCGCACGACGCGGGGCTTCTCGCGCTGGCCGACAGATGTTTCGCGGTACTGGAGGAGATTTACGATGACGCGCCTGTGCCCGAAGGCTTCAATCTCGCGCAGGGGCTGGAATTCAACGACCCCGACGACCGTGCGGCCATCTACCGTCTCGGCAACTGGCTCTTCCTGCATTCGTGGCTGCTGACTCCGGCGTTCTCGGTGTCGCTCCGCGAGGTGATGGGGCAGGTGCCGGCCGACGATCCCGATTTCACGGTGAAGGTCAACGGACGCCTTGAGGAAGCGATGTTGCAGGACACCACCGGACCGCTGGCGCTCTTTACGCCCGAATGGGTCTATCTGATGATAGAACGACGACTTCCGCACGAGACGCCGGAGGCAGACGCGCCCGAACATAAGTATTACACCGCCTTCACGGCCGCCACGGGAGGGGAGGATATCCGATTCTTCGACAGCTATGAGGCGATGAACGAGTTTTTCATCTCGGCCCTCGGCTGGGAGGCAGGCAAGGAACATCTGGCGCAGGCCAAGGGTGCGCACGACTACGTGCTGATGGTGAATCCGCATAAGGGAATGCTGATGGCGCGCGACATAGCGCGCTGCCTCAAAGCACCGGGCAATCCGCTGTATGACGAGGCGTTCGCACGCGAGAACAGCTTCGACCTGCTCACGGTTCGCGGACTCTGCCCGGGCGACCTCCTGCACAGGGCGTTGAAGGAAGGCTGGCTGCCGTATGCCCATTTCCCCGGCAGCGACGACTACGAGCTGGTCAAGGCCAACGCCGACTTCATCGCCCGCTGCTACCTCCAGCTCTACTACCGAGGCGACTGACTTTAAGGTCATTAAGGTCATTATGGTCATTATGGTCATTATGGTCATTATGGTCATTAAGGTCATTAAGGTCTTTAAGGACTCTATGGACTTTAGAATATTTTAAACTTTAAACTCTAAAACTCTAAACTGAGAATGAGAATACTCGCTGTTTTCGCTGCGTGCTGCCTGGCGGTGTCGGCCTTCGGTCAGACTACACGCGAGGAGATGGCCGCCGACCTCAACAAGACAGGCGGCGTCTATTTCGCCTATCCGGCTGTCTCGGCCGACAACACTCCTGCCCCCAAGGGTTTCAAACCCTTCCACGTGAGCCATTACGGACGTCACGGCTCGCGTTATCTGATCGGCGACCGCGACTATCAGTGGATGGCCGATCTGCTTCACAAGGCGGCCGACGCCGATGCGCTGACTCCGCTCGGTGTCGATTTCATGCACCGCCTCGACTCTCTGATGGTCGAGACGTTGGGCCGCGGCGGCGACCTCTCGCCGCTCGGACGCCGCCAGCACCGTGCCATAGCCTCGCGCATGATCGCCAACTATCCCGAGGTGTTCGCCGACAACGCCTCGATTACAGCCCGCTCCACACTCGTGCCGCGCTGCATCCTCAGCATGGCGTCGTTTTGCGAAAGCCTTAAGGAGAAGAATCCGAGGCTGACCATCGACATGGAGTCGTCAAACAGATATATGCCCTATATCTGTCACAGCACGCCTGAGTCCGACGCGTTCAAACGTGACTGGAAAGAGGCCTACCGCAAGTTCAAGGAGAAGAACACGCGTCCAGACCGCGTGGTCAGCTCGATATTCAAGGACTCTGGTTTCGTCGACCTCTATGTCAATCCGGGCGATTTCATGTGGGGCATCTATTGGCTCGCGTCTGACGCGCAGAACACCGAAGGCAAGATTTCGTTCTACGACCTGCTGACGGCCGACGAACTCTTCGACCTCTGGCAGGTATTCAACGCCGACTTCTACGGTGGACACGCCGACTTTGTTCCGGCCGAGGGCAAGCATCTCCAGAACGCCGCCAATCTGCTGAACAACATCATCGACACTGCCGACGCGGCGATAGCGTCCGGCGCTCCCTCGGCGGCGTTACGGTTCGGACACGACGGCAACGTCGTGCCTCTGACCTCGCTGATGCACCTGGAGGGATGCGACGCCCGCATCGAGAAAGCCGACGACTTCTACAAGGGATGGTGCGACTGGAAGGTGACGCCGATGGCCGCCAACGTCCAGCTTATCTTCTTCCGCAACCCGCGCCAGCCCGGCAAGGTGCTGGTGAAGATCCTGCACAACGAGCGCGAGACGCGCATCCCGGTCGGCACCGACATGTGGCCCTACTACGACTGGCAGGACGTCCGAGCCTACTTCAAGTCGCAGATCAAAGAATAAAGATAATTTGTTAGGTTTGCAGGCGGAGGTAGACCCTCCGCCTGTAGAACCCGGAAATTGGTGATGGAGATGGAAAAGTTGAAATACCCGATAGGCATACAGTCGTTCAGGGTAATAATAGAAGGTGGTTTTGTCTATGTCGACAAGACATCGTACATACCCATGCTTGAAAACGGCAAGTTCTATTTCTTAGGTCGCCCGCGGAGGTTCGGCAAGAGTCTGCTGCTCTCGATGCTGCATGAATATTACTAAGGCAACCGAGAGCTTTTCCGCGGCCTTGCCATAGACCGGATGCGTCCGGAGTAATGGACGCTCCGGCCCGTCTTCCATCTCGACCTTAACAGCGAACGATATGGTGAGAAGGGCTTGGTAGTGGCCATAATCAACAAGCATCTTGAGCGTTGGGATGAGATTTATGGTGATATCCGCAAGGACCGATCGATTTCAGAACTCTTTGAGTGGCTCGTAAGGGAGACATATAAAAGAACTGGGCATAAAGTCGTGATTCTGATTGATGAGTATGACAAACCTCTTACCGACAACATACTCGACGAAGAACTTTACGCCGTCCATCAGACAGATCTGCGGGGGGCTATGCTTCGCTCAAAACTCCGGATAGATTTTAGAGCTTGTGTTGTTTACCGGTGTGACTAAATTCGGCAAACTTAACGTATTCTCCGGACTCAACAATCTGAATGACATATCTTTCGACGAGGAATATTCCGCAATCTGCGGCATATCGGAGAAGGAACTACATGAGTATTTTGATTCGGGAGTGTGTGCGATGGCTGCGAAAAAAAGTATGGACGCAGACGAGATGTATGCCGAACTGAAAAGACAGTATGATGGCTACCATTTCAGCTCTAAAAGCCCCGACATCTACAATCCGCTCAGTCTGCTGCTCTCTCTCAGCAAAGGCGAGACGGACAACTATTGGTTCTCGACTGGCACGACCAAGATGCTTGTCGATCTTGTGATTAGAAACAATATCCCTCTGCGGAATCTTGATGGGGAGAAATGTTCCAAAGACGATCTGAGTGACATTACTTATTTCGGCATCGATCCAGTGCCGTTGCTCTATCAGTCGGACTATCTTACCATCTAATCATATATAATACTCCCCGAATTTCAGACAGACACAATTATGGCGGTATGACGAAAAATC
>CAJTXU010000035.1 GCA_910584125.1 uncultured Muribaculaceae bacterium | reverse complement strand
CTGTAACCTTCTGATCCGTAGTCAGATGCTCTATTCAGTTGAGCTAAGGAGCCTTGCAATCATTTCCGATTTGCGATTGCAAAATTACTGCTTTTTTCTGAATTGACCAAATTTTCGGAGACTTTTTTTGCGATTATTTTTCACCTCCGATGCGATAACGTTATGTATCAGAATGTTGCATCATACTCGACGCCGCACGTTCCTTGTATCCCGGCGATGGGCGGAGCGAGTTTGTCGATCCTGACACACGCCTCGGTGACGTTTTCAAAGCGGTTGTGAATGTCGTCGGCAATGGTCTTGGCCACACTCTCGAGCAGGAGCCATTCCTCCCCCATCCGGGCTCGGACCAGTTCGTAGACGTCGGCATACGACACGGTGGTGTCGAGACATTCATTCCGGAATGCGGTCGCGTCCACCCTGAGGCGCATGCTCACGCTGAACTCGTTGCCCACACGACGCTCCTGCCCGAAGACACCGATGCGTGAATAGAAGCGCATGTCGTCGAGCCGAATCAAGAAACTGCCCATGCCTCAACAGTTACAGCCGGCTACGGGAATCTTGTCGATGCGGCGCTGGTGGCGTCCGCCCTCGAAGCTGGCGTCGAGGAAGGCGTCGACGATGCTGTCGGCTTCCTGCTGGGTGACGAAACGGGCCGGGAGCACGAGGATGTTGGCGTTGTTGTGCTGCTTGGCCAGGGCGGCGATCTCGGGCTTCCAGCATAGGGCGGCGCGTATGCCCTGATGCTTGTTGAGGGTCATCGAGATTCCGTTGCCGGTGCCGCACATGGCGATGCCGAACGCGCAGTTGCCCGTCTCTACCGCCACGGCGCATGGATGCGCCGTGGCGGGATAATCGCACGACTCCGTGGAGTGAGTGCCGAAATCAACTGTCTCGTAGCCGCGCGAACGCATCATATCCATGAGATGCTGCTTGAGTTCGTAGCCGGCGTGGTCGCTTGCGAATGCGATTTTCATAGGTGTCTGATTTATTTTGTTGATTTATCAAAATATTTGCTCTTGAATACATAGCGAACCATGAAGTAATTGCACGGCACGCAAATCACCAGTGCGGGAAGGAGCGCGAGCACCGGGGGCATGATCTCTTTGAAGAGAGCGACGAGTCCGGTCTGCATACCCATGTTCACAAGGTGGCTCACCGCGAAACCGAGGCCCTTGCGGGCCGTGGGACCGCTATGAAAGGTGAAGAAGCTCGATAGGATGAAATTGGCAACGAAACTGATGGCGTAGCTGATCACGGTCGAGACCACCGGCGCTACGCCCACAGCCTCATAAAACACCACATAGGGACCATACTGTAGGGCGGTGCAGAAACCGCCCGTAAGCACGAACCGCATCACCTCGGCCTTACGGCCCCGATCGTTGACAAATTCCCTGAGTCTCATATCATGTTCTTTTCCATCAGATAGGATTCGGCTATGTAATGATCTCCATAAAGATATAGACCTGTAGCGCGATCATGAAATCTCTCACATGTCTTGCTTCGATAGAAATCCTTAAGAGCCTTCAGCGGTGTAATCGACAGATGATCTGCAATAATACATGCTATCGCGCCGATTCTACCCCATCTGAGTATATCCTTAAGTGTCTTGTTATAATAATCCATTTGTAGGAATTTCAAGGCATTCTTTAAAAACAAGATGTTGATTCAGCAACTCCTGATTAAGAATGCATATTTGGTTATTGGGTTTGAGAAACCTCAGATTTCTCAGAGCTTTCTCTTTGGATATATAGCCTTGGATATAGATATTGACTGTATCGATGACGCGGTCGTCTGCCACCCCGCCTTCAACATAATTAAAACTCTTCCAAACATCCTGACCGCTGCGGCATGCGACGATGAACTCGAGCCAGTCATTGTCATAGAGATCAAAAACCAAAGTGCGGGCATTGTCGATGAAAGCATTTCGGTCTAAAACATAAGTGTTGATCAACGCTGGCTTCCGACGGTCGTGCGACCTTAACAAAGCTAAATTATAGGCCTGTTCATATATGTCGGTAATATAGAAACCTCTTCCGAAATCAAGATTATTTCGACCTCGCAAGCAGTCCGGTTGCTCGATTCTGCCAGTTCCCGCATGATAGACTTCAACTTTATCCATTACGTACACTCTTTGTTCACGAATCCTTCCCGCTTTCCCATCTCTGCAAAGTATCAATCAGGCTTTCAGTCAGGTTCTCGCGGCTTTCTGTGTGAAGTTGCTCATAAAATGGATAAATATAGTTATCAATCATTCCTACTTTATCCATTCGCTCTAAAACCTCGCGATATGCAAGCTTCATACGTTCGGCGACAGACTCGACGCAGGACGCGACGAAAGCCATTACAATCTGGTCTTTGGTCGGTTCTATGTATTCTTCCTTATCCATATATAATCCATATACCTCACATTCACTGCTGGGGCGCGGCGGGAGGGGGCGTTGTTTCATTGGCACCGCTCTTGCAGGCTTCGGCCACCTCGCGATTGATGGAATAGATGTAATCGAGCAGTTCGTCGCGGCCGCGGGCCTTCTCGGAAGAGGTGACGAACACCTTCGGCAACTCGGCCCAGGTCAGCAGAAGCTCGTTGCAGTAGGACTCGACCTTGCGCTGCGCCGCCACCGGACCGAGTTTGTCGGCCTTGGTGAAGACTATCGCGAAGGGCACGTCATGCTCGCCGAGCCAGTCGAAGAACTCGAGATCGATCTTCTGCGGGTCGTGGCGGATATCCACCAGCACGAAGAGGCACGTTAGCTGACGGCGGTCGAGTATGTAGCCGTCGATGAGGCGGGTCAGTTTCTCGCGCTGTTCCTTGCCTCGGGCCGCGAATCCATAACCGGGCAGGTCGACGAGATACCATGCGCCGTCGTCCATCCGGAAATGATTGATGAGCAGCGTCTTTCCGGGCGTCTGCGAAGTCTTGGCCATCTTCTTGCTCTTGCACAGCATGTTGATAAGCGACGACTTGCCGACATTCGAGCGGCCTATGAAGGCGTACTCGGGCGCGTCGGTTGCCGGGCACATGGCCACGTCGGGATTGCTGACCTCGAACTTTGCGTTTTTTATATCCATGATCAGATGTTTTCGTTATTGGGCCTGCTGGCCGGAGAAACATGCCGAATGTACGAGTCGCAGACTGCGCACGGCGTCACTGTCGGGCACTATTATGGCGATTGTGGTCTCGGACGCTCCGTCGGAGACAGCCTTGACGTCAACGCCGTAGCGCTGCAGCGTGTTGACGAGCCGCGCGCCGAGGCCCTTGATTTCCTTGATCGACTCCCTGACGACGGCGAGCACCGTCAGGTCGGTCTCAAGCGACACCTCGCGCACCGAGCCCTCCTGCAGTTCGGGCGCGAACTCGGCCCTGAGCGCCTCCATGGCCTTGCCGGCGTCGGCCTCCGCCAGAGCGATGGAGAACGCCGCGTCGGATGCCGGCTGCGCCACAAGCAGGATGCTTATGCCGTTGCGCGCCATAGCATTGAACGAGCGCGAATTGATCTCGGCGACATTGGCCGTCAGACTGCCCGTCACCGACACCATCGCCGTCTTCTTGACCGACGACACACCTCTGACATCGGCAGGAAGCGAGTCGCTGCTGTCGGTGATCAAGGTGCCCGGGGCCGACGGGTTGTGCGTGTTGAGTATCCGGATGGGGATGTTGCGGTGAAAGACGGGATAGATCGTAGGCGGATATATCACCTTGGCGCCGTAGGAACAGAGCTCCATGCTCTCGATGAACGACATGTCGGGAATGACGCGCGCGTCGGGGATGATACGCGGGTCGGCCGTCATGAAGCCGTCGACGTCGGTCCATATCTCAAGCAGGTCGGCGCCGAGGCGCGCCGCTATGAGCGCCGCCGTGTAGTCGCTGCCGCCGCGCCCGAGGTTGGTTATATCGCCTGTATCCTTGTCGCGCGAGATGAAGCCGCCGGTCACAACCGTAGCGGCGAGCGGAAGCGCGATTTTCTCCGATATAAGGCTGTCGGTGAGCTGGCGTGCGGCGATGTCGCGGTTGAACCACTTCTCGGTCCTGATGAACTCGAGCGAGTCGGCGTGCACCGCATTTTCAAGTATATCGGCCACAATCACCGACGACATCCTTTCGCCGAAACTCACCACAAGATCGAGTGTCTTTGCCGGAAGGTCGCGTATCAGCGACAGACCGGTGTATATCTCGAGCAATTGGGCCGTCAGGCCGCGCACCGTGGCGGACACTTCGGTGCGCCTGTCGGAAGGCACGAGTGCCTCTATTATTTCCGAATGCCTGCGAGCGAAACCGGCCACGTCGTCGCGGAACGAGTCTTCGCCCTGCGCGGCGGCGCGTGCCGTGGCTATCAGACGGTCGGTAAGTCCGCCGAGCGCCGACACCACCACCACCGCAGGCTCCTCGAGGGAGTCGACGATGCGCTTGACGTTGCGCAGGCTGTCGACTGTGCCGACCGACGTTCCTCCAAATTTCAGTACCTTCATAATCTTTAATGTCTATGGTCAGACAGCGGGTGAAGGAAGAGAATATCCCGCCGCCCGTTTCTCGATTACAAAATTACTAAAAAATCGGAACAATCCCAAATCTATCACCGCACCGGGCCTGGCGGGAACATCCGAACACAAAAAAAGCGATAAATTATGATTCAGAGCAAAAAAATCCGGAGATATAGCAGCGAAATCAGATTATTTTTATAATTTTGCGGCCATAACCAAGAAAAGCTATCCATATGAGACTACTCAGAACGCTCAGCTACATGGCCCGGATTATTTCCGTAACAATGGCGGCAACGCTGTTGCTGCTGTCGGCGCCCCACGTCTTCGCGATTGAAGACCCACCAGTGTTCTTCTACAACGAAGCGTACCCTATGAATGAAAAGTACTGGCAAATAGAGAGTGGCACCCAGGGCTATCATGGAATTCCTGTTACATCAAAAGAAAATATGTTAGGCATCAAGTGGGAACTCTATGGTCTTGCCTACAATTACCCGGACAATGGTAACCGAGATTGCATTTATAATCTCTTGGGCGGTGCCGGTGTTGCAACTAAACCATATCTAAAGACTATTGACAAAGTTGCAATGCCAGTTTCTGGATTAGCCGTTATATGCTCTGTGGATAACAGAGATTATTGGGCGAATGTAAAATCTATCTCGCTCACTGTATCTCCCAATAAAGACATGTCAGACGGTATTACGAACGAAGCGACGATTCCAACAGATTTTGTAAATGATTATGTAGTTGTCTTAGATGTATCCAATCCTTGTCCTGACATGTATTACAGAATCAATTTATCGTTGGATAAAATTAATAATAAAACAGGTTGGTTCTATCTTAAAGAGCTCCAGTTCGCTCTTCCCGAATCGACAAAGGATCTTCCCGACTTCTCTTATGTCGATAATCCAGCCTCAGGAAAGTACACTGTCAACCTCTCGGCCCCCGAAGGCAGGGAACTGCATGTGATGTGGGGCAAATACAATAGTCTCAACGAACCCTTGGGCAACTGCTTCGAGGAGAACTCATCGCTTATGTCTGGGCCGGAGAGGGCGGCCGATATCATAAAAGATCCATCGAAAGCATGGGCCAACAAGGTGGAATCGCCCTATTCCAAGACATTCGATGTAAGTTCACCATTCGGTGAATACTACGTCCTCAGAGCCAAAACACGCCGTAATGGCTACCCGACCGACCAGTCGAACGAGATTGTCAAGGTGATAAGCAAATCGGGAATCGTAACCGGAATCGACGATATCGTTGACAACAGCAACGTTCAGTCCGACGGCGAGGAACAATGGTTCAACATGCAGGGCGTGCGTATAAGCCGCCCGGAGACTCCCGGCATCTACGTCCGCGTGCGCGACGGCAAATCCAGCAAGATCATGCTCTGAGAGTCCCTCTCCCCTCTCGCCCCTCTCTCGACAGCATAACCAGACATTGGAATGTTGCAGATAAGAAAAGCCACCTCGGCTGATATCGACGCCATGATGTCGTGTTACGACTCGGCCCGGGCCTATATGAGGGCGTCGGGCAATGCGAGCCAGTGGACTAACGGTTATCCTTCACGTGAACTCGTGGCCAAGGACATATCGCAAGGCGCCGCCTATGTCGGACTCGACGACAACGGTGAGATTGTAATGGCTTTCGCCTTTTTCATCGGAGCCGATCCGACGTATGCTGTCATAGAAGGGGGCCGATGGCTCAACGACCTTCCCTACGGCACAATTCATCGCCTCGCTTCCAACGGATCTCAACATGGGATGCTGAGACAATGCGTTGACTTCTGCATGTCGATGACAGGCAACATCCGTCTCGACACCCACGCCGACAACTCCACAATGCTTCATGCAGTCGGCAGGCTCGGCTTCACACGTTGCGGCACAATCTACTGCGCCGACGGCACCCCAAGAATCGCATTCCAGAAAACCGCGCAAAATCGCAACTGCTGGCGATAGTCATTGTATCCCGAGCGACTCCGGCAAACCGACGGAGACCATGTTGCCGGGGATGATGGAAAGCAGTGTCCCGACCACGCTCCTCAACATGCCCCGGCGTATGAAGTCCTTGCGGATATAGATCGACACACTGCGCTTCGAGACGTAATCGCCCTGAATCGGCCGCACATTGGCGCGCTGTTCTTCGGTAAGAAACGGAAGGTGCATCTCCGGGATGATGGTGAACCCGCCGTTGATGTCAACGATGCGTATCAGCGTCTCGATGCTACCCGCCTCATATATATGACGCCCTATGCTTCTCGATTTGCAGAAACTGAAAGCGCTCTCGCGCATGCATTGCGACTCCTTCATGATCCACATCTTCTCATGCTCGAGGTCGGCGGGATTGAAGACCGTGAGACCAAGCGAACAGTCCCGCGACATATACACATGGAAGGGCTCGCTGTAGAACGGAATCTCATCGACCTCCTGAGCCGAGTATCCGCTTGTGGCTATGCCTATGTCTATCTTACCGAATCTGACCGACTCGACCAGTGTGTCGCCTTTCATCTCATTGACGGTCAGCTTCACATCCGGATACCGGTCAGTGTATTTTCTGATGAACCAAGGCGTCAGATAGGGGGCGATCGACGGCCCGACACCAATCGAGAGCGAACCTCCCACTTCCCCTTTCAGCTCGGCCACGGTCTCCGCGATTCGTTCCGCCTGCCTGAGGACAGCCTCCGCCTGCCTCACTATTTCCTCGCCGACAGAGGTGGGACGCACGCTTCTGTTGGTCCGCTCGAACAAACGGACGCCCAACTCATCCTCGAGTTTCACGAGCAACGCACTCAGTGTCGGCTGAGTGACGTCAAGCTCGGCCGCCGCCTTCGCAAAGCTGCGGCAGCGGTCTATCGCCACGATATATCTTAACTGCTGAAGTGTCATGATAGATAAATTCGATGCAAAGATAATAAAAATCTGTTGTCGGTCAATCACTCATTAACTAATTTTGCGGCGTAAAACAAAATTTGATATGGCAAAGAAAAGATTTCACAGATACTTCCCGACCCGCGGATATGCTCTCTATTGGATATTGCTCGTATATCTGGCCGTCGGATATTTCTTCCCGGTAATAGGGCTTTTGGCTCTGGTGTGCATGATCGCGCCGGTCGCTTTCGCCGTGAGCCGTGGCAGATGGTGGTGCGGCAACGCCTGTCCGAGAGGCAACATGTACGATAGGCTGCTCGCGAAGTACTCACCGCACAGGCCCATACCCCGCTTCGTCCGCACAACTGGTTTCCGGGCGTTCATGGTGCTGTTTATCTTCACGATGTTCGGAGTGCAGATGTATTTCGCATGGGGCGACTGGAACGCCATGGGACGCGTGTTCTGGAATATCATAGCGGTCACGACAGTCGTGGGTGTGACCCTCTCGTTCATCTACGCCCCGCGCACATGGTGCTCGTTCTGCCCGATGGGCACCCTCTCGTCGTGGGTCACCCCGAAGAAACCGACATTCCCCAAGGCGTTCGCAAGCGTGAGTGTCGACGCCTCCTGCCGGATGAAATGCAAAAGCTGCGCGAGCGTCTGCCCCATGCAGCTCACGCCTTACGACAGTCGGGGTTCCGAATCGGGCTATCTCCATGCCGACTGCATCAAATGCGGCAAGTGCGTGGCCGCATGCCCTCTCAAAATAATGAAAATCAAACCTCAAAACCAGATTACCGATGATACAAGTGAACCGGAAACTATGCCCGCATGACCACGTATGCCCGCTGATCAGGCTCTGTCCCGTCGGAGCGATATCGCAAGGCGCAAACGGCTACCCGGTCATCGACCATGACAAGTGCATCGAATGCGGCAGGTGCGTCCGCAACTGCCCCAAAAAGGCCATGGAAGGCTAAGGCTTATGTCAGAATGTCACGAATCCGTGCGACAGGAGGCTGTTGCACGGAATTTTTGTTTACTATTTCTTTGTTAATATCGATTTTAATGACTATATTTGCCCGCAGAAACGGAAGCGACCCTTCCCTTCACCTTAAAACCGAATCATATTACCATACTTAAACTCTAAACCATGAGCGACAACTTTTCTCTCAACCCCAACAAGGTGGTGCGGTATCTCCACAAAGCACCCGCTGAGTTCACGAAGGCCGACATCATCAAGTTCATCAAGGCCAACGACATACAGATGGTCAACTTCATGTATCCGGCCGACGACAACCGTCTGAAGACCCTCAACTTCGTAATCAACAGCGAGGAATATCTCGACTCGATACTGACATACGGCGAGCGCGTCGACGGCTCGAGCCTCTTCCCCTTCATCGAGGCCGGCAACAGCGACCTGTACGTCATCCCGCGTTATGCCACGGCGTTCGTCGATCCGTTCGCAGAAATTCCGACACTGTCGCTGCTCTGCTCATACTTCAACAACGAAGGCAAGCCCCTGCCCTCTTCACCCGAACAGTCGCTGCGCCGCGCCCTCGAGCTCTTCACACGCGAGACGGGCATGGAGTTCTACGCGATGGGCGAACTCGAGTATTATGTGATCAGCGAGGACACCGGCCTCTTCGGGGCCACCGACCAGAAGGGCTATCACGAATCGGCTCCTTTCGCCAAGTTCAATGACTTCCGCACAGAGTGCATGCACCTCATCGCCCAGACCGGCGGCCAGATCAAATACGGCCACAACGAGGTCGGCAATTTCACGCTCAACAACAAGATCTTCGAGCAGAACGAGATTGAGTTCCTCCCCGTCAACGCTCTCGAGGCGGCCGACACGCTGATGCTGGCCAAGTGGATCATCCGCACCGCCGCCGTCAAGAAGGGATATGACGTGACGTTCGCGCCCAAGATCACCGAGGGCAAGGCCGGAAGCGGTCTGCACATCCACTTCAAGCTGATGAAGGACGGTCGCAACATGATGACCGAGAACGGCCGTTTGAGCGATAACGCAAAACGCGCCATCGTCGGCATCCTCGAGTATGCTGACGCGTTGACTGCCATGGGCAACAAAGTGCCTACAAGCTACTTCCGTCTCGTGCCCCATCAGGAGGCCCCGACATCCATATGCTGGGGCGACCGAAACCGCTCGGTGCTCGTGCGCGTGCCTCTCGGCTGGACAGGTGAAAACGACATGTGCTCGCAGGCCAACCCACTCGAGGCTCCGTCGCAGACCAAGCCCGAGAAGCAGACCGTCGAGCTCCGCAGCGCCGACGGCTCGGCCGACGTCTACCAGCTCCTGGCCGGCATGGTGACGGCTGCACGCAAGGGATTCGAGGATCCCGACGCCCTCAAACGCGCCGAGGAACTCTATGTAAGCGTCAACATTCACAACGACGACAACCGCGAGAAACTCGAGTCGCTGCGTTCGCTGCCGGCAAGCTGCTCGGAGTCGGCCAATGCACTCGACGCCGCTCGCGCGGTCTTCGAGGAGCACGGCGTGTTCGACGCCCGGATGATCGACGGCATCATCCGCAAACTCAAATCATATAACGACAAGCACCTCCGCGCCGACCTTGCCGGCAACCGCCAGGAGATGCTCAATCTCGTCTCCAAATACTGGCACTGCGGATAATCCGCTTGCAGAACATTTATTAGCCGTCCGGGTATTCGATATGCCCGGGCGGCTTGCTTTTGTGAAAATGTTTGACTAAATTTGCATCATGAAGCAAGTTGATTCTATAAGGTATTCGCGGCTGGCGGCTGTCGAGGGAATGGGCGACGAGGGCGTGGCCCGTCTCAACGAGGGGAAGGTGTTCGTGATCGGTTGCGGCGCGCTCGGTTCGCTGTGCGCAATGTATCTCGCCGCCTCCGGCGTCGGCACCGTCGGCATCGCCGACTTCGACACCATTGACATTTCCAACCTGCAACGCCAGCTCTTCTTCGACGAGATGACGCTCGGCCAACCGAAATGCGCCGTACTCGCCTCTAAGATGCGTGCCATCAATTCCGGCATTCGAGTCGTCGAATGCCCCGGAATGATCAACGAGAAGATGGCCGCCGGGATATTCGCCGGTTATGATTTCATAATCGACGGCAGCGACAATCCCGCTACCAAACTGATGACGGCACGCGTCTGCGAGTCAATCGACAAGCCCTATTGTATCGGCGGAGTGCGCGAGATGTCGGGTCAGGCCATGAGCTGGAGCCCCGGACACGCCGGATATGCCGAAATATTCGGAGACACCGCCCCATGCTCCGGATTCACTCCCTGTTCAGTGGGAGGCGTCCTCGGCCCGGCCGCCGGAATCGTCGCCTCGGTCCAGGCCGCCGAAGCCCTGAAATACCTGTCAGGAGCCGGCCAAAACCTGTTCGACCGACTCCTGACATTCGACCTGCGCGACACTGCCGCGCAAGTACTTGGGTTTTAGAGCGCGTTCCCGACCCTGTCGAGATGAACGTCGAGCTGCGGGAACGGGAACGAAAAGCCGCGCTCCTGAAGCTCGGTGTAGAAACGCTCATTAAGCTCGAAATAGAGCGGCCAATAGTTGGACGAATGCGTCCACGCCCTCACGGTGAACACAATCGCGCTGTCGCCCATCTCCTGCAGACCCACAAACGGCGCGCGTTCCACCTTCTGAGGAATCGCCACCGGCATGTCAAGCGTCGCCTTATGCTCTGAAGCCGCGTTCGTGAGCTTGTCTTTCTGCCTATGGAACATCCGGTAGAGCCATCCCCTCTTCTTCTCAGCGGCCTGGTCATGATGCTCGGCGAGATACTTCTCTTCGGCCACACGCTCGCGATAAGCCATGTCGTCCTCGATAAAACGCTTCACGACACGCACGTCTGAGTTCACGATATCGAGCATGGCCGACTTGGCGTCGGCGATGTTCGTTCCGTACGACAGACTCACCGACCAGTCGACACGACGGTAATCCTCAAGAGAATAATTGTTGATCGACGACGTCGACAGCATGCCGTTGGGCAGGATGATCGCCTTGTTGTCGATGGTGTTGATCACCGTGTTGAAAAGCTGTATCGACTTCACCGTGCCGGTGAATCCCTGGACCTCGATGAAATCACCGACCTTGTAGGGCTTGAGAAGCAATATCAGCACTCCGCCGGCGAAATTCTGCAACGTGCCGCTCAGGGCCATACCGATGGCCATACCGGCCGATGCGAATATGGCGATAAAACTGCTCGTCTCGACGCCTAAGATGCCTATCACTATGATGATTAGGAAGAAATAGAGGCTGATTCTGACAAGAGAGAGCACGAATGTCGTCAACGACGGATCCACATGCCGTCGGGTCATTATGCCGTACACAGCCTTGTAGATGCGGCTGATCAGGAAGCGGCCTATATAGAAGACCGCGACCGCCACAAGCACCTTGAACGCGAAACTCACGAGTGAATTCGAAACCGTGGCTATCACCTCCTCGAGGCCCATGCCCTTGAGGCTGTCGAGAAACGACCCCGCGTCGGGCACCTCAGGCATCTCTACCACAGGCACATCACCTTCGTTCTGTATCATTGTCGTAAAAATTAGTTTAGAGAATGGATATAATCAATTTACCGTAGTCCCAAGACCTTAATGACCTTAGAGACCTTAATCCTTCCTGCGCTCCATGCGCACCACGTTCTCGACGTGGTGGGTGTGCGGGAACATGTCGACCGGCTGAATGTCGGTGACGCGATACTTGCAGTCGAGCAACGCCACGTCGCGGGCCTGGGTGGCCGGATTGCAGCTGACGTAGACCAGCACGTCAGGCTCGGCGTTGAGAATCACCTTCACCACATCCTCGTGCATGCCGGCTCTCGGCGGGTCGATGATCATGACGTCGGGACGCCCGTGACGCGCGATGAAGCCGTCGGTCAGGACGTCCTTCATGTCGCCGGCGAAGAAAAGGGTGTTGTCGATGCCGTTGACCGCCGAGTTTACCTTGGCGTCCGCTATCGCTTCCTCCACATATTCGATGCCGATGACCTTCGCCGCGTTTCGGGCCACGAAGTTGGCTATCGTGCCCGTGCCGGTGTAGAGGTCGTAGACAAGAGGCGCACTGCACCCCTCGGCAACAGGATGTTCGAGTCCGGCGAACCGGCGCGCCACCTTATAGAGCTCGTGCGCCTGCCGGGAGTTGGTCTGATAGAACGACTTGGCATTGATGCGGAACCGTAAGCCCTCCATCTCCTCCTCGATATATTCCGGGCCGGCGAAAGCATGCACGGTCTGGTCGGAAATAGTGTCGTTGAGTTTACGGTTCACGACGTAAAGCAACGATTTGATCTGCGGAAAGCGGTAGCCCACGGCCTTCATGATGTCAGTGATCGCTTCCTTGTCTTCCTCACCGAACACCATGACGACCATCACGCCGCCCGTGGATGCGATGCGAATCATCAGCGTGCGGAGCAGACCGCGGTTCTCACGGATGTTGTAGAACGTATAACCCTTCTCGCACGCGTATCCATATATGAAATTGCGAATCTCGTTGCCGAGATCGTCCTGGAGATGACAGCGGTCGATATGAAGCACCTTGTCGAACGCTCCGGGGATATGGAACCCGAGGGCATTGGGCGAGCCGGTGAACTCAGCGCCCGACTTCACCTCTTCCCACGTGCGCCACTTCTTGTCGGAAAAGGTGTATTCCATCTTGTTGCGGTATTCCCAGACGCGCTCCGAGCCGATGATCGGCGTTATCTCCGGAATCTCGACCTTGGCGATGCGCGTCATGGCGTCCGACACCTGCCGCTGCTTCCAGCGCAGCTGTTCGGCATACGGCAGATGCTGCCACTTGCAGCCGCCGCACACGGTGAAATGGCCGCAGCGCGGCTCCACGCGGACCGGCGACGGCTCCACGAGCCTCACGATGTGGGCCTCGGCGAAACTGTGCTTCTTGCGGTCAACCTGGATGTCGGCCACATCGCCTGGGGCTCCGAACGGGATGAACGTCACGATGGGAGTCTCGTCGGTCTCGCGGATCTTGACACGCGCCACAGCCTTGCCCTCGGCGGCGACGCTTTCGATATGCACCGATTTCAATTCGGGCAATTGTTTCTTCTTTCTTGACATATCTTGCATAGAGGCTCGCCGCGGACACAACAGGTCGCACAGAGGCCTCACATTTAAAATTCAGGGTGAAAAACCAATTTTTACCGCAAAATTAGTGAAAATATCCAATCTTTTATTAAATTTGCAGATACATTTTCAGTGGCAATTGGTTTTTACTTTTCTTGACACGAGAGGCAGGAAAAGTTTACATCAATTAAATTAACTGAAATTGTGGAAATTAAGACCTGAAAACACAACAACCGGACGTCTGGGCGCGTTATCACTGCGTGTTCACGGCGGGTTGCGGTCGCGTTTTCAGACGTTGTTTCCCCGCGACACACGGCGTCGGCGGCGATGCGCCGGATCTGTAGGCGCGGACACGAGAGGGCTTAATCAAAAATGAAAACGAAATATTAATAATCCAAAATCACTATGGCAAAAAAAATTTATACTTTCGGCGCTGGTAAAGCCGAAGGTACAGCCGAGATGAGAAATCTTCTCGGAGGCAAGGGTGCCAACCTCGCCGAAATGAATTTGCTTGGAATGCCGGTGCCCCCGGGATTCACAATCACGACAGAAGTCTGCACAGAATACACTCAGTTCGGACGCGACGCGGTCGTTGCCGACATAAAGGGAGACGTCGAGAAGGCCATCTCCCACGTCGAGAGCCTCACGGGCAAGAAATTCGACGACCCCAGCAATCCCCTTCTCGTCTCGGTGCGTTCGGGAGCCCGCGCCTCCATGCCCGGCATGATGGACACCGTGCTCAACCTCGGCATGAACGACGCCACCGTCGCCACAATGGCCGAGAAGAGCGGCAATCCCCGCTTCGCATGGGACAGCTACCGCCGTTTCGTCCAGATGTATGGTGACGTCGTTCTCGGCATGAAGCCGAAGAGCAAGACCGACATCGACCCGTTCGAGGCCATCATGGACGAGGTCAAGGAGGAGAAAGGCGTCAAGCTCGACACCGAGCTTTCGGTCGACGACCTCAAGGAGCTCGTGGTCCGCTTCAAGAAGGCGGTCAAGGAATACACCGGCAAGGACTTCCCCGAGTCCGCATGGGAGCAGCTGTGGGGCGGCATCTGCGCCGTGTTCGACAGCTGGATGAACGAGCGCGCCATCATCTACCGCCGCATGAACCAGATCCCCGAGGAATGGGGAACGGCCGTCAACGTCCAGGCGATGGTCTACGGCAACATGGGCGACAACTCGGCCACGGGCGTTGCCTTCAGCCGTGACGCCGCCACAGGCGAGAACATCTTCAACGGCGAGTACCTCATCAACGCCCAGGGCGAGGATGTCGTGGCCGGTATCCGCACTCCCCAGCAGATCACCATCGAGGGCTCGCGCCGCTGGGCCGACCTCCAGGGCATCAGCGAAGAGGAGCGTAAGTCGAAATATCCCTCGCTCGAGGAGTCTATGCCGACGCTCGCCGCCGAGCTCATCGACACTGCCCACAAGCTCGAGGGCCACTACCGCGACATGCAGGACATGGAGTTCACCATTCAGGACGGCAAGCTCTGGATGCTCCAGACACGTAACGGAAAGCGCACAGGCGCCGCGATGGTCCGCATCGCCATGGATCTGCTTCGCGACGGCATGATCGACGAAAAGACTGCCCTGCTCCGCATGGAGCCCCAGAAGCTCGACGAGCTGCTCCACCCCGTCTTCGACAAGGAGGCTTTGAAGAAAGCGAAGGTTGTGGCCAAGGGTCTCCCAGCTTCTCCCGGAGCCGCGACAGGCCAGATCGTATTCCAGGCCGACGAGGCCGAGGCTTGGGCCGAGAAGAAGAGGAAAGTCGTTCTCGTCCGCATCGAGACGTCTCCCGAAGACCTCCGCGGCATGGCCGTTGCACAGGGCATCCTCACGATGCGCGGCGGCATGACGTCGCACGCGGCTGTCGTGGCACGCGGCATGGGCAAGTGCTGCGTATCGGGCGCCGGTGAGATTGTCGTCGACTACAAGGCGAAGACAGTGGAAATGGACGGAAAGGTTTTCCATGAGGGAGACTGGATTTCGCTCAACGGCTCGACCGGCGACGTCTACGACGGCGAAGTCAAGACGGCTGAGCCCGAGCTCGACGGAGACTTCGGCCAGATCATGGATCTCGCCGCCAAATATACAAAGACACTCGTGCGCACCAACGCCGATTCTCCCCGCGACGCCAGCCAGGCCCGCCACTTCGGCGCGCAGGGCATCGGACTCTGCCGCACGGAGCACATGTTCTTCGAAGGCGACCGCATCAAGTCCGTACGCGAGATGATCCTGTCGGGCGACGAGACCGGACGCCGCGAGGCTCTCGCCAAGCTCCTGCCCATGCAGCGCAGCGACTTCGAAGGAATCTTCGAGGCCATGGACGGCTTCGGCGTGACAATCCGTCTGCTCGATCCCCCGTTGCATGAGTTCGTGCCCCACACCGTGGCCGCACAGCAGGAACTTGCCGACGAGATGGGCCTCACACTCGAGGAGGTGAGAAAGAAAGTCGAGGAGCTCAGCGAGTTCAACCCGATGCTCGGACACCGTGGCTGCCGTCTCGGCATCACCTATCCCGAGATCACGGAGATGCAGACCCGCGCCATCATCGAGGCGGCTCTCAACTGCAAGGCCCGCGGCATCGACGTTCATCCTGAAATCATGGTGCCCCTTGTAGGCACACTCAAGGAGCTTCAGCACCAGGCCAACGTGATCAACACCACAGCCGCCCAGGTATTCGACGAGCGTGGCGAACGCGTGGACTACAAGGTCGGCACAATGATCGAGGTTCCGCGCGCTGCGTTGACCGCCAACCAGATCGCCGAGGTAGCCGACTTCTTCTCGTTCGGCACCAACGACCTGACGCAGATGACGTTCGGATACTCGCGCGACGACGCTCCGAAGTTCCTCAAGCACTACAAGGAGGTCGGCATCCTCAAAGTGGATCCGTTCGAGGTGCTCGATCAGGAAGGCGTCGGCCAGCTCGTCGAGATGGGCGTCCGCAAAGGCCGCGCCACCAAACCCGAGCTCAAAGTCGGCATCTGCGGCGAGCACGGCGGCGAACCCAGCTCGGTGAAGTTCTGCGCCAACCTCGGCATGAACTACGTCAGCTGCTCGCCCTACCGCGTGCCCATCGCCCGCGTAGCCGCGGCGCAGGCTGCCATCGAAGGCTGATAGCCTCGTAGAACCCATACTAAAGACTCAGACAGTTAGGCTGCAACCCGCCATGAAGGCGGTTGCAGCCTAACTTGCTTTTACGGCTAAAAGACGCTCTGATGCGGCAAATGTATAGTTTGCACGAAGTTCTATGTCTTTACAAGATAATTGGCAAAAATAAATTAAAAAATATGAAAAAATATTTGTAGGATTGAAATATATTATATTTCTTTGCGATATGAAAATCTAACCTTCCATGTCTATGAAGGAACGAAATAACAAAATAGCGCACCTGAGGCTAAAAGAAGACGACTTGTGGGATCTCCAGTCGGTCGAAGAGCATAGCAAAGGAGTGGCCGAACTTGCATACCGATTCGCCTCACCCTTCGGAATGAAATTCTGGGGGAAAGCACTCGGAATGCTTCACGACATTGGCAAGAACACCGATGATTTCCAAAGATACATACGCGTCAAATCGGGTTATGATCAGGTAGCAGGAAGGTGGCGAGACAAGGACCATGCATGGATCGGGGCAAAAGCCATCTATGATATCTATAATGATCTGTTGATAATGCCCAATATAATCGCAGGCCATCATAGAGGATTATATGACATCTTTGAATTGCAGAAAGTCGTTGACAGAGAATTGCCGGAGGGGATTGCAGGGAAAAACGAGAAATATGAATTGGACGTACCCCCGTTTGTCTGCAACGGGATGAAGTGCAATCACTTGGTGAGAATGCTCTTCTCGTGCCTTGTGGACGCCGACTATCTTGACACTGAACGGTTCATGCATCCGCAGACTTATTCCGAACGTGGAGATTACGACTCGATTGAGACATTGAAGGAAATGCTTGACACGCATATACGGAAATTGTCGAAAGGGCCGGAAACCGACGTAAACAGGATAAGGAATGAAGTGCAGACATTGTGCATTAAATCGGGCAAAGACAGCGACACGGGGTTTTATCAACTGACAGTGCCCACAGGGGGAGGGAAGACTCTTGCCTCTATGGTGTGGGCACTTCATCATGCCGCCGCAAGAGGCAAGAAGCGAGTGATTGTCGCCATACCCTACACAAGCATCATAACCCAGACGGCCCAGACCCTAAGAGATATATTCGGCGAAAGGAATGTTCTCGAGCATCACAGCGTAATCGACGAAGCCAAGATCACCGGCGCAAACCGGCTTGCAATGGAGAATTGGGACGCACCGATTATAGTGACTACCAACGTCCAGCTGTTCGAATCGATGTATTCCAACCGTCCGGGGAAATGCAGGAAGTTGCACTCGCTTTGCGACAGCGTCGTGGTGCTCGATGAGGTGCAGGCCCTGCCTATGTCTATGCTTCAGCCTGTCACCGATGCCATGGATGCATACTGCACTATGTTCAAGACGTCTTTTATTCTGTGCACAGCCAGCCAGCCCATTCTGGATGGCAATCACAAGGGATTGGGAATAGAAGAATTCAAGGGACTAAAAGGACAGGTGGATTCCATTATACCCGACGAGCTTGAACTGCACGAACGTCTCAGACGTGTCAGGATCGAATTTGAGGAAGAGCCCATTGATATAGAGACCATAGCCGGAAAAGTGGCGCGGCAAGACCGTGCGCTCTGTGTCGTCAATACGCGCAACATAGCGGCGCAGATATACGATGCTCTACCGGAAGGCGCTAAGAAAGGGAGTTATCATCTCTCGAGAATGATGTGCCCCGCACATACCCTGAAGAGCATCGACGAGATAAAGAAGAGATTGGCGGAGACCGACAAGCCCGTCAGAGTGATATCCACCCAGCTTATCGAAGCTGGAGTAGACATAGATTTTCCAACCGTCTTCAGGCAGGAAGCGGGCCTCGACTCGCTTCTCCAGGCCGCGGGCCGCTGCAATCGGGAAGGAAGGCTGAAAGAGGGAACGACATATGTCTTTTCCATCAGTGACTATCATCCGAGAGGTGCTGTGAAAAATGCCATTTATGCATTGAAACGGATTTTGAAATCCGGAGCGAAGACCGATTGGTTCGCACCTCAGACGATGCGCCAATACTTCACCTACCTGTTCAGTGTCACTGACAAATTCGATATCAAAGGAATCAGAGAACTTCTTGAGAATCCGAATAACGCCAGATACCAGGAAGCTTCCGAGCGATTCAGAATGATTGACGATGCGGGGCGCCCGGTGATTGTCAACTACGACAGCGACGCAGAGCATGCTGGTGAAGCCGGGCATATCAGCGAGCCGGAGCGGCTCGTCGACATTCTCAGAAGCGCCGGGCCAAGCCGATCGCTGATGAGAAAGCTCGGACAGTATACGGTCAATATAAATTCCAGGCTGTTCGAAAGCTTTCTAAAGGACGGGGTGGTCAAGCAAGTGTGGGAAGGAATCTATTACATTCCTCTCAGAGAGCAATACGACCCCACGACCGGACTGAAAGCGAGCAATGAATACCTTGAACAATTCAACTACATCTAAAAATAATCATAAACCTTTATGACTGAAGAGTATTTCGACAAGGAATTCGGACTTGAAGTGTGGGGAGACCTCGCATGCTTCACACGTCCGGAGATGAAAGTGGAACGCGTCAGCTATGACGTGATAACTCCCTCGGCGGCACGCAATATCTTCCAGGCCGTATTCTGGAAACCTGCCATCCGATGGGAGATAACGAGAATCGAGGTGGTCAACCCAATCCGTTGGTTTTCCATCCGGCGCAATGAGGTCGGAGCTATAGGGGTTGGTAAAGGGATCGCCCAGCCGATAATCGCAACAGAAAAACGGCAGCAAAAGAACTCTCTGATGCTTCGCGATGTGAAATACCGGATATATGCCAAGATGGTATTCATTCCTCCACGCGACCGTAAGAAAGAGGGGAAGCACCCGGTCATGCAAGATGAGAATCCACGCAAATATTATGAGATGTTTGAGCGAAGAGCATCCAAAGGGCAGTGCTTCACGATGCCCTACCTCGGCACCCGTGAGTGCAGTGCATACTTCCGACTCCTCAATGAGGGTGAAAAGGGAGCGCCCGACCTTCTTCAGGAAAGCAAAGACCTGGGCATAATGCTTTACGACATGAATTTCAGCGATCCTAAGAATATCGAGCCGATGTTCTTCAGAGCTCGTATGGAGAACGGAGTGATAGAAGTGCCATCGATAGGCAGCAAGGAGATATTGAGATGATACTTAAAGCTTTATACGATTACTACCACAACGTCGGCACATTGCCGCAACGCGGGACGGAAATCAAGGATATCGCCTATATTATTATCATTGACAATGACGGGCGATTCCTAAGATTCGAATCAACAAGAGAAGACAAAAACCGCGGAGCCTCCTTTCTCGTCAAAAAAGGAGTTGGACGTACAAGCGCACCGGTGTCAAATGTCCTGTGGGACAATGGCAAGTATGTGCTCGGTTTCCATCAAAAGGAAAAGAAATGCTTCGACCTCTTCAGGGTTAAAGTGCAGGAAATTGCCTCCAAGCATCCTGAAGACGAATCGATACAGGCTCTCTCCAGATTCTATGACCAGCCTAAGGAGGAACTCGAAGAGGCCTTTTCAAAAGATCCGCTGATTGAGAATGTGCGGGAAGACTACAGTATGAACTTTTCGTTTCGACTTGAAGGAGAGGATCGGATCATCGCTGAGAAAACAGAACTGTACAGTGACGAAGAAGACGAGTCGGCTGACGATGGGCCCGAAGGAGTATGTCTCGTCACAGGAAAGAAGGGGCATATCGTAAGATTGACAACTGCCACTCCCATTCCAGGATGCTCGCCAAAAGCAGGTCTGGTCGGGATGCAGATTAATTCAGGATATGATTCCTATGGGAAAGAACAAGCCTACAACGCTCCCATTTCTGATGAAGCGGAAGCGGCCTACTCCACCGCCCTGAAGACAATGCTCGGCCCTGACTCCCAAAACAAAGCGCGTATCGGTGACCGGATATTTCTTTTCTGGGGCAACGGGAAAAATGAAGCGGAAAAAAGAATGCAGGAAAGCACCTTCGCCTTCTTCAATCCCGACAAAAAAGAGGACCCTAATGAGAAGGCCGGCAAAGTGGAGTCTATGTTCAAGAGTGTTTGGTCGGGAGAAATCAAGACCACGCTCGACGACAGATTCTACATCCTTGGCCTCGCTCCGAATGTAGGAAGAATAGCCGTGGTGTCATGGTCTGACATGTCTTTAAGAGAGTTTGCAGGCAAAATACTGATGCATTTCGAAGACATGGAGATTATCGATTCACGGGCCGAGAAATACAGAAAGCCATATAAGGGAATATCCCAGATGCTTTCCAACGTGACCCTAGGAGGAAAAGTCTCAGATTCGCTGCCCAATCTCGCGGAGTCCGTGATGTATGCAATAATAAACGGGACGCCATATCCTTACCAGCTATATACGTGTGCACTAGAGAGAATTCGGGCGGAAGTCAGCGATATGTCGGTAAGCATCGGGCGTGCCTCAATCCTTAAGGCATACCTCAACCGGCATAACAGAAACAACCATAACATAAAACCAATAAGTAAAATGTTAGACAAAGAAAGTACAAACGTAGGCTACCTCTGCGGTCGACTCGCGGCAGTGCTCGAGCACGTCCAGGAAGTGGCCAAAAGCGGAGACTCCATCCGTACCCGCTACATGGCGGCGGCATCCGCGACCCCGAGTATTGTATTTCCGGCGATGCTCAATCTTACCATCCACCACACGGAGAAAGTGGCCTCGGAGAGACAACGCATATACTTCGAGAAACTCAAGCAGGAGATCATCGACAAGCTTCCCGCCTCCGGCTTCCCGGCCCATCTTGACCTTGGCGACCAAGGGTGCTTCTTCATAGGCTATTATCAGCAGCGCTCGGATTTTTTCACAAAAAAAGAAGATAAGGAATAAATCACTTTAAAACCAAATCTA
Organism: uncultured Muribaculaceae bacterium; assembly: GCA_910584125.1. Classification (GTDB taxonomy): domain Bacteria; phylum Bacteroidota; class Bacteroidia; order Bacteroidales; family Muribaculaceae; genus Lepagella. The sequence continues at coordinate 5,208 of CAJTXU010000035.1, read as the reverse complement.
TGGAACCCATAAAGAAAAGATACGATTTCGTCTACGTCTTCGACGTGCAGGACGGCAACCCCAACGGAGATCCTGACGCAGCAAATCTTCCAAGAGTGGACTCGGAGACAGGAAACGGTCTGGTCACAGACGTATGCCTGAAACGTAAGGTACGTAACTTTGTAGACGTCGCAAAGAAAGGAGAAGAGGGATACGGGATTTTCATTCAGGAAGCCGCAGTGCTCGATAACCGCGTCGAGGACGTCTATAAGACGGAGGAAGTGAAGGCGGCTCCCAAAGACAAGACAAAGGAAACAGCAAAGAAAGTGCTGTGCGGCAAGTACTACGACATCCGCGCTTTCGGCGCCGTCATCGCAACAAAGGAAAAGCAGGGCCAGGTGCGCGGACCAATCCAGCTTACGTTCGCGCGCTCGGTCGATCCTATCAATGCGGTGGATAATGCAATCACCCGCATGGCCGTCACTAAAGAGTCCGACAAAGCGAAGGAGAAGACGATAGGACGCAAGGCGACAGTGCCTTACGGCCTGTATGTGGCCCACGGATTCATTTCTGCCAATCTGGCTGAACAGACAGGTTTCTCGGAAGATGACCTGAAACTCTTCTGGACGGCGCTCAAGAACATGTTTGACAACGACCGCTCGGCAGCCCGCGGACTCATGTCGGCCCGAAAGCTGATTGTCTTCGAGCATTCCTCTAAGCTCGGCAACGCTCAGGCCAACAAGCTCTTCGACCTTGTGAAGATCTCCCGCAAGGACGAAAGCAAGGTGGCACGCAGCTTCAATGACTATGAGATAAACATAGACGAGACAGGTCTGCCGCAGGAAGTCAAGGTCATCGAGATAATCTGACAGGCAATTCAGCAAAAACCTGTAGCAAACTGATACTGAACATAAGCACCTGGTACCGGGATTTGGCAACAAGCTTCCGGTACCGGGTTGTATAAAAACGTCGAAAACCAAACGCAATGAAGAGAAAAGAATATGAAGAAGAGGAGATGTTGCAACTCTCCGGAATCCAACACTTCATGTATTGCCCCCGACAATGGGCGCTAATACATGTCGAAGGACAATGGAATGACAACCACCTGACTTCAGAGGGCGAACTTCTGCACAAAAGATGTGATGACCCATACGCGCGCGACAACAACGGCCGGGATATCGTTATACTCCGGAGCCTTCGGCTCTCCTCAAAAACGCTTGGGCTAAGCGGCGCAGCCGACATCGTGGAGATCATTCCTCACGAAGGTGCCCCTCGTGGCAAACGGGCATTGCTGAAGAGCAGAAAATTCGAGGTATTGCCGATAGAATACAAGAGGGGCGTAAGAAAAACATCGGATTGCGACAGAGTGCAGGTAGCGGCCCAGAGCATGATACTCGAGGAAATGCTCGGCGTCGACATCAGCCGCGGAGCCATATTCTATTGGGAAGAGAGACATCGCGAATATTTTGATATTGACGAAGTGCTAAGAGAAAAGGTAAAGTCGCTTTCGTCACAAATGCATCGCCTGACCGAAACTTCCTCTACTCCTGAAGCGAAAAAGAACAAAGGATGTCGCTCATGCTCTCTGCTGGAGCTATGCCAGCCTCAATTGAGAAATATGAAAGCCAGCAGATATATTAAAGAGACTTTGAATGAAGAGACTACTTAACACTCTATATGTCACCACACCTGATTCATATCTGAGCAAAGACGGCACTAACGTCGTGGTATCGAATCAGGGCAAGGAATTGTTTCGTATTCCGATTCAGAACTTGGAAGCCATCTTAACATTCGGATATCAGGGAGCGAGTCCGGGTGTGATGCGACTATGTGTTGATCATGGCGTCGCGCTGTCTTTCTATTCACCCATTGGAAGATTCATATCTCGGATTCAGGGACCGACAAAAGGCAATGTGGTGTTGAGAATAAATCAGTATGAAAAATTCAGAGACAAGGATTTCGCACTGCATCTTGCCAATGTCACAGTCTCTGGAAAAATCTATAATTCGAGAGTCGCATTAAGAAGATTTGTCAGAGACTATCCAGACCATAAGGATAAAAGCCGGGTCGAACAAGTTTCGGAGCAATTAAAATGGCGCATAAAGCGGGCATTGATTGCTGATTCGGCCGAGACCTTGCGTGGGATAGAAGGAGAAAGTAGCGCTTTATATTTCAGTGTCTTTTCAAGTCTGATACTTAGCGGAGACACAGGAATGGTCTTCACAAACCGCAACAGGCGTCCCCCGACAGACCCAGTCAACGCCATGCTTTCATTCGGGTATTCTCTTCTTGCGGCTGATTGCACGGCGGCCCTTGAGGGTGTCGGCCTGGATGCCTCCATTGGATTCATGCATAGTCCGAGATCCGGACGCCAATCCATGGCTCTTGACATGATGGAGGAATTACGATCATATATTGTGGACAGGCATGTCCTGTCGATGATCAACAACCGCCAGATTACTTCGAAAGATTTTCTGCAACATACCGAGACGGGAGACGATGGTTCGATGGGGGTGGTTCTGACCGAACAAGGGCGGAAGAAGTTTCTCGCGGCGTGGCAGACGAGAAAGAAGAAAGAGATTATTCATCCTTACCTTAATGAAAAGGCTCCAATAGGATTGTTGCCACACCTCCAGGCCCTGCTTATGGCACGATACCTTCGGGGAGATATAGATGACTATCCTGTATTTTTCTCAAAATAAAAAAAGTAAATATGTATATTCTTGTGACATACGATGTCAATACGAGCGAAGAGGGAGGCACCAAGCGCCTACGGCAGGTGGCGAAGTGCTGCAAGAATCATGGTCAGCGGGTTCAGAACTCAGTCTTCGAGTGCAATTTGCCCGAGTCTGACTTCGTAAGATTCAAGGCGGCATTGAATGAGCTAATTGACTCTGATAATGACTCCATACGCATCTACCGGATGGGCAACAACTACAAGAACAAGATAGAGTATCTTGGACAAAAGACGTCGTTCGACATGGATGGAGAGCTTATCGTATAAGCGGTCTCTCCACGATGATTAAGATATATAGTTAATACAACAAATAGTCACTCTTTAGATGACAAAGATGCGAAGAGGAAGTGATGCAGTAAAAACCGAAGCATTCGCACCTATTGATTTTTAAGAAGTTAGATTAAAAAGCAAACTTAAATTGTTGCAAAGTTAGATATAAATTATTAACTTCGCGTCTACAAGCCTCTAAGAACCCAAAAATGAAATGGTTCTGAGGTCTGGTGTCGCGCCCCACGCGGGCGCGTGAATTGAAACTGGTTCTTCGCTATATCCTGCATCAGCTCAACCGGGTCGCGCCCCACGCGGGCGCGTGAATTGAAACATCTCGTGGTTTATTGGTTTGACTTTGGAGGTGGGGTCGCGCCCCACGCGGGCGCGTGAATTGAAACTGGATTTCGTGCTACATGAAGTACAAGGAGCGCCGGGTCGCGCCCCACGCGGGCGCGTGAATTGAAACCTTAAAAATCAAGCGGGCAATTACAAAATTGCCCGTCGCGCCCCACGCGGGCGCGTGAATTGAAACATCCCCTTGTCCCGAAATATGACGAGAAACATGAGGTCGCGCCCCACGCGGGCGCGTGAATTGAAACGATAAACAAATTCACCAGTATAATATGCAACATCTGTCGCGCCCCACGCGGGCGCGTGAATTGAAACGAGTTTTAGAGTTATACAACCTCGCCCCGAAGGGGTCGCGCCCCACGCGGGCGCGTGAATTGAAACACCGATATGAAGAAAGCGATTTTGGGCGGCCTTGGTCGCGCCCCACGCGGGCGCGTGAATTGAAACTGAATATTGACACCCATCTGCCTGGAAATTTCAGTCGCGCCCCACGCGGGCGCGTGAATTGAAACGTTGCTAACCCTGTTAAAGTTCACATCATCTGAAGTCGCGCCCCACGCGGGCGCGTGAATTGAAACTTTGAATTCGTTATATAGTTCGCTTGAATAATCACGTCGCGCCCCACGCGGGCGCGTGAATTGAAACAACAAGGGGCAGCTTCAAGGACTCCCGAAGAATCCCGTCGCGCCCCACGCGGGCGCGTGAATTGAAACGTCAAAAAGCGTGTCAAGGGATCCGGATGGGAGGTGTCGCGCCCCACGCGGGCGCGTGAATTGAAACTTTTCGTACAGCGTGGAGTCCGCGCCCTCGGCATGTCGCGCCCCACGCGGGCGCGTGAATTGAAACGGAGACCTCATGATGCTCGACGATGACGTCCACGTCGTCGCGCCCCACGCGGGCGCGTGAATTGAAACCGCTCATGCGAATCGCTCGAGGACATCAGGATAAGTCGCGCCCCACGCGGGCGCGTGAATTGAAACCATTCGGGATTTGCGAAGAAGTTGTTGTCAAGAACGTCGCGCCCCACGCGGGCGCGTGAATTGAAACGGGCCTAACACGGTTTAGACTCCCCCGAAGGAGTGTCGCGCCCCACGCGGGCGCGTGAATTGAAACGGGATATTCTGTCGGTCAGTCCGACGGCCTCAAATGTCGCGCCCCACGCGGGCGCGTGAATTGAAACGCTTTGTCAGTTGCGAATCACGCGTTCAGCGGCAAGTCGCGCCCCACGCGGGCGCGTGAATTGAAACGTGTCAACATCTACCACCCAACGCCTCTCAACACCGTCGCGCCCCACGCGGGCGCGTGAATTGAAACCGCGATATGTCTTTCCGCACCAACCTGCCGATTGCGTGTCGCGCCCCACGCGGGCGCGTGAATTGAAACTGCGCTCCGCGTCCAGCACTTTGCAGGCCGTTGCCGTCGCGCCCCACGCGGGCGCGTGAATTGAAACAGCTGAATGAAGTTAACCTTGGCCAGGAAGTATTGTCGCGCCCCACGCGGGCGCGTGAATTGAAACGACATCTCGATCCGCATTCTAATCCCTCTCGAGGTCGCGCCCCACGCGGGCGCGTGAATTGAAACCCGAACTTTGCGCTGATGCGGCTCTCCGCATGGCACGTCGCGCCCCACGCGGGCGCGTGAATTGAAACTGTTTGTTCAGTGCTTCTTGCGTTTTTATCCCCCGGTCGCGCCCCACGCGGGCGCGTGAATTGAAACGACGGTGCGGAGAAAAAGGTCTACGCGCAGACGGCGGTCGCGCCCCACGCGGGCGCGTGAATTGAAACGACAACGGTGAGACCAAGGTCTACGCGCGGACCGTCGCGCCCCACGCGGGCGCGTGAATTGAAACCGCATCAACGCCTTCTGGTGGC
>CAJTXU010000034.1 GCA_910584125.1 uncultured Muribaculaceae bacterium | reverse complement strand
CCGGCATAGTTTTCGAGCAGTGTCTTGTATTCTGAAAAATAGAACGGCAGTGAATTTGTTGCAGACTACCAAATTTTCAGCAATTACAGACATGATATTAAAACACAGATAAACAATTAGTTATAATCTGTAATTGCGATTTTCGATTACAGGCCCAAAATCGATTTGGAGGATTGACCTAAAATATGGTGAAATGAGGTTTCGGTCGCGGGTTTAGGGCAATATGTTGCCTTGAATCCGCGACCGAAGCTATAGGGTTGCAATGGCCGAATTGTAGGTGTCGGTTCTATTATTTTTTGTTGTCGGGGCGTTTTCTCTTACGTCTTTCAAATTTTGAAAGAATCCATTCTCTGTCGGGAGCGTCGGATTCCTCTATGCTGTTGAGAATACGATTCTTCAATGTCCCGCAAGCGCCTTTGGTCTTGTCGATGGCAAGACCGATTGCAACGGGCGACCACCCGGCAAGCGTATAAATGAGCACCCGAATTTCTGTTTCGCTAAGATGAGTGCATTGTTCCCTTATCTTGACGACGACATTGTCCATCAGCTGATTGATGGATCGTTCGATTTCATCGAGCGAGCTTTCGGAACACATGTTGCTTATTTCCTCTTTCAGATTATCCAAAAGCATTGATTTGAATTTATCTGTTCCGTTCAGTTCGTAATAGTTCCGGAGCATATTGTTGAGAGAACGCCACTTTTCTCTGTATATGGTCAATTGGGTGTTCTCGGCGGAAAGAAGGAGACTGGTCAATTTATTTATTTGAGAAGCCTGGTCTATCAGTCTCTTTTCTGATAGATTTGCTTTTCTCCTCATAAAGATTAATACCGCTCCGATTATCACTGCACAAGCCACGAACAGAAACAGAAACAGCATGATACGTCTATGTGCCGCCTCTTTTTCAGACTCCGATTTAAGAATGTTGTATTCCTGCATTGCGGATGAGGCATAATGGAAACCGTAATCCTTGTCAATTCTCACTTGCAGGCTGAAAATTGAATCGGTTGATGATGCGTATAGCTCCAAGTCGTGTGTCTTGTCCGCGCAGTGTCTCAGACCGTCATATATATGTATCGAGTCGTTCGGAGTTACGGCTCTTTCAAGAGCATCATCAAGCAACGTACGGGCTTTTTCGATAGAGTCGTTTTCAAATAAGGCGTATGATTCATAACAAAGAACGGTAGGGATCGGCGCATAATAAGGATTCCGTTTAAGGGAATCAATGAGCATAAGCGCTTCGGAATGATGTTGCCGTTCGATTCCAACAGGGATCCGACATTGGGTGATGTATCCGATAACCGATATATCCGAGGGATTGTTCCTGTCGAGCGTAAGCTCAAGGCTGTCAAGAATATCCAGACTCCTGTCATAATCACGCAATACACAATACCTGATGGAGGCATCCGCTGCGGAAAAGAGGCTCCGTTGTTTGCTGGCTTCTCCGGTGTCGTGTGCGTATGCCCGGCTTGCGTTCATACTGAATACGGCGCTGTTGAGATAGTCTCCCGTTTCGTCAAACAGGTTCGATTTAAGTTGCGCGAACCTCCCTTGCCACAACGGATTACTGAGTTCAGATGCAATATCATAACCTTCGCATGCAAGGCTCATCGACTTATACTGGTCTCTGATGTCGCGTCGTATCTGAGCCTGAACGAACAGTGCCTGCATCAGGCGCGGACGGTCATTTTTTTACGAAAGAAAGAAACCGATGTCGCGATCAGGGAGTCTGATTCAGGCAGACTGTCTCCAAAATATTGAAGACTCCCTTTCAACAGTGTCGCCCGGTGGCGGTTTAAAAGACTCAGATCCTTTTCGGATATAGAGTCAAGTATAATTGCGGCTTGGGCCGGCGACCCCTCTACAAGAGTTTCAGCCTTTGACAACATCCTGTCTGCAACATCATCCGCATTGTGCTTACAGCCTGAAACTATGGAGAGGACGATTGTGAAAAACGTAAGTATGATTTTATTAAGATGCATTTGCCTTAGTCGGAAGATCTTTGCAAATTTAAGAAAAATAAGTTAATTATGCAAACTACGGTGGCCATCAGTTGCGGATTCCGATACAAATATCAATGGCCCGCGCACAACAAGGGCGGGGAGGCTCGATGCCTCCCCGCCCGGGTATTTGTGCTTAAGTATTAAATTCGCACTAAAGGTTCGGTGCGTTGTTTATTTGAAGCGGCGGTTGCCTTCGAGAACGGTCTTGCCGTCGGCCGTAACCGCTTTCTTCGTCGTCTTGCGGATGATGTTGTAGGCGATCGGCGCCGCGCAGTAGAGCGAGCAGAATGTGCCGACTATCACACCGAAGATCATCGCGAACGTGAACGAACGGATTGTGTCGCCGCCCAGGAAGAAGATGCAGAGCAACACGAGCAGCGTCGAGAACGATGTCATCACCGTTCGGCTCAACGTCGTGTTGAGCGACTTGTTGAAGGTCAGGAAGCGGTCTTCCTTCGGGTATTCCTTCATCATCTCGCGCACGCGGTCGAACACGACCACCGTGTCGTTGATCTGATAACCGATGATGGTCAGCACGGCGGCGATGAACGACTGGTCAATCTCCATCGAGAAGGGGAGGAAGCCCCAGCAGACGGAGTAGAAGCCGATGATGAGGAACGCCGTCAGGGCCACGGCGGCGAGGGCGCCGACCGAGAAGGCCACGTTGCGGAATCGGAGCAGGATGTAGAGGAACATACATAGCAGGGCGATGCCCACGGCCCAGTATGCGTCACGCTTCATGTCGTCGGCCACCGAGGGGCCCACCTTCTGGATCGACAGGATGCCACGGCTCTCGTCGGCGATGGTGAAGGCGGTCTTGTCCATCAGTTTGCCGTTGGTGGTGAGCTCCTGCTGGAGTCCCTGATAGAGGAGGTCGGTGATCTCGTTCTCAATGCCCTCGCTCTCCTCGTTGATCTTGTAGCTCGTCGAGATGCGGAGCTTGGAGGGGTTGTCGATGGTGATGACCTGCACGGAGACCGTGGGGTCGTTGGCCTTCTCCTGGAGGAGCTTGGTGAGGTTCTGCTGCACGGCCTCGCGGTCAACGTCCTTCTCGAACTGCACCACGTAGTTGCGGCCTCCCGAGAAGTCGATGCCCTGGTTCATGCCGCGGATCGCGAGCGAGGCGATGCCGATCACGATCAGGGCGACCCATACGGCCGAGGCGGCCTTCCACTGGCCCAGGAAGTTGATCTTCGGGCTGGTGAGGAAGTTGCGGCTCACGCCGGTTGTGAACGTCATGCCGGCGTTGCGGCCGTTCTTGGTGATAAGGTCGAAGGCGATGCGCGTCAGGAAGACGGCGGTGAAGAACGAGCAGACGATACCGATGATGAGCGTCGTTGCGAAGCCCTTGATCGGGCCGGAGCCGAATATCAGCAGGATGACGCCGGTGATGACCGACGTGAGGTTGGAGTCGAAGATGGCCGAGAAGGCGTTGCTGTAGCCCTCGGAGATGGCCTGGCGCAGCTTCTTGCCGTTCTTGAGCTCCTCTTTGGTACGCTCGAAGATAAGCACATTGGCGTCGACCGCCATACCGAGCGCGAGCACGATACCGGCGATGCCCGACAGCGTGAGCACGGCCTGCAGCGAGGCGAGGATGCCGAGCGTGAAGTAGAGGTTGAGAATCAGGCCGACGTTGGCCACCAGACCGGGGATCCAGCCGTAGTAGATCACCATGAGGATCATCAGCAGGACGATTGCCACGATGAACGACACGAAGCCCATCTGGATGGCCTCGGCGCCGAGGCTCGGGCCGATCACGTTGTTGCTCACCACGTCGACGCGTGCCGACATCTTGCCCGACTTGAGCACGTTGGCGAGGTCGTTGGCCTCCTCGGGGGTGAAGTTGCCCGTGATCTGCGAGCTGCCGCCCGTGATCTCGTTGTTGACGTTGGGGAACGAGTAGACGTTCTGGTCGAGCACGATGGCGATCGAGCGGCCGATGTTGTTGCGGGTGATGGTGGCCCATTCCTGCGCGCCGCGGTCGGTCATCTTCATGTTGACCATGTTGCCCTGCATGTTGTCGTATTCCGACGATGCGGAGGTGACGGCGTCACCCTCGAGGGCGGCCTCGCCCTTGAGGGCCACGAGCTCCCAGTATGAGTCGGTGAGGTTCTCGCCGTTGGCCTTCTTAAGCACGTTGCCCTTGGCGTCGGTGCGGGGGAACTCGGCGGGCTTCACGCTCCAGGCCAGCGTCAGGTCGGAGGGGAGGAGCCGGCGGGCCAGCTCGCTGTTCATGATCGAGTCGACGAGGGCCTTGTTGCCGGGCGTCACCATGCCGACGACGGGGCTGCCGTTGCGCTGCGCGCCGCCCAGCAGGGCAATCACGTTGGTGTGGTTCACGCTGTCCTGCGCGGCGTATTGGGCCGCGAAGTTCTGCAGGTCGCCCGCGATCTCGTTATAGTTGTAGACCTCGAAGAACTCGAGGTTGGCGCTCGACTTCAGCAGGTCGGTGACGCGCTCGGGCTCCTTGACGCCCGGGAGCTCGAGAAGGATCTGGCCCTTCTTGTCCTGGAGCTTCTGGATGTTGGGGGCCACGACGCCGAACTGGTCGATACGTGTGCGGAAGATGTTGAAGGCCGCGTCGACCTGGCTGTCGACCTGCTTGTTGAGGGCCTCGACCACCTCGGCGTCCGAGGCGTTGCTGCGCAGCTGGCCCATGTATTCACCCTCGCGGATGAAGAGGCCGGCCAGAGTGCCCGGCTGCAGGTTGGAGGCAACCTTGTTGATGAAGTCGCCGTCGCTCGTCTTGGCGCCGGCGTCCTGTGCCTTCTTGATGGCCGCGTTGATCTGGGCGAGCTGTGCGTCGCCCGACGCGTACTGGCGGAGGATGTCGGGCACCGAAACCTCGAGCACGACGTTCATGCCGCCCTTGAGGTCAAGGCCGAGGCCCACCTCCATCTTGCGGACCTGGTTGTAGGTGTATCCGAGATATACCTTCTCCTTGTCGATTGAATCGTTGAATTGCTTCAGACTCTGTTTGTAAGCGTCATTGGTCTCGTCTGTGGTCTTGGACATCCTGGCCGCGAACTGCTTCGCCTCGTCCTCGTAGTGACGCGTCACGAACGAGAAGGAGATGTAGAATCCGCATATCAAAACCAACAGAATCGCAATGGTGCTGATAAACCCTTTGTTCTGCATTTGTTTTGTTGTAATTTATTTATTTGTTTTTTTATTGACGTATACAAGGCCTCGCGGGCGGCCCCGGAGGGGGCTGCGCGCGCGGTCGCGCAACAAGAAGACTCACCCCTTCGGGGGCGATACTACCTTTCAGCTTGCAAATATACCTCTTTTTTTTGAGCTTTCTGCAATATGGAGTTACAAATTTTCTTTTTATAGGTGATTTTATCAATTATTTTGCTTATTTTTGATGTCTGTAACAGATTACCGAGTGAAAATGGCACGAAAATCAAATATGCTTCCGGGGCTTGTGGGGGCGTTCGGAGCCGCGCTGCTCTGCATGGCGTCATGCGCCCGGATGGGCACTCCGTCGGGGGGCCCGCGCGACGAGGAGCCGCCGCGTTTCGTCTCGGCCAACCCGCCGCAGGGGGCCCTGGACGTGACGCAGACGTCGATGACCCTGACCTTCGACGAGCTGGTGAACGTCAAGGACGCCTTCCAGAAGGTGGCGGTGTCGCCTGCGGGCACGATGCCGCGCGTGACGTCGGCGGGGCGCCGCGTCCACATCGAATTCGACTCGCTGGCGCCGGCCACGACCTATACCGTCGACTTCGCCGACGCCATCGAGGACAACAACGAGGGCAACAAGCTGCAGGGCTTCACCTACACTTTCTCGACCGGGCCGACGCTCGACTCGCTGCGCGTGGCGGGCCGCGTGCTCTCGGCGCGAGCCCTCGAGCCGCAGCAGGGGATGCTCGTCGGCGTGCATGCCGACCTCAGCGACTCTGCCTTCACGTCGAGGCCGCTGCTGCGCGTGGCCCGCACCGACGACCGCGGCCGCTTCACCATCCGCGGTCTGGCTCCCGGCACGTACCGCGTGTTCGCCCTTGGCGACAACGACAACGACTACCGCTATTCGTCGCCCGAGGAAGACATGGCCTTCCTCGACGTGACGGTCTCGCCGACGTCGCGGGCGGCCGTGGCCTTCGATACGGTCTACAACACGCTGACGGGCGCCGTGGACACGGTGGTGGAGCGCGCCCGCACGCAGTTCATGCCCAACGACGTCGTGCTGCGCTCGTTCAACTCGGGCCTGCGCCAGCAGTATCTCTCGAAGCACGAGCGCCTGGACTCGACGCGGGTCTTCCTGAAGTTCAACGCGCGGGCCGAGTCGCTGCCCGACATCGAGGTGCTGGGGCGTCCGGGGATGCGCTCGCCGGGCGTGCCGGAGGCCTCCGAGGGGCTCGACTCGCTGGTGTGGTGGCTGCGGCCGGAACTTATGCGCGAGGACACGCTGCGTCTGCGCGTGGCCTACACGCGTTCTGACCAGAACCTTGTCAGGACGGCGGCGGCTGACACGCTTGAGTTCATCACCCGCCGCGTGAAGACGAAGCCGTCGAAGCAGAAGAGGCGCGTCAGCGCGGCCGACTCGATCGCGGCCATCACGACGAGGTTCGAGGTGAAGTCGGGCACGCAGCAGGAGGTGAATCTGCCGCTGCTGCTGGAGTCGGCGACGCCGCTGGAGCGTTTCGACACGGCGGCGGTGCATCTGTCGGTGCTGGTCGACACGCTCTACCGCCCTGTGGCGGGCGCGCCGCGCGTGACGGTGCCCGACACGCTGCAGCCGCGGCGCTTCGCCGTGGAGTATCCGTGGGAGTATGGCGCGAAATACAGGCTGGAGATCGACTCGCTGGCGGCGACCGACATCCATGGGCTGCCGACGCTGCCGCTGAGCCATGACCTGACGGTGAAGCAGACGGGCGACTACTGCTCGCTGCTGTTCCATCTCACGGGACTGGGCGGGGTACCGGCGTTCGTCGAACTGCTGGACGGTTCGGACGCCGTGAAGCGCACGGCTCCGGTGGAGGGGGGCGACGCCTTCTTCCCGTTCCTTGCGCCGGGCAGGTATTATGCGCGTGTGGTGGTCGACGCCAACGGCAACGGCGAGTACGACACGGGCAACTACCTGACGGGGCAGCAGCCCGAGGTGGTGTATTACTATCCGAAGGCGGTGAGCATCAAGAAGAACTGGGACAAGGAGGAGCAGTGGGCGGTGTTCGACACTCCGGTCGATATGATGAAGCCTATGGCTGTGACCAAGAACAAGCCGGCCAGCAGCCGCAACCGCAGCCGCAACGCCGAGAACGCTGACGAGGACGAGGACGAAGACGAGATCTTCGACCCGACGCGCAATCCCTTCGATCCCAATGACAAGAGTAAAAGTAAAAAGTATTAAGTAAGAAGTAATACGGGAGGGCTTTGAAAGTAATAAGTAATAAGTATGAAGTAATACGGGAGGACTCTATAAAAAATCAAATAAAAAATAGAATATAAGAAGTTGGAAGTATGGATGCTAAACAGGAAAAGGCGGAGGCGTTTGCATTGCGTATTATAAATCTTCACAAATACCTTTGTAATAATGGAGACTATGTGATGAGTAAGCAGATTCTCCGCTCCGGTACATCCATCGGAGCAAACATAGCCGAAGCAAAATTTGCCGAGAGCAGGGATGACATGATTCACAAGCTTGCCATATCCTTGAAAGAAGCGTCGGAAACCAAATATTGGCTTGTCATTTTATTCAAGGGTGGCTTTATTGGAGAACGAGAGTATATATCTATCGCGCAAGATTGCGAAGAACTTATTAAGCTCCTAATATCGGTCATTAAGAGACTAAAGTCTGTCGGCAAAGGCAAGTAGGTATAAAAGAATCGAACAAACAGCTGTAAAGAATAAAAATGGATGTAAACTGAAAAGTTTACATCCATTTTTATTGATTGACTGTAATACTTAATACTTAATACATAATACTTAATAAGCCCGTATTACTTATTACCTATTACTTATTACTTAACAAGCCCGTATTACTTATTACTTAATACTTATTTATACTTATTTTCGGCATTTCGCGGCGATGAACTCGCGGTTCATGCGAGCGATGTTGGCCATCTTGACGCTCTTGGGGCACTCGGCCGAGCATGCGCCCGTGTTGGTGCAGTTGCCGAATCCGAGCTCGTCCATCTTGGCCACCATGGCCAGCGCGCGGCGGTCTCTCTCCACGGCGCCCTGGGGCAGACGCGACAGCTGGTTGATTTTGGCCGACACGAATAGCATCGCCGAACCGTTCTTGCAGGCCGCCACGCAGGCACCGCAGCCGATGCAGCTCGCCGAGTCCATGGCCTCGTCGGCCTGGACCTTCGAGATCGGCAGACTGTTGGCGTCCTGAGCGCCGCCGCAGTTGAACGACACGTAGCCGCCCGCCTGCTGGATCTTGTCGAACGCGTTGCGGTCGACCATCAGGTCCTTGATCACCGGGAACGCGGCGGAACGCCACGGCTCGACGGTGATCGTCTCGCCGTTGCGGAAGCGGCGCATGTAGAGCTGGCACGTGGTGGCCGCCGTGGCCGGACCGTGCGGATGCCCGTTGATATAGAGTGAGCACATGCCGCAGATACCCTCGCGGCAGTCGTGGTCGAACACGATCGGTTCCTCGCCCTTCTCGATCAGAGACTCGTTGAGGATGTCGAGGGTCTCGAGAAAGGAGGTGTCGGGAGTGGTCTCGACGTCGCTATAAGTCACGAAACCTCCCTGGGCCTTAGGGCCGGCCTGGCGCCAGACCCTGAGATTGACTTTCATTATCTTATCTTCCATAGCTGATATTCCTTATGACTTATAGTTACGTGTCTGAACCTTGATGGCCTCGTAGTGCAGGGGCTCCTTGATGAGTTCGGGGGCCTTGCCGTCGCTGCCTTCGTATTCCCAGCAAGCCACGTAGAAGTAGTGTTCGTCGTCGCGCTTGGCCTCGCCCTCGGCGGTCTGGTACTCGGTGCGGAAGTGGCCGCCGCAGCTCTCGTTGCGGTTGAGAGCGTCATAGGCCACGAGCTCGCCCATGGTGATGAAGTCGTTGAGACGGAAAGCCTTGTCGAGCTCGACGTTCATGCCCTCGCCGGCTGTGCCGGGAACGAAGAGGTTGGTGTCGAACTCCTTGCGCAGACGGCCGAGTTCCTTGATGGCGTGCTCGAGGCCCTCCTTGTCGCGGGCCATGCCGACGTATTCCCACATGATGTGGCCCAGCTCCTTGTGGATCGAGTCTACCGAACGTTTGCCCTTGATGTTCATCAGGCGCTGCTCGGCGTCGACGCACTTCTTCTCGGCGGCGTCGAACTCGGGGGTGTCCGTGCGGAAGTGGGGCACCGTGATCTGGTCGCTCAGGTAGTTCTGGATGGTGTAGGGGAGCACGAAGTAGCCGTCGGCCAGACCCTGCATGAGGGCCGACGCGCCGAGGCGGTTGGCGCCGTGGTCGGAGAAGTTGCACTCGCCGATGGCGAAGAGGCCCTTGACCGAGGTCTGGAGCTCGTAGTCTACCCAGATGCCGCCCATGGTGTAGTGGATGGCCGGGAAGATCATCATCGGGTTGTAGTAGCATACGCCGTCGGTCTCGTTGGCGAGCTCGCCGGGGTTGACGTCGGTGATCTCCTCATACATGTCGAAGAGGTTGCCGTAACGCTGGCGCACGACGTCGATGCCGAGGCGGTTGATGGCCTCGGAGAAGTCGAGGAAGACGGCCAGGCCGGTGTTGTTGACACCGAATCCGGCGTCGCAGCGCTCCTTGGCGGCACGCGAGGCGACGTCGCGGGGTACGAGGTTACCGAACGCCGGGTAGCGGCGCTCCAGATAGTAGTCGCGGTCCTGCTCGGGGATGTCGCTGCCCTTGATCTCACCGCTCTGCAGACGCTTGGCGTCCTCGATGTTCTTGGGCACCCAGATGCGGCCGTCGTTACGCAGCGACTCCGACATGAGGGTCAGCTTCGACTGCTTGTCGCCGTGCACGGGGATACAGGTCGGGTGGATCTGCACGTATGCCGGGTTGGCGAAATAGGCTCCCTTGCGGTAGCATGCCATGGCGGCCGAACAGTTGCAGCCCATCGCGTTGGTTGAGAGGAAGTATGCGTTGCCGTAGCCGCCGGTGGCGATCACCACGGCGTGCGCGGCGAAGCGCTCGAACTTGCCCGTGACGAGGTTCTTGGCGATGATGCCGCGTGCGCGCTCCACGCCGTCCTTGTCCTTGATGAGCACGAGCTCGTGCATCTCGTAGCGGTTGTAGCTCTTCACCTTGCCGGCCTGGATCTGGCGGTTGAGCGAGGAGTAGGCGCCGAGCAGGAGCTGCTGGCCGGTCTGGCCCTTGGCGTAGAACGTACGGCTCACCTGGGCGCCGCCGAACGAACGGTTGGCCAGCAGGCCGCCGTATTCACGGGCGAAAGGCACGCCCTGGGCGACGCACTGGTCGATGATGTTGTTCGACACCTCGGCCAGACGATAAACGTTGGCCTCGCGGGCGCGGTAGTCGCCGCCCTTGACCGTGTCGTAGAAGAGACGGTAGACCGAGTCTCCGTCGTTCTGATAGTTCTTGGCGGCGTTGATACCGCCCTGGGCAGCGATCGAGTGCGCGCGGCGCGGGCTGTCCTGGATGCAGAAATTGAGCACGTTGAATCCCATCTCCGCCAGCGTCGAGGCGGCCGAGGCTCCGGCCAGGCCGGTGCCCACGACGATGATGTCGAGCTTACGCTTGTTGGCGGGATTGACGAGTTTCTGGTGAGCCTTGTAGTTGGTCCACTTCTCGGCTACCGGTCCCTCGGGAATCTTCGAGTCCTCGGGACGCATCACCCTTACGTTGGTGTCTTTTATCTTGTTGTCTGTAGTGTCCATGCCGATTTTTAATAAGCACCGCCCATGCTGGGAGGCATCATTTGTTTGGGTTCGTTGTCGCTCGACTCAAGGTAGTCGAAGAGGTTGACCACGTTGTTCAGGGCCTTCGACTGCTTGCGGAGGTCGTTGAACTGCTGCTCGAGCTGCGGATTCTCCTGGATCATCTTCTTGACCTCGGCGTTGAACTCGCCGGTCTTCTTGTCGGTCATCTGGTCGAGCTGCATGTTGATGTTGCCGGCCATCTGGCGCAGGCCCATCGACACGTTGCCGTAGGGAAGCACCTTGATCTGGCTCGTCATCTGGGCGGCGTCAGGACCGAAGTCCTTCTCGAGCATCGGGATGATCATGTCCTTGTACTGCTCGCGCAGGGTCTCGTCGGTGAGGTAGAACTTCTCGTGAGCCTTGACCGTGAATACGATGCCCTCGGCGAAGAAGAGAGCCACGACGATGGTCGTCCACCAGAGGCCGATCTTCTTGAGGCGGGGCATCCAGTTGGTGTTGTTCCAGCCGATCGACTGGAACATCGACCAGAAGCCGTGGTTGAGGTGGAACCAGAGGGCGAGGAAGCCGATGCCGTAGACGATGAGCGTCCAGGGGAGCTCGAAGGCCTGCTGCAGGAAGAGCGTGCCGGCTGCCGGGGGCAGCATCTCGTCGGCTCCGCGGATCTCCTGGAGCTGCATCTTCGCCCAGAACTGGATGAGGTGCACCACCAGGAAGGCGAGGATCACGATGCCGAGCACGAGCATGTTCTGCGACGACCACTCGACCGACGACGGCTTCACGGCGATGCTGTAGCGCTTGTTGCCGCGGGCCTTGCGGTTCTGCAGGGTCAGCATCACAGCGTAGACGATGTGTATGAGAACGAAGAGGGCGAGGATTGCCGAAGCCCCCAGGGCGTACCAGTTGGCGCCCAGGAACTCGCATACCGAGTTATAGGCGGCCGGCCAGCAGATCGCCACAGCGTTCATCAAACAGTGGAATGTTACGAATAGGACGAGGAACGCGCCCGAGAGGGCCATTACCATCTTTCGTCCTACAGATGAGTTTGATAACCACATAGCTGTTGAAATTGATTTATTTGATTAGATTTGGTTTTTCTCGGTGGAACCGCGGCCCGGCCCCCTCAGCCGGAAGAGGGCCGGACTCTCCGATTCTGCAAATTTAACATTCTTTCCTCAAAGCAGAAAATTTCCAGGCAAAAAAGTTTGAAAACCGACGATTTTAATTGTCCGGACCCGGTCCGAGACCATAAAAGTTGGAGGCCGGCCCTTTGTCAGGACCAGCCTCCGGGGATTGGGTTGGGATTAGGGTGTGATCCGGCCGCGATTCGAACGCGGGACCGTCTGCTTAGAAGGCAGATGCTCTATCCAGCTGAGCTACCGGACCCCATTTGCTCCGCAAAGTTAATAAAATTTTTTATCCTGACCAATTTTTTGACAGAATATGTGCGTTTTCAGGCTCCGGGCGTCAGGGCAGGGCCTGGTAGGCGGCGATGGCGCGCTCGAAGGCGCCCATGACGTCGGCCATGTCGTAGAGGCCGTCGGCGTTCTTCTCGACACCCTTGAGCGAGAGGGGATAGATCATCGGCGGGTTGTCGAGGTCGAGAAGCTGCATGTCACGGAGCTGGTCGACCGACTGGTATACGATGTTTATGTCGGCGTATTCCTTGCCGTCGGGGCCCTCGAACTTCTCGATGACGATCTTCGAACCGATGGGGGTCTTCTTTTCAATGGCGTTCGGAAGCTCGTATTCCTCGACGCCGAGGGCGGTGGCGACGGCCGAGAGGTTGGAGTCGTGGCCGACGAGGAATGTGAAGCGGCGGTCGGGCGAGCGGAGCTCGTCATACATATACTGCACCAGCGGGTAGGCCACGTTTGTGGCCACGGCCGGGGCCGTGAAGAGCACGTCCTGATAGGTGTCCTTGACGTGGGCCAGGCGTTCCCAGTCGGCGCGCGTCAGCTTGTGGCCGAACGCCGCCTTGAGCGTGTCGGGCTGCTCGTAATACTGCAGGATGAAGGCGTCGGAGGCCGAGTTGAGCTCCTTGAGCGCCGAGCCCGGCTTCATGGCCGGCTCCTTGAACTTCTCGAGCACGATTTCGGTGTCATAGTTGTCGATGGCCTTCAGATATGGGTCGGAGGCCTTGGCCATGGGGGAGTCCTTGACGTCGAGCACGCCCGTCATCAGGTCGTAGTCGGGCTTCAGGGCCTCGTTGACGCCGCGCAGGCCCTTCTTGCCGCCCATGGCGTTGATCTGGGCCATGGCCAGCTCGACGAACTCCGGGCTGACCTTCGTGAGCTGCGGGTTGAAGAGCGGGTCCATCTTCGAGGGGGTGTAGCGGTGGCGTACCTCGACGCCGCCCACGGGCATGAAGCCCGACGAGAAATACTGGGCCGTGGCGATGCAGCGCTGCATCGAGTTGGCTATCACGTTGAGGTCGTCGGCCGTCGGCACGTAGTTCTCGGGGAAGAGACCCGCGTCCACGGCCCATTTGCGGAAGTACTGGCCCATCTGCGTCTCGAGCACGCCGCCGCGCAGCGTGAGCTCGCTCTTTGCGGCCGTCCAGTCATTCCATTCGTGCGGGGTCATGCGGCCCAGCGCGCTCTTGCTGTCGGACAGCGGCGAGCGGATGTTGTGGCGGCTGAGCACCACGGCTTCCTTGAGTTTGTAACGGTCCTTGAAATCCTGCGGACGTCTCTGCTGGGCCTCGGCCGTCAGCGAACCGCCCAATATGAGCAGCGCGGCCAGTGCGGTGAATATGTTTCTCATAGTCGTGAGATGATTTTATCGGTGTTGGTGTTGTTGATGTTCAGAATGGCAAAGCTTGCGAATTGAGGATTCTTCGCAAATGTTAACATCCGTTTGGTTAAAAGGTTCGTAAAATGGCCCGTAAAACCTGAAAATATGTTTTAGAACATGTTTCACAACCGGTTTTGTTAAGATTTTGTTAAATTTCCGACAAGCGAAACGAATGGGATTCATGACAAGACACCGATAAAGTCATAAATACCGTTACTATGAAAACCAACAAAATACTCGCGGCGGCGCTGGCGCTCGCCGGTTCGCTGACCGGGGCTGCCTACGCCCAGGACGATAAGCCCAAATTCAAGTTCACCCCCGGGGGACGCATACTGTTCGACGGCGCCCTGTTCACCCCGCATCACGACGGCTTCGCCGACGGCGTGGCCATACCCGACATAAGGCTCGGCGGCAAGGCCACATACGGCAACTGGATGGCCAAGATCGACGTCGGCTATTCGTTCGGCAAGATCGGCATGAAGGACGTCTATATCCAATATAAGTTCGACGACCGCAACCTGCTGCGTGGCGGATACTTCGTGCATCAGTTCGGACTCCAGTCGGCGACGTCGAGCTCGATGAAGCCGAGCTTCGAGGCGCCGCTGACCGACACCTATATGAACGCCACGGGCCGGAACCTCGGCTTCATGTATCTCTACGACAAGGGGCAGTTCCTGGCCACGGCCAGCGTGATGTTCGGTACGAAGATCACCGAGCACGCCAACGACAACGGTCGCGTGAGCGTCGGCGGCATCTCTCGCCTGCTGTGGAGGCCGCTGCACTCCGAGGGCAAGGTGGCGCAGGTCGGCGTCTCGGGCTGGTATCAGTCGGCGATGCACAAGTCGGTGACCGGAGAAGACGGCGAGAAGGAAGTCTCCAAGGGCTATTTCGACTACTCGTGCAACTATCCGACGCGCGTCGACCAGATCACGCTGCTCGAGACCAAGGTCGACAACGCGCGCGGCGTCTTCAAGCTCTCGCCCGAGATGCTGCTCTCGGCGGGGAGGTTCGCGCTCGAGGGTCAGTACTACTACATGAACATCAACCGCAAGGATGGCCCGGCGTTCATCTCCAACGGTGCCTACGGCCTGCTGCGCGGGCTGATATGCGGCGACAGCTCGTATGCCTACTCGTCGCCCGACGGCGGTCTGGCCACTCCGAAGCCCAAGACGCTCGAATGCGTGCTCGGCTACAACTACACCAACGCCAACAGCAACAGGGCCGGCATCTACGGCGGCATCAGCAACGACTTCTCGGTGACGTTCAACTACTACATCAACAAATACATGCTGGCGCGTCTGCGCTGGTCGTACACCAACGTGCGCGGCGCTACGGAAGTGCCCGACAACCACGTCAACATCATCGAGGCGAGGGTGCAGTTCAAGTTCTGACGGCCTGAAAACGCGCTCACGCAAGGCGACCGACGGCGGAAATGTGTTGTAAAACATATTTCCGCCGCGTTATTTTTTCATAAAACGTTGGGAAAGTATTCCAATAATTTGTAAATTTGCAACTGAATAGTGCAATTCACGCCCGACGCTTCTCGGCAGGCAGAGAAGAGAAGCGTTAACCTTTTTATTTATATTTATTTACATATCGTAAGTCCCCCATATTGCAGAAATGAAGACTATCGAAGAAATCACGGCACTCCGCAAGGAAGGCCGCATCGACGAAGCCTACGGTGAGAGCCGCGAGCTTTTAGGCGCATATCCGGGCGACCGCGACGCGCGGGTGACGGCGGCGCAGAGCGCCAAGCCGGTCATGGAGCGAGCCGCCAAGTCGGGCGACCTCGAGGTCCTGGCCCGTACGCTCGAGGAATACGGCGCCCTCAGACTTGAGGAAATCGGAGAAAATGAAATGAACAACAAGGCGGCATGGGACATCCGCCGTTATCTTCTCGACGCCAAGGACAACAGGACGCTGTCCCACGCCGCGCTCGACAGGCTCGCCGAGGCGGCGATGACGATCGACTACCGGCGCCCGCACCGCTACTATTCGGTGTTGCTCGACGCGTTCGTGTCGTGCAAGGACGCCGGCGACGCGCTGTGGCCGGGGCTGCTGGCGTTCATGGACTGGTGGGGGCTTGAGAACCTCCTGCCCGAGGACTACCAGCGTGTCCGGCTGCGCAACGGCGTCTCGATGCCCTCGCTGGCCGAGCGCGCCTATTCGGCCTATGTCAAGGCCCTGCTCGAGGAGGTGACCGCCGGCCGCTGCCGCGAGGAGGCCGAGGCGTTCGTCTACGAGCTCGACCTGCTGGCCGAATCGCACCCGGAGTTCCAATACACGCTCTATCACAAGACGCTGCTGCTCAAGAGCCTCGGCAAGCTGGTCGAGGCCGTGACGTCGGCCCGCGAGTTCGTGAAGCGCAAGCAGAACGAGTTCTGGTCGTGGTCGATGCTGGGCGACATCGTCGACGACGACGCCCTGCAGCTGTCGTGCTATTGCCGCGCGCTGACATGCCGCGCCGAAGCCGGATACCTCTTCAAGGTGCGCCAGAAGGCCGCCGCCCTGATGGAGGCCCGCGGCGACCTGGCCAACGCCCGCCGCGAGTATCAGGATGTGATCGACCTCTGCCAGGCCAAGGGCTGGCATATGCCCGCCGACGTGGCCGCGGCGTCGAGGCGCCCGTGGTTCGCCGAGACGGAGCCCGAACCCTCCAACACCCGCTATTACTTCTCGCATCTCGGCGAGTCAGAGGATTTCCTGCTCGGCGACGTCGACGAGGTGGCCATACTCATCAGCAAGTTCAACCCCCAGAAGCAGACATGCAGCTTCATCACCGAAGACCGTCGCCGCGGATTCTTCTCGACCAAGAAGATGCACGAGCGCTTCGCCGACAACCAGATATACCGCGTGCGCATTGCCGGCGAAATCGACGGCAAGAACGCCACGAAGCTGCTGAGCATCAAGCGCGTCGACGACGGTGCTCCCTACGAGGGGAGGCTCTGGCGCCGCATCACGGCCGAAATCAACATGAGGCCCGGGCAGACGTTCACGTTCGTCGACGACATCTATGTCGACGGTTCGCTGCTGCGCACCATCCCGGCCGGCACGCGCGTGCTGATCACGGCCGTGCTATATTTCAACATCAAGCGCGAGAGCTGGGGCTGGCGCGCCGTGCGGGTGCAGCCCGTGTGACGCCCGCGCCTCTCCCGGCAATCGGATAAAATCAATACAGGTAAGAATATATGAAGGAATTCAAACGCACTCTCATCACGACCGCTCTCCCGTATGCCAACGGCCCGGTGCACATCGGGCATCTGGCCGGAGTCTATGTACCCGCCGACATCTACGCACGCTATATGCGCCTGCGCGGACGCGAGGTGCTGATGATCGGGGGCAGCGACGAGCATGGAGTGCCCATCACAATAAAGGCCCGCAACGAGGGTGTCACGCCCCAGAACATCGTAGACCGCTACCACACGCTGATCCGCGACTCGTTCCGCGAGTTCGGCATCTCGTTCGACGTCTACGGGCGCACCACCTCCGAGACACACCGCCGCACGGCATCCGACTTCTTCCGCCGTCTTTACGACAAAGGGGAGTTCGTCGAGAAGACGTCGATGCAGCTATATGACGAGGAGGCGGGGCAGTTCCTGGCCGACCGCTACGTCACCGGCCGCTGCCCGCACTGCGGCGCCGAGGGGGCGTATGGCGACCAGTGCGAGGCCTGCGGGACGTCGCTCAACGCCACCGACCTCATCGACCCCCGCAGCGCGCTCACCGGCTCTGTGCCCGTGATGCGCGAGACGAAGCATTTCTATCTCCCTCTCGACAAGTGGCAGAAGCCGCTCGAGAAGTGGATTCTCGAGGAGCACAAGGAGTGGAAGACCAACGTCTACGGCCAGTGCAAGTCGTGGCTCGACCTCGGCCTGCAGCCCCGCGCCGTGAGCCGCGACCTTGACTGGGGCATCCCCGTGCCCGTGGAGGGCGCCGACGGCAAGGTGCTCTACGTCTGGTTCGACGCCCCGATCGGATACATCTCCAACACGATCGACCTCGTGGGCGACGACTACGAGAAGTGGTGGAAGGACCCCGACACGCGCATGATCCATTTCATCGGCAAGGACAACATCGTGTTCCACTGCATCGTGTTCCCCGCCATGCTCATGGCCGACGGGTCGTACAACCTGCCCGACAACGTGCCGGCCAACGAGTTCCTCAACCTCGAGGACGACAAGATCTCGACCTCGCGCAACTGGGCCGTATGGCTCCACGAATACCTGCGCGACTTCCCCGGCAAGCAGGACACGCTGCGCTACGTGCTGACGGCCAACGCCCCCGAGACCAAAGACAACAACTTCACGTGGCGTGACTTCCAGGCGCGCAACAACAACGAGCTCGTGGCCATCCTCGGCAATTTCGTCAACCGCGCCATGGTGCTGACCCACAAGTATTTCGACGGTACGGTGCCCGAGGCCGGAGAGCTAACCGACGCCGAGCGCGGCCTCATCGCCGAGATCGGCAGCCTCAAGGAGGAGATGACCGGCGCGCTCGAGACGTTCCACTTCCGGGAGGCCCTGCGCCTCGCCATGGACATGGCTCGCGCCGGAAACAAGTATCTGCAGGAGACCGAGCCGTGGAAGGTGGCCAAGACCGACATGGCCCGCACGGCCACAATCCTCAACACGGCCTTACAGACCTGCGCCAACCTCGCCATAGCCTTCGCGCCGTTCCTGCCGTTCATGAGCGACAAACTGCTCCACATGCTCGGAGGCACCGACATCACGTGGGATATGCTCGGATGTTTCGACCTCGTGCCCGCCGGCGCGCATATAGCGCAGCCCGAACTGCTGTTCGAGAAGATCGAGGACGCCCCGATCGAGGCCCAGATCCAGAGACTCGCCGACAACAAGAAGGCCAACGAGCTCAAGGCCTGGAAACCGGCCGAGGTGAAGGCCGACTGCGCTTTCGAGGATTTCGAGAAGCTCGACATACGCGTCGGCAAGGTGCTGGAGTGCTCGAAGGTCAAGAAGTCGAAGAAGCTGCTGCAGTTCCGAATCGACGACGGCATGGGCGGCCGCACCATCCTGAGCGGCATCGCGCAGAGCTACGACGACCCGTCGGTGCTCGTGGGCCGCGAGGTCTGCTTCGTGGCCAATTTCGCGCCGCGCAAGATGATGGGCATCGAGTCGCAGGGCATGATCCTATCGGCCGTCAATCCCGACGGCACGCTGACGGTCGTGTCTCCCTCGGCCGAGGTGGCACCGGGCGCGAGCGTCGGATGACAGCAAAATAAGTAATAAGTGAAAAGTAATAAGTAATTGATATTCAATAATTGATAATTGATAATTGATAATTATCAATACAGGGCGGCCTGCCGGGATCATTCCCCCCGGTAGGTCGCCGCTGTGTGTATGAACTCGCCGCCGTAACGGCGCAGCTCGCGCACCACGTTGAAGCTGTCGTAGTCCTGGATGCCGGCCGTTATGCCCGCGC
Organism: uncultured Muribaculaceae bacterium; assembly: GCA_910584125.1. GTDB lineage: Bacteria > Bacteroidota > Bacteroidia > Bacteroidales > Muribaculaceae > Lepagella. The sequence continues at coordinate 8,831 of CAJTXU010000034.1, read as the reverse complement.
CGTTGCGGTCTTTCCAGGTCTTGCCGCCGAATCGCAGCACGGGGTCGTGGTAATGCCCCTTGATGTTGACGCCGAAGGGCAGCTTGAGCGGCCAGTCCTCGACGCCGATGTGGTAGTAGAGGTTGCCGTTGAAGTTGTTGAGTCCGCAGAGCGAGAGCCTGTAGCCGCTCACCTCGAATATGAACGGGAAGACCTCGAGCAGGTTGTGGTGGACGGCGGCGCGGATGTCGATGTCGGCGATGTGCAGGTCGTCCAAGCCGGGAATCATCAGCATCCGGGTGACGTGGCGTATGAATCTGTTCTGGTGCAGCTTGAGGTCAAGGCCGCGGACGTTGGCCACGGCGTGGAGCGACGGCACCATGGCGTACATCTTGGGGAACAGGCGCACACCGCCGTCGAGGCTGGCCGAGATGGTGCCCGAGAGGTTCTTCATGGCCGGCATCATGTCGAGCAGCCTCGGGAAGTTCTGGAAGAACCGCACGACGTCGATGTCGTAGACGCGCAGGTCGGCGTCCATGGCCATGCGCTGCAGGTCGGAGGTGTCGTATCTGAACTTGAGGGCGGCCTGTCCGAAGTCGGACGAGATGTGGAGGGTGTCGACGTCGGCGCGTCCGTCGGCGAGGCGCACGCGCGTCATCAGGTCGTAGAGGTGCAGGTTGATGTATCTGGTCTGCATCGCCGTGGCGCGCACGTCGGCATAGAGGTTGCGGGGCAGGATCATGGCGACCGTGTCGACCCCGGCGGCCATGGCCTCGGTGTCGCCTCGGGCTATGGCAGAGTTGGGATGGCTCTCGGCGTATGCGCGCGCGAGTTCGTTGATCTGCACGGTGTCGAGGGCGACGTCGAGGCCGACGACGAGCGGCGCGGGCGTGCGGGAGTCGAGAAACTGACGGAGGTTGGCCACCCTGACCGATGCCGAGCCGCGCGTTATGCCCGAGGCGAAGGTGAACTCGCGGACGTGAAGCGAGTCGAACGAGGCCGTGAGCGAGAGCCCCTCGATGCGGCTGCGGTCGGGGATTCTTGAGTCGCGGATGTCGGTGCGGGCCACGGAGACGTCGAGGCGGGTCTTCCACATGGCCATGATGTCGCGCATGGCGTCGGGCACGTCGACGTGCAGGTATTCGGGCGTGTGGGGCGCGAAGGCCATGGTGGCCGCGTCGGCGCTCCATGAGGCCGGAGCGCGGAAGCGGGGCGCGCGGATGGGGCTGTTCATGCGCGAGGCCAGCAGGTTGACCTTCGTGTCTTTGAGTCGGGCCGACGACTGCGGGGTGCTGACGGTGATCTCGTCGCCGGTGAGCCGGATGTCGGCGCTGCGCATCACGGCGCCGTGGCCCGTACGGCCCAGCCGGGCGTCGACGGCGACGGCCCCGGCGTGGATGTCGAGCGAGTCGCGCCTGTCGATGATGCGGGCGTCGTCGGCCGTGACCTTGACGCCGAGCGGTATGTCGTTGAGTATTGCCCCCTGCGAGAGGGCGTCGGCATACCGTTCGTCGCTCGTGGCCTCGAATCCCTTGAGCCTTATGCGGCAGGGGCCGTAGCCGAACGCGAGGTCGCGCGAGCGGGCGTCGATGTCGAGCAGCGTGCCATAGACGTTCTTGTCGACCACGCTGAACTGGACTCCGGCGTCGAGGTCAAGCTCGCCGCCGAGCCGATAGGGAGCGAGGGCGGCGATGCGGCGCCCGGCCTCGGTGAGGTCGCCCTTGCCGCGCACCCGCGCCGTGATGAGCGGCCGCGAGGTGAGCTGCGTGACGCGGGCCGCGACGTCGACGTCAAGCCCCAAGCCGCTGGCGTGGAAGTCGGGCACGTCGATGTACGACCTGTCGGGGTGCCGGCCGTCGAAAACGAAGCGTCCCGAGAGGCCGACCTGGCGCATGGTGTATTTCTCGTTGTCGCTGAACGTATATCCCACCTTGCCGTCGCTGACGCGGCAGTCGACCTCGATCGACGGCAGGTAGGCCGACGCGAAGTCGTAGGGGGTGGTGAGGCGCGCGCCGAGGTCGAGGTCGAGGTCGGCGTCGAGACGCCGCAGCACGGGGTAGTCGCCCGGAGGGAGCAGCCCGGCGAGGTCCTGCAGCGTGAAGTCCTGCATGTTGTAGTCGAAATTGTTAAGCTTCAGCTGGTTGCCCATGTCCATATCCATCGACATGCGGCCGTTGACGTGGCCGAGGCCGATGCGGTAGTCGTCGGTCGATATGCCGAAGGGCTTGAAGCGGACGTTGACGTTGCCGTCGAGGCGCAGCGGAAAACCGTCGAGAATCGTGAGGCCGTCGCTGCGGGCCGAGACTTTGCCCGAGAGCGCGAGGTGGTAGGTGTCCTTGCGGCCGGCGGGCATGAGCGACGCGCCGTCGAGGGCGACGCCGGCGCGGGTGGCGCTGGCGAGGCTCGTGTAGCGTATGAATCCGGCTCCGTCGAGCTTCATGCCGTCGATGGTGACATAGGGTATGCCCGAGCGGCCCGCCCCGGGCACGATGTCATAGTTGTTGAGCGTCTGCGAGGCGGCCACGAGGTTGACGCGCATCGAGTTGACCTCTACGTCGCGCAGGGCGATTGTGCCGTGCAGCAGCCGCAGCAGGTTGATGCCGCCGCGCAGGCGTCCGGTGCCGAGCAGGAAGTCGGCGCTGTCGGGCAGCTGGCGTCTGAGCGTGGCGGGCACGGAGTCGAAGTTGCGGCTCCGCACGTCAAGCGAATCGGCCTCGATGCATAGGTGGGGGAACGTGCTCCATAGCGTGAAGCGGACGTTGCCGGCGCGCACGTCGGCGTTCAGGGCCTTGGAGGCCTGGCTGTTGACGAGGCGGGTGAGGCGTTCGGGAGTGAGCGTCCACGTGCCGACGCAAATGGCGGCGATCAGCAGGGCCACGACCGACAGGACGGTCACGCCCGCCCATTTGAGCAGGCGGAGCGCCAGCGGCCTGCGTCGTGCCGGCCGGGGCTCGCCGGCCGACGGGCCGGATGCGCTATGTGTGTCGTTCGTGTTCATGGCTTATGTGGAATCTGTCATTATAACAATTATCGAGGGCCATATGCCCGCGCTTTTCCCCGGAATATGGCGGCCTCAGGTGCCTTTGGGGCGATTTGTCGTAAAAAATCACAAAAAATAGGGCTGTTGTTGCTGTAAATTCAAAAAAAATTGCTAACTTTGCAGTCGCAAACGAAATCGGGGTGTAGCACAGTTGGTTAGCGCGCTACGTTCGGGACGTAGAGGTCGGGCGTTCGAGTCGCCTCACCCCGACTTTCAGACAAGGCCTTGCAGCGATGCTGCCGGGCCTTTATTTTTTTTCTCGCTTTTTCGGCGTTTTATTTTCGTATTCGACTTATTTTGGTTAATTTAGCGATTATTAACCAAAATTTCAGACATTCATGATGAAAAGGGCGGTTTCCGTAGGAGGACGGGGAGGAAATTTGATGCGTACGGTCGCGGTGGCGGCTGTCGCGCTCTTAATGGCGGGGCTCGCCGGCGTGCATGAGGCGCGGGGCCAGTATGCCGATTTTACCGATAAGTTCGAGATGAACGACGAGTGCTGGCCCGACAACAGCAAGTGGAACGTCGACATGGAGTCGAAGGTGCCCATCATGGGCGTCACGTGGAAGACGCATGCGTTCCAGTTCGTCAACGGGCGACTGTCGACGGGCATCAGGACGCTCGACTACGTGGCGACGCTCGGGTCGACGGCTCCGTTGGAGCGCGGCGTCAAGAGGGTGGTGGTCGAGGAGACCATCTTCGATTACGATCTGAACATCTCGAAGCTGCGGGCGGTGCGCCTGCTGATGTCGCCCAACGCCGACTTTTCCGGGGCGAAGGTGTATGCGAACCAGACTGTGCCCGTGAACGCCGTCGATCCGTTCGTGTTCGATATCGACGCTCCGGCCCCTGGGATGTATTACAGGATAGAGGTCGATTTCCTCGAGGGGGGCCAGAAGGACTGTTGGTTCAAGCTCGACCGACTGAAGTTCTACGACATGACGTGGAACGGCGTCGAGACCGTGACCGACGACTGCGACGGCGCTGAGCCTGAGTGGTATACGCTGCAGGGCGTCCGTGTCGCCGAACCGGGACGCGGCGTGTATATCCGCCGTGTCGGCGGCCGGGCCGCGAAGGTGGCCCTCTGAGGTCAGGCAAGAAAAGACGGAAAGGGCGCCGGTCATGTGACCGGCGCCCTTTCGGTTGATAGTTGCTTGGTGTGCTGTCAGCGTGCTATGAATTTCATGCTCTTGCCACCGCGCACCATGATGTAGGTCTGGCCCTTGACGGGAGCGGCGACCTTCATGCCCTGAAGATTGAAGAACGTCACTTCGCCGTCGGCGGGGATGGCGTCGGTGTCAATGCCCTGGATGCTGTTGGGGTCGCCCTTGGCGTAGTCGGGCAGCGGAGCGGCGGGAGTTGTGTCGCGAGCGGGCTCCGACACCTGGCCGGCCGTGGTGTAGTCGCCGAACTGCGACTTGAGCCATTCGGTCTTGGCGGCGAGACGGTCAACGGCCGCCTGGCGGCGCGACTGCATGTCGCTGTTGTCGGTCACGACCTGACCCATGTCGTTGTCGGGCACGGGCGCGCTCGCCCAGCGGCGGTGGTCGGCCTTGGCGGCGTCGGCGATGTGGCTGACATACTGGTCAATGTCTTCGACGATGCCGTCATAGCCGGTGTTCATGAACCATATCCATGTCTGGCGCACCTTGTCGTTGAAGGTCTCGTTCTCGCGGATCGACGGAATCCAGGTGTTGCCGAACGGGTCGCAGTTGTAGAAGAAGTTGTCGGTGTCGCCGTTGAAGCCGTTGCCGAAGTCCCAGAGAGGGGAGAAGTGCCATTTCTGGCCCTCGCCGCGGTCGCGGAAGAGGTAGGTCGAGCCGTGGTAGGACTCGGTGTGCGACATTATTTCCTCCACCAAGTAGTAGCGGGCCGCGTCGTCGAGGTCCATGTATTTCCAGAGTTCGTCTGAGTTCTGGCCGACGAAATCGTTCATGGCCGAGAATTGGTCGGTGATGAACCGCTTCTGCACGTCGGAGTATACCTCGGGGGTGTCCCATGTGACGCGCAGCATGTCGAGGTAATGGCCGGGGACGCATGTATGCTCGGGCATCTGGGTCTGGTTCTCCTCGTCATAGTTGTCGAGCTCGATGAGGTAGCCGCCGGAGACGAGCGCGGCTTCGCTGACGTTGTCGTCGAGTTCGGTGATGTTGATGCGGTCGGGCTCGATGCGGATGCTCTCGGTGAGGAAGTAGAGGCCGCGGTAGTCGCCGTTGATCACGACCTCGACGGGCTGCTGCCAGGGCGTCCAGGGGAGGCCGATGCGGCGGCCGAGGTTGAAGCCGGTGAAGTTGCGCAGGTAGCCGTAATTGTCGTCGGCGTGAGCGAGCAGGGCGAAATGCTTGCTCTTGGAGAGGCCGAGCATCTTCTGCTTCTGACCGAGCTTGAGCTTGAAGGGTTTCTTGGCGAAGGCTTTGCGCGTGTAGTTGCCTCGGGCCTTGATCTCAAGGGGCAGGGGAGCGTCCTTGCTGCCGATCGACTCGGCGCCGAGCTCTTCGAGCCATGCGCAGCCGTTGAGGTCCAGCCAGTACTGGCCGGCGAAATAGTTCTTGTGGTCGAGGTTGCGGTCTATGATTTCGTTGTCGTAGGTCACGCCGTCCTCCTCGAAGACGTTGATGTAGAGCACGGGCAGCGTGCCCGAGAGGCCCATGACGCCGGGGGCTTCGGGGGCCTCGTGGCCGTTGGCGCTGATGTATACGTAGTTGAGCGTTTTGAATTCCTCGCCCATCTCGAAGCGGATGGTGACGTCGGTCAGGCCCGTGGCGACCAGGTTGCCGCCGTTGGCCGCGCTCTCGATGAGGCAGGCGTCGTCGACGGTGAGCCTTTCCGGACTGGGGGCGCCGTAGTTGAAGTTCCATTCGCTCGAACTGATCTTGAACTCTCCGTCGAGCGTGGGGAGTGTGATGGTGTAGGTGTCGCCAGTGCGCGTGAACCGGTAGTTGTCCTGACAGCTCCAGCCGTTGGTCATATCGCCGCGGACGTACATCACGAGCCTGTTGTCGTTGTCGCGTTCGTCGGCCGTCTGGGCGTATGTGGTGAGCGCGCAGCCCGATGCCACGATAAGACCGAGAAGTAGCTTTTTAAACATGATCTGAGGTTTGAATTTATTGTTAAGGTTATATATGTGCAATTGATGTCGGGCGTCACGGTGTGCGCGCCATGTCGGCGTCCCCCTTGCGCTGGATGCCGGAGAGTTTCTCGCCGTCTTTATTTTAAAGTGCAAAATTAACAAAAAAATCTGCCGTCGGCAAAGACTGCGCGGCGCGTTTGTTGTTTTATAAGTAAAATTAACACTCCGCGATCCCGATTTCGGCGTTCGCGGCGATTTCGGCGGCCATTTTTTTGTCGTTCGGATAATTAGGATTAAATTTGCAGTGAATTGAATTTACTAACAATCGATTGAAGAAATGTCAAATATGAAAAAGGCCGGAATCTATCACGGCATCCTGTTCATGGCGCTGTTCGCGTGCGCCGCGTTTTTTATCGGGCAGGCTCAGTTTCTGCGCGATATCTCGTTTTCTCCTCTTATCATAGGCATCATACTCGGTATGGTCTATGCCAATTCGTTGCGTTCGCATCTGCCGGAGACGTGGACGCCCGGAATCCAGTATTGCTCGAAGCGTGTGTTGCGTCTGGGCATCATCCTCTATGGCTTCAGACTGACTTTCCAGGATGTCGCGGCCGTGGGTCTGGCGGGCATCACGGTCGACCTGGTGATCGTGGCGGTGACGATACTCGGCGGCGTGTGGATCGGACGGCTGCTTAAGATGGACCGCGACATCGCGCTCCTGACCTCGATCGGCAGCGGCATATGCGGCGCGGCCGCCGTGCTTGGTGCCGAGGCTACGCTAAGCACGAAGCCCTACAAGACGGCGGTGGCCGTGGCTACGGTGGTGATATTCGGCACGATAGCCATGTTCCTTTATCCTATGGCATACCGCTCGGGGATGCTCGGCCTCGACCAGACGCAGATGGGCATCTTCGCCGGGTCTACGCTCCATGAGGTGGCGCACGCCGTGGGCGCGGGCAATGCGATGGGCGACGATATCGCCGGCATATCCATCATTGTCAAGATGATACGCGTGATGCTGCTCGTGCCGGTGCTGCTGATTCTCGGCTGGTGGGTGGCCTCCAAGGCGAAGTCGCAGTCAGTCGCGGGCGGACGTCGCAAGGTCGCGGTGCCCTGGTTCGCGTTCGGTTTTCTGGCGGTAATCGGGTTCAATTCGCTCGGTCTGCTGCCCGGCCCGGTGGTGACGTGGATAAATGAATTCGACACGTTCCTTTTGACGATGGCCATGGCGGCCCTCGGTGCAGAAACGAGTTTCGAGAAGTTCAAGAAGGCCGGTGCGAAACCATTTGTGCTCGCGTTCTGCCTGTTCATATGGCTTATGGCGGGCGGCTACATCATGGCTAAATATCTCGTGCCGGTCTTTTCATGACCCCGTATTACTTTTTGCTTATCACTTTTTATGGTAGGAGCATTTTGGATATGTGTGTTCATGATAGTCGTGGGCACAGTCCTATATATAGGAGAACTCCGCTGGCGTCGCCGGCATGGATCCGACGCCAATGCGGGGCAGCGACGCTCAGATGTTGGCGCCGCTGCGCAGGCGGCCGATGGTGCTGACATGGCCGAAGGGTCTCATGACGCCGATGGTGCTGACGTGGCCGACGGCCAGACGGGCGAATGCTGCGGGATGCATCTCGTATGCGAGAAAGACACGTTGTCGCCGATTTCCGACGAGATCATATATTATGACGACGAGGAGCTCGACCGCTTCATCGGTCGCGACCCGCACAGCTACACCCCCGAGGAGACCGAAGAGTTCCGCGACGTACTGATGACGCTGCGCCCCGAGGACGTGCCTGGCTGGGCCCGGAGCGTGACTCAGCGACACCTTGAGTTGCCGCCCGACGTGCGCGACGAGTTGCTGATGCTCGTCAACGACCTCCGTTCGCACCGTCCCCGTCCCTGATAAAAGAAAATGAAACCAACGCGCGCCCTCCCCTCGGGCGTGCGTTGGTTTTTCGTCATTTCATCTCCATTTTTTATTTTTGCATTGTTTCGCTCTTCTATTCCTCTTCTATTCCTCTTCCTCGGTTTGTATCTCCCTTCCCGGTCTATGTCTCTCTTCCTTGGTTTCTATTCCTCTTCCTCGGTTTGTATCTCCCTTCCCGGTCTATGTCTCTCTTCCTTGGTTTCTATTCCTCTTCCTCGGTTTGTATCTCCCTTCCCGGTCTATGTCTCTCTTCCTTGGTTTCTATTCCTCTTCTTCTGTTTCTGTCCCTCTTCCCCGGTTTCTATCCCTGTTCCTCGGCGCGAATCGGTTCCGTTTTAGGTTGCGTGGTGCGAGCCTGAGGCTCGTATCCCCCGGAAACCGCCGATTTTCAATTTTTGTCTTAACATTCGAACACAGATTTTAACATTTATTAATCAGCTTGAATATCAACAAGATGGATGGATAAAGCTGGCGATTTTCGATTTTCGTGTGAACAAAATTTGCACAGCGCTGAAATTTGTTATAACTTTGCACTCGCAAAACGGAAACGACAACGCCGCAAGCGAGCCGCAAGGCAAGCGGGAAAGCGACCTCCGGGATGCAAGAGAACATTGAAATTTTGCTACAAGACAAAGCAGCGAAAGTTGTTTTAGAGAGTACAGGGACAAACAAAAGAAAGTCCCGTCAATCTACGAACGATTCAAGGAATCCGAGTCCGACAAAATCAAAACTGAATATATAGAAAATATATATATAACAACAGCGGAGAGTTTGATCCTGGCTCAGGATGAACGCTAGCGGCAGGCTTAACA
>CAJTXU010000033.1 GCA_910584125.1 uncultured Muribaculaceae bacterium | reverse complement strand
TGGCGTTTGTCTTGTCGCGCTTAGCATAAACTTTTAATTGATGTAAACTCTAATAAGTAAGAAGTAATACGGGCAATGCGAACATCCCGTATTACTTCTTACTTCTTACTTTTTACTTTCTCACAGCGTGTCGAGGCAGGAGTCGAGGGCGGAGGTGATAGAAGTAATACGGGCAATGCGAACATCCCGTATTACTTCTTACTTCTAACTTTTTACTTTCTTACAGCGTGTCGAGGCAGGAGTCGAGGGCGGAGGTGATAGAAGTAATACGTAAGAAGTAAGAAGTAAGAAGTAATAAGTAATAAGTAATAAGTAAGAAGTAAGAAGTAATACGGGCAATGCGAACATCCCGTATTACTTCTTACTTATTACTTTTTACTTTCTTACAGCGTGTCGAGGCAGGAGTCGAGGGCGGAGGTGATGGCGGCGCGGTCCATCTTCTGGCCGATGAAGACGAGCTTCACCATGCGGTCGCCGTATTTCTCGTCCCAGTCGCGCATCAGGCCGGGGTCGCGCGCCAGCAGCATCTCGAGGTCTTCCTCGGGCGCGGTGGCGTACCAGCGGCCGGCCTCCATCAGGCGCTTCTGCGTGCCGGCCTGTTCGAAGAGATACGACATGTCGGGATTCTCCTTGAAATAACATACGCCCTTGCAGCGGATCACGCTCGCGGGCCACGCCTTCATGCAGAACCAGTCGAACTTGTTGAGCGACAACGGCCGACGCGTGAAGTATACGAACGTGCCGATGCCGTATTCCTCGGCCTCGCCCTCGCCGTCGTGATGATGATGATGGTGGTGGCAGTGGCAGACGCCGTGCTCGTGGTCGCAATGCGAATGGTCCTCCTCCTCGTCTTCGTCGTGATGGTGATGATGCTCCCCGTCATGATGGTGATGATGGTGTTCCTCCTCTTCATCCTCGTCGTGGTGATGGTGATGATGCTCGTTTTCCTCGTGCGGTTTCTCGATCTCCTTCACCCATGTGGCCGAAGTCGCAACCTTCTCGAAGTCGAACATCCGGGTGTCGAGTATCCGGTCGAAATCGACGTCGCAGAAGTCGCAGTCGAGGATCTCGGCCGTGGGCTGCAGCGCGCGCACCACGCTGCGGATATGGGCGGCCTCCTCGGCCGACACTTCCGATATCTTGTTGAGAAGAATGATGTTGCAGAACTCAATCTGCTGGATGATGAGGTTCTCGATGTCCTCGTCGTCGATATCGCCTCGGGTCAGCGACTGGCCCTGCGAGAATTCGTCGCGGAGGCGCAGGGCGTCGACCACCGTCACTATGCAGTCGAGGCGCACGCTCGCGTCGCGGTTGTACTCCTCACCCATCGACGGCATCGCGCAAATGGTCTGCGCTATCGGCTCGGGCTCGCAGATGCCGCTCGCCTCGATGACGATATAGTCGAAATTGCCGCTGTTGGCGAGTTCCGAAAGCTGTTTGACAAGGTCCATCTTAAGCGTGCAGCAGATGCAACCGTTCTGGAGCGGGACGAGACTGTCGTCGCCCTGGCCTACGACGCCCCCTTTGGCGATGAGGTCGGCGTCGATGTTGACCTCGCCGATATCGTTGACGATGACGGCGAAGCGGATGCCGCGGCGGTTGTTGAGAATGCGGTTGAGCAGCGTGGTCTTGCCGCTGCCGAGATAGCCCGTGAGCAACAGCACGGGCACTTCGTGTGTTTCTGTATCGTTAGTCATATCTCATTAATAAAGGGGGACTGTCCTGTCGGACAGTCCCCTGGGTTGAATCTCTATGAAGTATGCGTCAGTCGGTGAAGCCGCGCTCCTCGTTGAGGATGCGGATCATCTCGATGGCGCTCTTGGGGATGCGTGTGCCGGGGCCGAAGATGGCCGACACGCCTGCCTTGTAGAGGAAGTCGTAGTCCTGGGCGGGGATGACGCCTCCTGCGGTGACGAGGATATCCTCGCGGCCGAGCTTCTTGAGCTCTTCGATCACCTGCGGGATGAGCGTCTTGTGGCCGGCGGCCAGCGACGAGACTCCGAGGATGTGGACGTCGTTCTCCACGGCCTGGCGTGCGGACTCGGCGGGCGTCTGGAACAGCGGGCCCATATCGACGTCGAAACCGCAGTCGGCATAACCGGTGGCAACCACCTTGGCGCCGCGGTCGTGGCCGTCCTGGCCCATCTTGGCGATCATGATACGCGGCTGGCGGCCTTCGCGCTTAGCGAACTCGGCCACTACGCGGCGGGCCTCCTCGAACTCGGGATCGCCCTTCTCTTCGTTGGAATACACTCCTGAAATTGTTTTGATTACGGCTTTATAACGTCCTACGACGGCCTCGCAGGCGTCGGAGATCTCTCCGAGCGACGCGCGCAGGCCGGCGGCCTTGACGGCGAGGTCGAGCAGATTGCCCTTGGAGGGGTCCTTGACACACTCGGTGATGTCGGCCAGAGCCTTGCGCACGGCCTCCTCGTCGCGGCCGGCGCGGAGTTCGGCGAGACGCTCGCACTGCTCCTTGCGGACCTCTGTGTTGTCGATCTCGAGGATGTCGATGGGATCCTCATGGTCGAGGCGATACTTGTTGATGCCGACGATGGTCTGCTTGCCCGAGTCGATGTGGGCCTGCGTGCGTGCGGCGGCCTCCTCGATGCGCATCTTGGGAAGTCCGGTCTCGATGGCCTTGGCCATGCCGCCGAGCTTCTCGATCTCCTGGATGTGGGCCCAGGCGCGGCGTGCGATCTCGTCGGTGAGGCTCTCGACATAGTACGAGCCGCCCCACGGGTCAACCTGCTTGCAGACGTAGGTCTCCTCCTGGATGTAGATCTGGGTGTTGCGGGCGATGCGGGCCGAGAAGTCAGTGGGCAGCGCGATGGCCTCGTCGAGGGCGTTGGTGTGGAGCGACTGGGTGTGGCCGAGAACGGCGCCCATCGCCTCCACGCAGGTGCGGCCCACGTTGTTGAAGGGATCCTGCTCGGTCAGCGACCAGCCCGAGGTCTGGCAGTGCGTGCGCAGGGCCAGCGACTTGGGGTTCTTGGGGTTGAACTGCTTGACGATACGGGCCCAGAGCATACGGGCGGCGCGCATCTTGGCGATCTCCATGAAGTAGTTCATCGAGATGCCCCAGAAGAACGACAGACGCGGAGCGAACGAGTCGATGTCCATACCGGCGTTGACTCCGGCGCGGAGATACTCGAGACCGTCGGCCAGCGTGTATGCCAGCTCGATGTCGGCGGTTGCGCCGGCCTCCTGCATGTGGTAGCCGGAGATCGAGATCGAGTTGAACTTGGGCATGTTCTTCGAGGTGTACTCGAAGATGTCGGCGATGATCTTCATCGAGAATGCCGGCGGATAGATATACGTGTTGCGCACCATGAACTCCTTGAGGATGTCGTTCTGGATGGTGCCCGCCATCTCGTCGAGCTTGGCGCCCTGCTCGAGACCGGCGTTGATGTAGAACGCGAGCACGGGGAGCACGCCGCCGTTCATCGTCATCGACACCGACATCTTGTTCAGAGGAATGCCGTCGAAGAGCACCTTCATGTCCTCTACCGAGCAGATCGACACACCGGCCTTGCCGACGTCACCTACGACGCGTTCGTGGTCGGCGTCATAACCGCGGTGCGTGGGAAGGTCGAAGGCCACCGAGAGGCCCTTCTGTCCCGAGGCGAGGTTGCGGCGGTAGAAGGCGTTCGACTCGGCCGCGGTCGAGAATCCGGCGTACTGGCGGATGGTCCAGGGACGCAGCGGATACATCGCGCTGTACGGGCCACGCAGGAAGGGAGGGATACCCGACACGAAGTCGAGATGCTCCATGCCCTCAAGGTCTTCTTTGGAATATACCGGCTTGACGTTGATGAGCTCGGCGGTGGTCCACTCCTCGCCCGACACCGGAGCGTGGCCTGCGGAGGCCACAGTCTTTGTAATGTCTATGTTTTTGAAATCAGGTCTCATGTCTGTATCGGATTATTTGAGGAGTTTGGCGTTGAAGTCAACGAGCGTGTCGAGCACGTTCACCTTGACGTGGATGAAATTCTCTATGCCCTGGGCCTTGAGGTCGTCCATGCATGCGGGGGCTCCGGCCACCACGAACATGGCGCGGCCGTCGAGCTCCTTGAAAGCCTCGGGAGCGTAGGCGGCGTACTCGTCGTCGCTCGAGCAGAGCACGACTACGTCGGCGCCCTTGGCCATCGCGGCGTCGATGCCGTCCTTGACGGTCTCGAATCCGATGTTGTCTATGATCTCATATCCGGCGCAACCGAAGAAGTTGGCCGAGAACTGCGCGCGCGCGAGTCTCATGGCGAGGTTGCCGATGGTGAGCATGAACACCTTCGGGCGGTTGGCGGCGCGCTCTGTGTCGAGGCGCAGCTGCTCGAACTGGCTTGCAGCGCGGTCGAAGTTAAGCATCTCCACAGCTCCGTCGGCAGCCTCGTCGGCGGCGCAGCCGCACTTGCAGCACCTGCCCTCGCCGAGCTTGTCGAGCGCCATCTCGTTGAAGTTGGGGAACTGGTTCGTGCCGAGCAGGCTCTCCTTGCGGCGGGCGACGTCGAGATGACGCTTCACGCCAGACTCGTTGACCTTGCCCTGGATCTCGCCGCGGCGGACCATGGCGGCGAAACCGCCGGCCTCCTCGACCTCGTTGAACACCTTCCATGCCTGAGCGGCTATCGAGGCGGTGAGGTTCTCTATATAATATGAACCGCCGGCGGGGTCCACCACCTTGTCGAGGTGCGACTCCTCGCGGAGCAGGATCTGCTGGTTGCGAGCGATGCGCTCGCTGAACTCGTCGGGGCACTTGTAGCAGCGGTCGAAGGGCAGCGTCTCGAGCGAGTCGACGCCCGCCAGGGCGGCGCTCATGGTCTCTGTCATGGAGCGGAGCAGGTTGACGTGCGAGTCATAGAGAGTCTGGTTGAACTCGCTGGTCACGGCGTGCACGTGCATCTTGCAGGCGCAGTCGCACTCGGGCTCGTAGGCCTTGACGATCTCGGCCCAGAGCATGCGGCCGGCGCGGAACTTGGCCAGCTCCATGAAGTAGTTGGACGAGATGCCCATGTTGAACTTGATGCGGCAGGCAACCTCGGCTGGGGTCAGGCCGGCCTCGGTCATCATGTCCATCCATTCGACGCCCCATGCGAGCGCGTATCCGAGTTCCTGGGTGATGTATGCGCCGGCGTTGTTGAACATGTAGCTGTCGACCGCGAAGCAGCGCAGGCCCTTGACGCCCTTGACTGTCTCGAAGAGGGCCTTGCCCTCGGCGGCGGCGTCCTTGGGGAACTCAAGGCCGTGGCGGAGCAGACGCTTGAAGGGATTGAATCCCACCGAACCGCGGAACGTCTCGGCGGCGCCGGCGGCCTCGATGAGCTTGACGAGCTCGGCGGCTACCTCGACGGCACGGCCCGGGCAGCAGTCGATGTTGACCTCGACCTTGGCCAGGTCAACGCCCTTGAGGATCACGGCGAGGTCGGCGGCCTGCATGCCGCGGCCCAGACGGATGCCGAGCGACTCGACGCCGAGGCCGAGAACGTGCAGGGCATGACGGTTGATTTCTTCGGGGGTTTCGCCCGTGACGGCCTGGCGGATCAGCCAGTCGTTGTTGTCGCGGGTGCCGCGCAGGTAGGGGAACTCACCCGGCATGGTGTCGAGAGCCGGAAGCCCCGCGAGATCCTCGCGACGATAGAAGGGCTGAACGTTGAAGCCCTCGTTGGTGCGCCACACGAGCTTGCGGTCGAAGTCAGCGCCCTTCAGGTCGGCCGTTATCTTCGCCTTCCACTCCTCGGTGGAGACGGGAGAGAACATGTCGAACAATTTTTCTTTTTTTTCTGCCATTTTTAGCGTATTTATTGGTATTAGCTGTTGTGTCGTCGTATGCGGCGGGGGCGCAAGCGGACCCGCCGGATATCGCATTCTGCAAATTCCGCACAAATATAACGACAATTTAATTCATACGGAAACTTTTAAGGATTTTTTTCTTTAATTCCCGGCCGCAGGGGCGTCGGAGAGGCTGAAATTATGTTCTACAACATATCCGGCGCCGTCGGCGGGCCGCGTTCAGCACGTGAGGCACTTGTCCTCGCAGCGGAGCACGCGGGCCGGGAAATCCTCGGTCATCTGCAGGTTGTGGGTGGCCATCACCACGGCCGTGCCTTCGGAGGCGAGGCGGTGGAGAAGCTTCACGATCTGATAGCCGGTCTGCGGGTCGAGGTTGCCCGTGGGCTCGTCGGCGAGTATGAGCCGGGGCCGGTTGAGCAGCGCACGGGCTATGACGATGCGCTGCTGCTCGCCGCCGCTCAGCTCGTGGGGCATCTTGTAGCCCTTGTTGTCCATGCCGACGGCCTTGAGCACCTCGGCTATGCGGTCGTCGATCTCGACGCGCGACTTCCAGCCCGTCGCCTCGAGCACGAAGCGAAGGTTCGACATCGCCGAGCGGTCCTGCAGCAGCTGGAAATCCTGGAACACTATGCCCACGCCGCGCCGCAGATAGGGAATCTGCTTCTTGCGTATCGACGTGAGGTCGAAGCCGAGCACCTCGGCCTTCTCGCCCGAGGCCACGGGGACGTCGGCATACATCGTCTTCATCAGCGAGCTCTTGCCGCTGCCGACGCGTCCCACCAGATAGCAGAACTCTCCCTCCGACACCTGGAACGTCACGTCGCGCAGCACCGTGCGCTCGGCGCGGTCCACCTCCACTCCCCTGTAGTCTATGATGATGCTCATTTCTTTTTCTGACTCCGCCGGCCCGGAGCGCGCGCCCCGCGACGGCCATTGTTTTAAACTTCACTACAAAATTAACAAAATTTTTTCAAACTCAGGGCGCCGCGACGACCGTTTTTCACTCGCCCGCGGCGTTTTATGCCGCAATATTTGGCTATGTCGGCGGAAAGTCTTAAATTTGCACATAATTTAGAGCCGGACGCCAGGCGCCTCGCGCTCGTGAAACACGCATTGAAATCATCATAAAGAGTTATGATAAACCGCATACTGATACGCATCAAGGTGATACAGACACTGTATTCCTTTCTTTTAGTGGAAAAACAATTCACGCTCGAGAGCAACCCCACGGCCCCGACCAAGGAGAAGCGATTCGCCTATTCGCTATATCTTGACATGCTGGTGCTCCTCATCAGAGTGGCCAACGCAGTCGAACGCCGTCCCGGAGACACGCCTCTGGCTTCCACGCGGTTTATCTCCCGCCTTCTTCTCGACGACACGGTCCGCTCGCTGCTGAGCCGTTACGCCTCCGAGCCGTTCCAGCTCCAGGGCGCGGTGGCCCCGGTGGCCGAACGCGTCAAGGAGTCGGGCCTCTATAAGAAATACCTCAAGGATTCGGGCAACGAGATCGGCTCGGGCGAGGAGCACCTGTGGGGCGACCTGTTCAACATCATCGTCGCGACTTCGCCCGAGGTGACGGCCCTCGTCTCCGAGCGCCACAACTACACTCTCAAGGGCTTCGAGCGGATGAAAGACATGATGAACCGCACGTTCGTCAACTTCCTGGCCTCGCAAGACGACATCTCGGAGGTGGAGCGGGCCCTCTCGGCCGCGCTCGATAAGTCGCGCGAGCTCTACATGCGCCTGCTCTGCCTGCCCGTGGAGCTCACCGACCTCGAGGACAGGATCCTCGACGAGAACCGCCACAAGTTCCTCAAGACCGAGCAGGACATCAACCCCGACATGAAGTTCGTCGACAACCGCATCGTGGCCGGGCTTCGCTCCAACCCGCAGCTGGAGGGCTTCGTCAAGCAGAGCAAGCTGTCGTGGATGAACGAGGATCCGGTGATGATGCGCGGCCTTCTGAAGGCCATCAAGGAGTCGGAGATCTACAACGACTACATGCGCCTGCCGCAGGCCGACATCCACGACGACGCGCGCCTCTGGCGCGACCTGATGCGCCACGTTATCCTCGACAACCCCGACTTCCTCGAGGCCCTCGAGGACAAGTCGGTGTTCTGGAACGACGACCTCGACACGCTCTCGACGTTCGTGCTCAAGTCTTTCCGCCGCATCGAGGAGGACGACACGGCCGGCGCGGTGCTCGACAAGTTCAAGGACGACGAGGACGCCCGCTTCGGCTTCGAGCTGATGCGCTTCCTCTATCGCGACAAGGAGACCTACCGCCGCTATATCGACGAGGCCCTCTCGGCCGGCAGCACATGGGACAAGGACCGCCTCGCCTTCATGGACATCGTGGTCATAGAGACCGCCCTGGCCGAAATCCTCAACTTCCCCAAGGTGCCGCTGACGGTCAGCGTCAACGAGTATATCGAGATCGCCAAGGCATACTCCACGTCGCGCAGCGGCCAGTTCGTGCACGGTCTTCTTGGCGGCATCGTGGCGCGCCTGCAGAAGGAGGGCACGCTCCACAAGAAATAACTGAATCAATCAAACAAACCAACACAATATGTCTACACTCAATTCAATCCTGCTGCAGGCAGGGGCGGGCGGTGGCCTGTCGAGCATGCTGATGATCGTGGCCATGATCGCGATCTTCTATTTCGTTATGATCCGTCCGCAGTCGAAGAAGCAGAAGGAGCTCAAGCGCCAGCGCGAGGCCATGCAGAAGGGCGACCGCGTCGTGACCGCCGGCGGCATCCACGGCCGCATCCGCAATATCAAGCAGAACACGATCATGGTCGAGGTGGCCCCCGGCATGGAGCTCGAGTTCGACAAGGCATCGATCTACCCCGCCGGCGAACCCGCTCAGGAGAAAGAGCAAATCAATCTCAATAAGTAACACCCCCGCACGGCTCCGAGCGGAGCCCCGAGAATATGGACGCAAAGATCGGAGACATCAGAAACGAGTGGAAGCGCATCCGGACATCGTCGCGCTTCCACAACTTCATGATGTTTCTTATCTTCGTGGCCATTGCCGCGGTGTTCTGGTTCATCCTGGCCCTCAACGACAGCGTCACGGAGACTTTCCAGGTGCGGCTCAACATCCAGAACGTCCCCGACTCGGTGACGTTCATCACCGACCCTCCGGCCGACCTGCACGTCACTCTGAGCGACAAGGGCACCAACATCCTGCGCAGCGGCGTCGTGAAGCATCCGACGGTCAACCTCAACTTCCGCGACTACGCCCACGAGGGCGTCTTCAGGCTGTCGGCCGCCGACATGACGGCCGAGCTGAAGGCCGACCTCGGAGTGTCGCAGATCACGGCGGCGTCGATCGACTCGCTCAGGCTCTACTACACCACCCAGCCGGGCAAACGAGTGCCGGTGATGGTGCAGTCGGACGTCACGGCCTCGTCGGGCAACATCATCTCGGGCGCGCCGGTGTCGCTGACACGTTTCGTCCAGGTGTACTCCTACCGCGACGAGGTCGACACCGTGCACCGCGTGCTCACCCAGCGGCTGGTGAAGAAAGACCTGTCGCAGACCTCGGAGTTCGACGTCAAGCTCAAGCCTATCCAGGGCGTGAAGATCGTGCCCTCGCAGGTGAAGGTGCGCGTCCCGGTCGAGCCGTTGGTCCACAAGGAGACTTATGTCGAGGTCGATGTCGAGAACCTGCCGGCCGGCGCGAGTCTGCTGCTGTTCCCCAACAGGGTGCCGGTGTCGTTCTATGTGCCGATGAGCCGTTTCAACAACGAGAATGTGCCGATGCACGTCGTGGTGGACTATAACGACACCCACCGCACGCGGGGTTCGCGAATTCCGGTGCGCGTGCGCGACCATGCGCCGGGGCTGATCAATGTCGAACTCAAGACCGACAGCGTGGAATACACGCTCGTACGACATTAGGCGATGGCTTTCGTGATCGGAATCACAGGCGGCATCGGTGCCGGCAAAAGCGTGGTGTCGAGGGCGTTGCGCTGCCGCGGTCTCACGGTCTACGACTGCGACTCGGAAGCGCGGCGCATCATGGAGGGCTCGGAGAGCCTGAAGCGTGAGATCGCGTGTCGGTTCGGCGACGGGTGCATCGGGCCCGACGGCTCGCTGTGCCGCCCGGCCATCGCCGAGCGCGTCTTCGCCGACGACGCCCACCGGCTCTGGCTCAACTCGAGGGTACACGCGTTGGTGCGCGACGACATTGCGCGACGTGTGGCCGAGGCCGGCGACGGAACGTTCTTCGTCGAGTCGGCCATTATGAAAAGCTCGGGACTCGACAGGATGTGCGACGCGATATGGCTCGTGGAGGCCCCGCTCGACCTGCGGGTGAGACGCGCCTGCCGACGCGACGGCTCGGCCCGCGAGGCCGTGATGGCGCGCATCCGCAGCCAGTCTGCCGAATTCGACGGCCTCGACTGCCCCCGCGTCGAGACCATCGTCAACGACGGCCGCTCGCCGCTGCTCGCCCAGATCGACAGACTCTAAGGTCCTTAAGGTCTCTAAGACTCTGACCCCCTAATCATTGATCATTAATAATTCATCATTAAATAAAATGCTTAGAGAAATTATTTCAATCACCGGCAAACCCGGTCTGTTCCGCCTTCTGTCGCAGGGCAAAGGCTCGTTGATAGTTGAGGAACTCGGCACGGGCCGTCGCTTTCCCGCCCATGGCCGCGACAAGATCGTGTCGCTCGGCGACATAGCTATGTACACCGAATCGGGCGACACCCCTCTCGGCGAGATTCTCGACAAGGTATACGCCCACAACGAGGGCAAGGCCATTGACATAAAGTCGTTCGCAGGACGCAAGGGCGCCTTCAAGGACGAGTTCGGCGCAATTGTAGAGGATTTCGACCGCGACCGCGTGCACGAGAGCGATGTCAAGAAGCTCTTCACATGGTATAACATCCTTATCGCCAACGGCTTCGACAAGTTCGCCGAGGAGGAGGCCAAGGAGGAGACTCCCGAGGAGACCGAAGAGACCGGCAACCAGGAATGAAAAACGCATCGGCGTCCGGGCGCGACTCCAACATGGAGCTGCTGCGCATCGTGGCGATGACCATGATAGTGTGCGGCCATTTCTTCTACCACGGATTCGCCCACACGCTGAAGCTGACCGAGACATATAGAGCGTTGGCCCCGCTGCATATCTGCGGGGTCAACCTCTTTTTTCTTATCTCGGGATGGTTCGGCATCCGTTTCACGCTGCGCTCGCTGGTGCGCCTGGTCGGCATAACATTCTTCTTCTCGGCGCTCAATGTCGGACTGCTCGCCCTATGGGGAGGCGAAGTCGGCGGCAAGGCGCTCTACGACCTGTTTCTATTCCCGGTGAGCCGGGGCGGATACTGGTTCATCATGGTCTACTGCGCTCTGATGATTCTCTCGCCGCTGCTCAACGCGGGGATGGCGGCGATGGGCCGCACGACCTTCAACTCTTTTCTTCTGCTGTTCACGCTGCTGACGCTCTACAGCTGCGGCATCGGCGGCAACTATGTCAACGTCAACGGTTACACGATAATGCAGGCCGTATGGCTCTATCTCGCGGCGGCGTGGCTGAGGCGCGAGACGACCGTGACCGACAGGGTCCCCGCATGGTGCTGGACGGCGGGATTCATTCTCTTCTCGGCCGCCACGTCGCTGGCATTCGCGATGTCGAAAGACTATTCGTGGATCAACTACAACGCCCCGCTCGTGGCCGGGGCGTCTCTGTGTCTTTTCCTGCGGTTCACGCGTCTGCGTCTGCGCAACCGGGCGGTCAATATGATAGCCCCGGCCGCGTTCGGCTGCTACCTGCTGCAGGACGGTCTGTTCGGCCGCGAGGTCGTCTATAAATGGATGGAAAGCACCTACCGCTCGATGATGGCGGCGCATCCGGGAGTGTCGGGCGCGCTGACGGTGGCGCTCTGGCTCGCTGGCATCCTGCTTGCCTACTGGTGCGTCTCGTGGCTGCTGACGCCGGCGGCCAACGCGTTCGGCGGATGGCTCGGGCGGACGGCCGGGCGGCTCAACCGCCGCGTCAGGTCACTCCTTGCTCTTCGCCGCTAACCGCTTGAGCGCGAAGTCGAGTATCGCGTCGCGCCCCTCGGCGAGTTCGACGGGGTCGCAATGCACCTCGCACCCTTCGCTCGGGTCTATGCCCCATTCGGTGTCGTTGCCCTCGGGGTCGGTGATCGGCGAGGCCGAGAAGCGTATGGACCAGCCGTTTGGCAGCTCCGAACTGAACGGCAGTCCGCCTCCGCCGCCGGTGCGTGCGCCGATGATCTCGACCTGCGGCAGGGTCTTCATAACGGCCACGAAGTCGTTGGCCGCCGAGTAACAGCTGCGGTTGGTGAGCACGGCCACCGGACCGGTGTAGCTCACGCGACTGTCACCGCAGGGGTCGTAGGTGAACTTGAACGGCTCGGAGAAATCATCCGGCCCGGGACCCGTCTTGTGACGTATGTATCCTCCGGTTACGGGCTTGTCGATGAAGCGGGAGACGAGCGTGGGGACGTTGGTGAGCAGGCCGCCGCCGTTGTCGCGGATGTCGACGATAAGCCCCTTGGTCTTCTGCAGGATGGCCAGCACGTAGTCGAGGTTGGTCTCCCCTATCGGCGTCGAGAACGACGGGTAGTAGATGTAGCCGATCGTATCGGGCAACATCACGGCATAACGCATTCCCGAGGTCTGCAGGCCTCCGAAGTTGAGATAGTGCTCCTCGAGGGTCCGCATGTTGAAATCCTGGGGATAGTCGGTCCACCATTTCTTATAGTAGCTCGTGTTGAACGGCGAGACGAGATTGACGTGGCCGTCCTCAAGATTGTCGAGCAGGTCGGCCATGATGAAGAAGAGGTCGACCTGAGTGGTCTCCGCGGTGATCTTGGCTCGATATTCGGCGCAGAGCGAAGGCCAGTCGATGTTCTTCTCGGAGAAGAAGCAATAGCGGGAACCGACGATGTCGGCGAGCGCGTCGAAATTGGCATACGGGTCGTTGGGATGCCGGCCATAGTCGGGCTGGTCGGCACACGAGCCGAGAGCGAGCGCGCATGCCGCCGCCCCGGCCAGAATCATACTCTTCTTCATAGTCATCAATATAGGGAACCTGCCGCGCCGCCACTGTGTCGGCTGCGGCCCCCCGCTGCAAAGTTACAAAAAATATTGGAATAATGCGTCAATGGCTCTCCAACATTTTTATTTATGGGTTGTTAGAAGAATAAACTTAATTTAACTAAACTCAATAAGCTATGAGAAATTTCACAAAACCGGGTCTGTCACGCTATTGGTGGCTGCCTCTTATCACCGGCCTCATCTGCATCGGCCTCGGCATATGGACATTCTGCTGCCCGGCCGAAGCGATAGGAGTGCTCGCCTACGCGTTCGCCATCTGCTTTATCGTCGCGGGCCTTTTCTACATCATCTTCTCGTGCATCGGCTCGCGCTTCTCGAACGACTGGGGCTGGGGCCTCGCCACAGGTATTCTCGAGGTCATCGCCGGCGTATGGCTTCTCTCGCTGCCGACGCCTCAGATCGAGATAGCCTTCATGTATATCGTGGGCTTCTGGATTCTCTTCTCGGCGATCACCTCGATATCGTATGCGCTCGTCATTCCGGGCGGAGGTCTGTGGACCGCGTTCGCCGTCCTGCTGCTGATCGCCACGATGATTTTCGGCGTGATCTTCCTGACCAACCCGCTGGCCGGCGGCATCGCCGTCTGGATCTGGCTCGCCATCTCGCTGATAACTTTCGGAGTATACCGCGTCGTCTTCGCCGGCAAACTCAAGACCCTCGGCCGCATCACCGACGGAATGCTCTGACCCGTTTCGTCCCGTTTCGTCCTGTTAAATCGGGACGAAACGGGACGAATCGGGATTTATCTTGATTTGTCTCGATTCGTCCTGATTTATCTGGATTTATCAGGAGCCATCGGGAGGAGGCCGTTGCATCTCGGATAATCGCTGCAGCCCCAGAACTCGCGTCCCTGCATCTGCCCCTTGCGTTGCATCCTCCTGAGCATCGGCTTGCCGCACTTGGGACATACGGGGGCCCCGGCGGTCATTGCCTGCGCTTTGCGGGCCTCAAGTCTCTCGGCGGTCATGTTCTCGGTGAAGCCGCCGGTCTGCCGGAAGTCTTCGAGCTGGCTATGGATCTGACCCTGAAGCATCCTGTTTTCACGGATGCACAACAGAAGCAGCGCGTTGGCAGCTACTTCAGGGTCGTCGCTTCCCAGCCATGGATCGAACTTCGCCTTCTGCGCGAGAATATGAATCGCGGCGTCGTGAAGATAGCTGTTTGAATATTGCGGCACGTCGAGTCTGATCTGCCAGATCGACTCCCGAAAGGGGTTGCCTATCGCCCAGACGTCGGCCTTTCGGCGCATAAGAAAATTGAAGAGGTCGCCCTGGAGTTCGTCGATGCTTGCCCTTGCCACGTCGGTCAATCGCATTTCGGTTTCAATGGAAGTCGAATGCCGAGCCGAACCCTCGGCGATATTCGCCACCCCGCATCTTGCCGCCATGACCATCTGGTCGTAGAGCCGCCGCCCGGGATCCATGCTGTAATCGACGAACCTGTCGCAGAACTCCTGGGTGGCAAGCTGGATCACATTGGCCAAGACCCAGGAATTAAGCCAGATATAAGACTGTGAGAATTTGATTTCGACGCCCATGGTATAGATATTGTTAAGACAGTCCGAAGCAGGACTGAGCGCAAAAATAAGCGTTTCAGCCCGAGTTGTCAAGTTTTTTCTCCAAAAAATCGAGATTTCTCCCCAAAAAATCGAGATTTGTCCTGTTTCGACTCGATTTGTCCCGATTAGTCAGGATAAATCAGGACGAATCGAGACGAAACTGGACAAAGCGAGACCAAGCCGGACAAAACGGGGCGCGACGGGACGCGACGGGACGAAACGATATGAAAATTTTCATTTTTTTAGCTTAAAAATTTGGTGGGTTACAATCCTTATGTTAACTTTGGGAAAAGTTTCGCCGGCGACTCCGTGACAGGGCGCCGCAAAGCAGTGTAATATCCTTATCTAATATATTGAGAACATGGAAGAAGAGATCAAGACCACGTGCCTGCACGACCGTCATGTCGAGCTGGGCGCGCTGATGTCGCCCTTCGCGGGCTATGACATGCCCATTCAGTACAAAACCATCACCGACGAGCACAACGCCGTCCGCAACGAGGTCGGCGTCTTCGACGTCAGCCATATGGGCGAGGTGCGCGTCAAAGGTCCCGAGGCTGAGAAATTCGTGAACCACATCTTCGTCAACGACGTCACCGGCGCTCCCGACGGCCAGATCTTCTACGGCATGATGTGTTACGAGAACGGCGGCACGGTCGACGACCTGCTCGTATACAAAGTCAACGACAACGAGTTCTTCCTCGTGATCAACGCCTCCAACATCGACAAGGACGTGGCCTGGATCATGCAGAACGCCGAGGGCTATGACGTCAAGGTCACCGACGAGAGCCTCTACTACGGCGAGGTGGCCGTCCAGGGCCCCAAGGCCGAGGAGACAATGGAGAGCGTGCTCGGCATCCCCGTCAAGGACATCAAGTTCTACAACTTCAAGACCCTGCGCCTCGACGACGAGGACGTGATCGTGAGCCGCACCGGCTACACGGGCGAGGACGGTTTCGAGGTATACGGCAGCCATGACTTCACCCGCCGCGTGTGGGACAAGCTGATGCAAGCCGGCGTGCAGCCCTGCGGACTCGGATGCCGCGACACGCTCCGCTTCGAGGTTGGCCTCCCCCTCTACGGCGACGAACTCTCGGCCGACATAACCCCCATCGAGGCAAGCCTCAGCATGTTCGTCAAGCTCGACAAGCCCGAATTCATCGGCAAGGAGGCGCTCGCCGCCCAGAAGGCCGAGGGCGTCAAGCGCCGCATCGTCGGCCTCGAGCTCGAGGGCAACGCCATCCCGCGCCACGGATATCCCGTCGAGGTAGAGGGCAAGCAGGTCGGCGAGATCACCACCGGCTACCGCTCGATCTCCACAGGCAAGAGCGTCGCCATGGCGATGATCGACAAGCCCTACGACAAACTCGGCACCGAGGTCGAGGTCCGCATCCGCAAGAAGACCTTCCCCGCCAAGGTGGTGAAGAAACGCTTCTACGACAAGAGCTACAAAAAATAAATATAAGTAAGAAGTAAGAAGTCAAAAGTAATAAGTAATAGATCATAACTCTGGAC
Source organism: uncultured Muribaculaceae bacterium (assembly GCA_910584125.1). GTDB lineage: Bacteria > Bacteroidota > Bacteroidia > Bacteroidales > Muribaculaceae > Lepagella. The sequence continues at coordinate 13,967 of CAJTXU010000033.1, read as the reverse complement.
AACCTGGCCCGATCATATAAGCATCCTGACCGTTGACCCCTATTACTTTTTACTTAACACTTAATACTTGAATAAGTAAACTTAAATCTAAGATAAAGACATGGCAAAAGTAATGGACGACCGCCGCTACGCGGAATCGCACGAATGGGTGAAAATAGATGGCGACATCGCCACAATCGGTATCTCCGACTACGCGCAGCACGCGCTCGGCGACATAGTATATGTCGACATGCCCGAAGTGGGCGACGAAATGACGGCCGGTGACGTGTTCGGCGCCGTTGAATCGGTGAAGGCCGCCTCCGACCTCATCTGCCCCGTATCGGGCGAGGTCGTGGCCGTCAACGACGAGCTCGAGGACGCTCCCGAGAAAGTGAACGCCGACGCGTTCGAGAACTGGATCATCAAAGTCAAGGTTTCCGACCCCGCCGAAGTCGACGCTCTGCTCGACGCCGCGGCTTACACCGAGCTCTGCGAAAATGAGTAACCGTTATATCCCGCATACTCCCGAGGACATCTCCCGGATGCTCGAGCGCATCGGTGTCGACAGCGTCGACGCCCTCTATGCCGACGTGCCCCAGGAGGTGATCTTCAAGGGTGAATACGCGCTGCCCGAAGGTCTCTCGGAGATCGAGCTGCGCAGATGGTTCGCCGACCTGGCGTCGAAGAACCGTCCCCTCACAGTGTTCGGCGGCCAGGGCGCATACGACCACTATGCCCCCTCGGTGATCCCCCACCTGCTGGCCCGCTCGGAGTTCTACACGGCCTACACGCCCTATCAGCCTGAAATCTCGCAGGGCACGCTGCAGTATATCTTCGAATACCAGTCGATGATCAGCGAGCTCACCGGCCTTGAGGCCACCAACGCCTCGATGTACGACGGCGCGACGGCCACGGCCGAAGTGGCGTTCATGATGGTGGCGTCGGCCCGCAAGCGCAACTGCGTCCTCGTCAGCGAGACGCTCAGCCCGCGCGTGGCCGATGTCGTCAGGACATATATGAAGTTCCACGGCGTCGAGCTCCGCATGGTGCCCGAACGCGACGGCGTCACCGACCTCGAGGCCCTGGCCGAGATGGTCAAGGCGGGCGACGTGGCCGGTGTCATCCTGCCCCAGCCCAACAGATACGGCGTGATCGAGGACTTCACGGGCGTCGCCGAGATGGTGCACGCCCAGAAGGCCCTGCTCGCCCTCAACTGCGACCCGTCGGCCCTGGCCGTGCTGCGCTCGCCCGCCGAGTGGGGAGCCGACATCGCCTGCGGCGACGGCCAGACCCTCGGAATGCCCCTGCAGTTCGGCGGCCCCTACCTGGGCTACATCTCCTGCTCGAAGACGCAGCTCCGCAAGATGCCGGGACGCGTCGTCGGCGCCACCACCGACGCCAAGGGCAACCGTTGCTACGTGCTCACGCTCCAGGCCCGCGAACAGCACATCCGCCGCGAGAAAGCAACGAGCAACATCTGCTCCAACCAGAGCCTCATGGCCCTCTACGCCACGATCTACATGGCCCTCATGGGCACCGAAGGACTGCGTGAGGTAAACCGCCTCTCGGCCGACGGCGCGCACTACCTCTGCCGCCGCCTCGTCGAGACCGGCAAGTTCCGCCCCGCCTTCGACCGCCCGTTCCTCAAGGAATTCACGCTGCGCACCGACCTCGACATCGAAGCCCTCAACAAGCGTCTCGCCGACAAGGGCATCATGGGAGGCGTCAGCCTCGGCGACGGCCTCGTGACTTTCGCCGTGACCGAGAAGCGCACCAAAGAAGAAATCGACCGTCTCGTCAACTTAATCGCGGAGGACTGAAAAGATGAAGAAATACGACAAACTGATTTTTGAGCTTTCACGTCCCGGACGCACGGGCTATCAGCTGCCCGCCGACAACTACGGCGTCGACGCCCTCTCGGAGATTCCCGCCGACCTGCTCCGCAAGAACGCCCCCGAGCTCCCGGAGGTCAACGAGATGGACGTCGTGAGACACTACACCAACCTGTCGAACAAGAACTTCGGCGTCGACACCGGCTTCTACCCCCTGGGCAGCTGCACGATGAAATACAACCCGAAGATCAACGAGGAAATCGCGGCCATGCCCGAGTTCGCCTCGCTCCACCCGCTGCAGCCGGCCGAGACCGCCCAGGGCGCCCTCGAGCTCTACTACAACCTGCAGCAGGCGCTGGCCAGCATCTCCGGTCTCGCCGAGTTCACGCTCAACCCCTACGCCGGCGCGCACGGCGAGCTGACGGGCCTGATGGTGATGCGCCAGTATCACATCTCGCGCGGCGACACCAAGCGCACCAAGGTGATCGTGCCAGACACGGCCCACGGCACCAACCCGGCCTCGGCCATGGTGGCCGGCCTCGAGGTGGTGGAGGTGAAGTCGAAACCCAACGGATCGATCGACGTTGAGGACCTCCGTCCGCTGCTCGACGACTCCGTGGCCGGAATCATGATGACCAACCCCAACACCGTCGGAATGTTCGAGACGGAGATTCTCGAGATCGCCGACCTCGTGCACAAGGCGGGCGGACTCCTCTATTATGACGGCGCCAACCTCAACCCGCTCCTGGGCAAGGTTCGCCCCGGCGACATGGGATTCGACATCATGCACATCAACCTGCACAAGACCTTCTCGACGCCCCACGGCGGCGGAGGCCCCGGCGCAGGCCCCGTCGGAGTGGCCGCACATCTTGTCGACCTGCTCCCCAACCCGCGCGTGCGCAAGGGCGACGACGGCCGATTCCATGTCGACACCGACGACCGCAGCCTCGGCAACGTCTCGACGTTCTTCGGCAACTTCGGCGTGCTGATGAAGGCATACGCCTACATCCTCTCGCTCGGCCGCGACAACATCCGCAACGTCGGCCCCATGGCCACGCTCAACGCCAACTACATCAAGGAGTCGCTCAAGGACCTCTACAAGCTCCCCATCGAAGGCGTCTGCAAGCATGAGTTCGTGTTCGACGGTCTGGCCGACAAGTCGACCGGCGTCACCACCCTCAACGTGGCCAAGCGTCTGCTCGACTTCGGATTCCACGCGCCGACGATCTACTTCCCGCTGCTGTTCCACGAGTCGATGATGATCGAGCCCACCGAGACCGAGAGCCTCGAGACGCTCGACGAGTTCATCGACGTGATGCGCCGCGTGGCCCGCGAGGCCGCCGAAGACCCCGATATGGTCAAGGCAGCCCCCGTCACCACCGAGATCTCGCATCCCGACGAGACCGGCGCGGCCAAGAATCCCGTGCTGAGCTACCGCCAGCTTAAAGCGAACGCGAAATGAAAACAGACCTCATAATCATAGGCGCCGGCCCCGGCGGCTATGAGACTGCCCTTCTTGCCGCCGAGCGCGGCAAGAAGGTCGTTCTTGTCAACGGCGGCCGCCTCGGAGGCACGTGCCTCAACGCCGGCTGCATCCCCACCAAGTGCATGGTCAAGGACGCCGCCGTAGTCTCCACTCTCCGCGACGGAGCCGCTTACGGAATCGGCGAGGTGAAGTTCGACTTCGATTTCAACCGTGTCATCGAGCGCCGCGACAAGGTGGTCGACCAGCTCCGCGAGGGCATCGACGGACTGCTCCGCAAGGCAGGCGTCACTGTGGTCGAGGGCCGCGCCCGCTTTGTCGACGCCTCCACGGTGCGCGTCGGCGAAGAGGACTACTCGGCCGACGACATCATCATCGCCACAGGCTCCGAGTCAAAGGCCCTCCCCATCCCCGGCGCAGACGCCGAATGGGTGCTCGACTCGACGGCCATCCTGAAGCTCGAATACGTCCCGGCCCGCCTCACGGTGGTCGGCGGCGGCGTGATAGGACTCGAGTTCGCCTCGGTCTTCAACGCTTTCGGTTCGGAGGTCACAGTCGTGGAGTATATGAAGAACATCGCCCCGACATTCGACTCCGACATATCCAAGCGACTGAAGCAGGCCCTCTCGAAGCGCGGCGTGAAGATCATCACCGGCGCGGCCGTGAAGAAAATCGAACAGAACTCCGACTATGAGATCGTGACCACCTACGACCTCAAGGGCAAGGAGGAGACCGTCGTCTCTTCCGACCTGCTCATGGCCGTCGGCCGCCGTCCGAACGTCGACGGCCTCGACCTGGAGAAGGCCGGCGTGGAATACTCGCCCAAGGGAATCCCCGTTGACGACAACATGCGCACCAACGTCGGGCACATCTACGCCATAGGCGACGTCAACGCCCGCATGATGCTGGCGCATGTGGCCTCCTATCAGGGACGCCGCGCGCTCAACGCCATCGACGGCCGCGCTGACGAAATCCGCCTCGACGTCGTGCCCGCGGCACTCTTCACAAGCCCCGAGTGCGCCATGGCCGGTCTGACCGAAGAGCAGTGCAAGGAGCGCGGCATGGCCGTGCGCGTCGGCAAGAGCTTCTACCGCGCCAACGGCAAGGCACTCGCCGAGGGCGAGAGCGACGGTCTCTGCAAACTTATCTTCAACGCCGAGACCGACGAGATCGTTGGCGCGCACATCATGGGCGCCGAGGCGTCGCTGCTCGCTCAGCAATGCTGCGACTTCATCACCTGCGGCATGACGGCAGCGCGGATCCGCGACATCATCTTCGGACACCCCACCCTCTCGGAGATAGTGCTCGCGGCCGTCGACGCAGCCCGCTGACAGGCCGTCCCAATCTCAGAAAAGAGAGACGATTATCTCATCCGAAACCATGACGCCCCTGCGGCTCAGCGCGAGCGTGCCGTCGCGTTCCTCCATAAGACCGGCGGCGACCCAACGACGCGACGCCGACAGGAGCGATCTGAAAGCCACGGCTCCGAACCGTCGGCGGAACTCCTCAAGAGGGATTCCGCCACGCGTTCGGAGCCTTGTCATTATCATCTCCTCGCGCAGTTCGTCGTCGGTGAGCGTCTCGACTGTCACGGCATCCCCGCCGCCGTCGAGCCATCGCGATATGTAGGCGCGGACGTCGGGCGCGTTGGCGCGGCGTGTGCGAAGTCCGTCGTAGCTGTGGGCCGCCGGACCGAGACCGACATAAGGCTCGCCGCTCCAGTACGCGCTGTTGTGGCGCGACCTGAAACCGGGCAGCGAATAGTTCGAGATCTCATACTGCTCATACCCGGCCGAGTCGAGCATCTCCGTTATGTCGGCGAACATAGCGGCGCTCTCCTCCTCGGGCGTCTCGTCGATTCGCCCCGAGTCGCGCATCCGAGTCAGGGCCGTGCGCTCCTCGTACATCAGCGAATAGACCGACACATGCTCGGGGCGCATATCGATGACTCCCGCCACCGACTCGCGCAGCGACCGCCGGGTCTGCCCCGGGAGACCGAACATCAGGTCGAGACTGACGTTGCCGAAACGCCGCCGCAAAGTGTCATACGCCTCGCGCGCGCGCCGGGAGTCATGCCGGCGGCCTATGGCCCGCAGTTCGCCGTCGACGAGCGACTGCACCCCCATGCTGACGCGGTCGACGCCCGCGCCGCGCCACGCGTCGGCAAGCTCGCCGGTCACGTCGTCGGGATTGACCTCGACCGTAAACTCCGACACCGGCCCCGTCAGCGACAGGACGCCGGCGGCGAGTCGCCCGAACTCCCCGGGCGGCAGCAGCGACGGCGTTCCTCCTCCTATATATAAGGTGTCGCACTTCGCCCCCGCGCCGGTCAGCTCCGGGACACGGACCCGCGCCTCGTCAAGCAGCGCCGACACGAGACGCGGCCAGTCGGCCAGACGCGCCCCGACGGAATAGAAATCGCAATACACGCACTTGCGCGCGCAAAACGGAATGTGGATATAGACTCCCGCCATTACTGTCCTTAAAAAATTTGAAAAACTGTGCAAAAGTAATAAATTTTTCAAAATATGTTGCACAACATATAAAATTTATGCTGATATTATTGCAAAATTTGCTAAATTGCACTCGGAAAAAGGAAGGCCCGCCTCTCCTTGCCCCGCATAAGCACATACAACACTTAAAATCTTATATTTATGAAGATTTATAAAACCAACGAAATCAAAAACATAGCCCTTCTGGGATCGAAGGGCTCGGGGAAAACCACACTCGCCGAATCGATGATTTACGAGTGTGGTATCATAAAACGTCGCGGCTCGATCGAAGCCGGCAACACCGTATCCGACTATTTCCCCGTTGAGAAGGAGTATGGTTATTCGGTATTCTCGACGGTATTCAACGCCGAGTTCAACAACAAGAAGCTCAACATCATAGACTGCCCGGGAGCCGACGACTTCGTGGGCAACGCCTACACGGCGCTGGGAGTGTGCGACATGGGTCTGATCCTGGTCAACGCCCAGTATGGCGTCGAGGTCGGCACGCAGAACATATTCCGCACCACGGCCGCGCTGAAGAAGCCGGTGATCTTCGCCGTCAACCAGATGGACGCCGAGAAGGCTGACTTCGACAACGTCATGGAGCAGATGCGCGAGGCGTTCGGTCCGCGCGTGGTGCAGATCCAGTATCCCCTCGAGTCGGGCCCCGGCTTCCACTCGATGATCGACGTCCTGCTGATGAAGAAATACGAATGGGGCCCCGACGGCGGCGTGCCCACCATCAGCGAGATTCCGGCCGACCAGATGGACCGCGCCCTCGAACTCAACCAGGCGCTCGTGGAGGCCGCGGCCGAGAACGACGAGACGCTGATGGAGAAATTTTTCGAGCAGGGCAGCCTGACCGAGGACGAGATGCGCGAAGGCATCCGCAAGGGTCTCGTTGACCGCTCGATCTATCCCGTCGTAGTGCTCTCGGGAGCGAAAGACATGGGCGTGCGCCGCATCATGGAGTTCCTCGGCAACGTCTGCCCGTTCGTGAGCGACATGCCGGCCCCCGTCACCACGACAGGCGTCGAGGTCAAGCCCGACGCAAACGGCCCGGTGTCGGTGTTCTTCTTCAAGACATCGGTCGAGCCGCACATCGGCGAGGTAAGCTACTTCAAGGTGATGAGCGGAACGCTCAAGGCCGGAGCCGACCTCGACAACGCGACACGCGGAGGCAAAGAGCGCCTCGCCCAGATATTCACCGTATGCGGCCAGCTGCGCAACCCGATCGATGCGCTTGAGGCCGGCGACATAGGCGCCTCGGTCAAGCTCAAGGATGTCCGCACGGGCAACACACTCGACGAGAAGGGCATCGACTGGCAGTTCGACTTCATCAAGTATCCGGCGCCCAAGTTCGTGCGCGCCATCCGCCCCGTCACCGAGAGCGACGCCGAGAAGCTGTCGGCTATCCTGACGCGCATGCACGAGGAAGACCCCACCTGGATCGTCGAGCAGAGCAAGGAGCTCAAGCAGACGCTCGTAAAGGGCCAGGGAGAGTTCCACCTCCGCACGCTCAAGTGGCGTATCGAGAACAACGAGAAGCTCCCCATCCAGTTCGACGAAATGCGCATCCCCTATCGCGAGACGATCACCAAGGCCGCTCGCGCCGACTATCGCCATAAGAAGCAGTCGGGCGGCTCGGGCCAGTTCGGTGAGGTTCACCTGATCATCGAGCCCTACACCGAGGGTATGCCCGAACCCGACGCCTACAAGTTCGGCAACCAGGAGTTCAAGCTCAAGGTGCGCGACAAGCAGGAGATACCTCTGGAGTGGGGCGGCAAGCTCGTGGTGTACGACTGCACGGTCGGCGGCTCGATCGACGCCCGCTTCATCCCCGCCATCATCAAGGGCCTCATGGACCGCATGGAGCAGGGACCGCTCACCGGCTCGTACGCCCGCGACGTCCGCGTCATGATCTACGACGGCAAGATGCACCCCGTTGACTCGAACGAGATCTCGTTCCGTCTCGCCGGCCGCAACGCCTTCAGCGAGGCCTTCCGCCAGGCCAACCCGAAGATTCTCGAGCCCATCTACGACGTCGAGGTGCTCACCCCGGGCGACACCATGGGCGACGTGATGAGCGACCTTCAGGGACGCCGCGCCATCATCATGGGCATGGAGTCGGAGAACGGCATCGAGAAACTCAACGCCAAGGTGCCTCTGAAAGAGATGTCGAGCTACTCGACCTCGCTCAGCTCGATCACCGGCGGCCGCAGCAGCTTCTCGATGAAGTTCGCAAGCTACGAGCTCGTGCCCGGCGACGTACAGGAGAAGCTCCTCAAGGAATACGCCGAGTCTCACACCGAAGAATAAAATCTGTATAAGTAATATAAGTAATAAGTAAGAAGTAAGAAGTAAGAAGTAATACGCGATTCCAACGTATTACTTATTACTTCTTACTTATTACTTATTACTTCTTACTTATTACTTCTTACTTATTACTTCTTACTTCTTACTTTTTACTTAGATTTACTTTTTACTTAGATTTCTTATTTGAGGAGGGTGCGGGCGGCCGAGAGGGGCGACCTCGGTGACTTCTCTACCCTAAATCACAGATGTCATTGCGTCGATAAGGTCCTGATATGATGTCACCTTGTGATAGCGCACGGCTTCGGTCGAAATTTCATTGAACAACCGGCTGCAACAGTCGATCTTGGCATTCTCAATGGCGTTGAGCTGCATCGACTGCAACGAGCCTTTGGTCTCGGCTATAAAAAATATATGCTTCACATTGTCTTTATGCATGGCTATCGCCCAGTCGGGCGCATAACTTCCGACCGGTGTAGGTATACGGAATGAGCGTGGCAACTTCGCATAGACCACGACTTCGTTTGCCTCGTCCAGATCATGGGCGAAGTTGCGTTCACCGAGACTGTCGGAAACGACATAATCCGTCACGTGCTTCGCAGCCTGATACGCCTTGTCGAACCCGGCTTTGCCCGACGCTGTGAAGATGTCGGAGTCATAAGTCCCGTCCGTCAGATGGTAATGGATATGGTCTACGATCATCGTCGCTTTCTGTTCGCGGATAATCTGAATGACCTTGCTGATGAACTCCTCCGGGTTGTTGCGGAATAGAGCCAGTTTCACAGGCCGCAATCCCTGAAGAATTTTCGCCGCCGTGCGTCGTGTCAGATTCGCACCCCCGGCGATCTGGCCGACCAGATCATATTTCACCGACGACGTACTGACATCCGTCATTTCGCACGAGGCGGAACGTGTATTCCCGAATTCAGAGACTTCTTCGGAATCCTGTTCTCCCTCCACCTTGATATAGCGGAGAGTACGGACCTTCAACTCATCGGTGTTCAGATGAATTACGGCTTTTTCAATCAGTTCATCCGAATTATAGCTTACCGTATAGACATACTGATGATTGATGGCCTTCCATAAATCCTGGAACTCCTTGCGATAGAAATTGGCGTTCAGTCTCGGCTCCGGCAATTTGCTCCTTGCCCCGTTCTCCGTCATTCCCTCCAGCAAAGATGGATCGAAGATCGAGTCAATGATCCATATGATTCCATCCGACATCGGCTGAAGTCTCACGTCAAACGGCGCGAGGGCACCGTTCTCACGGGCGACCTGATATTTCGGTGTGATACAGTCCTTCCCGTCGATATATCCGTTGTCGTCAAGATAGACCATGATGCGGGCCGCCTCACGGTCAGTGATGACATGAAGGATTCCGTCGACCGTGACAGTCTTTCCCTCGAAATAAGCCGGTGAGGCTTTAGCGGGACGCTCACGCAGAGCCTCGCGGGTCTCGCGCTGCAGAGCTGTTGTAAACTCCTTGTAACTCTCGTTGGCGATCACGGTGAGAACATTCACATTGTGTACCTCCTCACCGAGCAGTTCTTTGTCCTGGCGTATGCCGTTTCGGTCGACGCATATGCGCAAACCACGCCCGACTTCCTGACGTTTGGCAGTAGTTGAATTGCTGTGGCGAAGCGTACAGATCTGAAAAACATTCGGATTGTCCCAGCCCTCACGGAGAGCGGAGTGAGAGAAAATGAAGCGTGTCGGTTCATCGAAGCTCAACAGACGTTCCTTGTCGCGGAGAATGAGGTCATAGTCCGATGCCTCTTCCGACACGTCCGAGCCACGCTTCGTTTTGGTTTCGACCATCTTCCCTTTCTTGTCAATCGAGAAGTAGCCGCGATGTACCTGCTGTGGAGTCGAGCGACGCAGATAATCGTTGTACTCCTCATCCCAGATATGAGATGACTCCACAGTGACAATGCGGGCGTACTCTTCCTCAAACATCTGCTGGAAAATACCCTTTTCGGGATTACCCGCGCTGTCATAGCATCGGTATTTCGCCACCTCGTCTATGAAGAAAAGCGAGAGACACTTTATGCCTTTCCTGAAAAGCCGACGCTCACACTCGAAGTGAGCCTTGATGGTCTCGCGAATCTGGATACGCTGCAGATTCAGTTCGTTGGAGTCGCCGACCATTTCCCCCTTGCGGATGGACACTCCGTTGGTGAAAGTGACGTATGGAACCGGCTGTATATCCGAACCGGGAAAAATCTCGGCAATATCATAACCCTTGTATTGCAACAGTCCGTTTGACTCCTCATAAAGCGAATCACCCGTGCCGAGCATCCGGAAATGGCGCCGGGGCTCACCTGCCGCATTCCTGATCTCGATCGATATACGCGCCATCGGAGGCTTGCTCGGGCTTAGGATAATGTCTTCGAGATACATATAGCCGCTCGTGCCCCGCAGGTTCTTGACCTCGAAACCGATAACTCTGATACGCTTAACAAGTCTCTCACGGTAAGCGTCGAGGGCATCGAGCGCATAGACGGTATCATGCTTCGTCTTGTGAGTCGCGGAATAATTCAGCACGAAAAGGGGATTGAACTTTTTCAGAGCCGACTGCGTGGCGGCGCCCTCCATCTTCTGCGGCTCGTCCATGATGATGATCGGGCGGTTGGCGGCAATCACATCGATAGGACGACGGGACGCGAACTCGTCGCGCTTCGAGTAGATGATTCGGCTTTCTTTTGAGCGGCCACCCTCTTTGAGCGAGGCGGCGAAAGCCTGAGTATTTATAATCATCACGTTCAGCCCGGCGTCCTGCGAGAACTGGTCGAGCTGATTGAGGTTCGAGCTGTTATAGACAAACCAACGGGCTTTCTTTCCGTAATGCTCCATGAAATGTTCTTCGAGCATACGGAACGACTTTGCGACACCTTCGCGGATAGCTATGCTCGGCACAACGATGATGAACTTCGACCAGCCATAGAGCTTGTTGAGTTCAAACATCGTCTTGATATAGACGTAAGTTTTACCGGTGCCGGTTTCCATCTCGACATCGAGGTTGACAGCACCGAGGCCGTCGATCCTCGAAAGAGACTTAGAAAGAGGTACACCTGCGGAAGTCTGCACAGAGTGGAGGTTTTCGAGAAGCTGTTTCGATGAAAGCTCTACGTCGGCATTACGGTAGCCGTCATCGTCGAGCATTTCGCGCATCGTGCCGTCCTTGATTTTGCCGAGGTCACGACGATACTTTGTAGTGTCGTGCGACGGTTGGCCGGTGAAGACGGCTACGGTATTCTCCACTGCTTCGGTCTGATAGCCTTGTATTTTGAATTTGAATTTCATTTAGTTCAATATTTCTTATTTTGGCCTCCCATCGGAATTGATTTAATTCTATGTGTGATTACATCATCCCATACTCTATTAGAATCAGTAAATTGAGAATTAAATTTCCCAATGTTATCATAAAAAGACCGTTGGTCTAAATCAAGAGTACTTCTTTTGACACCAAATGTACGGCAGACACCCTTAGTTAAATAATTACTTCGTCCATATTGCTCTATAAAATACAGTACCCTTTCACCCTCTTCTAAAGAAAGTATATCGTCTATGGTTCCGCATTTAATTGCAGCGAAATAAATTTGGCAAAGACAACTGAAATCCTTATAATCTTTTTTATTAAGTTCATAAGAGATTGTTTGACAAATGTCTTTAGACAATTTTACTTCCAAATCTATAAACATAAAAAACAGAATAAATCCATTTACATTTTTAGATTTATAGGGATGAGGAATTTTTTTTATCCTATTCATTAAAATGTCATAATGCAATTTCCTGTATTGTTGAGGTGAAAGGCCACACAAAGCGTAGGCAAAATGACTATTAATGCTATAGTTGAGACATTTTATGAGCAAACAGAATGCAGAAAACGTTTTAGCGCTTCCTCCGACATTATGAGAAGAAAAATAGTCAAATATTTTTTCTTTAAATGTCATTACACTGTTATAAAATCTTTCGGATTGTATCAGGTGAGTAGTGGCGGAAGATTTGCTCGAAGTTGTCAAGGACATTGTCATTGGCAGCGGAAGCATCACGCATAACGAAGTATTGCGGCTTCATCTTGGCAATCTCCGTCACGGTTGACTCGTTGACCTCGGTGTCGAAGGTGGCAATAAGATAATTGCCGTCAACGAAGAACACCTTTTTGCCGTTGACCTCTTTTTCCTCAATCTTGGCCGACAGTTCTATGTCGAGTTCGGGCAGAACTTGGAAAAGCAAGTCGAGCGGTGTACGATCGGGCTTGACGTTGTCAACTGTAGTGAAGATGTTCTGAGCGTCGAAGTCCTCCGGAGTATAGAATACGTCCTCCATATTCGACGAGTCGAGTTTGAGGACACGGAAGCCAACGTCAGGTAGTGAGGAGTTGTCTTTTAGTGAGGAGTTAGAAGTGAGTTGTGAGGAGTCCTCTTGCCCAAAAAGGTTTCGGGCTTTATCACTCCTAACTCCTAACTTCTCACTTCTCACTTCTTCCAAGATTTTCTTACCTGCGCGGCGGATACGTTCTTCGCCGATTTGGCAGATGGTTTCGTAGCCAGCCTTACGCGCCTCGCTCTTTTCGTCGGTAACTTCGGGGAGCTGCACCATTATGAACTTGCGCTTCCCTCCATCCTCGGCGTTGAGCTTCATAACGGCGTGTGCGGTAGTCGCACTGCCGCTGAAGAAGTCGAGGATTGTTGAGTCAGCTTTAGAGCCGATACTTGCCAAATATTGAATAAGTGGAAGTCCTTTGGGATAGTCGAATGGAGTTTTTTCACCAAAGAGAGATTTTAGTTCAGACGCGCCGCCTGAGAAATGGTGATAATTTTTTGGAGGATTAAAGCCAGTTTGAAGAAATTTTGGAGTATATCCATCTCTGCCTTTAAATATTTCAACTTCTGCCTTGCGCTGAATAAACGTATCATACCCCCATCTCCATCTATGCAAACTTCCATTCCTCTTACCAGGGCGAACAGGTATATACCCATTTGCAATAAGGTTTGCTTCATTATGATAGATAAGATTTTCATCATTAGAATGTAGCATACTCTTGTCATAATCCATAACAGGTATAATATCCTTAGTTATAGGATTATAATACAATGTATAACCCATATCGGGTCGGGTAATCAACGGAGTTGGAGCATCATTCAAATTTCTCCAAGATTCCTCGGTTTTGTCGACACGATTTATCTCCGAGACTAATATATCTTTACCATAAACTAAGACATACTCGACGTTTTTCTGAATTAAAACGCCCTCTCCCGCTTGGTTGGCTCCTGTGATAATCGTAAGCTTTGCAATGAAATTTTGATCTCCAAAAATTTCATTACATATTTTTTGGAGATTACACAATTCAGTATCTCCAATAGAAATAAAAATAACACCATCATCAGCGAGCAAGTCGCGAGCGACTTTCAATCGAGGATATATCATATTGAGCCAATCAGTATGAAAGCGACCATTGCTTTCAGTATTACGCTGCATTGGGTCAATCAGTTGGTTGCCATCTTCATCGAAGGCTCCACTGGTTGCTTCGAAGTCTTCGCGAGACTGTGCGAAATCGTCATTATAGACGAAGTCATTACCTGTATTATATGGAGGGTCTATGTAAATCATCTTGATTGCTCCGAGATAGTTCTCACGGAGAACCTTTAGCACATCAAGATTATCGCCCTCGATGTAGAGATTTTCGGTGTTCCAAAAATCTTCGGAGGCGTTAATGTCCGGACGAAGTGTTTTGTCAGTCTCTGCATTTGCAAGACGAGATGCGGCCCGCTTATCAGGCCAAGTGAACTGATAGCGTTCTTCTGCCCCGTCGAGCAAGTCCTTCGACAACTCGTCGCGGAGTTTGTCGAAGTCGATGGCAAGTTC
>CAJTXU010000032.1 GCA_910584125.1 uncultured Muribaculaceae bacterium | reverse complement strand
GATTTTTCGTCATACCGCCATAATTGTGTCTGTCTGAAATTCGGGGAGTATTATACTATAAAACAAGCGACCATAATTTTTCAGAGAATTAGTTTTTATTATTTTCTAAAATATTTTTTTGCATATTTTAGAAATTTTGTTTACCTTTGCCACAGATTAACCAAAAAATTTAACTCATGAGAATAATATTTTTAATTCTACTGTTTATCTGTACTGCTTACGCAGGTAACGCCACAGACAAAGTATATCAATTATACTTTGATAAAGAAACAGTAGAAACAAACGAAGTAATGGAGAACGTTATCTCAGTAACAACCAATAGCAGTAATGCTATTTTCTCCGATTCTCCAAACGCTCCTTTTATTCCGAGCTATTCAAACATGGTTTTGCTAAACGGAGGTGTTGCAAATCCAACATACACTATAGAAGCAATAGATAGTGTGCTGATTGCTGAGAACGTTTCATTGGCAGAAAATCTTCCGGCTTTTCCAACAAATGAGATTCCCTCTGTTCCTAAATTCAAAAAATTGCGCGAGAGGGATATAACTATTCAGTGCAGTCTTTCAAATATCAGTAAATTCAAAGACTATTCTATATTGAACTTCAAGGTCACACCTTTCATCTATAATGTGAACTCAAGGAAACTGTATTTAGCCACAAGATGCAACCTCAACCTCAGCTACAGCGAGACAGAGAACTTGGAAAGCTACTTGAATTTAGCAGATGTCTGTGATAAGTCAATATTGAATTTCATTGTAAACAGTAATGAACTTATGCAAACGAATTCAGACATCTACGAAAAAGAAGATGAATTCACACTTAACGCAGTGGAATATATTGTAATTACGGCTGATTCCTTAAAAGACAGTTTCAAACCATTAGCAGAGTGGAAAACAAAGAAGGGAATCAAAAGCATAATCATTACAACAGAACACATTGACAAAAATTATTCAGGTAGCGATTTACAAGAAAAAATCAAAAGATGTCTCTATTCTTATTATAAGAATAATGGGTTGAAGTATGTTTTGTTAGGAGGTGACGATTCCATAGTCCCAGTTCGCGGATGCTATGGACAAGTATATAAGGGTATGGATTCAAATGGCAAATTCCAATATTACATAGACAATAATATCCCAACTGATCTTTATTATTCATGCTTTGACGGGGATTTTAATTGGGATTACAACCAAAATGGCATATATGGAGAACTTGATGATAATATCAATATGAATTCCAATATTGCCACAAGCAGAATTCCCCTTCGAACTAATTTCGACGCAAAGGCATTCGTATCAAGACAGTTAAATTATGAATTCCCAAAAAAGAATTCAATCTGGAATGAAAACATATTAATGACCGGTGTGAAACTTTTCGGCTTTCCGACTGAGTCATCAACAGCAACTGATGGCTATTTGCAAACTGAATTGTTGTATTCAAGTTCAATAGAACCCTACTGGAGTGGCGGCCGAGATCGCTTTTATGATTGTTTCACCGACTTTCAAGGTTGTGAATCATTTGATGTAACTGGTCAGAACTTATTCAATCTGATAGCCGACGGATATATGTTTTTAGAAATAACAGCACATGGAGGATCATCCTTATTTCAATTGGAAAACAGCTATTACCAAAATTCCCATGCGTCATCGCAAACAAACCGAGGATATTCCATTTTATCAACAAATGCATGCTATACAAATAGATTCGACGTCGAGCCCTGTCTGAGCGAATGTTTAATTCGCAACCCCAATAGCGGCATTATTGGATACCTAGGCTCTTCAAGGTATGGATGGGGTGCATATGAAGTTGCATTGGGACCATCCATGTTATATGAATCATATTTTTATAAAAGTTTATTTTCTTCAACACAAGGAGACAAACGATTGGGGAAATTAGTGAATAATGCCAAATATTCAATGCAAGGATCTTCCGACATATATAATGCATATAGATGGTTGCAATTTTCATGGAATCCAATAGGCGATCCCGAGATGCCGATATATATACACACACCTAAGAAATTATCCATCCCAAAGTATACTACTAAAGAGAACAACTTGATACTAACCTTCCCTGACGGCAACTGCGATGTCTGTATAATGAGCACTAAAGATAGCGGTAGATCTGTATACCACAAATACACGGATGATTCAAAAATAATCATCACGGAGGAGGATGCGTCTCATCAACCACTATCTATCTGCATAACCAAATATGGATATGTTCCATTGGTATTAGAATTACAACAAATCAATTCAAATATAAAGATCATTGATTCAGATTCGAATAGAATAATCGAGAATAGCGGTATCGATGTATATTCGCAGACAAAATCCTCAAATAATATGATAACGAATATTACAACTGACACAGCTGTTATAAACGTCTTAACGGAAACGGATTCATATTCAAGCTCCGTATTAATACTGGACATATACGGAAATAAAATCGATTCGAAAAAGATAAACAAGGCTGGTCAAAACACATCCATTTTTGATTGTCCTATTCCAGGAGTCTATATAGTGGGACTGGAAGTTAATGGAACTGTTGCCTCCACAAGACAAATAGCAATTAAATAATCTCAAACTATATGACACTATGCGGACCATAGCTACAATTCTACTTGCGATGGCGACGGGAACGACGGTTTTTGCCCAGAACTTCAGTCTGAAGCCTTTCGACTGGTTCTTCGCCGACGGCCAGACCTGGAACCTAAAGGTGCGCGACAACGCGAATCCCGAGATTCTGCTCCAAGGCTCGGCTAAAGTCTCGGGCGATACGATTCTCGAAGCCTCTTTCTTCGATGACGGAGTCTCCACCCCTATGGATATGAAAAAAATAACTCTCCAAATCGATGGACAGAAGGACCTGACATACTGCCTTCTGGAAATGGGCAATGAGTTATTCATGTACGACGGAGACTCCCGTCCTCTGCGGTCAATCATCGACTTCAAGTTGCCAGAAGGGGCTTCTATCGACGCGGGCACGGTCGCCATGGCCGACCACGTGGAAGCTGGTGACAGAATCGAAAGGCGCATCCGCGTGTCAGGAGCTGACAACCAAGGGACTACGTGGATCTATAGAATAGGAGCGGACTGCTTCAACGCCAACATGCCTGACGACGCGGGCTCCTGGCTTTGCGAGGTTACTGGATATTCGGAATCTTCAGGCAGAACGACCTCGGCCGAGGTCTTTGACACCGGCACGGTCGCGCCCGACAACGAACTCTATTTCGAGGGCCAACGTTGGGAATATTGCAAATACGACATCTTGGATCCGGAAGTCGTTCTAAGCCGCAACTCAAGAAGCATCACTGGCGATACGACCATGGAATCGGTTGCAGCGAAGACAATGACATACAGTTCCGGTGTCGAACGCCCCGTCATCTCGCACAAAGGTGTGACATATACATACAATTTCGAGACGAGAAGATGGATGCCCGAATATGACTTCAATCTGGAGGCAGGCGACTATCTGGAGGGCGAGAGAGTGGCGTCTGTGGAATATGTCGAGGTCAACGGCCGAAGCCGTAAAAAAATCGAATTCGCGGGGTACCGGCTGGAATATTGGATCGAATGCGTCGGATCGAGCAATATGAACGACCACTCGTCTCTTCTGGGAGAGCTGCCGACCTGCGATACCGAACGGTATGCCCTCGAGGCATATTACGAGAACGACAAGCTTTGCTTCACGCGGGCCGACTTCAAGAAAACCAATCAAATCGGAACTATAACCGACGGCGAGCATGACATAGCCGGCAGGATCTTCGACATCTCGGGCAGAAAAGTTCGCTCGCCCGAGAAAGGGCAGCTGTTCATCGGCAGCGACCGGCGGCTGCGCATCAAGCGATAAACGCCAACATCCTGACCAATGAATATGTTATGACGGAATCTCTTCACCAGCCACAAACGCACTGCATATTTCGAAATATGCAGTGCACAATCGGGGCTGTTGCCGTTGGTCTGGCGTCGGCGTTTACGGCTTTTGCCGAGAGCAGCTATGATATCGCGGCTTTCTATGAGGTCACGAAACCTGCATCCGGGACAAAGGCCGTCGGCAGGTATGACAAGGTGGTCGAGGTTGAGTATTTCCTGACTCCCACAAAGGTGGATACGGGGAAGTATGTGGTCGAGGTCAAGAAGATCGGGGATGACCTCTATCAGATCCTTGATACCGACATCTGCGTGGAGACAAAATATTGCCATGAGTGGGCTTCGTTCTCCGAGAAGGTGGTCCTGATCGTCGAGTCAAACTATGGTTACAGAAAGGGCAAGATAATCTTCGATTGAATGAGAACAGTGTTTTTTATATTACTTGCTTTGGGTATGATCAGCTGTAATGAGAATCGCAGCGTGAATGTGTCGGTTATAAAAACCGACACAGTCTCTAATACCGATGATTCATGTGATTCGAATGGATTGCCTAAATATTTGAATTCTGTCAAAGGTCATGTGGAAGAGAACATAATTGTAGGCAATTTCACGGGGTTAGGTGTTGATACAATATATGTTGTTGAGAAGCAAACTGATAGCGCCGACAATATATATGCGGAATATAGATATTATGCCAAATCCAACAACCCTGATTTGCCGACAATTGAGTTATTTGGATGTATGCAAGCATCCCCCAAGCTCGTTTACGAAGGAGATGTCGATGGCGATGGCAAGGATGAATGGGGATATCTTCATACGTGGCTCAACAGCCAATGGCGTCAATATCGCATATATAATTACGATAATAAAAGAAAAGAATGGCGATTCCTTTATTATGATGACGGATCTGGTGAAGAATCACTTTTGGATACGCCTGAATACGTAAGAGCGAGTGGTGTTGACATTGTTGAGAAAGGTCCCGAACCGGGGTTTATAAAGATAAATTATGGTAATTGGGGTGTCAAATGTGAATTGCGAGACACAATAGTAAAGCCCACATATACAAGAATATCTGCGGACGTATACTAAGAAGAGCATTCTTTGTCTTGGGCTGGTGCTCCGTTCCTCAAAATTGCGTTGGGCCGCTTGACGTGGAACATCATCGACGTCATTCTGGCCGGCCTGTTGGTTTTTACAGCTTTCAGAGGGTACAGTGGCAAAAAGTGAAGGTTTTTCTCCCGTGATCTTTTGATCAACGATTTCCGGATGTCGGTAAAATTTGTTACCTTTGCATACCGACACTAAAAAAGGAAGTGAGGTCGAGCGTGGAATCCTAAGCAATATCCATGGATTGTATATGCCTGATGGGGAAGATGCCAATACCACAACCCGCAAGATGCGGGAGTGTCGTTGCAATGTTGCAGGCAGAGGCGCGGGGTGAAACGGCGATGGCACTGAAACGTTTTGAAGATTATGGGTTTGTGGCGGCGGGGCTGTATCTTTGCATCAAGAAAACAAATAGACGCCCAATGCCGCTATTTCGGTTTGTGGGAATCTGAATCAAACACTGACTTACAATTATTTTCAGTAAAAACTTTAACAACAATTGATTATGTACAACAACAACAATGTCAACGTGACGCCGAAGTTGATCAAGGGGGCGATCTGGGGAGTGGCGGGTATCGTGCTTCTCGTGGTCGCCATGGCTTTCATCAGGCCGTGGTATAATGTCTGGTCGCAGGAGATGGAGGGCAAGGCGGAGTTCGCCAAGGCCGAGCAGAACCGCAAGATCAAGATCGAGGAGGCGAGGGCCAATCTTGAGGCCGAGAAACTGAACGCGCAGGCGGAGGTGGAGCGCGCCAAGGGCGCCGCGGAGGCCATCCGCATTGAGAACGGCAGCATCACGCCGACCTACATCCAGTATCTCTGGGTGCGTCAGCAGTCCGACCTCAGCGACAAGACCGTGATCTATGTGCCGACCGAGACCAACCTCCCTATCCTCGAGTCGACCAGGGCGCTGACCATGCCACAGAATTAGTCTGAGGTCTTGGGTCTTGGGCTAAGATATTAGCTCCAGGGTCGAAGCGTATATGATAATATTTAGCTTACGATTTAGGAATCCCAGGCTGTTTATGTGCCCGCTATGCGGGCACGGAATCCGGCGACTGGGACAGTCGCCCTCCCCGGTGGCTCACGCAGTCGCCTTCACGGAAGCCAATGACTGCGTAGCCCCTAATCACTCACTCATCTAAGTCGAGTAGCCCCTGATCACTCATCATTTCCTGCGGAGCCTCTAATCATTTATCATTTATCATTAATCATTAGGGCAAAGCCCCGGCGGGGGTGGGGTCGATGACGATGACGGGGTGGCCGGTGGTGGCCGCGAGAAGGGCCTGGAGGTTCTGGCGCGCTTCGGCGCGGGCACGCTTCACGTAGCCTTTGGCGTAGATGCGCCGGCGGTAGTTGGCCACGGCCTTGCGCTTGATCTCGTTCTCTTCGGCGGCGGTGAATTTGTCGGAGCCGAGGAAGCGGTCGTTCCAGGTGTCGATCACTTCGTATGAATCGGGTTCGGTCGATTCGTGTATCTCGACGATCTCGCGGGGCAACGTCACGACCAGCGTGTCGTCGCGGCTATCGCGTGCAATGCTGTCGAGGTCGAATGATATTGAGCCGCGCAACGTCTCGCGGGCGAAGAAGTGGCGGGTGCCGATGCTGGCTTTCACAGGGTAGTCTTCATATATCTCGACACTGCAGAGGCGCACCATCGGACGGATGTCGATGGCCTTGGCGTCGCGCATCGTGACGCGGTCGGCCTCGGGCGATGATTTCCACCATACAACGACTCCAGCGACGGCGGCCACCACGAGAAGCAGGATAATCAGTCGGATTGTCTTCATTGCGATGTCAGTTTTTGAAATCAACGGTCACGGTATAGCCCTCGGCCTCGCCGAGCGACTGGAAGTAGGCGCGGGCCTTGGCGCGGGCCTGCTCCATGAGCCGGTCGCGGAAGGCGGGATTCCTGTCTATCTCGGCGCGTAGCGCGGTGTTCATCTTCTCCTTGATCTCGGCGCGCTCTTTAGAGTCGATGTCTGAGCGCAGGCCCGTGACGCGGTAATGGTCCTCGCGGATGCCGGGGTCACGGCCGGCGAGTTCGGTCTGCACCGGTGGCAGCGTCATCGAGATGGTCCTGGACTCCCTGTCGATATCGACATCGTTCTCGGAGAAAGCGGACATGTCGATGTATGCCTGCATATATGTGTCGTATGAATATGCGCCCTTGCGCGAGCCGATCTTCACGGCGTCGCCGAGGGCCTCGACGGCCTGCTTCAGACCGTCGGCGTCCTCGAGCCTGAGGTCGTCGATGGTCGCCATCTTGGAGATGGTCATCTGCGCGAGCACGAGTTTGTCGACCGAGCGCACCTCGGCGAGGAACACCCGGCTGCTGTCGTCGTCGCGGCGGCAGGCCGCCGTGAGGCAGAGGAGAGACGCGGCGATGAGCAGCGTCAGATTGCGTAATGACTTCAACCTTGTTACTTTTTACTTATTACTTCTATACTTATTACTTCTCCTTTATTTCTGGTGCTGGAAGAGACGGGCGAAGAAGCCGCGTCTGGGCTGCGGCTCGGAGGCCGGAGTCTCAGGGATGTTTCCGGGCGAATAGTTCACGGCCTTCTTGATGATCTGGGCGGTCTCGGTGTCGGTGACGGCCATAAGCACATTCATCTCCTGCTCGAAGGCGGTCTCCGAAAACGTGAGGCCGGCGGTCACAGTGCCCTTGAAGAAGATCACGTCGCCCGTGGCCGTGTCGACACAGCAGCACACCAGCCGCGAATAACTGTTGAATTCGTTCGCGGCCATAAGGGCGCCGGCTATCGAGGCGAGCGGCACGCGGGAGTCAGCCGATGAGAGGATCTGGTAACATTCCGACTCGCGGTAAACGCGCACCTGGAAGTGTGCCTTCTCGTTGTTGAGGTTGAATCCGGAGGTAAACGTGTCGATGCCGGTTTCGTCGTTGTCGTCGAGCGTGTATTTCCATTCGTTCTGTTCGAAGATCGACTTAATCATCAATGTCACAGCATTCATACGGCTTGGTTTATGGTTAATAACGGTTACTTAGACGGCAGGATCCGCGTCCCGATGGCAGTCAGGTCAGACCGGCCGCCGGCGAGACGTGCCGATAAAGTGTGTAAAGTTACAAAAAAAATTCCACAATCAATAATACCCGATATTAAAAAAAGTAAAAAGTTATAAGTTGTAAGTAAAAAGTAATAAGTAAAAAGTAATACGGGCTTGTTCATGCAGTGACGCATCGACAATGCCCGTATTATTATTACTTTTTACTTATTACTTGCGAAGCCCTACTTGCGGAGCGTGAATTTCGCCGAGGAGGTGCGCTGGCTGTCGGGGCCGGCCATCACCTCGAAGTCGCCGGGTTCGGCGACATGGCGCAGGTCGTAGTCGTAGAACATCAGGTCGTCGGGCGAGATGCGGTACTCGACCGTGCGGCTCTCGCCCGGCTGGAGGCTGACGCGCTCGAAGTGCCTGAGCTCCTTGACCGGACGCGCCACCGAGCCCCTAAGGTCACGGATGTAGAACTGCACCGTCTCCGTGCCGGCGCGGCTGCCTGTGTTCGTAACCTTGACCGATGCTGTCACCTTGCCTCCGTCGCCCAGAGTGTCGCCCGACAGGGCGACGTCTCCATAGCTGAAGTCGGTGTAGCTCAATCCGTAACCGAAGGGGTATAGCGGCTGGTTGGGCGCGTCGATAAAGTTCGATTTGAATTTCTGGAACGACGGGTCGGCCTCGTTCTTAGGGTTCCCCGTGTTGAAATAGCTGTAGTATACGGGTATCTGGCCGACGCTCCATGGCATGGAGGCCGTGAGGCGGCCGGAGGGATTTACGTCGCCGAACACGACGTCGGCCACCGCGTCGGCGCCTTCCGAGCCGGGGAACCAGACGTTGAGGATAGCCGGGACATTGCGTGACTCCCATTCGAGCACGGTCGGACGGCCCGCGAAGTTGAGCATCACGACCGGTTTGCCGGTGGCGAGCAGGGCTTCGAGCAGACGCCTTTGCGTGGCAGGCAGCGAGAGGTCGGTCTTCGACGCCGATTCGCCGCTCGACTCGGCGGCCTCGCCGAGGGCTGCCACGATGACGTCTGCGTCGGCGGCCACACGGAGCGCCTCGTCGAGAAGTTCCTTCTCGCTGCGCGGATCGCGCATGTCGTGTCCGAACACGCCGACCGCCGCCTCAAGGGCCGGGTCTTCGTAGATGTTGCTACCCTTGGCCCACACCACCTTGGCCTTGCCGCGCAGCGCGTCCTGGAATCCCTGCAGCAGCGACTTGTATTTGCTGCGGTCGGCCGCGACGCTCCACGTGCCGGGCATGTTGGCGGCGCTGTTGGCCAACGGGCCTATCAGGGCCACGGTGCCTTTTTTGGCAAGGGGCAGCAGGTTGCCTTCGTTGCGGAGGAGCACCATCGACTCCGCCGCCAGGCGGCGCGCTGCCGCGCGGTTGGCCTCCGTATATATGTCGGTGGCCTCGCGGGCCACGTCGTTGTATTTATACGGGTTCTCGAACAGGCCGAGCTTCCACTTGGCCTCAAGGATACGGCGCACGGCGCGGTCTATGTCGACCATGCTCACCTCGCCCTTCTCAAGGCTGCTTTTGAGCGTGCCGATGAAGCCGAACGAGCACATGTCCATGTCGGTGCCCGCCTTGAGGGCGCGGACCGACGCCTCGGGCAGGTCTTCGAGACCATGCACGGCGACCTGTCCTATCGAACCGTAGTCGGTCACGACGAAGCCATCGAAATTCCATTGGCGGCGCAGCACGTCGTCGAGCAGCCAGCGGTTTTCGGTGGCCGGGACGCCGTCAACGAGGTTGAACGACGACATCACCGATCCGGCTCCGGCTTCGACAGCCGCGCGGTAGGGCGGGAAATACACGTTATACATCCTGCCGCGGCTCATGTCGACGGTGTTGTAGTCGCGTCCGGCCTCGGAGGCTCCGTAGAGAGCGAAATGCTTGACGCAGGCCATCACGTTGTCGGGGCGGGTGAAATTCTCGCCCTGGTAACCGCGCACCATCGCCTCGGCGATGCGCGAGCCGAGCCACGGGTCCTCGCCCGAACCCTCGGCCATACGGCCCCAGCGCGGGTCGCGGCATATGTCGACCATAGGGCTGAAAGTCCAGCAAATGCCCCCAGCCGACATCTCGGAGGCCGCGATGCGCGCCGACTCCTCGATGCCGGGCAGGTCCCAGGTGCACGATAGGCCCAGAGGGATGGGGAAGATGGTCTCGTAGCCGTGGATGACGTCCATGCCGATCAGCAGGGGTATGCCCAGGCGGCTCTTCTCGACAGCGATGCGCTGCAGCTCGCGGATTTTGGAGGCGCCCTTGATGTTGAACGTGCCTCCGGCCGAACCAGCCGCCACGGCTGCGCCGATGTTGCTCTTGATTGCATTGCCGGTGACAATGTCTTCCGACG
Source organism: uncultured Muribaculaceae bacterium (assembly GCA_910584125.1). GTDB lineage: Bacteria > Bacteroidota > Bacteroidia > Bacteroidales > Muribaculaceae > Lepagella. The sequence continues at coordinate 21,578 of CAJTXU010000032.1, read as the reverse complement.
GCAGGAGATTGAGCTGGCCGATTTTCTCGTCGAGGGTCATGCGTTCCATCAGGTCGCTGATGAAGGCGTCCATGCGCTGACGCTCCGCGTCCGTGGAGAGCACCGACGCCCATACCGTCGGCGCCGAGGCGATCATGAGGGCTGAAACAATAGCAATGTTTTTCATTTCAAGTTGAATTTGACGGTTGTCTTTATGTTGTCGGAGGCGGGGCCTATAGAGGCCACGAACTCCCCGGGTTCGGCCACCCAAAAATTCGCGCCGGCGTCGAAGTATGTGAGGTCTCCCGTATGGATCGTTATCTTCACGTCTTTGGTCTCGCCCGGCTCGAGCCACACCTTGGCGAAGCCCTTGAGCTCCTTGGCGGGACGCATCACGCTGCATTTCGGGTCGGAGACGTAGAGCTGGACGACCTCCGCGCCGGCCCGCGAGCCGGTGTTGGTGACGGGCACGGTGAACGTGATCGTGTCGTCGACCGTCATGTCGCGTCGGTCGGCCGTGGCCTTGCCGAACTTGAAGTCGGTGTAGCTCAGTCCGTGGCCGAACGCGAAGAGCGGCTTGATTTTCTTGGTGTCGTACCAGCGGTATCCGACAAGTATCCCCTCCTTATATTCGAGGTCCACGATGTCGGAGTCCGCGCGCTTCACGCCGGGATAGGCGCCGAGCGCGTGGGCCGGGGAGTCCTCGAGGCGCACGGGGAACGTGAAGGGGAGCTTGCCCGAGGGGTTCACCGCGCCGAAGACCACGTCGGCGATCGAGTTCCCCGCCTCCGAACCGAGATACCATGCCTGGACTATTGCCGGGACGCGCTCGGCCCATGGCATGGCCACGGCGTTGCCGCTGACGTTGACCACCACCAGGCGGGGCGTCGCGGCGGCGAGCGCGCTGATCACGTCGTCCTGGCCGTAGGGAAGTCCGAGGCCGGAGCGGTCGGAATCCTCGCAGTCCTGGCCCGAGCTCTTGTTGAGTCCGCCGACGAAGATCACCACGTCGGCGCCTCGGGCCTTGTCGCAGGCCTCGGCTATGAGTTCGGCGGGGGTGCGGTCGTCGCGCAGGTCCTGGCCGGTGACGACGCCGTTGTATTCGCCGGTGACGTCGCCCACATAGCCGCGGGCGTAGTCGACCGTGGCACCGCAACGGCTGGCCGCCGCGCGTATGCCGTCGAGAGGCGACGTCTCGCGCTGGGCCTTGAGCGAGCTGCTGCCTCCGCCCACGGTCATCATCTTGATGGCGTTCTCGCCGACGACGAGGATGCGCATCCCCTCGCGGGGAGTGACGGGCAGCACGTTGCCCTTGTTGCGCAGCAGCACGATTCCCTCGTCGCCTATGCGGCGGGCTGCGTCATAATGCTCCTCGCTGCAGAGCGAGCCGAAACCGGGTTCAGGGTTCATGGCTGTGAGCATGATCAGGCGCAGGACGCGGCGCGCCTTGTCGTCGAGTTCGGCGGTACCGACCTTGCCCGAGGCGATGAGGTTGAAGTATGGCTGAGCCATATAGTAGTTGTCGTAGGCGTTGCTGGTGCCGTTGGCAAGGCCGTCGGTCCAGCTGCCGAACTCCAGGTCGAGGCCGTTGGCAATGGCCTGCGCCGTGTCGTGCGTGCCGCCCCAGTCGCTCACCACGACCCCCTTGAATCCCCATTCCTTCTTGAGGATGTCGTTGAGCATCCGGCCGTTGTGGCATAGGTGCTCGTCGCCGAAGAGGTTGTAGGCCCCCATGATGCTCCAGGCGTCGCCCTCGGTGACGGCTGCCTGGAAGGCCGGCAGGTAGATTTCGTAGAGGGTTCGGTCGTCGACTATAACGTTGGTCGTGTGGCGGTTCACCTCGTTGTTGTTGAGCGCGAAATGCTTGACGCAGGCGGCGACGCCGCAGCTCTGCAGGCCCTGGATGTAGGGCACCACCATACGCGAGGCCAGACGGGGGTCCTCGCCCATGTATTCGAAGTTACGACCGTTGAGCGGCGTGCGGTAGATGTTGACGCCGGGGCCGAGAATCACGTCCTTGCCTCGGTAACGGGCCTCCTCGCCGAGCGAGCGGCCGTAGAGCCGGGCCATGTCGGGATTCCATGTCGCCGCCAGGCAGGTGAGTGCCGGGAAGGCGACGCACGAGTCGTTCGACTGTCCGGCCTGGTCCCATTCGTCCCAGAGCACGTCGGGGCGCACGCCGTGGGGGCCGTCGTCGGTCCAGAGCTCGGGGATGCCGAGGCGCGGCACTCCCGGCGAGCTGAACTTCGACTGGGCGTGGATGATGTTGATCTTTTCCTGCACGGTCATGCGCGAGAGCGCGTCCTCGACGCGCTCGTCGAGCGGCCGCGTGGGGTCGGTGAAGGTCCTCGGCACGTCGGTGCCGGCCCATGCGCCGAGAGCGCACGGCAGGGCTAACGCAAGAAGGAGGCATCTGGTCTTGGATTTTTTCATTCGGCATTAAGTTAGGTTTGACGCCGCAAAGTTAATATGGCAGAAAGAGACGTGAAATAGGTAGTAAGGTATAATAGTAAGGTCCAATATTTTGCAATGCCCTATGATTCAGCTGTATGGGCAGTGTGAAGAAAGTGAAAATAGTAAGTTTTTTTTCTTTTTGATAAGGTCATTAAGGTCTCCAGACTATTATAGGTAATATCAAAGCCTCAGACCTCACACTAATCTTCAGACCTCTGACCTTAGACAAAGACCTTAGCCCCCGCATCTCATCTCACACGGTGGCTTTGCCGAGGTTGCGCACGGCGTCGGCGAATTCCTCGCGGGGAATGATCGCCTTCTTGCGCATCCGCTGGCGGGCGTTGTAGACGGTCTGCGACTTGCAGTGCAGGAAGCGCGCTATTCTGACGCTGTCGTTGAGCCCGAGGCGCACCAGCGCGTAGATGCGCAGCTCGTGGGTGAGTCGGCCGGGTGTCTTGAGCTCGATTCGCTCCTCGGGACGCAGAAGGCTGTTGAAGTCCTCGACGAAATCGGGATACATCTTGAGGAAAATAGTGTCGAAGTTGTTGTACAGTTCCTTGATTTCCTCGGCCGAGAGTTCGGGCGACTTGACGATGCTCATCACCTTGTCGAATTGCCGTTGCGACAGAAGCTTATGGAGATTGGCTCGGAATTCGTCGATTTTGTCGATGTAGCTACTGCAGATGGCGAAGACATTGGCGATGTAGTTGTCACGGGTTTCGTTGTCTTCGGCCAGAACGCCGACGCTGTGGCGTGCGTCCTCGTACATGTCTGAGAGTTCGGCGATGGCCGAGTGGAGTTCCTCGCGCACGGCCGAGAGTTCGTCTACTCGCCCGGTGAGTTCGTCGACGCGTATACTCAACTCGCCGTTTGTCCTGTTGAGCGACTCGCGCGAGGCGCGGAGCAGACGGTTCTGTTTCAGTATATAGAGAGTCGCGCCGACAAGCGCCAGCAATATCAGGGCGAGGGCCCAGATGAAGCGGGTGTTGGCGCGGGCCTGGTCCTGGCTGCGCCGGTGGATGGCGTCGAGGATGTTTTTCTGACGCTCGGCGAGTTTGCCGATGCGCACGCGGCTTTTGTATTCGTTGGCGGCGGCTATGCAATAGTTGATGTACGCGTTGGCGCGGTCGAGGTCGCCGCTGCGGCAGAGGAAGTCGCTCACCTCCTCGAGCGAGGCTATCTCCTTGTTGCAGACCTGCACGTCGGCGATAGCCGAGAGCAGGAGGTATTTGAAGTGATTGTGCCGGTCTCCGGTCCGCTCGTAGAGTTTGGCGAGCATCCAGGCGTTCATGGCGTCGGCCCGCGAGGAAAGCGTCGTGCCGTCGACCGCCTTTTTCAGCACCGGGATAGCATCCTTTGACTTGGTCTTGTAGTTGAGGCTTTTCCAGCCGATGAGCCAGCCGTAGACGGGGTCGGTCGGCGGGATGTCGGCGGTGAGGCACTGCACGATGCTGTCGACCTTTAGCGAATAGAACTCCTTTTCGTGTCGGACTCCAATATAGAGGTCGCGGTGGGTCGAGAGGAAGAGAAGCCGCTCACAGTATTTGACGGCGAGTGAAGTCGGCAGCGAGTCGGGCTTGACCGAGTTGAGCGACCTGTCGGCCTCCTCGAGCAGACCGGTCGCCGAGAAGATATAAGACTTGTTGAGTTCCATCTCGGTCATGAGGTCGCGGCGGTCGAGCGCCCGGGCGTGCGAGAGGGCGAGGTCGGCGTAATGCAACGCCGAGTCGGAGTCGAATGTGCTGTATTCCTCATACAGGTCGGCCGCCGCCCAGTAGCGGTGCTCCTCGTCGGGCGCCGAGGCGTAGGTGCCGCGTCTGGCGGCTATGCGCGCTTCCTTGGCCCGGATTATGTCGGGCGACTTCGCGAGTACCGAATCGAGCTGCCGGAGGAGATTGTCAATCTCGTCGTCCGCTCTGACGGCGTCTCCCGGTGATTTACTTATAGGGCTCCCCGCCATGGCCGTGATGGCGAAGAACGTCACAAGAGATATCAATATCGCTGCGAGTTTGTTCATTAGGTCAGATTTAGGATGGACTGGCCGGAACATTGGGTCCGGGAGGGGAGTGGTCTGATTCGTTGGCAAAATTATAAAAAAATATGGAATTTGCAAAACAAACTCCACATTTTGAATGATTTTGTCGATAAGTAGCTGCTTAAAAAGTCTCCGTTATGATACTTTCGCCGAGGGGGATGTTCTTTGTCACGGGGTTTCCCGGCGACGCCAGCAGCACGAAAACGGCTTCGCCGGCGGCGGTGTTCTTTTTGTCGCGGGCCATGAGCGAGACGAGGATTTCGGTCTCACGGTGTTCGGGCGAGCCGTCGGGCTGCGTGGGCAGAGGGAGCGGCGGGAAGTAACGGCGCAGGATTCTGTCGTCGTATCGCTCGGCCTCTTCGGCCGGGAGTCCGGCCAAAGCCACGCTCAGACGCAGCGCGTAACCGATGCCGTGGGCCACAGCCATGCCATGGCTGATCGGTCGGCCGAGTGCGGCGCAACGCATCTCGAAGGCGTGCCCCGCCGTGTGTCCGAAGTTTAGTATGCGCCTCAATCCCTTCTCCTTAGGGTCGATGCGCACGATTTCCTCCTTGGCGCGGGCGGCGTGTGCCACGGCGTCGTCCATCAGAGGGCCGTCGGTCAGAGCGTCACCGTCGAGAAGACGGCCGTAGAGCTCGGCGTCGGTGAGTATCGCCATCTTCACTGCCTCGGCGAAACCCGAGACTCGCTCCTCATCGGGCAGCGTGGCGAAAAACGCCGGATCTATCATCACCGCCTCGGCGTCGGCGAACGAGCCGACTTCATTTTTCAGGCCCGCGAAGTCTATACCGGTCTTGCCGCCGATCGCGGCGTCGGCCGCGCCGAGGACGGTGGTGGGGACGTTGACGAACCGTATGCCGCGCCTGAAGGTCGAGGCGCAGAATCCGCCAAGGTCCGTGACGACTCCGCCTCCCATGTTGACGAGCACGCTGCGGCGCGTGGCCCCGTTGTCGGAAAGCCACTGCCATACCCGTGACGCCCCCTCGACGCTCTTGGCAGCCTCTCCCGGCGTTAGCGTGAGCCGAACGTCAGCCACATCCATCGTCTGGCTCCATTCGCGCTCCACGTTCTCGTCTGTGAGCAGGAAGATGCGGTCAGGATGAAGCGAGGCCGTAAACACCCTCAGCGTGTCGCGCAGACGGTCGGTGCGGATCACCCTGCTGCCGTTTGGAAGAAGCGTCTCCGTGGCCGGAATCACCTCGCGCAGCTGAGCCTCAAGGAAGTCGGCGAACTCCGTCATAGAGCCGAAGATCATGTCGGCGCCCTCGCGCTCGAACTCCGCGCGCGGGATCGGTCCGGTGGTGACGGCTATCGTGAAGCAGCCCGCCGCCTTGCCGGCGCGCACGCCGAGGGGGGCGTTCTCGATGACTATGGCGTCGTCCGGACTGACGCCGGCCTTCCCGGCCCCGAGCAGATAGGGCTCCGGGTCAGGCTTGCCGTGGGTCACGTCATGGGCAGTGACGCGCATCCCGGCGCCGAACATGCCGGGATAGTCATGGCTTATCGAGTCGAGAAGGCTCGCCTGGCCGCTGCCAGTGACGAGCACACGTTCCAGCCCTCCGCGCTTCAGGGCGGCGAGCATCCGCGAGGCCCCGGGCATAGCCGGCGCCTTGCCCCACTCCTTGAAATATCGCGACTTGACGGCATACAGAGCGGCCGCCTCCTCGGGCGTGACTCCATGCCCGAAGGCGCGGCGGAACAGCAGGTCGATCGTGGCCGCGCCGGTCATCCCCTCGTAGAGATAGAACTCGTCGCGGTCGCAGTCGACGCCCGCTCCGGCCATCATGCGTTTCCAGGCCAGAGTGTGGCCCGGCATCGAATCATACAGCACCCCGTCCATATCGATCAGGGCGGCGCGTCTGCGTTTGAATATATTGTCCATAAACAGATTACTGCGTTGTTTCAGACCTCAGGCACGACGTCGCGTGCAATTAGTCTACAGAGGTATAACGGAAATTGCGGGATTTTTTGTAATTTTGCAGTCATGAATCAAATCCTGTCAGCAATTGCAGCCGCTATAGTCGGCACAATCATATTCACAGCGTGTGGAGGCGAGTTGCGACAGACCGCCGAAGACACCGTCAAAGGGGAGCCGGCTCCGTGGGAGCTGCTCGACGAGGGCGAGAGCCCGGCCCCTGCCGTGGCCGCAGCCCCCGACACTACGCGGGCGTTCGTGGCCGTGGAGGGCGACACGGCGAGGCCGCAGCCCGCGCCGACCCCGGGCAACACCGTGACGGCGCCTCCGATGACGGCCCAGACAAGGTCGCGTTTCCGGAGCCTCGGCAATCTCGGCGAGCTTTTCAACGACTCCAACAAATACCAGTACGCCGCCGGCGAGCGCATCGGCATCCGTCCAATCACCGGTCTCGGAGAGGCGTATTTCACGCGCCGCCCGCTCGTGAAGGTCCGCACGTGCCGTTGGTACAACATCGACCCGCTGACCCACTCCATGCCGTATCTCGTGCCCGAAGCGGCCAATCTGCTCGAGACGATAGGGCGCAACTTCGCCGACTCGCTGCGGTCGCACAACGCCGAGGGCCATAAGTTCCGCGTCACGAGCGTGCTGCGCACGTCGGGCTCGGTGAAGCGTCTGCGCCGTGTCAACCGTAACGCCACCGACTCGTCGACCCATCAGCTCGGCACGACATTCGATATCTCCTACGCACGTTTCGACCACGACGGCGACCGTCCGCGTGTCAGCGACGAACAGCTCAAGCTGATTCTCGCCGAGGTGCTCCGCGACCTGCGTGCATCCGGCCGCTGCATGGTGAAGTACGAACGCAAGTCGCCCTGCTTCCACATCACGGCCGTGAAGTGAGGCCCCGGACGCGGCGTGTGTAACTTTTAGACATCACGATTGTTGATATATAAGGAATATAGAAATCTACTAATTGTAAGAATAATATGGACAAATTAAGTTATGCCTGGGGTCTCGCAATGGGACGCCAGCTGCAGGGAATGGGCGTCAAGGAATGCAACGCCGATGATTTTCTCGCCGGTCTGAAGACGGTGTTCGACGGCACAGAGCCCGCATTCCCGGTCGAAGAGGCCCAGAAGCTCATCCAGGATTACCTCTCGGAGCTCCAGCAGAAGGCCGAGGAAGCGGCGCGTGCCGCCGGCAAGGAATTCCTGGAGCAGAACAGGAAGAACGCCGACGTCAAGGAGACGGCTTCCGGCCTGCAGTATGTCGTTGAGAAAGAAGGGGAGGGCGCGCAGCCTGCGGCCGAGGACGAGGTGACCGTGCACTACACGGGCCGTCTGCTCGACGGCACGGTGTTCGATTCGAGCGTAAACCGCGGCGAGCCCGCCACGTTCCCTCTCAACCGCGTCATCCCCGGCTGGACCGAGGGCGTGCAGCTGATGAAAGAGGGCGCGAAATACACCTTCTTCATTCCCTCCGACCTCGCCTACGGTCCGCAGGGCATCCCCGGAGCGATTCCGCCCCACTCGACGCTGATATTCGATGTCGAACTCATCAAGGTGGTCAAGAAATGAAGATGCGCAAGATGATGGCGGTCGCCCTGCTCGCAGCGGGCACCGCGTTCTTCCTCGGCTCGTGCTCGTCGAAGTCTAAGGACAGCGCCGACACAACGGCCGACACCCCCGTGTTCGTCGACGAGGCTCCCGAGAGCGAACCCGCCGTGAAGGATTCGCTTGCAGCGATATTCGCCGACCCGAAGCTCCAGTCCGAGACTGCCACCGACTCGACGTATGCCGTGACCGAGAGTGGCCTTAAGTACATGATCCTCCGCGAAGGCCAGGGCAAGAGCCCCAAGGCCACCGACGAGGTGACGGTGCACTATCAGGGCAAACTACTCGACGGCACCGAGTTCGACTCGAGCTACTCGCGCGGCGAGCCGGCCGCGTTCCCGCTCAACGCTGTCATCCCCGGCTGGACCGAGGGCCTGCAGCTCATGAAAGAGGGAGGCAAGGCTGTCTTCTATATCCCCTCCAAGCTCGGTTACGGCCCGACAGGCACCCCCGGAGGCCCGATTCCGCCGAATGCCGACCTGATATTTACAGTAGAACTCATATCAGTGAACTGACGCCGAGTGAGTAAGAAGTATTAAGTAAGTGTTCAAATTAAACCGATAGTAAGTGGTAATTGTAATCTTGCATATCATCTGCTTGCTCTTTTTGGCATCTTTGGCTTTGTCGTTCGGTCGCATAGCTCGCTATGCTCCCTCACTCCGCAGCCAAATATGCTCAAAAATAGCTTCGCATCTGATATGCATTTAATTTGACCACTTACTTAAGTAATAAGTAATACGGGCAATATGAAACTACTTCTTAATCTATTGCCTAAGACGCTATATGAAAATATTTAAAGCAAAGACAATCGCCGTGGCCTCGGCCGCGACGATTGTCGTGTCTATCATGGCACTCACATCGTGCGAGGGACGCCGGATGTCGAACATGAAGCCGACGGGCGAGACGGTCGATGTGGTCGTCAACGACACCCCCGAGGTCGACGGCCTCGAAGTGCCCGGCGTCGCGGTCGACACCCTTCGCGTCCAGGACACGGCAGCAACACTATGAAAGTAAAACCCAAGAAAGCGCTCGGCCAGCACTTCCTCAACGACGAGCACATCGCCGCCGAGATTGCCGCGACCGTCGCCGCGACCAATCTTCCCGCCGGCCACCCCGAATGGGGCGAAATGCCCGTGGTGGAGGTCGGCCCCGGCATGGGCGTGCTGTCGAAATATCTCGTCGAGACGGGCCGCGAGGTCACGGCCGTCGAGCTCGACTCGGAGTCGGTGAGGTATCTCGCCCGCGAATATCCGCGTCTCAGGGTGGTGGAGGGGGACTTCCTGCGCCTTGACCTCCGCGAGGTGTGCGACCGCCCGTTCGCCCTGATAGGCAACTATCCTTATAACATCTCGACCCAGATATTCTTCAAGGTCCTCGAGAACATGGAGCTGATACCGGTTGTGGCCGGAATGCTTCAGAAAGAAGTGGCCCAGCGCATCTGCTCGGCGCCCGGCTCGAAGGTCTACGGCATACTGTCGGTGCTGCTCCAGGCCTGGTATGACTGCGAGTATCTGTTCGATGTCGGTCCGCATGTGTTCACGCCGCCTCCGAAGGTGACGAGCGGCGTGCTGCGGCTTACACGCAACTCGCGCACGGAGCTCGGCTGCGCCCCCGCCCTGTTCAGACGCGTGGTGAAGACGGCCTTCGGACAGCGGCGCAAGACGCTGCGAAACTCTCTGGCACCGATGATGCGGCCCGGCTGCGCGGCCCTCTCGTCGCCGCTGATGAAAGAGCGCCCCGAGCGCCTCTCGGTCGAGGACTTCATCGAGCTGACCCGCCAGCTGCAATGAAAGCCGCAGGCTTTCACCACGCGACCTAATCCACACCATCCCCAATCAACCATGTCCCCAACCTGACTTATGGCAAAAAATCTTATCGCGACCCTCGCATTCCTCTATCTCGCCTTTCTCTCGCCCCTTGCGGCTGAGTCGGCCGACAACACGAATTTCAAGATCACGCCCACGGCCCGCGCCCTCTTCGACGCTGCGGCATACCTGCCCGAGGACTCGCTGTTCAAGCCCGGCGTGGCCGTGCCCGATGTGCGCGTCGGCGTCAAGGCCACCTTCGGCAGTTTCGAGGCGCGAGCCGACATATCCTATCGTTTCGGCAAGCTCTATCCGGCCGACATCTACCTGCAATGGAACATCAACGAGTCGTCGCGGCTGAAAGGGGGATATTTCATCCATCAGTTCGGACTCCAGAGCGCCACAGGCGCCGCCTCGAAGATAAGCATGGAGGAGCCGATGGCGCAGACCGCGCTCGGCGAGTCGTCGCGTCTGCTCGGCGCGATGTATCTCTATGAGAATCCGCGGGTGCTCTTCGCCGGGTCGGCTTACGCGCAGACCGAGGCCATGACCCGTCACGCAAACGAACTCGGACGCACCGGCGTCGGCGCGCTCGCCCGCTTCCTCTGGCATCCTCTCACATCAGAAGGCCTGATCTTCCACATCGGCACGTCGGCGCTGATCCAGACCGCCTCGTTCGGCGGCGACACCGACAATCCGGTCTCGACCTTCAAGGCGTCCTTCCCGACCAAGGTCTCGAGCGTGTCGTGCGTCAAGGCGGAGGTCGACCATGTGCGTTCTGTCTTCAAGGTCGCCCCCGAGGCGCTGTGGGGACATGGGCGGTTCGCGGCCGAGGCGCAGTTCTTCTTCCTCAACGTGGCGCGCAAGGAGGGTCTCGGATCCTTCCAGGGACTCGGCTGCTACGCGCTGGGGCGCGTGCTGCTCAACCGTGGCGCCCGCTACAGCTACTCGCCCTGGGTAGGATATCTCGCGACGCCGGCCCCGCGCAGCTGGGAAATCGCGGCCGGTTACAGCTACACCGACCTCAACGACTCCGGAGCCGGAGTCTATGGCGGAAAGGCCAACTCGGCGACGCTAACGATGAACTATTACATCAACCGCTACATCACCTGGCGCGTGAACTATTCATACACCGACAGGCCCGCCGCCCCGGGACTCCCTTCGCGGCACGCCAACATTTTTCAGACGCGAATCCAATTCTTATTCTGATTTTTTTGTTATATTTGCAGATAATCTGAAAAACAGACCCAAATGAAGAATATTCTCATCACAGGAGGAGCCGGTTTCATAGGCTCGCATGTCGTCAGGCTGTTTGTCAACAAATATCCCGACTATCATATCGTGAACCTCGACAAGCTGACATACGCGGGCAATCTCGCCAACCTCAAGGATATCGAAGACCGTCCGAACTATACGTTCGTGCGCGCCGACATCTGCGACTACGACGAGATGCGCCGCATCATGGAGAAATATGAGATCGACGGTGTGATCCACCTCGCCGCCGAGAGCCACGTGGACCGTTCGATCCTCGACCCGTTCACGTTCGCCCGCACCAACGTGATGGGCACGCTCTCGCTGCTGCAGGCCGCCAAGGTCTACTGGGAGTCGCGGCCCGAGGGCTACGAAGGCAAGCTGTTCTACCACATATCGACCGACGAGGTATACGGCGCCCTCGAGCTCACGCATCCCGAGGGCACGGAGTCGCCTTTCACCACCACGGCCTCCTCGACCGAGCATCATCTGGCTTTCGGCACGGAGTTCTTCCTCGAGACCACGAAATACAATCCGCACTCGCCCTATTCGGCGTCGAAGGCATCGAGCGACCATTTCGTCCGCGCCTATCACGACACCTACGGCATGCCGACGCTCGTCACCAACTGCTCGAACAACTACGGGCCGTATCAGTTCCCCGAGAAGCTCATCCCGCTCTTCGTCAACAACATCCGCAAGCGCAAGCCGCTGCCCGTCTACGGCAAGGGCGAGAATGTGCGCGACTGGCTCTTCGTCGAAGACCACGCGCGGGCCATCGACCTCATCTTCCACAAAGGCAAGCCGGCGCAGACCTACAACATCGGCGGCTTCAACGAGTGGAAGAACATCGACCTGATCCGCGTCATGATCCGCACCGTCGACCGCCTGCTCGGCAACCCAGAGGGATATTCCGACGAGCTCATCACCTACGTCACCGACCGCAAGGGCCACGACATGCGCTATGCCATCGACTCGCGCAAGCTGCAGGAGGAACTCGGCTGGGAACCCAGCCTGCAGTTCGAGGAGGGAATCGAGAAGACGGTCCGCTGGTATCTCGACAATCAGGACTGGATCGACAACATCACCTCGGGCGACTACGAGAAGTATTACGACAACATGTACGGAGCAAGATAATGATTAATGATTAATCATTGAATGCGTCAGCCCCTAATCATTCATCATTAATCATTAATCATTATTAAAGAGAAAAAGGTCGACTCACGTCGACCTAATTTCTTTTAAAACAACAATAACAACTTTTTCAGAACGCTTATAGCAGTATAACCTTATATCTTTGAGATATTTTTCAAACCTTACATCACTATAACAGCCCCACGGACGAAAAGGTTTGTCGTTGTTGTTGTTTTTCCTAAAAATTTTTTCAAAAAATCCATATAAAATCCGAATACGGCATGAAAGACTTGATCAACAGATATATATGGCTTGTCGACACGCTGACGAGATACGACCGTCTCACGCGTAAGGAAATCAACGAGCTTTGGCGCCGCTCGGCCTACGGCGACGGGAACGACATGCCCGAGCGGACTTTTTTCTATTACCGCCGGGCCATCGAGGAGAACTTCCACATCGACATACTCTGCGACAAACTCGGACGCTACTACATCGACCCGGGCCAGAGACAGCAGAACAAGAGTGTGACCAACTGGCTGCTGGAGTCGTATGCGGCCAACTCGGCCATGAAGCAGTCGGCCATACCGACCGAACGCGTCTCTGTCGAGGACGTCCCCTCGGCGCGCGAGCATCTGCCCACCGTGCTCGGAGCGATAGGCGACTGCTCGAAACTCCGTTTCACCTATGCCGGATTCTCGCGCACACGCCCCGAGGAGAACATCGTGTTCCATCCATATTTTGTGAAGAGATATAAGCAGCGCTGGTATATGATCGGACTGAAGGAGAAGTCGAAAGACGTCCGCACATATGCCCTCGACCGCGTCAAGGAGATGACGACCATCGGCGAGAACTTCGTCATGCCCGACATCACCCCCGAGCCATTCTTCTCCAACCTCATCGGCGTCACCGACTCGAAGGGAGAGGTCAAGGAGGTCGTGATCCAGGCCTCGCCGACACAGGCCAAATATTTCCGGGCGCTTCCGTTCCACGCCACGCAGGAGGAGAAGGTGGGCGACAGATACTCGGTCTTCACCTATCGCCTGCGCCTCAACTACGAGCTCGTGCACGAACTGCTGAGCTACGGCAGCGCGCTCAAGGTGCTCGCCCCGCGCGAGCTCGTCGTGATGATCACCAACGAACTGCGCGCCACGCTCTCGCTCTATGACAGCGCCGACAACCTGCCCCATTGAGCGCTCCACAACATAAGGCCCTCCGCGCGCGTTCTAATTAACAGGCGGATGAAGCCTAATCATTTATCATTAATCATTAATCATTGACAGGATGGCCGATTCGAACTTCATAGACTATGTAAAGATACTTTGCCGCAGCGGCAAGGGAGGCGCCGGCAGCCGACACTACCACCGCGCGAAGTATATCCCCAAGGGCGGACCCGACGGCGGCGACGGCGGTCGCGGCGGTCACATCATATTGCGCGGCAATAGCCATATGTGGACGCTGCTGCCTCTCAGATACCAACGCCATATATTCGCCACCGACGGCGAGAGCGGAGGCGCCGGCCGCAGCCACGGCAAGGATGGCGAAGACCGCATCATAGAAGTGCCCGTGGGCACGACCGTGTTTGACGCCGATTCGGGCGATTTCCTCTGTGAGATCACCGAAGACGGCGAGGAAATAAATCTGCTCCGCGGCGGCAAGGGAGGGCTCGGCAACTGGCATTTCGCCACGTCGACCAACCGCGCTCCGCGTTACGCCCAGCCCGGCCAGCCCGCAATAGAGAAGGCCGTGGTGCTCGAGCTCAAACTGCTCGGCGACGTCGGCCTCGTCGGCTTCCCCAACGCCGGAAAGTCCACGCTGCTATCGTCGCTCTCGGCCGCCAAGCCCAAGATCGCCGACTATCCATTCACCACGATGGAGCCCTCGCTCGGCATCGTCGACTATCGTGGCGGCAACTCGTTCGTGATGGCCGACATACCCGGCATCATCGAGGGCGCGTCGGAGGGCAAGGGCCTGGGGCTGCGGTTCCTGCGCCACATAGAGCGCAACGCCGTGCTGCTCTTCATGGTGCCCGCAGACAGCGACGACATACGCAAGGACTACGAGGTGCTGCTCAATGAGCTCCACGAGTTCAACCCCGAGCTGTCGGACAAGAGCCGCGTGCTCGCCGTCTCCAAATCAGACATGCTCGACGACGAACTGCGCGAGGAGATAGCCCGCACGCTTCCCGACGACGTGCCCGCGGTGTTCATCTCAGCCGTCACGGGTCAGGGCCTGACCGAACTCAAGGACATACTCTGGCGCGAGATCAATTCGGAAGACAACAAGTCGAACTTCGCGATCACCCACCGCCCGCTCGACCGCGCCCACCGTGTCGAGGAGGAAGACGAATTCATCTTCGAGCAGGAGGATACCGACGACGAGCCGATGCTCGAGACCGACCAGGACTGGGAAGACGAGTTCTGGGACGAGGAGTCATCAGTCAACGAACATTAATCATTTATAATTTGAATATAGATCTTCACAGGATACTGCGCGAACGCGTCGGGGGATGGAAGGGGAAGCTGATTCCCGGCTGCCTGATCTCGGCACTCGAGCGCATGGTGCATCAGCGTGAACTCAACGAGGTGCTCGACAGCGTCCGGCCGGCGCAGGGCACGGAGTTCGCCCGAAAGACATACGACTATTTCGACCTGACGCTCGAGTCGCGTGGCGAAGAGAACATCCCCGACGAGGGACGGTTCATCTTCGCGTCGAATCATCCGCTCGGCGGCCTCGACGGCATAGGGCTCATCAAGGTGCTCGGAAGGCGTTACGGCGACGACGGCCTGCGGTTTCTTGTCAACGACATGCTGATGAACGTCGAGCCGCTGCGCCCCGTGTTCCTGCCCATAAACAAATATGGCTCGCAGGGGCGGGCGGCCGCCTCGGCCATCGCCTCGGCCTATGCCTCCGACGTGCAGATGCTCATATTTCCCGCCGGGCTCGTGTCGCGTCTGCAACCGGGCGGCGCGATCGAGGACCTGACGTGGCAGAAATCGTTCGTGCAGAAAGCCGTGGAATACCGGCGCGACATCATCCCCGTGCGGTTCGAGGGCCGCAACCGGATGCGGTTCTACCGCACGGCCCGCTGGCGCAAGCGGCTCGGACTGAAGGTCAACATCGAGCAGGCCATGCTTCCCGCCGAGCTCTGCGCCTCGCGCGGCAAGAAATTCCGCGTCACATTCGGACGCCCCATCGGCTGGCAGGAGATATCGGCGCGTCTGTCGGACGGCGAGACCCCGGCTCAGATAGCCGCTTCAATCCGCTCGCTCATCTACGGCGATAAAAAATAGAGACCGGAAGAAGAATTTCGACGAAAAATTTGGAAAAACCGAAAAAAGGTTGTAACTTTGCACTTGCAATAAGGCAGAGGCCTATTGCAAAAGCGTCTTACAAAGGAGAGGTGGGTGAGTGGCTGAAACCACCAGTTTGCTAAACTGACGTAGGAGCAATCCTACCACGAGTTCGAATCTCGTCCTCTCCGCCAAACCTCCAACCGAAACCGCTGCAAGTTGTTGACTTGCAGCGGTTTCGGTTTTGTATACATACAAAAACACATACAAATTGCCGGATAATCCCAGCTCCATACAAATGCGTCAGTATCATGGAAAATCAAAAGAAGGGAAGATAATATTGTGAGCTATCATAAAGAATAATAAAGATTCCAAGTCAAAGGAGTTTCCAAAACGTTAACCCCTTTTACATTGCCCCTTTACTTGAAATAGCAAGCGGTCAGCCTAAATGACATCAATCCGCATGTGGGAGTGCCATTTTTAGGTGCCGATTGGCTGATTTTAACAATCTCTCTTAAAAGATTGGGGCGTTAAAGGTAGATATTCTTTGAATGAGGAAGTTGCGCGCTACTTTTGCGGCGTCGACAAAAATTATCACCCGGCTTCAGGTACCGGAAGCCACAACACTTCTTATCTCAATGAATATTTCAGACCTTTTACAGAAACCCTTGTGGCAAATGACCGGCGAGGAATTCATGTTCCTCTCCAAAACAGCCTCTCAAAATGATGTAGCGAAAAATCAGGACTCACCGCCTCAGTCAAACTCCGAGAAGAAATATGTCTATGGCATTGACGGTATCGCCGAGATTTTCGGATGCAGCCGCCCCACAGCCTCACGCATCAAGAAGAGCGGCAGAATCAATGCCGCAATCCGTCAGATCGGGCGTAAAATAGTGGTGGATGTGGAACTCGCCCTTTCTCTTGCAGGGCAGAAAAAGGAGGCTCGCAGATGGACACGATGAATGACACGCTTATCAGCTTCAATGCCGAGGCGGGGAACGGAGGCAACCATCAGGCGGCTGACCCCGCGAAAATGCGTTATGAGAGGATGTGCAATGAAGCACAGCTCGACATCGACAAGGAGGTGCCACCGCCGCCGGTTGCCATTTATATCGGTGATTCTCCAGCTTGCACCTTTGGTAATTTCAGCGCCTCAATCGGCAAGCCGAAGGGCAAGAAGACTTTTAACGTGTCGGCTATGACGGCAGCGGCAATGACCAATTCCACAATCCTGAATTATCGCGGCATCATGCCTCCGAACCAGAATGGAATCCTCTATTTCGACACCGATCAGAGCACCTATCATGCGTTCCGTGTTTTCAAGCGCATTGCCACATTGACCCGCAAGAGTAATCAGGAAATCAATAAGAGAATAAAGTATTTCGCCCTGCGCAAGTATTCCGTCGAAGACCGCATCGGAATGATTGACCATAAGATTCGGAACACTCCGGCTGTCGGCCTGGTAATCATCGACGGCATCCGAGACCTGATGCTTGACATCAACAGTCCGCGCGAGGCTACTCTTATAGTCAACTATCTGATGAATTGGACGGAGGAATTCAATCTTCATCTCCACACAGTCATCCATCAGAACAAGGGCGATGAAAACGCGCGGGGACACATCGGGACCGAAATCAACAACAAGTCCGAAACCGTTCTCCGTGTCGAGAAAGACAAGAATGATGATGCCATCAGCACTGTCGAGGCGGTCTATATCCGTGATATTTCTTTCCCTCCATTTGCCTTCAGAATTAACGACGAGGCTTTGCCGGAACTCATCAAGGACTATGTGCCGACACCCGAAGCCAAAGGCAACGAGGCATGGGACCCGTACCATGACATATCCGAAGACACTCACCGCAGTGCTCTCGATTCGGCGTTTCCTAATCCGGAAACATTGCTGCGGCATGGCGAACTCATGGATGCGCTCCGTGACGCATACGCCGACGAGGATATCGAACTCAGCGATTACAAGCTCAAGATTCTGATAACCTTTCTGAAGAACAAACGGATGATTGAGCAGGTGGACAAGGGCAAGAAGAAGGGCAATCCGTACCACTACCTTCAGGACTTTTACTATTGAAGAAGTTAGTTGGATGAAGCGGGCCTATATATACACGACACTTCATCCAACCAAAATCCGATACGGCAATACCTAAATGTAGTGCTGCCAAATTCTACATCGCCGACTTCCTCTTGGATGCGGCAAGCCGAAACAGTCCCATTGTAGGAGCTGCTGACGGAGTCGGTCAGCTTGCTGAATGTAGGGAGGATTTTAGTAATAAAATTCCGTAGCTTATTATGGCATTTTCATCCGATGCCTACGACCTCTCCCGAAAAAGCCATCAGCCATCAAGCCTCCTCCCAGCCCTCCTTTGCGATTGATACGGAATTTTATCATAACCAATTTAATTCAAGACTATATGACAACACAATATGCAGTGTGCCACTTGGAGCGTGGCACAGGCAACGATTCGGGATTGTCATGCCACATCGAGCGCAAGACAGCCGACGGCAAACCGCACATTCCCAACAACGCTGATGAAACCAGAACACACCTCAACCGTGAGCTTATCACCTTTCCTAATGGCGTCCAAAACCGCACTCAGGCGATTCAACACCGCATTGAGACTGCCGGACTTCAAAGAAAAGTCGGCAAGAACCAGACACGTGCCATCCGTGTGCTTCTGACGGGCACGCATGAGCAGATGATGGCTCTTGCCAACGGCGGTCGCCTTGATGACTGGTGCCATGCCAACATCAAATGGCTGCATGACACCTTCGGGGAGGACAACCTTGTGTCATGTGTACTCCACATGGACGAGAAGACACCCCACCTTCATGCAACGGTTGTTC
Organism: uncultured Muribaculaceae bacterium; assembly: GCA_910584125.1. Lineage (GTDB taxonomy): Bacteria > Bacteroidota > Bacteroidia > Bacteroidales > Muribaculaceae > Lepagella. The sequence goes on along the minus strand of CAJTXU010000032.1, from coordinate 3,246 downwards.
CCATTGTAACGGCACCCCGCACACGCCGTAAGCGCGAGGGCGAGCAGAAGTATAAGGAGAAAGCTCCGGCACCGAGACTATGCGCCAATGAGTTGATGACACGCGGCAAGCTCCGGCAATATCAGGATACATACGCTCAAGCTATGGCCGGATTCGGACTGAAACGCGGTGTCGTGGCGAGTGGTGCGAGACATCAGACGCAACAGCAATACAACCGTCAGCAAGCACTCGAACTTCAGACAGACATTGACAGACTGACAGCCGAAATTGAGAAACTTGCAGTCGAAAAGGAGAAGGTCAAGAAGGAAGCCAAGGACGGCAAGAATCGTATCCTCTCATGGCTTGGCACCGGTGAGCTGCCGAAGCTGGAGAAGGAAGTTGCAGACAGGGACAGACAGATTGCCGCATTACAAAAGCAGCTCTCCGAGATGCAGAAACGGCACGATGATCTGAAAGCCAAATCGCTCCGTGAACACAACTCTTACCAAAAGGAAATCGACGCGGCGACCAAACTGGTTGCCGAATGGGAAGCCCGTTATAATGCCGAACACAATCGGGCGACGGAGTTGCACCGCCTGGCATATCCCGAACGTTACCGCCTGTCATCAGGAGCAGAACTTGTCAGCGGCTGGATTCCAAACCGTATGTATCCCAGTCTGTCAATCACGACGCTGTTTCATGGCAACGAGTTCAAGAACACCTCTTATAATCTTCCCCAGAATCTTCTCGACAAGTACGACAGCGGTGCGTTAACTCTTCATGAATTGGTCAACGAACTGTTTGAACCGTGGGAGCAGGTGGATGAATCTCAACACAGCCTTCTTGCAATCGCGCTTCAGACCGCAGCCGGAGGAATCTCGACACCGCATGTCGGCACAGGAGCAGGTGGTTCATCTTCCGATTTGCCTTGGAATGATAACGACAAGGACAGATACCAACGACCGAAATCTAAAGGACGGAGATAATCTGTAAAAATCTCCACCTTAAAGATTTAGTAGAAATATTGGTTATTGCTTTGACATATGGAGAGATTTTGTTAATTTTGCGAATCTAAACCAGTGTCGTTATGATTATACCTAATACAATATATTTTTCGAGAAAATTGAAAGATCAATTTCCTCATATTGCACGAGAAATTGAAACTAAGTTAGAAGAGGAAGGCGTAAAGCCGAAGTGGCTGGACCAAACAAATGATATCTGGGTACGTGATTATATGCCCCTACAAATGAATGATACATATTTCATTCATTATACCTATTATCCAGACTATCTGATGCGCAGTTTAGAGGATAGAGCATCAATAACTAATCCAATACGTTTGGAACAAAAACTTCTCATATGCGAAGGCAAAGTGGTGGTAAATCTTCCACTTATACTTGATGGCGGTAACGCGGTAATAACTGACCATCATGTTATAATGACAGAAAAAGTATTAGCTGAAAACTGCCGTGACAGATATAGTAATGAAAATGCTGTTTCCAATCAGATAAGAAAGAAAATGAAATTGGAGCCACTTTTCATACATTGGAACAAGAAAGAAAAATACGGTCATACTGATTGGCTGGTACGTTATTTGGGCGGCCCGACGAACATGGTGATTGTAGCGACCAACGAAGAAATGACGATGGACGTATCCATATCTGCAATCAAAAAACTTAGTGAAACTCAGTGCTATGATGTACGAGAGTTTAAGTTGGATAAACCCACGGTAAATAGTTGGGCATATCTAAACTATGTCCAAGTCAATAATATAGTTTTGATGCCTACGGTAGCAGACCCGACTAACGATGTAGAAGCGAAAGGAAAATTGAGTCGACTTTTCAGGGAAGCAAATCAGGAGGTTAAGATTATAACTATTGATTGTCAGGACTTAATAAAGGCTGGCGGCGCATTACATTGCATATCATGGAACATAAAAATGTGATAAAATGAAAAGATTTACATGTTTACTTTTCCTTATGTTAGTAATTTGCATTGCTTCATCAGCACAAATTACTAATAAGATTTTAGGGCTAACTTTAGGAGTAAGCACAAGGACTCAGGTATTACAAGCTATTTCTGACAACAAACTTCATATTAGAGAACGAGGCACAGATATTATAGCATGCACATCTAATTCGTTTGAATTTGGCGGATATAGTTGGTCTTTTATTACATTTAATTTTTATAAAGGGAAGCTCTATGCTATAGCATTTCTTACTGACAGATACCCCACTTGTCGAGAAAACTTTAGTGGTCTCACAATTGCCCTAAAAGAAAAGTATGAAAAATATCTGACACGTAATGATTCGTATGGTAACGGTGATAGATGGGTAGAATATGATGATGGGAAAACGACAGTTTCCTTATCATTTGATTTTAGAAACAATCGGTATAATGGAGGCCTTCTATATTGTGATAAACGCCTTATGGACATGAAGTCTCTAAAAGATAAATCTGAATTGTAGTACGTTATCGTCTTTTCTATCAAATTAGACCGAAAGGAAATAAATATTCATAAGTTACCTTTCAAGATGATTTCGAGGACCTCGTTGAGTTTGTCGGTTGGAAGGCGTTTGATGTAATCGGCGCGGGCATCGAGGTTACCTCGGATGTGAGCGACGACGGCGAGGTGGGCGTTTACAGAGGCGGTATCGCCCTCGAAGATTTCAAAGTATGTGTCACGGGAAGGCAGACGGAGCCTAATACGCTCGTCATCAGTGATGGCGTGGTCGAAGACGGTCTCAACTCCTGACTGTGCGTTCTCGTTTAGGATACTCATCTTCTCACGCTTGCTTTCGTCATCGAACTTGACATACTTCATCATCATGTCGGCGGTGGTATGGCCGGTGACGGCACGAATATCCTCCGGCGACATGCCTTTGCGCAGACACATCGTCACGAATGTGCGCCGTGCCACATGCGATGTCAACAGCTCATACTTCGGCCGCACTTCCCTGATCTTGGTTCGTCCACTCTGCTTCACCGTTATCCAGCCTCCAGCCATGCCAGCCAATTTGCCAACCACTTTTAACTGTTCGTTGTACTTCTGATTCGTAATCCGTGGGAAGATATAAGGATCCGGCTCATCAGGAGCTTTGGGGTACTTGGACAATATCATCATGGCCTCGTTAGCGAGAGCAAAACGCTGGCGTTTGTTGGTCTTCTTTGAAATTACATCAAGAATATCACCGGCAATATTAGACCACCGTAGTATCTGTCTCCGCGAAGGCGCATTGACGATATAATATCAAAGGCTCTCGATTG
>CAJTXU010000031.1 GCA_910584125.1 uncultured Muribaculaceae bacterium | reverse complement strand
GTGCCTCCGGTTATTCCCGATTTTATTCCACCGGAACGGTGGTCGGTACTTTTAACTTATTACTTGCTACTTGCCTTGGCTTTCGAGCCAGGTGGTGAGGATTATCGTTGCCGACATCTCGTCGGCAAACCCCTTTCGTTCGCGGTCGGACTTCTTGAAGCCGGCGGTCAGCATGTCGCGGTGGGCCATGACGGAGGTGAATCGCTCGTCGACCATCTCGACCGGAATCCCGGGCAGCTCGCGGCGCAGACGGTTGAGGAACGGCGTTATATACCTCATCGACTCCGAGGGCTGGCCGTCCATGCGGCGCGGTTCGCCGACAAGGATGCGCTCCACCGGTTCGGCGGCGCAATAGGTCTTTAGAAACTCCATCAGGTCGCACGCGCGCACCACCGGCAGCGGATTGGCCGAAATCTGAAGCACGTCGGTCACCGCCACTCCGCAACGCTTGCGTCCGTAGTCTATAGCTAATACTCTTCCCAAATGAAGGATGATTTTGAATGTTGAACAATGCGGCTGACAATGAAAGTGGACGGCACCGTGACAATCACCGTGCCGTCCACCTTTAGCGGATTATGTTTCCGGTCTTAGCCTCCACTTATTTCTTGTCGGCGAAATAACGCTGATAGAGACCGTAGAAGCCGCGGCCGTGACGGGCCTCGTCCTTTGCCATCTCATGCACTGTGTCGTGGATTGCGTCGAGACCTGCCTCCTTGGCGTTGCGTGCGATACGCATCTTGTCTTCGTTGGCGCCTGCCTCTGCGTGCATGCGCTTCTCGAGGTTGGTCTTGGTGTCCCATACCATGTCGCCGAGCAGTTCGGCGAACTTCGATGCGTGCTCAGCCTCCTCCCAAGCGTAACGCTTGAAAGCCTCGGCGATCTCGGGATATCCCTCGCGGTCTGCCTGACGCGACATCGCGAGATACATGCCGACCTCGGTGCACTCGCCCATGAAGTGTGCGTTGAGGTCCTTGATCATCTCTTCGCCTGTACCCTTGGCTACGCCGATTTCGTGTTCTGTTACGAAATTGAGAACTTCCTTGTCGTCGAGCTCTTTGAATTTCGAACGGGGTGCCTTACACATCGGGCATCTTTCGGGGGCTTCCTCGCCCTCAGCAACGTAACCACATACGGTGCAGATCCATTTCTTTGCCATTGTATCTAAATGTTTTTAGTTGGTTATATACTCGTTTCCGAATCCGGAACCGACGCGGACTTCCGCGCCTGTTCCAAGGTGCAAATATAACAATTTTCAACGACACATTCCAACATTTTCCCGTTAAAAAAACTAAATTCCACTCCGTTCCACTCCATACGCCTCTTTAATTACACGTGCGTTCTAAATTCCGGCTGGAAATGATCGATAAAATTTTGTCTGATTAAATTATTGTTGTATATTTGCAGGTACGGACGCATCGCGCCTTTGGCACAAGCTCCGCGGATGCGCCCTGACCGATATGATGGAAATTACGGATAAAATCAGACAGACGGTGGCCGAATGCTACGCGCTGAGCGGAGTGCGCCGGGTCGTGGCCGGCGTGAGCGGCGGCGCCGACAGCGTCGCCCTGCTTCTCGCCACGCTCGCCGGTGGCATTGATGTTCGCGCCGTGCACTGCAATTTCCATCTGCGGGGCCAGGAAAGCGACCGCGACGAACGCTTCGTCACCCGGCTGTGCCGACGTCTCGATGTGCCCCTCGACGTCGCTCATTTCGACGTGCCCGAATACATGCGCATCCACGGTGTCTCGACAGAAATGGCCTGCCGCGACCTGCGCTATGCGGAGTTCCGCGCAATCCTCGACCGCTCGGGCTGCGACCGGATAGCCGTGGCGCATAACGCCGACGACAACACCGAGACCTTGATACTGAACCTGATGCGCGGAGCCGGCGTGGCAGGACTCAGAGGCATGCTGCCTGACACAGGAGAGATAATCCGCCCGCTGCTGTCGGTATCTCGCAGTGACATCGAGAGATACCTCAATGCACACGGTCAGGAATACGTCACCGACTCCACCAACCTCAGCTGCGATTACCGCCGCAACTTCATCCGCAACCGCGTGCTTCCCCTCCTTGAGACGGAATGGCCCGGAGCCAAGGCAAGCATCGCCCGCTCGCAGGCGAACCTGCGCGAAGAGGAACGGATGCTCGGCTGGACCGAAGCCCGGTTGACCGGCGGCGACGCCACTACCCTCCCCTATGACGTCATAGCGGGCTGTCCAGAACCGACATGGATCATCCGGCGGTTCATCGCACGCTTCGGGGGTTCCGCCGCCCAGGCCTCGGAGATAGCCCGCGCCGTCGCGTCAGCCCCGACATTGCCCGGCAAGGCATGGAAAGTCCGTGACGGACGAATCGCGACCGGTCGCGACCGGCTCGAATTCATACCCTCCGCCGCCGACACCGGTAGTATTCCCGCTATAGGCCATAGCGTCCACAAGATTGACGACTCATTGATGAGGCGCATACGCCGCGCCCCGCTCTCCGAACTCTGGACCGCGTTGCCGCCCGAGGCCATTGTATTCCGACACCCACGAACGGGCGACCGCATCCGTCCGCTCGGCATGTCGGGGAGCACGCTCGTCAGCAAGATTCTCAAGGATGCACGGCTTTCGCTCGCCGAAAAAGAGCGGGCCATCGTAGCCGAAGTCGCCGGAAGCGGCGAAATCATCTGGATCAGCGGCCTGAAACGCTCGCGGATTCATCTGATAGAGCCGGAATCGGCCGAGGCACACCTATACACGCCAACCGAAACCGAACACATTGACCCCGTCGGCGGTTGTAACTTCAGGACGGGAGATGAAGACACATAATCAAACCTCCGCGACGCAGACCGTACGGCGCAAGCCAATGGCATAGGTCGCCGATTCCACTCCAAAACAACCATAAAAACAAAAGCAAGATTATGAAACTTGAAAAAGAAGATCTCGAATTTCTTAAAGAAAAAGGCATCAGCGAGGAGAAACTCGCCGAGCAACTCGAAATGCTGAGCAAGGGCTTCCCCTGGCTGAGAATCGAAGGACCGGCCACGCCCGGCCACGGCATATCGGTGCTTACGCCCGAGATGCAGTTCGGCGCAATAAGGTGCTGGGAGGAATTCCTCGCCAAGGGGGGAACCGTGATGAAGATGGTGCCCGCCAGCGGCGCAGCGTCGCGTATGTTCAAGGACCTCTTCGCGTTCCTCAACGGCAAATCCGAGAAGCCCGACACTGACTTCATGAAGGCGTTCTTCGACCACATCGAGGAGTTCGCGTTCTTCACCCGCCTGAACTTCATCACCCTCCAGAACTACGGTCTCAGCGTCACGTCGCTGCTCGGACAGAAGAGATACAAGGACATCGTGCGAGCGCTCATCGAGAAGAGCGGCCTCAACTACGGCCAGCTGCCCAAGGCGCTCCTGCAGTTCCACAAGATCATCGGCACGAGCCGCACGGCCCTCGAGGAGCATCTTGCCGAAGGCGCACAGTACGCAACCGGCAAAGACCGGACTGTCAAGGTGCATTTCACCGTCTCCGAAGACCATCTGCCCCTGGCACGCATGAAAGTCGAGGAGGCCGCGGGGCACCTCGGCAACGAATACGGCGTGAAATATGACGTCACCTATAGCGTGCAGAAACCCTCGACCGACACCGTGGCGTCGAACCTTGACGGCACGCCCTACCGCGAGAACGGACGCCTCTTCTTCCGCCCCGGCGGTCATGGCGCGCTGATCGAGAACCTCTACGACCTCGACGCCGACGTCGTCTTCATCAAGAACATCGACAACGTCGTGCCCGACACACACCGCAGCGCGACAATCCAGTTCAAGAAGGTGCTCGGCGGCACGCTCGTGGCCGTCAAGCAGCGCATGGACGAATACTGCCGTCTGCTCAGCGAGAACCGCGCCGACGCCGCGAAACTCGACGAGATCGTGGAGTTCATGCGCAACGTGCTCTGCATCACCCACGACAAGGCCGATTGCATGACGGCGGATGAGAAACGCAACTTCGCGCTCGCCAAACTCAACCGCCCGCTCCGCGTCTGCGGCATGGTGCGCAACGAAGGCGAACCCGGCGGCGGCCCGTTCCTCGTATACAACGCCGACGGCACGGTCAGCCCGCAGATCCTCGAGTCCTCGCAGATCGACCACGACGACAAGGCGGCCATGAAGATGCTCAAGGAGTCCACCCACTTCAACCCCGTGGACCTCGCCGTCTCGCTGCGCGACTACGAAGGCCGGAAATTCAACCTGCCCGGGTATGTCGACAAGGCCACCGGCTTCATCTCGCGCAAGAGCCGCGAAGGCGTCGAAATCAAGGCCCTCGAGCTCCCCGGCCTCTGGAACGGAGCCATGAGCGACTGGAACAGCATCTTCATCGAGGTGCCGGCCCAGACATTCAACCCCGTCAAGACGGTCAACGACCTGCTCCGCCCCGCCCACCAGCCGATGCCCCAGCAGCAACCTGAAATGTAGTCTGCATTTCGCCATGTCGCGAAATTTTTGTAAATTTGCGGCATAAATAACGCAGACTTTGAAACTAACATATAACTCTACCCTTCGCGCGCTCGCCATGCTGCTGATTGCACTGGTGTCTCTGGGCGGCGCGACGGTGACAGCCCAACGGCCGGACCAGACGGACAAGAATGAAAACAAATCTTATCCGCCGGGCTCGGCCTGGACTTTGTCATGGCCCCTCGGCAACCATATCGAGTCGACAATCGACACGGTGCTCTATAACTATCAGCGGCAGTTCATCCAGGTGCTGAACTCGGACGCGTTCGCCACTACGGGACAGTTCACCGGGCCCGGAATCAACATGATATACTTCGACCGGACGTACGGCCAACCGTTCATTTTCGAAGACGCGCTCTCCTACTGGATACCGACCTTCGCGCGACAGAAGTTCTATAACGTCTACATCCCCATGACGCAGCTCGCGTACGGATGGGGCGTCGGCACTGAGAGCCGCACCGACCATCTCAACGCCGTGTTCGCGGGCAACGTCAACCGCAAGGTCGGTCTCGGCGCATGGGTCGATTACCCCTATACGCGCGGAGCATACGCTCAGCAGGCCGCCAAAGGCCTCGGTTTCGGATTCTCGGGCTATTACACCGGTTCGCGATATGAGATGCAGGCGTTCTTCAACCAGTACAACCACGTCAACAAGGAGAACGGCGGCATCACCGACGACCTCTACATCACCGATCCCGCCGAACTGCAGGGCGGCGTGAACTCAATCGAGCCGAAGAGCATCCCCGTAAACCTTTCGGACGCCCACAACCGTCTGACGGGAAGCGAGTTCTACATGAGCCACGCCTACAAGATCGGTTTCTGGCGCGACGACACACAGCCCGAAGACACCGTGGAGCGCAAGACTTACGTGCCAGTGACACGGTTCATATACTCGTTCGACTGGAAGAACAACCGGCGTCTTTTCATCAATCAGAATGCGGCGGACGCACGCAAGTTCTGGAACGCGACATATTTCAACCCTTCGGAAACACGCGACAACAACCGCTACTGGTCCGTATCGAACACTGTAGGCGTCGAACTCGTGGAGGGCTTTCAGAAATGGGCCAAGTTCGGACTCTCAGCCTATGCGACTTACGAGATAGACCGCTACAGCTACGACGTCAACATGTATGACGCGCCCTCGACCGAAAACCCGGGAGAGACCGGCGATGGAGAGACCGGCGACAGCGAGCCCGACGACAACGGACTGACTCCGCTGCCCGAAGGGTTCGACAACGAGATGAGCCGCACACGCAGCCGCGTATGGATAGGCGGCCGTCTCGAGAAGACCAAGGGCGCCATACTGCGCTACGCGGCAGACGCCCGTTTCGGCATCGTCGGCGACGCCGCCGGCGAGATCGATGTCCGTGGGCAGATCGAGACCCGCTTCCGTCTCGGCAAGGACACGGTCAGGATAGGAGCCGAGGGATTTTTCAAGAACCTCGCCCCCAACTACATGCTCAACCGATATGTCGGCAACCATTTCGTCTGGAACAACGATTTCGGCAAGATCCGCAGCTTCCGCGCCGAGGGTCGTCTATACATCCCATGGTCGCGGACGCAGCTTCGTGTGGGAGTGGAGAACACGCAGAACATGATATATTTCGACTCCGCGAGCATGCCTCGGCAGCACGGCGGCAACGTGCAGGTGTTCTCGGCGGCTATCGACCAGAAACTGAAGTTCGGCATCTGGAACTGGGACAACTCCGTTACCTACCAGACGAGTTCCGACAAGTCGGTGCTTCCGTTGCCGGCACTCAGCGTATACAGCAACATGTATCTCTATTTCAAGGCGTTCAGGGCATTGACCGTACAGATAGGCATCGACTGCAACTATTATACTAAATACAAAGGTCCGGCCTACCAGCCCGCCACGATGACCTTCCACACGCAGGGGGCCGACGCCGTCGATGTCGGCAACTTCGTCATGTCGGACGTCTACCTGACATGCAAGCTCTACAAGGTCCGTTTCTTCCTGATGTGCTCGCACCTCAACCAGGGCTGGTTTTCCAAAGGCTACTTCTCGCTGCCCCACTACCCCATCGACCCGCGCCAGTTCCGCCTCGGTCTCTCCATCGACTTCACCAACTAAGCAAGATACAGCGAATCAACGAGTAAGCCCATTTTCGTAAGGGCACGAAAATGGTCACCCTTAATATTGAACCGACATAACCGTTACGGGCTTCGTCCGAGTCGGAGCGACTTGGACGAAGCCCGTATTACTTGTTACTTGTAACTTATTACTCGATGTTGAATTTCTTGCGGAGGTTGACGAGCATGTCCTGCGTCATCGTGTCGAGGTCGTACTCGGGCTTCCAGTCCCATTCCTCGCGGGCGCAGCTGTCGTCGAGCGAGTCGGGCCAGGAGTCGGCGATGTGCTGACGCAGCGGATCGAGCTCGTATTCCATCTCGAATCCGGGCACGTATTCCTTGATCTTGTTGCAGATGATCTCGGGGTCGAAGCTCATCGACGCGATGTTGAACGAGTTGCGGTGCACAAGGCGCGACGGGTCTGCCTCCATGATCTCGACGGCGGCGCGCAGTGCGTCGGGCATATACATCATGTCCATGTACGTGCCGGGCTTGAGCGGGCACTTGAACTTCTCGCCCTTCACGGCCGAGTAGTAGATGTCGACAGCATAGTCGGTGGTTCCGCCGCCGGGAGGCGTCGTGTACGAAATCAGACCCGGGAAGCGCACCGAACGCGTGTCGACGCCGAACCGCTTGGCGTAGTAGTCGCTGAGCAGCTCACCCGTCACCTTGGTCACGCCGTAGATGGTATCGGGACGCTGGATAGTGTCCTGAGGCGTCTTCACGTGCGGCGTCGTGCTGCCGAACGAGCCGATAGAACTCGGCGTGAACACGCCGCAACCGTTCTCGCGGGCGACTTCGAGAGTATTGTAGAGACCTCCGACGCCTATGGCCCACGCCAACTGGGGCTTCGCCTCCGCCACGGCCGACAGGAGCGCGGCGAGGTTATAGATCGAGTCCACGTTGTGCTTCTTGACCACCTCGGCTATCTGGCCGGGGTTGGTGATGTCGACCACTTCGGCCGGTCCGCTCTCGAGCAGAGCTCCCTTAGGTGCCGCACTCGGTATGTAACCGCACACCACATTGCCGTCGCCATAGATGCCACGCAGCTTCATCGTCAGCTCCGAACCGATCTGTCCGGTCGCACCGATCACAAGTATATTCTTCATTGTTAGGGTATAAATTTAAGGATAGTCCGCCGCGCGAGGTCTCTCAGAGGCCCGCGCAAGAGGAACGTTTCATGTTTATGGTGCAAAAATAAAAAAAATTCACGAAAAAAAAGCTAAAATCCCTCATCTTTTATTAACTTTGTAGTAAACAACAGGGAGACGAGGCCCCGGGCGGGGCATGAGCTTCCCGAAAACTCACTAATATCATGTACAGGAATTTCAAAACACATCTTGAGAAAGAACTCCAGGACATCAAGGATGCCGGGCTCTACAAGAACGAGCGAATCATCATCACACCCCAGAGCAGCGACATCGAGGTCGAGGGCGCCAAAGGCGAGGTGCTCAATTTCTGCGCCAACAACTACCTCGGTCTGGCCGACAACTCGCGTCTGATCGAGGCCGCCAAGAAGGCGATGGACCGCCGCGGATACGGCATGTCATCGGTGCGCTTCATCTGCGGCACGCAGGACCTCCACAAGGAGCTCGAGCGCGCCATCAGCCGCTATTTCAAGACAGAGGACACCATTCTCTACGCCGCATGCTTCGACGCCAACGGCGGTCTGTTCGAGCCTCTCTTCACCGAGCAGGACGCGATAATCAGCGACTCGCTCAACCATGCCTCGATTATCGACGGCGTCCGTCTCTGCAAGGCCAAGAGATTCCGCTACAAGAACGCCGACATGGAAGACCTGGAGCGTTGCCTCAAGGAGGCGGCCGACTGCAGATTCCGCATCATAGCCACCGACGGCGTCTTCTCGATGGACGGCAACGTTGCCCCCATGGACAAGATCTGCGAGCTCGCCGACAAGTATGACGCCCTCGTCATGGTCGACGAGAGCCATTCGGCCGGCGTTGTCGGCAAGACGGGACACGGCGTGGCCGAGAAGTTCGACTGCTACGGCAAGATCGACATCTTCACAGGCACGCTCGGCAAGTCGTTCGGCGGCGCGATGGGCGGTTTCACCACAGGCCCGAAGGAGATCATCGACATGCTGCGTCAGCGTTCGCGCCCCTATCTCTTCTCCAACTCGGTGGCACCCTCGATTGTAGGCGCCAGCATCGAGATGTTCAAGATGCTCGAGGAGAGCGACGACCTGCACACCCGTCTGATGGAGAACGTGGAATACTTCCGCACCCGTATGCTCGAGGCCGGCTTCGACATCAAGCCCACCCAGAGCGCCATCTGCGCCGTGATGCTCTACGACGCCAAACTCTCGCAGGATTTCGCCGCCGAGATGCAAAAAGAGGGCATCTACGTCACGGGCTTCTACTATCCGGTCGTGCCGAAAGAGCAGGCGCGCATCCGCGTCCAGCTGTCGGCGGCCCACACCCGCGAGCAGCTCGACAAGGCCATAGCCGCCTTCATCAAAGTCGGCAAGCGCCTCGGAGTGCTCAATAAGTAATAAGTATAAAGTAAGAAGTAATACGGGCTTCGCGGAGTCATAAGTAAGAAGTAATACGGGCTTCGCGAAGTAATAAGTAAGAAGTAATACGGGCTTCGCGGAATCATAAGTAAGAAGTAATACGGGCTTCGCGAAGTAATAAGTAAGAAGTAATACGGGCTGATTCACGGATACCCGTATTACTTCTTACTTATTACTTCATACTTATTACTTATTTACTTGTCTTTGTGGGCGCGGAGCAGGTTGATTTTCTCGTGGAGCATCGGGACGCGACGCTCGAGGCGGTTCAGCTCGCGCTGCGTCGAATAGAGCTGGTAGGTGTAAGCTATCATCTTCGCGTCACTCTCGGGTATGCGCCATGCCTGCACCGCCCTGCCCTGCATATAGGTCAGCGTCACCGGATTCAGCTGGTTGTCGGCTATCAACGCCCCGATCGAGTCAGCCTCAGCACCGATGAACGACACCGTGGTCAGCGAGGCGGTCCGGTAATTGAGCGCCTGATCATGCGGAACGACGGCCGACGACGCCGTCACCGACGGTCCGTTGACCGTGATCTGGTCGAAGGCCTTGCCAGACAGCGCGGCGATCAGTTCGAACTGGCCGTTGTCGTTGATGCGCGCCAGAAGTCCCGTGGATTTCAGCGGATACCTCCCCTTGAAGGGCGTCATTATGATGTACGACCCTGCCTCACGCGGATTTGCCACAGTGGTGAAATCGCGCAGCAGTTCACCGACATGGTCGCGGAGCGCGCCGATATTGTTGTTGCACGAATCTATCTGCCGCTCGATGGCGGCTATCGAGTCGCCGAGCGACTGCGCGTATTCGGCACGCGCCTGCTCCCCCTTCTCATTGTTTCTTGACACGCATCCCGCCGCGAGCGCAATCAGCGACACCGCGGCGACTTTAACTGATAAACCTCTCATCATACTCCGTCTCTCCCGTATTACTTTTTACTTTTAACTTTTTACTTAAAGTATCCCCTATTACTTTTTACTTATTACTTTTTACTTAGAACCTCCCGTATTACTTATTACTTATTACTTATTACTTAGACCCTTACGACATCCTTCACGCCCTTGACGGTCTTGATTTTCTTGACCAGCACGGTGAGCTGGCGGCTGTCGGAAACCCCCACTACGAGATACCCCTGGAAGATTCCGTCGTGCGAATCGATAGAGATGTTGCGCAGCGTCGCCCCCGGCTCGTGCGATATGATGGAGGTGATGTTGGTCACGATGCCTATGTCGTCGTTTCCCACAACCCTCAGCGTCGCGGGCAGCACCGTGCCCGTCTTTCCGCTCCAGTCGGCGCGTATCACGCGATAAGGATAACGCTCCTTTATGTTGCGCGCGTTGGGACATGAGTTCTTGTGAATCTTCACGGTGCCGTCGCTCGATATGAAACCGAACACGTCGTCGCCGTATATGGGGTTGCAGCAGCGCGCGAACTTGTAGCTGAGGCCGTTGATCGACTTCTCCCCTATCACGAGCACGTCGCTCTGCGGCCGCTCGTCGTCGGCGCGACGAATCTCGAACTCCTCGGCCGAGACATGTCCGGCCTCCCGCTCGGGCACGAGCGCCTCGGCGTACATGTTGAGGAAGCGGCCCGGGTCAATCTTGTCCTGGCCCATATCGGCATAGAACTCCAAGGCGAACTTATAGCCCGCCTTCTTGATGAGCTTCATGACTATCGCCTCGTCAAGCTCCATCTTGCGGTTCTTGGCACGGCGCAGCAGGGCCTCCTTGCCTATGTCGGCGAGACGCTGTTTCTCCTCGTTGAGGCTCTGCTTGATCTTGTTACGGGCCTTCGACGAGGTGACTATGTTGAGCCATTCCTGACGCGGCACCTGATTGGCAGAGGTAAGAATCTCGACCGTGTCGCCGTTCTGTATCTTGTAATTGAGGCGTTTGTGCTGGCCGTTGACGATGGCGCCCGTGCAGCGCGAGCCAACGTTGCTGTGGATGTGGAACGCGAAGTCAAGCACGGTCGCTCCGCCCGACAGGCGGAAGAGGTCGCCCTTGGGCGTGAAGGCGAACACCTCCTTGCCGAACGGATCCATCTGGATCGACCGCATCATCTGCATCGGCCCGGCGTCGGCCGACTCGAGGATGTCGCGTATATTGTTCATCCACTGGTCGGTACCGTCGGCCTTGCCTCCCTTGTAACGCCAATGGGCCGCGAGACCCTTCTCGGCCACGAGATCCATGCGGCGCGTGCGGAACTGCACCTCGACCCATTTGTTCTCGGGGCCCATCACCGTAGCGTGCAGCGACTCGTAGCCGTTGCTCTTAGGGATGGATATCCAGTCTCGCATACGCGCGGGGTTCGCCGTGTACATGTCGGCCAGTATCGAGTAGGCGAGCCAGCAGTCGCTCTTCTCGCGCGCCGGTTCCGAATCGAGTATGACTCGGATGGCGAACAGGTCGTAGATGCCCGGCAGGTCCACCTTCTGCTTGCGCATCTTGTTCCATATCGACGAGATGGACTTGGTGCGCCCCTTGATGTCGAACTTCAGTCCGGCATTCTCGAGCTCACGCTTCACAGGGTCGATGAACGCCTTGATGTATGCGTCGCGCGAACGCTTGGTAGCGTTGAGCTTATGGGCGATCTGGGTGTATATCTCGCGGTTGGTGTATTTGAGCGAGAGGTCCTCGAGCTCCCCTTTGATCTTGTAGAGGCCGAGACGGTGGGCGAGCTGGGCATAAAGGCAGTTGGCCTCGAAAGCGACGTTGCGCACCCAGGCGTCGTCGGGATGCAGGTTGATGCTGCGCATCAGCACGAGCGAGCGCACTATCATGATGATTATGACCCTGATGTCGTGGGCCAGCGAGATGATGAGGCCGCGGAAGTTCTCCTGGTTGGTCGCCGAGTTGCGGGCGCTGAACTTCGCCACCTCCTCGAGGCCGCGATGCAGCGAGGCGATGTCGTCGCCCCATTTCGAACGCACGTCGTCGATGCTCATCATTCCGGCCTTGACCACGGGGTGGAGCAGTATCGCGATGAGTATGTTGTGGTCAGGGTCGACCATGTCGGCGAAGACGCAGGCGGTGCGCAGCGTCATCACGGCCGTGGGGAGACCTTTAGAGTCGTGGGCCGGAGCCGGACTGTCGAAGGCGAGCCTAAGGTCGGCCTCGAGTTCGGCGGCCTCGCCCTCGCTAAGCTGCGGGCGCAATGTCGCCCCTATCTGCCCGGCGAGCGACGAAAGCTCCCTGAGTTCGCCTAATGTCAGGATGTCAGATTCTCTCTCTTCCATAATAAAAATGCAACGATAACAACAGAATGTCGATTATATTTGCAAATTTAGCAAATTTTTCCGAAAGGAAAAATTATTCGGTGACAATTCGGCTACGGCTGCCCATTATGTCACGGACGCCGAAATAGATGGCCAGTAGTCCGTAGAGCACGAGCATGCCCGAGAACGCGCCTGAAAACAGCGTGAACCTCGACACGCCGTAGCCGAATGCGATGAACAGATAGAAGCCGCCGCAGAGCACGCTCAGCACGGCGAATATCATGGAGACGACGGTGAACGCGCCGAACGCGCGTGGACGCGGAGGCATGAGCGCCGCCAGCGGCTTATGCTCACGTGCGTTGCGGTATGCCGGGTAGTCGTATCTGTATGTCTCCTCGGCCACCTTGGCGCAGTTGTCGGGCGTCGGATAGCCGCTCACAAGCCGGTCGGCCTTGACGAGCGAGGCAGCTCGCGAGGCCGAGGCCCACAGCAGCAGACCGAACACGGCGAGGTCGAACCAGTCGGCCCTGTCGGTAAAGCACGTAATGAGGATGTAGACCGTGGAGAGCACGAAATAGGCCGCCGACACAGATTCGACCAGCGCGTCGCGGTGCACGAGCCGACGGAACGCGCCGACGTCGCCGCGATACACGGGCTCGAGATAGGTCGCCCGCCTCGCCGCCGCCTCGTAGGCGAACACGCCCGGCATCGCCTTGCGCAGCAGCCACGAGATGCCGAACACAGCGACCAGGGCGAACAGAAAACCGTTGTTACGCACCGTCTCGCTCGGTATCAGCCCGAGCAGAGGGTATATCACTGTCCAGAGTACGAAATAAAAACTTGTCTTCATAATGTAGGATCTTGCGACTCTCCGAGGCGGGTCACGCCTGGTAGAGGTATCTCTTGATGCTGCGCTTGGGGGTCTTCTCGAACTCTACGTCCATGATCTTGAAGCGCTTCACCTTGCTGTAGGCAGGCAGCATCGAGTTGAGGGCCACGATGTTGTCATCCATCACCTTCTCTACGCGCTCCAGATCGAGGTGCTGGGCGCGGGCCGAGTCGAAGTCGGGATGTATCAGCGCCACGAGGCTGCCGCCGTCGTCGATGATCAGTGACTCGCTGACATAGGGCAGCGCGTTGAGTTTCTGCTCGATTTCCTCGGGATAGATGTTCTGGCCCGAGGGGCCGAGGATCATCGTCTTGCTGCGGCCGGAGATGAAGATGTGGCCGTCGGAGTCGATCGTGCCCATGTCGCCGGTGTTGAGCCAGCCGCTGTCGTCGGGGAAGACCTCGGCCGTGGCCTGCGGATTGTGGTAATAGCCTTTCATCACGTTCTCGCCGCGCACCAGGATATTGCCCGGCACCGTCTCCGGGTCGGGCGAGTCGATGCGTACCTCCATGCGGTCGACGACGCGGCCCACCGAACGCGGCTTGGCTATCTGCGACGGCGCGTAGGAGATCAGCGGACCGCACTCGGTCATGCCGTAGCCTACGGTGACAGGGAACCCGATACGGTGCAGGAAGCTCTCGACGTCGGGATTCAGCGGGGCACCCCCCACGATGATCTCCTGCAGGTTGCCTCCGAACGCCGCGATCAGGTTCTCCTTGATTTTCGCCAGCAGTCGGTCGTCGAGGAACGGAACCTTGAGCATCAGCTTGATCAGCGGCTTGTCGAGCATCGGGAAAACGTTGTTGCGGATTATCTTCTCGAGGATGAGCGGCACGGTGATGATCAGCGTGGGGCGCACCTCGGCGAAGGCCTTCAGAATGATCTTGGGCGACGGCAGGCGCGTCAGGAAATGCAGGTGGCACCCCTTGCAGAATGGGTGCAGCATGTCTATGGTCAGGCCATAGAGATGCGCCAGCGGCAGCATGTTGACCACACCCTGCCCCGGCTTGAGGAAATGGAGGTTGTCGAGGCAATAGCGCACGTTGCTCCAGAAGCTGACATAGGGCAGCATCACGCCTTTCGACATACCCGTGCTGCCCGACGTGTAGCTGATCACGGCGAGCTCCTCGGGCTTGTCGTCGTAGAACTGGACGTCCTTGCGGTCGAAACTGTAGGGATATTTGCGGCCGAAATATTCGTTGATGCTGTTGCGGGTCTCGCGCAGGCGCTCGTTGCGGCAGAAAGGCATGCCGAGCTCGGAGATGAAAATAGCGGCCTCGAGATCGGGCATTACGGCCTCGTCGAGGTTCTCCCAGATGGAGGCGTCGACGAAGAGCAGGCGCGAACCGCTGTGGTTGACGAGATGATGCACCATGTCCTCCTTGAATTCATGCAGTATAGGCACGGCCACCATTCCGGCCGAGAGGCACGACAGGAAGATCACGGCCCAGTCGGCCGAGTTCTTGCCGCATATCGCCACCTTGTCGCCTGGCCGTAGCCCGGCGGCGTCGAACATTATATGCACCTTGGCCATCAGCTGGGCCACGTCTTTATACTGGTAGTTGGCACCGCCCATGTCGGTGAGAGCCATCTTGTCCCAATTCTTTATGATTGAGTCCCTGATGAGGGCGTTTAACGATTTCTGCTCCATATCTGTATCAGTGTGTTTGTGAGTCATACGCCGGTGTCGTGACCGTGGCCGCCGGTGCCGGTTCAGAGGCATTCGTAGCCTGGACCGCTGCCAGCGATATGAACAGCGCCAGTGCCAGGATTCTATATAGTTTCTTCATTTGATGCGGGAGTGTTTACTATTAGCAACAGAAGAAACCGCGGTAATGTTCTCGCACCAGACGCGCCGTCACTGCTTGCTGACCATGATGTCGAGCACGAGATGATCGGTCTCGGTCATGGCCTCGCGGCCTATGGAGGTGAGGTTGTGTACAGTAGTGTCGATATCGTCGCAGACGATGCCCTCCTGCGAGCTGACGCATTTTCCGTTCATGGCCAGCATGGCCGACATAAGGGCCGTCGACACGCCCGAGGTGATCTTCATGGCGCAGGCCGGTTTGGCGCCGTCGCAAATCATTCCGGTCAGGTTGGCCACCATGTTCTTGATTGCGGCGCACACCTCCTCGAATCCGCCGCCCATCAGATGCACGAGACCCGCCGAGGCTCCGGTCGACGCCACCACGCAGCCGCAAAGCGCCGAGAGGCGTCCGAGGCTCTGCTTTATATATATGCTCGTCAGGCTGCTGAGAGCCAGCGCACGGGCCAGGTCTTCTTCGGAAGCGCCTATGTCTTCTGCATAGCATACCACAGGGAGTGTGGCCGTTATACCCTGGTTGCCGCTGCCGGAGTTGGACATCACCGGCACCTGTGCGCCCCCCATGCGGGCGTCGCATGCCGCCGACGTCATCGACAGGATGTGACGTATCGGAGTGTCGCCGAAGAGGTGGAGTCCCTGCACGCGTATCACCTTGCCCAGACCGTGGCCGTAATCCTCGCGCAGCGCCAGACGCGCCGCGTCGCGGTTCATCCATCCGGCCTCGAGTATGAATCTTATCTTCTCCAGCGGCGCGGTCATGGCGAACTCATAGACCGTGGCCTCGGTCAGTCTGACGTCGTCGCCGTCGTCCTCGGCGTCGGCCTGCGCCCCTTTGTCGAGAAGCGTCTCGCCATCTTTCGACAGATATATGAAGTTGGTGTGCGCGCCCGAGATCACGGCCTTGGCCACGTGGCCGCCGCCCTCGGCCTCGACCTCGATATGCAGGTTGGAGGGGGGATTCTTATGATGTGCGATAGAGATGCGGCCCTCGGCGATGTAGGCCTTGCCCTGTTCGAGAGCCTCGGGGGTGACGTCGCGAAGCACTTCGAGACCATACTCCGAACGCCCCACTATAGCACCGAGAGCCACAGCGATGGGCAGGCCGATCATGCCCGTGCCCGGAATGCCGACGCCCATAGCGTTCTTGATGATGTTGCCGCTCAGGCTGAGCGAGATCTTCTCAGGCAGACTGCCCAGCAGTTCCGTCGCCCTTGCCACACAGAGCGACACCGCGGCCGGTTCGGTGCAGCCTATGGCCGGCACCACCTCGCGGTGTATAAGATCTATGATTCTGTCGATTTCGGTTGATGTCATGGTATTGTGTTCTAAGATTCTGTATGCGCTGTGAGTTTTCATCAGATGGGGAGGCGCCCCTTGTTCGACTGCTCCACGCGCTTGTTGCGCCAGCAGTTGCGGCACACGGCGATGTAGCGGTCGTTGCCTCCGATCTCCACCACCTCGCCTTCGGTGATGATCTCGCCCAGCGAATTGACGCGGGCGTTGACTATCGTCTTGCGGCCGCACGAGCAGGTCGACTTGATCTCGTCGATGGTGTCGGCGATCTCGAGCAGGCGTTTCGAGCCTTCGAAGAGGTGCGTGCGGAAATCGGTGCGGAGACCGTAGCACACCACGTTGACTCCGAAGTCGTCGACCACCTTGGCGAGCTGGTCGACCTGATCGGCGCTCAGAAACTGAGCCTCGTCGATAAGGAACCAGTCGGGAAGCGAGCCGTCGGGATAACGCATCTCCGACATCTCGTCATAGAGGTTGCTCTCCGGATATATCCACGAGCATTCGCGCTCGATGCCGATGCGCGAGCGTATCACGTTCTTGCTGTCGCGGGTGTCGATCACCGGCTTCATGCATCGGTAGGCCATGCCACGCTCCTCGAAATTATAGGCCGTCGTGAGCAGCATAGCTGTCTTGGCCGAGCCCATCGTGCCGTATCTGAAATATAATTTTCCTATTCTATCCATAATTCACTGCGAATATACATATTTTTACATTCTTATCAAAACTTTTGCACGATTAAAGTTGTTGACAAGATGTGTAAGTCTATGAAGAATCAGAACGTTAAATAGTTTTAAAAATCTTCACTTCGGCTTAATTCCACGCAGGCTTCCGCCACAACGCATCACTATGCCGCCCCGCGGGGCGACGATTATAAAGACGATTATAAAAAGGAGGGACACCATGAACCAGACAAACGTAATTTCGGTCAATCCGGGCGTCAAGACTCTTGGCGAATTGAACATCGGCAACAGCACAATAGTCAGAATAAGCCGCAGGCTCACGCGGCCGGGCCGGGTGTCGGCATCTCCTTTCAAGGCGATTGTTAGGTTCGTATTCGGCGTGTCGCGCGACAGGTCAGGGACGTTCTCGACCAAGATGGCTATGTTGCGGATGTCGGCGGCGGCCATAACGATTCTGGCGGCCCTATGGCAGTCGGGCGGTCTGGAGGCTGCGCCGACGGCTCCGGTCTTAGCCATGCTCGCGTTCGGAGTGTCGCTCGCCCTCGGGCTCTTCACCCGTCTTGTCGCGGCATCGGCCATGGCCATATGCGGCTATATGTTCTACCTCTCGATTATGGGCGACACGCCCGACGCCATGTCCGCGGTCTCGCTTGTCGTCTCACTGATGTTCGCCCTGCTCGGACCGGGACGATATAGCGCCGACCAGCTGATTGTCAAAGGCTTCACGGCGATATACCGCCGGTCGCGCGCACGCGCCGCACGCCGGGAGAAGAAAGCCGAGTTCGACTACAAGGCATACCACCACGTCGACCGCCGAGTCAGCTGAAACCCTTAATAAGCAATAAGTAAGAAGTAAAAAGTAAGAAGTAAAAAGTAAGAAGTAAGAAGTAAAAAGTAAAAAGTAAGAAGTAAGAAGTAATACGGGTATCTGAAAGTCGGCCCGTATTACTTCTTACTTATTACTTAGCGAAGCGTATTACTTATTACTTAGCGAAGCGTATTACTTCTTACTTATTGCTTAGCGAAGCGTATTACTTCTTACTTATTACTTAGCGAAGCGTATTACTTCTTACTTATTACTTAGCGAAGCGTATTACTTCTTACTTATTACTTTTTTTATTGTAGCTCTTGCAGTAGGCTGTGATCGGACAGTCGAGGCAGTCGGGGCGGCGCGCCTTGCACACATACCGGCCGTGAAGGATCAGCCAGTGATGGGCCCGCGATACGAGATGCTCCGGGATGTAGCGCATGAGCGTCTTCTCAGTCTCGCGCGGATTGGGAGAGTCATTGGTCAGTCCGATGCGGTTGCTCACCCTGAACACGTGGGTGTCCACGGCCATAGCCGCCTTGTTCCACACCACCGACAGCATCACGTTGGCTGTCTTGCGGCCGACCCCCGGCAGTTTCATGAGATTGTCGATGTCCTGGGGCATCTCGCCGCCGAAATCCTCATGCAGCATCCGCGCGGCCTTGATCAGCGAACGCGTCTTGTTGTTGGGGAAAGTCACCGAACGTATGTAGCCGTAAACCTCCTCTTCCGATGCCGCCGCCAGCGACTCGGCGTCGGGAAAACGCTCGAACAGCGCCGGAGTCACCATGTTGATGCGCTTGTCGGTGCACTGCGCCGAGAGTATCACCGCCAATAAAAGATGAAACGGAGTGTCGTAATGCAACTCCGTCTTGGGTTCGGGCATGATCTCCTGAAACACGGAGATCACGCCCTCGTATCTTTGCTTAATCGTCATGTCTCAATGGGCGGCTTCGAACTCACGAAGAAAACGCACGTCGTTTTCGGAGAACATTCGCAGGTCTTTCACCTTGTACTTGAGGTTGGTGATACGCTCTATGCCCATGCCGAACGCGTAACCCGTATAGACCTCGGGATCTATGCCGCAGGCCTTGAGAACGTTGGGGTCCACCATTCCGCAGCCCAGGATCTCGACCCAGCCCGTGCCCTTGCAGAAGGCGCATCCCTTGCCGCCGCAGATGTCGCAACTGATGTCCATTTCGGCCGAGGGTTCGGTGAACGGGAAGTATGAGGGACGCAGACGGATCTTGGTCTCGGGGCCGAACATCTGGCGCGCGAAACCGAGCAGAACCTGCTTGAGGTCGGCGAACGACACGTCCTTATCGATATAGAGGCCCTCGACCTGATGGAAGAAGCAGTGGGCGCGCGCCGATATGGCCTCGTTGCGGTATACGCGGCCGGGGCATACGATGCGGATCGGGGGCTGTGTCTTCTCCATGACACGGGTCTGCACCGACGATGTGTGCGTGCGGAGCAGGACGTCCACCGGATTGCGCGAGATGAAGAACGTGTCCTGCATGTCGCGTGCCGGATGGTCGGGCGGGAAATTGAGGCTCTCGAACACGTGCCAGTCGTCCTCGATCTCGGGGCCTTCGGCGATGGTGAAGCCCATCGAGGCGAAGATGCGCAGCATCTCGTTCTTCACGATCGAGAGGGGATGGCGCGTGCCGACGACGCCAGGCGTCGCCGTGCGAGTCAGGTCGATTTCGTCGAGAGAGGCGTCCTCGGCTACGGCAAACGAATCCTTGAGGCCGTTGATCTTTTCGGTGGCGAATGTCTTGAGTTCGTTGATCTTCTGACCCACCTCTCGCTTCTGGTCGGCGGGGACGTTGCGGAAGTCCGCCATCAGCGCCGAGACGGCGCCCTTCTTGCTGAGATATTTGATGCGGAGTTGCTCCACCTCCTCCGGACCCGAGGCCGTGGCGGACGCGATCTCCTCGCGCAGTGCGTTTATCTTTTCGAGCATACGGATATATTTTGCTTTTTTATAGTGCAAAGTTAATAAAAATATCCCGATTGTTGTTAATAAATGCATCCGATTGTTGTTAATTAAATAGTAAAATCGAACAAATAAAGCTATAGACTATGGAAATGAACGCGAAAGAAGGATGCGACACGTCCCGTTGCAAGTGTGTCGGGAGATTGATCTGCGTCTGGGGCGCGGCTTTGCTGTTGGCTGTCGGCCTGACGCTGTTAGGCATATTCATCCGTAACGGATTCGGACGCATCTCGGCCAACTCGAGGGTTGTGACGGTGCGCGGCCTCTGCGAGCGCGAAGTCCAGGCCAACAAGGTGACCTGGCCAATCGTGAGCAAGCAGGTGGGCAACGACCTGGCGCAGATATACACCAGCGTGGAGGCAACCAACCAGGCAGTGATCGCCTTCCTCAAGAGCAACGGACTCTCCGACAAGGAGTTCTCGGTCAACGCCCCCAAGGTCCAGGACATGCAGGCCGACAATTACGGCGGCCAGCAGGCGCCTTACCGCTACAACGTGACGTCGGTTATAGTCGTCACGAGCTCGCAGGTCGACAAAGTCAACGAACTGATGAACAAGCAGTCGCAGCTCATGGCACAGGGCATCGCCATCGTGGCCGGCGACTACAACTATCAGACTCTGTATGAGTTTACCGAACTCAACAAGATCAAGCCCGACATGGTGGCCGACGCGACGAAGAACGCGCGCAAGGCGGCCGACAAGTTCGCCGAGGACTCGCAGAGCAAGCTCGGCAAGATCAAGTCGGCCTCGCAGGGACAATTCTCGATCGAGGACCGCGACCAGTACACCCCCTACATCAAGAAAGTTCGCGTAGTCTCCACAATAGAATACTATCTCAAGGACTGACGCCGACACAACGCCACACCGCCGGCCGCCGCTGAAGAGCGACGGCCGGCATTCGTTTTGCCTCCATGATGAACAAAATATTTTATTTTCGGGATTTTTTTTGTAATTTTGCGTTTGATTCCCACACCGGGCCCTCGTCGGCGCGCGTTGCCGCGTGACAAGGCGCGTCCCGGAACGGCCCAATCGGTTGAAATATGGTAAAGAAGACACGCGACAGATTCATAGAGGTTGCCCGCTCGCTTTTCGCAAGAAAAGGAGTGGAGAACACCACTATGAACGATATCGCCGCCGCCTCCGACAAGGGGCGCCGTACGATCTACACATATTTCAAGAGCAAGCGCGACATCTTCAACGCCGTGATCGAGAGCGAGAGCGACGACCTGCTGCGCAACCTCGGCTCGATCGTCACCAAGCCCATATCGCCCGAGCAGAAACTCCGCGAGTATGTGGCGACACGTATGGAGACGATGCGCGAGATCGTGTCGCGCAACGGTTCGCTGCGCGCCGGTTTCTTCCGCGACGTCCGCAAGGTCGACCGCGCCCGCTCCGTTATCTCCAAAAAGGAAATCAAGATGCTGATGCGCATCCTCCACGAGGGCGTGGTGCTCGGCGTCTTCGACATCCCGCACCTCAAGGAGTGGGCCATAATCATCACCAACTCCATCAACGGCTTCGACGTGCCGTACATCCGCAACAGCCTCACGGAATACGGCATCGACAAGACCGACATGCCGCGCATGATCTCCGACCTCATCCTCAACGGCATACGAAAGCACGAGACATAAACCCAAACGAAGGTCCGCCCGCCGGCGGCCCCGAAAGAAAGACTATACAAAACACTGAAACATAAAGACATGAAACTTCTTGAAGGAAAAGTAGCCATCATCACGGGCGCCGCCCGCGGCATCGGCAAGGAAATCGCTCTGAAATTCGCTTCCGAAGGTTGCGACATCGCTTTCACCGACCTCGTCATCGACGAGAACGGCAAGAAAACCGAAGAGGAAATCGCGGCCAAGGGCGTGAAATGCAAGGGTTACGCGTCGAACGCCGCCGACTTCGCGGCCACCGAGGAGGTAGTCAAGGAAATAAAGAACGACTTCGGCCACATCGACATCCTGGTCAACAACGCCGGAATCACCAAGGACGGCCTGATGCTCCGCATGACCGAGCAGCAGTGGGACGCTGTGATCGCCGTCAACCTCAAGTCGGCATTCAACTATATCCACGCCGTGCTGCCCATCATGATCCGTCAGAAAGGTGGCTCGATCATCAACATGGCCTCCGTCGTCGGCGTCCACGGCAACGCCGGCCAGGCCAACTACGCGGCCTCCAAGGCAGGCCTCATCGCTTTGGCCAAGAGCATCGCGCAGGAGGTGGGCTCGCGCGGCATCCGCGCCAACGCCATCGCCCCCGGTTTCATCGAGACGGCCATGACTGCCGCCCTCCCCGACGAGGTCCGCGCCGAATGGTGCCAGAAGATTCCCCTGCGCCGCGGCGGAAAGGTAGAGGACATCGCCAACGTCGCCACATTCCTTGCCTCCGACATGGCGGGATACGTCACCGGCCAGGTGATCCAGGTTGACGGCGGCATGAACATGTGATGCGATGCGTACGCGAAAATTCGCACTCATAATGGCCGGCGGCGAAGGTCGCCGGGCAGGAACGGAAATGCCCAAGCAGTTTGTGAAACTGCTGGGCATTCCTATGTTATGGTGGTCGGTCATGGCGTTTCACGAGGAAGACCCGGAGACGGAGATCTCGATCGTGATGCATCCCGGTTTTTTCGACGACTACGACATCATGCTCTCCGAGCTGCCCCGTGGAGTTAGCGGCATACGCGTCCGACTCGTGGCGGGAGGGCGCACCCGCGGCGAGTCGGTGGCCAACGGCATCCTCGCCCTGCCCGACACGCGCGGCTCGCTGATCGCCGTGCATGACGCCGCCCGCCCCATGTTGACGCCCGCTCTCGCGGCGCGAGCGTGGCGGTGTGCCGCCGAAAACGGCACGGCCGTGCCCGTCTGCCCTGTCACGGACTCGCTGCGCGAGCTCACGGCCGACGGCTCCAGAGCCGCCGACCGTTCGCGCTTCGTCGCTGTGCAGACGCCTCAGGTATTCCGCGCCGACATACTCCATGCGGCCTATCGGCTCGAGGAACGCCCCGAGTTCACCGACGACGCCTCACGCGTCGAGGCCAGCGGCGTCCGGATCACCCTGACCGACGGAGACCCGTCGAACATGAAAGTCACCAATCCGGCCGATTTCTCACTGGCCGAGGCCCTGCTGGGCCGTAGAAACAGTCGTTGACCGCCGACAAGAGCCGACGGACACACCCAACACCTGACCGATGCAAAGCTATCTCGACACAGACATAATGTTCCTCAAAGGTGTCGGCGAGAAGCGCGCCAAGCTGCTCGCCGACGAGATCGGCGTGCGCAATTTCCGCGACCTGATGTTCTACTTCCCTTTCAGGCACATAGACCGCAGCCGATTCTACCGTATCAGGGAATTTCAGGGAGAGATGCCGCTCGTCCAGGTCAAGGGGCGTTTCATAAGTTTCCAGATGGAGGGCGAGGGGGCCAAGAAACGCCTGCTCGGGCTATTCTCAGACGGCGAGAAACTGATGCAGTGCGTATGGTTCGCCAGGGCCGACGCACTCCGCAACGTCTACCGTCCGGGCGTCGATTACGTTCTGTTCGGCAAACCCACCCCCTACCGCGGCGACTTCAACATGGTGCATCCGGAGGTGACACCCTACAACCCGGCCGACCCGCCGCGTGGATTCCAGGGAGTGTACAACATGACCGAGAAGATGCGCAAGGCGGGATACTCGCCGAAGTTCATCGCCACGATAGCCCGGAATCTGATCGACAACCCGCGCTTCGAGACAATCGGCGAGACATTGCCTCCGGAGGTGGTGGACGCCTACCGGCTGATGCCGCTGCGCGACGCGTTGCGCAACATGCACTTCCCCGAATCGGCCGAGCTGCTGCAGCGCGCGCGCGAACGCATGAAATTCGAGGAGCTGTTCTATCTCCAGCTCCATATCCTGCGCTTTGCCCGGGCTCGCAGCCGCAAGTTCCAAGGCCAAATCTTCGCACGCATCGGAGAGAAATTCAACGGCTTCTACGCCGACTGCCTCCCCTTCGAGCTGACCGGCGCGCAGAAGCGCGTGCTCAAGGAGATACGCGCCGACATGCGCACCGGGCGACAGATGAACCGCCTGCTTCAGGGCGACGTCGGTTCGGGCAAGACGATGGTGGCCTTCATGTCGATGCTCATGGCCATAGACAACGGCCACCAGGGCGCACTTATGGCCCCCACCGAGATTCTGGCCTCGCAACACTACGAGACCATCAGCGCATGGGGCGCGAAGATCGGGGTGAACGTCCGTCTGCTCACCGGCAGCACACGCGCCAAGGAGCGGCGCGAGATACACGAGGGACTGCTCGACGGCTCGATCGACATCATAGTCGGCACGCACGCGTTGATCGAAGACTCCGTGCGCTTCCGCAGCCTCGGTCTGGCCGTCATCGACGAGCAGCACCGCTTCGGCGTTGCCCAGCGTGCCCGCATGTGGGCCAAGAGCCCCGTGCCGCCCCACGTGCTGGTCATGACCGCGACGCCCATACCCCGCACCTTAGCCATGACCGTCTACGGCGACCTCGACGTCTCCGTGATCGACGAGCTCCCTCCGGGCCGCAAACCGGTGGAGACACTGCTTCGTTACGACGAGAACCGTATGGAGGTCAACCGCCTGTTGGGGCGCGAGCTCGCCGCCGGACGACAGGTCTACGTGGTCTATCCCCTCATAGCCGAGAACCCCAAGCTCGAGCTCAAGAGCGTCGAGACCGGATACGAGCGCATCTGCGGCATCTTCCCACAATACGAGGTCTGTTTCGTCCACGGCCGCATGAAGCCCGAGGCCAAGGAGGCGCAGATGCAGCGCTTCGTGTCGGGACAGGCGAGGATACTCGTCGCCACCACCGTGATAGAGGTCGGCGTCAACGTCCCCAACGCCACCGTGATGCTCATCGAGAACGCCGAGCGTTTCGGACTTTCGCAGCTGCATCAGCTGCGCGGGCGAGTTGGCCGTGGATCCGACCACAGCTACTGCATCCTCGTGACCCGGCAGTCGGTGGGCGGCGACACCCGCAAGCGCCTCGGCATCATGACCCAGACCACCGACGGGTTCCTCATCTCGGAGGCCGACATGCGCCTGCGGGGTCCGGGCGACATGGAGGGCACGCAACAGAGCGGACTCGCATTCGCCCTCAACGTCGCCAGCCTCGCCACCGACGGCCAGATACTCAACTACGCCCGCCAGGCCGCCCTGCGCATCCTCAACGCCCACCCCGAACTCGTCGAGACTCCCGGCGACGACGGCGACCGCGCCGAAGGGGAACTGAAAATTTCGCCCGCCTCGGTCGATACATTACGCCGCGAACTTTGTTATAGATTCAAGAAGACTGTGGACTGGTCACAGATCTCATGACCACATATGCGTGAAAAAGAATTCCTGCCGCTGGTAAGCGAGCGGCTCGGCATCGGCGAACTGAACCCGATGCAGCGGAAAATGATGGCGACGGCCTCCGAGTCGCGCGACATCATGTTGCTCTCCCCCACCGGGTCGGGCAAGACTCTCGCGTTCATACTCCCCATGCTCAAGATCCTGCGCCCCTCGTCGGTACGCGTGCAGGCAGTGGTGATCGCTCCGTCGCGCGAACTCGTGCTGCAGATAGGCGGCATAGTCGGCCGCATCGCCCCCGGATTCAAGACCACCGTGCTCTACGGCGGCCATAAGGTGGAAGACGAAGTCAACTCCCTGCGGGCCGGCACCGACATCGTGGTCGCAACGCCCGGACGGCTGCTCGACCACATCAACCGCCGCAACATCGACGTGCTGCCCACGCGACTGCTCGTGCTCGACGAGTTCGACAAGTCACTCGAACTCGGCTTCGAGAAAGAGATGAAGAAAATCCGCGGCCGCCTCCGCAACGTCAGCCGCACCATCCTCACCTCGGCCACAAGGGCCGACGTGCTGCCCGACTTCCTTGAGCTCGCCGACCCCGTCACCATCGACTTCCTCGGCGACAACCGCGAGCTCCGCAGCCGCACGCGCGTGCATCGCGTGGACAGCGACGCCAACGACAAACTCGACACGCTGGCCTCGCTGCTGCTCGACCTGGCAGCCGACACCGGAGGCCACGAACGCAGCATCGTCTTCGTCAACCACCGCGAAAGCGCCGAGCGCACCGCCGAATACCTTCGCCGCCGCCACATCCCGGCCGTGCTCTACCACGGCGCGCTCGACCAACGCGACCGCGAGAAGGCTGTCGCAATGTTCAACAACGGCTCGCGCCCCGTGCTCGTGGCCACCGACCTCGCCGCCAGGGGCCTCGACATAGAGGGCGTCCGAAACGTCATCCATTACCACCAGCCCCTCACCGCCGAAACATACACCCACCGCAACGGCCGCACCGCCCGCGTCAACGCCGAAGGCGACATATTCGTGCTCGTCGGACCTCGGGAGGATGTGAAGGATTACATCGAATTCGACGACACCCGCTGGCCCGACCCGCAGAAAGAGAGCCATTACGCCCCTCGCTTCGAGACGGTCTATTTCTCGGCCGGACGACGCGAGAAACTCTCGCGTGGCGACATACTCGGATTTCTCGTCAAGGAGGGAGGCGCCGACGGCAAAGACATAGGCCGCATCGACGTCTTCGACCACTATGCCCTCGCCGCCGTCGACTCGCGCGTGGCCCGGATCACGGTCGACGCCGTCAAGGGCCGCAAAATCAAAGGCGAGAAAAGAATAGTGTCGATTATCGGATGAATCCGCCCGCCGAGCTGCCCGGCCGATGCCCTCACGAAAAATAAAAGATGGCAAAAATAATTGACTTATCCCAAAAAATTAGTAACTTTGCAGAATAGACCGCACGATTCGGCCCCGGCCACGTCGCGACGGATGACAAGGCTTTCGGTATAAGCACGCTGAGTCAAGTCATGGACTTGAGAATAAACTACATGGATCAAATCAAAAATAATAATTTACAAACAACTATGAGCAAAACAAAAAAATTTCTGACATGCGACGGCAATCAGGCCGCGGCGCATATCAGCTATATGTTTAGCGAAGTAGCTGCCATCTATCCCATCACGCCGTCTTCGACGATGGCCGAGTATGTGGATGACTGGTCGGCGGCCGGAAGGAAGAACATTTTCGGCGAGACAGTGATGGTACAGGAGATGCAGAGCGAGGCGGGCGCCGCCGGCGCCGTTCACGGTTCGCTCCAGGCTGGCGCACTGACCACCACCTACACCGCGTCGCAGGGCCTCCTGCTGATGATCCCGAACATGTACAAGATCGCTGGCGAGCTTCTGCCGTGTGTCTTCCACGTGTCGGCCCGCACGCTCGCATCGCACGCGCTCAGCATCTTCGGCGACCACCAGGACGTCATGGCCTGCCGTCAGACTGGCTTCGCGATGTTCTGCGAAGGCTCGGTCCAGGAGGTAATGGACCTCGCCGCCGTGGCCCATCTCTCGGCCATCAAGGGCCGCGTGCCCTTCGTCAATTTCTTCGACGGTTTCCGCACATCGCATGAGATTCAGAAGATCGAGGCCCTCAGCGAAGAAGACCTCGCACCGCTCGTAGACCAGGAGGCGCTCGCCGAGTTCCGCGCCCGCGCCCTCAATCCTGAAAAGCCCGTCGCTCGCGGCATGGCCGAGAACCCCGACGTGTTCTTCCAGCACCGCGAGGCCAGCAACAAGTATTACGACGCCATCCCCGAGATCGTCGAAGGCTACATCAAGGAGATGAACCGTCTCACCGGCCGCCAGTACGGCCTGTTCGACTATTACGGAGACCCCGAGGCCGACCGCGTCATCATCGCGATGGGCTCGGTGACACAGTGCATCAAGGAGACTATCGACTATCTGCGCGAGAAAGGCGAGAAGGTCGGTCTTGTCTGCGTGCACCTCTACCGCCCCTTCTCGGCACGCCATTTCCTCGCCGCCGTCCCCGCGTCGGCCAAGAAGATCGCCGTGCTCGACCGCACCAAGGAGCCCGGCGCGAACGGCGAGCCCCTCTACCTTGACGTCAAGGACTGCTTCTACGGCAAGGAGAACGCCCCGATCATCGTCGGCGGCCGCTACGGCCTCAGCTCGAAAGACACCACTCCGGCCCAGATGCTCGAGGTGTTCGAGAACCTCAAGGCCGACGAGCCCCGCAACCAGTTCACCGTCGGCATCGTCGACGACCTAACCAACCTCTCGCTCCCCGTCGCTCCCGAAATCAACGTCGGCGGCAAGGGTATGTTCCAGGCCAAGTTCTACGGCCTCGGCGCGGACGGCACTGTGGGCGCCAACAAGAACTCGGTCAAGATCATCGGTGACAACACCGACAAGTTCTGCCAGGCATACTTCTCTTACGACTCGAAGAAGTCGGGCGGCTTCACCTGCTCGCACCTCCGCTTCGGCGACGAGCCCATCCGCTCGACCTATCTGGTGAACACCCCCAACTTCGTGGCTTGCCACGTGCAGGCTTACCTCCACATGTATGACGTGACGCGCGGCCTGCTGCCCAACGGCACATTCCTGCTCAACACCATCTGGGAGGGCGACGAACTCGCCGACAACCTCCCCAACAGGGTGAAGCGCTATTTCGCCAAGAACAACATCACCGTCTACTATATCAACGCGACGAAGATCGCACAGGAGATCGGTCTGGGCAACCGCACCAACACCATCCTCCAGAGCGCGTTCTTCCGCATCACGGAGGTGATTCCCGTCGACCTCGCCATCGAGCAGATGAAGAAATTCATCGTCAAGTCCTATGGCAAGAAGGGCGAGAACATCGTCAACATGAACAACCAGGCCGTAGACCGCGGCGGCGAGTATCACAAGCTTGAGGTTAAGCCCGAATGGGCCGACCTCGCCGACGACGCTCCGACAGCGACCCCGGCTCCGGAGTTCATCGAGACAGTGGTGCGTCCGATCAACGCCCAGGACGGCGACCTGCTGCCCGTGAGCGCCTTCAAGGACAACGCCGACGGCACGTGGGAGCAGGGCACGGCCGCTTACGAGAAGCGCGGCGTGGCCGCTTTCGTTCCCCAGTGGATCACGGCCAACTGTATCCAGTGCAACCGCTGCTCGTATGTCTGCCCCCACGCTTCGATCCGCCCGTTCGTGCTGACGCCCGAAGAGGCGGCCGCCGCTCCTTTCGGCGACGACCACTCGAAGCCCGCGATTGGCAAGACAATGACCGGCATGCGTTTCGTTCAGCAGGTCGACGTGCTCGACTGTCTCGGCTGCGGCAACTGCGTTGACGTCTGCCCCGGCATGAAGGGCGAGAAGGCTCTGAAGATGATGCCTCTCGAGACTCAGCTCGACCAGGACAAGAACTGGGAGTGGCTCGTGAAGAACGTCAAGAACAAGGCCGACCTCGTCGACATCTCGCTCAACGTGAAGAACAGCCAGTTCGCACAACCGCTGTTCGAGTTCTCGGGCGCATGCTCGGGATGCGGCGAGACCCCCTATCTGAAGCTCATAACACAGCTCTTCGGCTCGCGCGAGGTCGTGGCCAACGCCACGGGCTGCAGCTCTATCTACTCGGGTTCGGTTCCCTCGACGCCCTACACCACCGACGAGAACGGCCGCGGTCCGGCATGGGCCAACTCGCTGTTCGAGGACTTCTGCGAGTACGGTCTCGGAATGCACATCGCCTACGAGAAGCTCCGCGAGCGCGCCAAGGAGACGGCTACGGCCATAGCTGCCAACGCCGAGGCACCCCAGGGCGTGCGCGACGCAGCACAGGCATGGCTTGACGCCCGCCACGACGCGAAGATGTCGCAGGTTGCCGGCCAGGCACTCGTAGAGGCCTGCCGCGAAGGCGCCGAGAAGGGATGCCAGGACTGCAAAACCATCGTCGGTCTG
The DNA here is from genome assembly GCA_910584125.1 of uncultured Muribaculaceae bacterium. GTDB lineage: Bacteria > Bacteroidota > Bacteroidia > Bacteroidales > Muribaculaceae > Lepagella. The sequence goes on along the minus strand of CAJTXU010000031.1, from coordinate 3,666 downwards.
GCCGCTTACCTCACCAAGCGCAGCCAGTGGATCGTCGGCGGCGACGGCGCAAGCTACGATATCGGCTTCGGCGGTCTCGACCATGTGATCGCCTCGGGCAAGAACGTCAACATCCTCGTGCTTGACACGGAGGTTTACTCCAACACGGGGGGCCAGTCGTCGAAGTCGACGCCTATCGGCGCCATCGCGAAGTTCGCTGCCGCAGGCAAGCGCATCCGCAAGAAAGACCTCGGTCTGATCGCCACCACCTATGGCTACGTATACGTCGCCCAGATCGCCATGGGTGCCGACAACGCCCAGACGCTCAAGGCTATCCGCGAGGCTGAGGCTTACGACGGTCCGTCGCTCGTTATAGCATACGCGCCCTGTATCAACCACGGCATCAAGAAAGGCATGGGCCACAGCCAGGAAGAGGAGAAGCAGGCCGTAGAGTGCGGATACTGGCACCTCTGGCGCTACAACCCCGATCTCGAGGCCAAGGGCGAGAATCCCTTCTCGCTCGACTCCAAGGAGCCTGACTGGAGCAAGTTCGACGACTTCCTCAAGGGCGAGGTACGCTTCGCGTCGCTCTACAAGATGTTCCCGCAGGACGCCGACGAGCTGTTCGCCGCTGCCAAGGCCAACGCCCAGTGGCGCTACAACAACTACAAGCGTCTCGCGGCCCAGAACTGGGGCACAGATCCCGAACTCACGCCCGAGGAGATCAAACTCCGCAAGAACGACTGATACTTGATTTCCTATATGAAAAATGCCGGATCCAAAAGAATCCGGCATTTTTCATATAGGAAATCTTATCATTTCATATTATGCACACGACCCATGAACACAATGCTTCCGGTCGATGATTCGCTTATCACGTAAATAAAAGGAACATTGAAAACAACATTCTTGGGAGTGCGGGGCTCTGACATTCCTGTAGACCATCCTCCCGCTACAGAAGCGGCCGCGACCTCAGCGCCTTCTTCATTGACCGAGACATTCACCCCATGATTGAAGAAGCGGAGATACATAGACTGATCAGTTCCGTCGGCCTTACGGATACACATGTTATTTAATCCTGTCTCCGCATCGGCGACTCTCGAAAGTCCCATCGCTTTCAGATTCTCGAGAATATTTTCCTTATAGGTTGAAATGAACACGGGCATTTCCAAAGACGATATATAAAAGCCATTACCGCTGTTCACCAGCTCGTTCCACTCTGAGATGCCAAGGTCTGGCGACGTACCCTCCCCGTTGCGTACCACAGTCATCCTGTAATTGCCGTTGCCGAAATCGAGAGTGACACCATAAAGGTCACCGGCCTCAACATACCGGCCTATTCTGTCGGCACGCATGAAGCGGGCGTCAGAAACCGTCCCGTCCGCATTATTGAACTTGCCGGATCCGGTACGTCCGGAATCGAAGGATTCTTTCCAGATACCTCTGAAATATGACACATTTGCAACTGCCAGCTCAAATTTGCTCGTATCGTCAAGTATCGACTCTATCACCCCCCGGGATTCTCTCTTTACCCATCCGTTGACAAGATCTATGCCCTGTCGTAAATCCGTGAATGAACCCGATTCCGCATTGAAATATTCCGACATTCGCGCTGCGAATGAATCCTGGAGGATCAAATTGTCTTTCAGCCAGACAGAATTTGCCAGTTTGACATCAGTCGAACGGTCCAGATCCGGAAGCTCGCCGAGCATCAGCGAACAGTATTGATTGAGTTCATCTACCCCCTCCTGACCGGTCTTGAAACCGAGAACATCAAGCACCTCGTCCCGGGTCGCCCCGTCATCGCCGTTGGCTATCATCGCCAAAGTCGTGAAAACACTCAGTGGACTGCAGACCAAGTTCTTCTGTCCGCTTTCCGAAGACAATTCCGCGAACAGGCGGAATGCAAAATCATTTCCCGAATCGGCCGCAGCGCGTGTCGATTGATTCAGAACAATCTCCTTGTATGGAGAGGGACTCCGGGAATCGTCGTCTGACGTACACGCCGGCAGCATGACGCCGACAATTCCCATCACAGCAATTAAAATCTTCTTCATATACGAAATATTTAGTTATTCTATTTGTTAGGTCGTATGTTATAAGCCACTTTAAGTCCATTGTACTTATCAGTAGCGATCTTAACCCCTGAATCCGATGTATATGGCTCACCGCCTATTGTGTTAGCATTTACATCATATAAGAAATATCCCCCGTGAAGTCCGGCATCTCCCCAGACGCAATGATAATATGTTGTATATTTCACATAATCAGACTGTGATCCATCCTCATTCGGTAATCCCGGAATCTTGTACACATCCATAAAACCTCCATCCACTACCCAAGCATGTCCACTGAGAGGATTATCCTTATATCTTCCATCAAACAGGACAGGAAACCCCTTTTCCAACTCTCCTGAAATAGAGACATCACTCAAATTAGAAATCTTAACATTCTTGTATCCGAAATTAGAAAATGCCCTTTTTACATTATCAAAAGCGGCTCCGGTAACTGCATCGCCATAAATAACATTGCAATTTTCCTCTTTACCTAATAACCAGAAAAGACGAGCCCACATATTATGCGTACTATTATTATTCATTGCATTCCAGTCGAATGAATAGTTTCCGTATTTATTCGGCCAACAATGATAACCGATAACGGTGCCGCAAGCCAAAGGAACGCATCCTACAACTCCTGGACAATACTTATTGTAAGGGGATTCCTGATGAAACTGTGATTTGAATCCTGTGATCAGCGGCTTGCTGTATACAATTCTTGTCTCGATCGGCAATGTAATTAGCAGATGCTTTGTCGTGTCGATTGGAATACCGTTCCCGATACTTGAACCGCTCAGCACATTCGAGAAATACCATCGGAGACCCGGATTCTGAAGAGTATCGGATGCATGCAACTCTCCCTGGTCGGATATCGCATATACTGGAACCTGACGGTTGTCTGCGGATACTATGGCGAAGCCTTCTCTGTCTCCATAGTTGAAGATGTAGTAGCTGTTAGATTCTCCTTCACCGGATGTACGTGTTCGGGTTCCAATGAACTCTACCGATGACACATTTCTGCTGCTTCTGGTGCGTCCGTAGACGCTCTCATACATTTTGTCTGCCAGAGATTGCGCCTCCGACAGCTCCACACGGTTGGGATTTGACTTCACTGTGCTGTCATCAGACAGCTCCGGCTCGTTTGCCGTGCATGATGCAAGCATTATCATGCATGACACCAGGTAAAACAATAATGATTTTTTCATGCTCTAAATTTTTAGGTTTTATTAACTGTATTTTTCTCAATCATTCAAAAACTGGCAAATATTTTCAGATTATTGACGCAAAGTTACCAATTTTTTTTAAATTAAAAAATTTTTTAACAAAAATATTTAATCAAAAAAAGTAATTTGTACCAAAATAGCGAAATTTTAGACATACAATCATTTTATCAGCGAATCATCCACTACATATCCTTGACACGCCGTCGATTGAAATTAAACACAAGAACCGAATACTCTGCCCTGTACCACTTGCTGGCTATCATATGCCATCGGTACAGAGTCGATGTCTACAGTATCGTAGAATGCTTTGCTATCAATGGAAACCATTACAGAAATAGCCGCCCGTTATATGCAATGATTCGGTAAATTTTGAGGTCGTCCAGTCGTGCCTAAGCGGCCAACAGAGC
>CAJTXU010000030.1 GCA_910584125.1 uncultured Muribaculaceae bacterium | reverse complement strand
GCACCTGACTGTTAATCAGGGGGTCGTTGGTTCAAGCCCATCCTGAAGCGCGAAGATCCCGTCGAAGAGATTCGATGGGATTTTTGTTTTTATCTTGGCCCGGCTTCGCCTCGGCACAGTGGGCGGGAAAGCCCTTAAGCGGCTCGGCTTCGCCTCGGCGCATGGGGGCGGGCAAAGCCTTTCGGCTCCGGATAAGAAAAAAGCCGCCCGGAGGGGGCGGCTTGTGGGTTGAATCTCTTCTGGCGGGATCACTTGCGGATTCCGAGCTCCTTCTTGGCGATAATCGCGCGATAGCGGTTGATGTCCTTGCGGATCAGGTAGTCGAGAAGGCTGCGGCGCTTACCTACGAGGGCCTTCAGCGCGCGGGCTGTGGTGAAGTCCTTGTGGTTCTCCTTCAGGTGCTCAGTGAGGTGCTTGATTCGGATGGAGAACAGTGCGATCTGGCTCTCGGGGCTGCCGGTGTCGCCGGCGCCTGTGCCGTAAGTCTCGAAGATTTTCTTCTTTTCTTCTGTTGAAAGATGCATTTTGAGAGAAAATTTAAGGGTTAAAATTAAGACCTTTCGTGGAAAAGCCGCGAAGCCGCGACGTCGTCGGGCACCGCGCCTCTCTCGGGCAGCGGGCACTTTTCCGTGAAAAGCGATGCAAAATTACACAATTATTTGGAGATTACAAAATTTTACGCTAATTTTGCATCCGCAATTATGCCGCAAGGCAGGTCAAGCGCTCCGGAACCGGGGCCGCCTTACGGTCCGATTAAAACATAAGATACAAAAAATGTACGCAATCGTAGAAATCAAAGGACAGCAGTTCAAGGCCGAAGAGGGCAAGTTCCTGTATGTCCACCATCTCGGCGACGACGTGAAGGAAGGCGATGCCGTAAGCTTCGACAAAGTACTTCTTCTGGACGCCGACGGCGACGTTAAGGTCGGTGCGCCTGCCGTGGAAGGCGCGAAAGTAGAATGTGAAGTGCTCCTCCCCCTCGTGAAGGGCGACAAGGTGCTCGTCTTCAAGAAGAAGCGCCGCAAAGGTTACCGTCGTCTCAACGGCCATCGCCAGCAGTTCACAAAGGTAATGATCAAGAAAATTGTAACCGCTTAAACCAAAATATAAGATGGCACATAAAAAAGGTGTCGGTAGTTCGAAGAACGGCCGCGAATCAGAAAGCAAACGACTCGGTGTTAAAATATTTGGTGGCGCGAACTGCAAGGCAGGCAACATCCTGAAGCGCCAGCGTGGCACGGTGCATCACCCGGGTCTCAACGTCGGAATGGGTAAGGACCACACCCTCTTCGCCCTCATCGACGGCACAGTGGTATTCACTACAGGCAAGGAAGGCCGCAAGTTCATCAACGTGCAGCCCCACCAGGCCAACTGAAAAGACATATTTTAATTTTTAGAAGATTGAATGGAAGGCAGAGCCCATGCGGGAGCTGTCTTCTTTCGTTTTTTTTGCAAATGTATCCAACATTATAGGCGGGAGCTTGTTTAATTTTGTAAAAATCATTAAATTTGTGTTTCCAAAACGACTGACTACATGGCAGACGAAAAAGACAATGGCAAGACACCGGAATCTTCCGACGCCGCGAAGGACCCAAAGGCGCTGGTGAAGACCAAGAGACACCTGATAAAACCGACATGGCTCAGACGCACGCTCAAGACGCTGCTCGGAGTGCTCGTTTTTATCCTTCTGATACCGGTGCTGCTCTATTTGCCTCCGGTACAGGATCTTGCCGTCAGGGTTGCGACCGATGCCGTCTATAATTCCACGGGGATGAAAATCGGAATCGGGAGATTCCGCCTTAAATTCCCGCTCGATGTCAGTCTTGCCGATGTATACGTGCTCGAGGCTTCGGGCGACACCATGGTCCGCGCCCGCGAACTCGTGGCCGATGTCAGGCTGCTCCCGCTACTGAATCTCGACGTGAAGCTCAACCGGCTGCAGCTCAACGACGGATACTACAGGATGATGGCTCCCGACTCGTCGATGATCGTGACGGTCAACGCCGGGATGCTCGAGGTCGACGACCAAAGTTCGGCCAATATTTCCGCGTCGGAAATCACGCTTAACCGCGCCCGCCTGCGCGACGGACGCCTCTCGCTCTATATGGACGTGTGGAAGCAGAAACCCACGCCCCCCGACACGTCGAAGGCCTCGACGCCCTTCCTGATTAGGGCAAACGACCTTCAGCTCGAGAACTTCGCCTTCGGAATGTCGATGCTTCCGACCATCGACACGCTCAACGCCGCCGTCAAGGACGTGCGAATCAAGAGGGCCGTCGTAGACCTGCGCGAGAATCTCGTGCAATGGAGCCTCGCGTCGCTGGCCGACGGCGAACTGACTTATCTCACCCCGACAGCCGAATATCTGAAGACACACCCCGCGCCGCCGTCACAGCCGTCGACCGGACCTCCGATGCGCATCAAGGGAGACAGCATCGCCGTGGAGGGCATGAAGGCCCTCTATGCCGTCAAGGGCGCCAGGCCCCTGCCCGGGTTCGACGCCGGATACCTGCAGTTTGACGGTGTCAAAATCGGACTCAAGGATTTCTATAACGAGGCTTCGACCGTGCGTCTGCCGCTCACACGCCTCCAGGCCCGCGAGCGCTGCGGCCTTCAGGTCACTTCGGGTCAGGGCACGGTGGCCATAGACTCCGTCGGTCTCAAGCTCGACAAGGTGGCCGTAAGCACGCTTTTCTCCACACTCAAGGCCTCGGCCGACGTGCCGTTCGCACTGATGGCCCTTCAGCCCAACGCCGACATGACCGTCAACGCCGAGGGCCGCATCGGCATCCCGGACGTCGAGGCGTTCATGCCCTCGCTCAAGTCTATGACCTCGGCCTTCCCCGCCCGCAGACCGCTCGACTTCAAGCTCGACGCCCTCGGGTCGCTGTCAGACCTGACTGTGCGCACGCTCGACGCCATGATGCCTGGGGTAGTGAGCATCAAGGCCACCGGCAACGCCCGCAATCCTCTTGACTACAAGAAGATGAAGGCTCATCTGAAGTTCGACGGCACATTGAGCGACCCGTCGGTGGCCGATAGGTTCATCGGCATTTCCGATATCAAGGTGCCGGCGTTCACCATAGCCGGGACGGCCGATGCCGACGGACTCAGCTACGGCGCCGATTTCGCTCTGCGCAGCGATGCCGGCGACCTGGCCGCGAAAGGCCATGTGGCCCTGACCCCCGAGACGTATTCGGCCGACGTCACTACCACCGGACTCGATGTCGGCCGATTCGCCCCGACGTCGGGTGTCGGTAGGGTCACGGCCCATATCGACGCCAAGGGCAGGGGATTCAATCCTCTCAGCGGCACAGCCGTGACCGACGCAATTGTCAACATCACGAGCGTGGAGTACAACCGCCGCGAACTCCGCGACATACGCATCAGAGGCAACCTCTCGAACGCCGGCGACCTCGAGCTGGCAGCGTCGTCGGCCAATCCCGGCCTCGACTTCGACCTCAACGGCACCGGAACCATACATGCCGACGACTATACATTCGACATAGCCGCCAATCTGCGCGATGTCGACCTGCAGGGTATAGGCCTTTCGGACAGCATATGCTCCGGCTCCGGCCAGCTCTATGTGAAGGGAAACGCGCGGCCAGGAAAGTGGGTGTATGACATTGACGCCGATGTGGCCGCCCTCGAATGGAACCTCCCGGGCAACTATATCCATCTCCCCGACGGAGTGCAGGTAAGGCTCGCCGCCGACTCCATCCGCACTATGGCCAGCGTCAACTCCCAGCTGACGAGCCTCGATTTCAACAGCCCGACGGGGCTTGAGAGACTCGTGAAGTCATTCACCGGTGTCGCCGGCATGGTGTCGAGGCAGATGGAGGCCAAGAGCCTGGCCATCGACTCGATCAATGAGGCCCTGCCGCCGTTCACACTCAACGTCAACGCCTCGGGACGCGGGCTGATCGACCAGTTCCTCAGCCCGTCGGGAATGCAGATTGACACCGTCTACGCCACCATAGCCAAAGACTCGTTGCTTCGCGGCGACATAGGTGCCCTCAATTTCAGCTCACCCTCGATCAGCCTCGACACGGTGACGCTGCTGCTCAGCCAGCGCGGCAATCTGATAGACTACCGCGGGCATCTGGGCAACCGACGCGGCACGCTAGACGAGTTCGCCCGCGTCAACCTCACCGGCTATGTCGGCGAGAACCGCGCGAGCGCGTTCCTCAACCAATGGAACATCAGCGGCGAGCAGGGTTACCGCATCGGTCTTACGGCCGCGGTGCAGGATTCGGTGGTGACGGCTCACATCACGCCTCTCAAGTCCACCATCGCCTATCTGCCATGGACGTTCAACCTCGACAACTTCATAGACTTCAACCTCAACAACAAGCATATCGGAGCCAACCTCATGGCGTCGAGCGCCGAGAGCAGCATCACCGCCAGGACTCAGCCGGCCGGCGAAGGCAAGGAGGAACTGTATGTCGGCATCGACAACCTGCACGTACAGGACTTCCTGCGCATGTGGGCCCTCGCCCCGCAGATAAAGGGCGATCTGTACACCGACCTCCATGTGCAGTATGACAACCGGAGGTTCACCGGCAAGGGCAACGTCGGCTTCCGCAACTTCGTCTACGAGAAGACCCGCGTGGGAGACTTTGACCTCGACCTCGACGCCGGATACGGTCTCGACGCCTCCACTGACGTCATGGCCTCGCTGAAGATAAACGGCGATCCGGCCGTGTCGGCATATGCGCGTCTCCTGCCCGACGGCGAATCGATGAAGTCAGACTCCATAGGCGTGTCGCTGACGCGGTTCCCGCTCAAGATAGCCAATCCTTTCCTCGACAACGCCATGGTGATCAACGGCTATCTGAACGGCGACATGACGATGCAGGGCTCGTTCGCCGCACCGCGGCTCAACGGCGGCATCGCGTTCGACTCCGTCACGGCCCACATCCCCATGGCCGGAGCATATCTGAAGTTCGGCGAGGATACCCTGTCGGTGCGCGACAACGTCGTGGACATCGAGAACTTCAAGGTATTCGGCGCCAACGAGAATCCTATCGTCCTCGCGGGCACGGTCGACGCCACCAATTTCTCCGACATGAAGTTCGACCTGACGGCCAACGCCAACAACTTCCAGCTCGTCAAGTCCGACCAGAGGTCGCGGGCCGACCTCTACGGCAAGGTGTTCGTCACGCTGGACGCCACCGTCAAGGGGCCGATGAGGCTGCTCGACGTCAACGGCAACGTGGACCTTCTGGGCACCACCGACGCCACCTACCGGCTCAACATGGACCCGGCGGAACTCTCGGCCAAGTCAGACGAGGAGATTGTCAAGTTCGTCAACTTCAACGACTCCATCCAGGTCGAGAAGGCAGACTCGATAGTGGAGTCACCGCTCAACATGCGCGTCCGCGCGCATCTCAACATCCGCCCCGGCACGAAGCTGCAGGTGATGCTCTCGACCAACGGCACCGACAAGGTCACGCTCACGCCGACAGCCAGCCTCAACTACTTCCAGAACTATATGGGCGACATGACGCTGAACGGCACGCTGACGCTGGGTGACGGCTTCGTGCGTTATGCGGTGCCGGTGATGGGCGAGAAGATGTTCACTTTCAATCCCACAAGCACCGTGAGCTGGAACGGCCCCGTCATGAATCCGGTGCTCAACGTCACGGCCACCGACAACATCAAGGCCAACGTCACCAGCGGATCCAACTCGCGCCTGGTCAACTTTCTGGTCACGTTGAAAGCCACCAATGCGCTCGACAACCTCAAGGTGGCCTTCGACCTCGACACCGACGACGACATAGCCATTGAGAACGAGCTTCAGTCGATGAGCGCCGACCAGCGACAGACGCAGGCCATGAACCTCCTGCTCTACAACCGATATGACGGCATGGGCACCAAGGCGAGCGCGGCCACCGGCAACATGCTATACTCCTTCCTGGAGTCGCAGCTCAACTCATGGGCCGCCAAGAACATCCGCGGCGTCGACCTGTCGTTCGGTGTCAATCAGTATGACCGCACCGTCAACGGCTCGACCAGCACTGAGACCTTCTACAGCTATCAGGTGTCGAAGTCGCTGTTCAACAACCGCTTCAAAATCAACGTAGGCGGAAACTACTCGACCGACGCGGCCGACGACGACATCGCCGAGAACCTTGTGAGCGACGTCTCGTTCGAATACATACTCAAGCAGACCCAGACCACCAACATGTCGGTGCAGCTGTTCCGTCACACCGGATTCGAGAGCATCCTCGAGGGCGAGATCACCGAGATGGGCGTCGGCTTCGTGCTCAAGCGACGTCTCGAGACTCTGAGAAGCCTCTTCAGGTTCATGCGCCACCGCAGGAAGAACAAAGACCGCGAGCCGGCCCCCGAGACACGGCCCGACAGTGCGGCCGTGGCGGTCAAAGACACGACCTCCCTCCCCGTAAAAGAGAAATGACTATGAGAAGATACAGAGGAAAGATGAGGCATACGGCCATGGCGGCGGTGGCAGTGATACTGGCCCTCGTTGCCGGAGCGTGCTCGACGACCAGGAAGATTCCCGAGGGCGAGATGCTCTACAACGGCTTCAGGATGGACATAAAGTCGCCCACGGATGTCAAATTGCCTGACGGGGTTAAGTCAGACCTCACCAAGTCGGTCAATGTCAGGCCCAACAACCCATGGCCATGGATCTCTCCCTACAAGCGCATGCCCTTCCCGTTCGGGCTGTGGGTATACAACAACATGAGCGACTCGGCACGCGGTCTGAAGGGATGGTTCTACCGAAAGTTCTCCGAAGAGCCAGTGCTTGTCAGCGATATCAGGCCCGAGACACGCGTCAAGATGCTCAAGACGGTGCTCAACAACAACGGATATTTCAACTCGTCGGTCAGCTATCAGGTCGACCAGCTGAAGAACCCCAAGAAAGCCAACATCGACTACAACATCACCAGCGGATCGCCCTATCTGCTCGACTCGATTATCTATTTCAACGACTCGACGCGGGGCATACGCCATTTCATCGACTCCGTGGCACGCAAGAGCAAATATCTCGTCAAGGGCGAGCGCTTCTGTGTCGACTCGCTCGCGGCCGAGCGCGTGCGCATCACCAACGCCATGCGAAACCGGGGCTACTATTATTTCCGTCCGGAGTTCATAGAGTTTCTGGCCGACAGCCTCATCACTCCCGAGCGGATTGCGCTCAAGCTCGCGATAGCCGACGATGTGCCCGAGATAGCGATGATGCGCTTCCGCACAGGCGAGATACACACCACCATACTGCGTCGCAGCAAGCGACGTCCCGGCACGCCCGACACGCTCCAGACCAGCAAAGGGGAGCTTGTGGTCTATCGGCCCGCCAAACTACGGCCCAGCATGATTCAGAACTGCATCACATTCCGTGAAGGAAGGCTCTTCCGGGTGCGCGACATGGACCGCACTCAGACGCGCCTTTCGCGGCTCGGCATCTTCGGCAACATCCAGATACAGCCCGTGCCTGTAGATACAAATCCTGACAATCCGACCCTTGATGTCTTCATCACCTGTCAGTTTGAGCGCCCCATCGAGGCCTCGATCGAGGCCAATGTGACGTCAAAATCCAACTCGTATCTCGGCCCGGGCCTTGTGCTCGGCCTGACCAGTACCAACCTCTTCGGAGGTGCCGAACGCCTCAGCGTCCAGCTGTCGGGCAGCTACGAGTGGCAGACAGGCAAGAAGCGCAGCACCGTTTTCAACAGTTATGAGTTCGGCCTCTCGGGCTCTCTGGCATTCCCCCGGCTGCTCGCCCCCGGATTCGTCAAGCGCACCAACCGCGATCTCAACTGGACCACCATCACGCTGAGCGGCAACCTGCTCAACCGGCCCCATTACTTCCGCATGGCGGAGGCCGCCGTGGGCATCTCGTACGAGTGGAATCACAACCGGCACGTGAGCAACGAGTTCACGCCCTTCAAGCTTACGTATACCAAACTGATGCGCACCACCCACGAGTTCGACTCCATCATGGCCGAGAATCCGGCTGTGGCACTCAGTTTCGAGAGCCAGTTCATCCCCGAGATGAGCTATACCTACAACTACGACCGCTGGTTCGAGCGTTCGCGCATCAATGGAATCAACTTCACGGCGACCGTCAAGGAGGGCGGTAACGTGTTCTGGGCGTTATGGCGCGCGTGCGGCGACAAGGGGCGCAAGGAGCTTTTCGGCACGCCCTTCTCGCAGTTTGTCAAAGGGCAGGCGCAGCTCGTGTATTCGCGGCGCCTTGTGCGCGGGTCCAACCAGTGGCTCGTGTCGCGCGTGCTCATCGGCGCCGAGCATGCATACGGCAATTCGACCACCGTCCCGTACGCCGAACAGTTCTATATAGGCGGCGCCAACTCCATCCGTGCCTTCACTGTTCGCTCGATAGGCCCCGGCAGCTACCGTGCGCCGGATTCAGAGAAAAACGGATATTTCGACCAGACGGGTACGTTCAAGCTCGAGCTCAACACGGAGTATCGGTTCCCGATCATCAGCGTCCTTCATGGCGCGGCGTTCATTGACGCGGGCAACATCTGGCTGCTCAAGGACGACCCTCTGCGTCCCGGCGGCAAGCTTGAACGCAAGACGTTCCTGCGCGACATCGCGCTCGGCACGGGTGTCGGCCTGCGCGTCGACATAGGCATGATGGTGATACGCGGCGATCTCGGTTATGGACTCCACGCCCCATACGACACGGGGCGGCGTGGCTATTTCAACATCGCGTTCAAGGACGCCTTCGCGTTCCATCTCGCCATCGGCTATCCGTTCTGATCTCACAGGCCGGTCATGAAGAAACTCTCTCGCAAGGAGCGCATCGGGGCGTTGACGCTCGCCGTTACGGCCATGGCCATAACGGCGGGTTCGTTGTTGCTGCGCGGCGTGGCCACGAAGACTGCGCCGATGCCGGAGGTGACGGTGATACACACCTCGGCCGACAGCACGGGTCATTATTCAGATGTAAATGATAGCGGCGACGGGCGGCGCGGGGCTAAGAAGAAAAAGGGCAGGAAGAAAAAGAAGAAGAAAGAACGTGGCGACAGCACACGGAAGTCGTCACGCAAGAAGGGTCGGTCAAAGCCATCCGATATCGCTCGGCCCCGAGATCCACTTTCCGAACCGGTCCCGGTAAGGCAATGACCGGACGAAATCAGGCGCGAATTATTTTCCAAAATTGGAATTGAATTTTTTTGGTTTTACGCTGATTTTGATTAATTTTGAGGGGAATTGGAATAATGTTATGATTTCACAAAAAAAACTATGCGAATTATCTTGTTGATTATTGCTTGTCTGTCGTTTTGCCTCTCACAGGCGGCGGAGTCATACGCTGCGGAAATATACCACGCTCCCGACAGCGTGGGTGGTCCAGGATATAATGTCGAGACCATCGGGGGAGACGGCGTTGATGAGAATGCGCCGGCGTGGAAATTCCGATGGGGACCGCGGGCGTCGGTCGATATCTTCTTCCCCGGCAAGACCACGAGCACCGAGCCACAAGGATACGGCCGTATCGGCTGGGGAGGTTCGGCCGGAATAATCGGACGTTACGAGTGGCGTTCGAGCTGGTTTGTCGAGTCGGGGCTTCAGTTCGTCTACGGGCAGTCTCCTGTGAAAGTATACTCCGAGGATGAGTGCATCGAAGGCGGGAGGCGTTTTCTCGACGACTATCATCTCTGTCGGTTCGCGATCCAGCTCCCCATCCACGGCGGGTATCGGTTCCGGGTTTTCGGCGATACTGGGCTGAGCCTCTCGACCGGCGTGTTGTTGTCGTGCGGAATCGCCGGCGAACTCGACAGTGACGGCTCAGAGCGCTTGCCGGAGTATCATCTATATGGCGACGACGGAGTATGGCGCAGATTCGGCACCGCCGTCGCGGTCGGAGTTCATTTCGACTTTCATGAGATTACCGTCGGCGTCACCGGCAACTTGGGAGTGACGAAGATGGCGCGTCGCGACATCTTCGCCACCCGCACCATGAACGAGTCGGAAGTCCGCATCGACTTCACCTACTGGTTCGGCAATTGACTTTAACATGTTTGTCGCGCGTCTTGAGAAAATACGACAGGAGGCGGCTTTCATGTGATTGAGGCATGTGATTGAGAAGGGCCGTTCAGTCACTTTCGGGCGGAAAAATTCTGTTATATAACATATTTTTTGTAACTTTGCACTTTCAATGTAGCAAACGCTGAATCAATGCAGAACATCCGCAACATCGCAATCATCGCCCATGTAGACCATGGCAAGACCACTCTGGTCGACAAGATGCTTCTTGCCGGCCACCTCTTCAGAGACAACCAGAGCACAGGCGAGCTCATACTCGACAACAACGACCTCGAGCGCGAGCGAGGCATAACGATACTCTCCAAGAACGTATCGATCAACTACAAGGATACGAAAATCAACATTATAGACACCCCGGGACACGCCGACTTCGGCGGCGAGGTGGAGCGCGTGCTCAACATGGCCGACGGCTGTCTGCTTCTGGTCGACGCGTTCGAGGGCCCCATGCCCCAGACACGTTTCGTGCTCCAGAAGGCCATACAGATGGGGCTGAAGCCCGTGGTGGTGATCAACAAGGTCGACAAGCCCAACTGCCGCCCCGACGAGGTGAACGAGATGGTGTTCGACCTGATGTTCAATCTTGACGCAACCGAAGACCAGCTCGACTTCCCGACCATCTACGGCTCGGCAAAGCAGAACTGGATGAGCACCGACTGGCGCAAGCCCACCGAGGACATCACCGCTGTGCTCGACGCCATCATCGACTACATCCCGGCTCCGCGCCGCATCGAGGGTGACCCCCAGATGCTCATCACGAGTCTCGACTACAGCAACTATGTGGGCCGTATCGCCGTGGGCCGCGTGCACCGCGGCACACTCCGCGAGGGCATGGAGGTCGGCCTCTGCAAGAAAGACGGCACTGTGTCGCGTCAGAAAATCAAGGAACTCCACACCTTCGAAGGCATGGGCCGCAAGCGCACCGACGAGGTTGGCAGCGGCGACATTTGCGCCATCGTAGGCCTCGAGAACTTCGAGATCGGCGACACCATCACCCTCTACGACAAGCCCGAAGCACTCCCCCGCATAGCTATCGACGAACCGACCATGTCGATGACGTTCACCATCAACGACAGTCCCTTCTTCGGTCAGGACGGCAAGTATGTCACCTCGCGCCACATCCAGGAGCGTCTGGACCGTGAACTTGACAAGAACCTCGCCCTGCGCGTAGAGAAAGGTGAGCGCGAGGACATGTGGCGCGTATACGGACGCGGTGTGCTGCATCTCTCGATCCTCATCGAGACCATGCGTCGCGAAGGCTACGAACTGCAGGTGGGCCAGCCCCAGGTCATCATCAAGGAGATCGACGGCGTGAAATGCGAGCCCGTCGAGGCCCTGAGCATCAACGTGCCGGAGGAATACAGCTCGAAGGTCATCGACATGGTGACGCGCCGCAAAGGCGACATCCTCTCGATGGAGACACGCAATGACCGCATCGACATCGAGTTCCAGATTCCGTCGCGAGGCATAATCGGCCTGCGCAACAACGTGCTGACTGCCACTGCAGGCGAGGCCATCATGGCCCACCGCTTCCTTGAATATCAGCCCTGGAAAGGCGACATCGAGCGCCGTACCAACGGTTCTCTGATCGCCATGGAGGGTGGCACGGCATATGCCTATGCCATCGACAAACTTCAGGACCGCGGGCGGTTCTTCATCTTCCCCCAGGAGGAGGTCTATGTCGGCCAGGTTGTGGGTGAGAACGCCAAAGACCGCGACATCCCGGTCAACGTTACCAAGTCGAAGAAACTTACCAATATGCGCGCGTCGGGAGCCGACGACAAGGCACGCATAGTGCCCCCTGTGGTGTTCTCGCTCGAGGAAGCGCTCGAATATATCAAGGAAGACGAGTACGTGGAAGTGACGCCCCATCACCTGCGTCTGCGCAAGATCATCCTCGACGAGAACGAGCGCAAGCGCGCGTCGAGATGACGTCCGGGTGAAGATATGAAATCAGACGAGGCCGCGGCTTGGATGCCGTGGCCTCGTCTTTCAGGAGTAAAGGTTATCGCAGGATCGTCAGTGGTCTCTTATTTCTTGGCGGCCAGATATTCGTCGTGGTACTGGTCGAGAATACGGCGTATCGCCGTGCCTATCTTCAGATAGGCGTCTTCGTCGAGATTGGCCAGCGAGGCGCGCACCGACCAGCGCGGGCCGTCGAAGCCGTCGCCGTTGAGCAGCACGACGTCCGTCTCGTCGGCGAGCCTGATCACGAAGTCGAGCGGCTCGTAGTTCTTGTCGAGATATGCGGCGAAATCGTCGCCGTAGAATTTCCTGGCCCAGACCATGAGGTCGATCTCGCTGTAGTATCCGGCGCGCTCGGGGTCGGGCAGCAGCGTGAAACCGGTGGTGCTCCAGAGGTCGTCGAGACGGCGGTGGATCATACCGATGAGCTGGGGCTGAAGCTCTTTGCGATGCAGAAATGCGAACGCGGCGAAGAGAGCCATCTGCACCTGCTGGGGAGTCGACAGTCCGGCGGTATGGTTGAGGCCCACAAGGCGGCTGTCGGCCACGAGACGGTCGATGAAGCGTATCTTGCGAGGCTCGAGCGCGAGGCTCTCATAACGCTTGTCGAGCAACACCTTCTTCTCCTCAGGCAGAGTGGCGAGGCGGTCGTCGAACACATTGCTCTCCGAACGGAGCGCCATGGCGGCCACGCGCCAGCCGGTGGCTCCGAAATATTTCGAGAACGAATAGAGACAGAGCGTGTTGTAGGGCAGCACATACATCAGCGAACGGAAATCCTTGATGAACGTGCCGTAGACGTCGTCGGTGATGACCATCAGATTCGGGTTGTCTTTCTTCACCACATCGACCAGCATGTCGAGCACCTCGGGCGAGAAGCAGACGCTTGGCGGGTTGGAGGGGTTGGTGATGCAGACGGCCTTGACCGAGGGGTCGCGCAGTTTGTCGATCTCTTCCTTCGGATATTGCCAGTCGTGATAGCCGTCGCGATCCACGCGGTTGGCGCTGACCTCCACCACATCGAGTCCGAACTCCTTGAGTCGCGGAATCTCGAGATAGGGCGTGAAGCAGGGCGTGAACAGCGCGATCTTGTCGCCGGGGTTGAGCAGGAAATTCTGCTGCAGCGAGTTGAAGGCGTAGCACATTCCGGCCGTGCTGCCCTCGGTGGCGAATAGGTCGTAGACTGTCTTGTCGTCGCCGCCGCCCATGGCCCAGCGCAGGTATTCGCGCGTGATGAGTTCGGTATATTTCAGGATGCGGGGAGGAGTGGGGTAGTGGTCGCCGAGGATTCCGTCCACGAGTTCGAAGACGAAGTCGTCGGGGTCGGCGCCGAGGTCGTTGACGGCATGGGTGTAGAAATGTCTCAGCACCTTGGCGCCGGTCTCATCCTTGTGAGCGTCGATGAACTCCTCGAAGCGTTTCGCCACGCCCTCTTCGGTGGGCGACGGCACAATGCCCAGAGGCTCGTAGTATGCGGCGCCGTGGTCGGCCTCGTGCATCGCGAATTCGCCGAGCATGAAGAACGCCTTGCGCGGGTAGGAGAGCAGCCAGTTGGGGTTGCCGCGACCGGCGTTGAGGAACGTTGCCGTGCTGCGGCGGGCATCCTTTTCCGCCAGACTTATGAGTGTGCTTTTGATCTCGAAGGGGCTCATGTTCTCGAGAGCCTTCTCGAATTTCTTGTCTTCAGGGTTATTGGTGGTGTCTTTCATAATGAGAATGATGAGATGTGATTTTCTTGTGACAAAAGGACTAAACGAACAGCAGGACCATTGCGACGCCCATCAGGATGAGCAGCGTGTTGCCTATGGCGTATGTCACCGTGTAGCCCATGGCCGGGATGGAACTCCCGAGCGATGACGTGATGGCTCCGAGCGACGCGGTCGTTGTGCGCGCTCCGGCGCAGCAGCCTAAGTTGATGGCCGGGTGGAACTTGAAGAGCTTATGGCCGATGAACATCGAGATGAACAGCGGCAGAGACGTGGCCACGATGCCGATGACGAACAGCATGAAGCCGACCTCCTTGATGCCCGAGACGAATGTCGGGCCGCTCTGGATGCCAATCACGGCGATGAACATGTTGAGGCCGAGGTTGTTCATGAGCCACAGCGACGAGTCCGGGATGATGCCGGCCGACGGGCGCTTGGTGCGCAGCCAGCCGAAGAAGAGGCCCGCGATGAGTGCGCCGCCGCTGGTCGATAGGCTCACAGGCACCTTGCCGATGCGGAGCGTCAGCGCGCCGACGATGGCGCCGATCGCAATGGAGAGAGCCACGAACACCATGTCGGTGGCCGTAGTGGGGTGTTCCTCGCAGCCTATGGCGGGCGCGGCGGCCCCGACCTCCTGCTTCAGGCCTTCGATGACGAGCATGTCGCCCTGCATGAGCCGTGTCTGCGCGAGAACCGGAATCTCAACGCCGCCCTGACGAGTGATCGAGCGTATCATCACGCCGTACATGAACGGTTTGGCCCGCAGTTGGTCGACGGTCAGTCCGGCCGTCTTCTTCTGTACCATCACCCGGGTCTTCTCGATGGGGAAAGAGAGAAGTTTCGGGTCGTCGGTCTCGGGGCCTATCCAGCTTTCGTCGCCGATGATGAACTCATGGCGTCCGCTGAGCACGACCTCGTCGCCCTTGGCAATCATGACGCCGGGGGCATACTCGCTGACCGTTCCGTCGGTCTTGCGCACGCGCTCCACGAAGATGCGCCGTCCGAGCGACTTGAAATGCTCTTCGACCTGGGCGATGCTCTGCGGGGTCGAGAAACTGTCGGCAGTCACCTTATAGGCGCGGAACGCTATCGGACGGTTGCCGGAGATGAACGCCGGGTCGTCGTTTGTGTCGGAGTGGTTGAGGCTCTCCTCCAGCTCTCTTGTCTGTTGGCGAACCTTCTTGAGACCGCCGAGCAGCACCGGACCGATGTTGCCCAGTATCCATGCCGAACCTATCGTGCCGAACACGTAAGTCACTGCATAGCATACCGGGATGAGGTCGATCCACGCCTTCTTCTGGTCGGCAGACATGTCGAGCGTGCCGATGGTGTCGGTGCCGATGCCGATCACGGCCGAGATGGTCTGCGAGCCCGAGAAGAGACCGGTGGCGATGGCCGCGTTGTAGTTCATGATCTTGGCGCATCCCCATGTCACGACGAGGCAGAGCACGCAAACCACGCAGGCGAAGATCACCTGCTTGATGCCCTGCCCCTTGAGAGCGGCGGCAAACTGAGGGCCGCATTTGTAGCCGATGGCGAAGAGGAAGATTAGGAAGAACAGCGACTTGAGCGGCGCACCGATCGGGATGTTCATCTGCCCGACCACTACGCCGACAAGCAGCACCGAGGTCACGGTGCCCAGAGAGAATGTCTTGTACTTCAGCTTGCCTAAAAGGAATCCGAGGCCGATCGTAAGGAAGATCGGTATCGACGGATAAGTTCTGAATGTTTCGAGAAACCAGGACATAGCGTATAGTGTTTTTCAGTGTGTTTTCAAGTATTCATCCACTCGCGGGGCGAGTATAGGCTCGTCGGGGCGGGTAAAAAGAAAGCGGTCTTCCCCGTGCGGGGAGGACTCGCTTTTGTAACAAGCCGCGGGGCCGAATGGTTTAGAACGGTTTGCGGTATTTCTCGGGGTGTTCTATCTCGTCGAGGATGGAGAGATAGGATGCGAAGCGGCTTTCGGAGATGTAATGGTCGGCTACGGCGGGCAGCACGGCGCAGCCAGGTTCGCCGGTATGCTTGCAGTTGCCGTATCGGCAGCCTTCAGACGCCTTGAATATCTCGGGGAAATAGTGCGAGACCTCGTGGGGTTCGAAGTCGATGGTGCCGAATCCACGTATCCCCGGCACGTCTATAAGTTCGCCTCCGCCGGGAAGACTGACCATTTCGGAGAATGTCGTGGTGTGCATTCCCTGATGATGGATGTCGGATATCTTTCCGGTCTTCAGGTTGGCTCCAGGCACGAGCGCGTTGATCAGCGACGACTTGCCGACGCCGCTGTTTCCGGCGAGCAACGCCACTTTGTCGCGCAGCGTGTCGCGGAGTGTGTCGATGCCTTCGCCTGTGCGTGCCGAGACTTCGGCGACCTGGTATCCTATGGATGAATAGAGAATCTTTATTCCCTCGGCGAGCTCGCGGTCATCGGCATCCCAGATGTCGGCCTTGTTGAGGATCAGCATGGCCGGGATGCCGTAGGCCTCGGCAGTGGCGAGGAATCGGTCGATGAATGTGGTGGGGGTGGAAGGCTCGCGCAGGGAGACGACGAGGGCGGCCAGATCGAGGTTGGCTGCGAGGATATGCGATTCCTTGGAGAGGTTGGATGCTCGGCGTATTATGTAGTTGCGGCGCGGCGTTATGGCGGTGATGTAGTCGGCGTCATCGGCGGCTTTGGTCACGGTGACGTGGTCGCCTACGGCCACGGGGTTGGTGGTGCGTATTCCCTTGATGCGGAAATTGCCCTTGACGCGGCAGTTGACTTCCACGGTCGAACCGTCGACGCGCACCACGTAGCTGCTGCCCGTGTTGCGCACCACGACGCCCTCCCGACTCTCGCCCTGCAAACTGTTGGTCTTCTTCATACGGCAAAATTAAGACATAATCAACATAACGAGAAAGACGAATTTCCAAAAGAAAATGCGGCCGGTATGCCCATGGCTTTGAATGCCCTCGCTACTGTTCCGATTGTCAGGTTGCGTCCGCTTTCGATACGTGAAACCTGAGATCGTTTCACCCCCATCAATTCGCCGAGTTGTGCCTGAGTGAGGTTTTTGTCTTTTCTGGCTTGTTTGATTGCCTCGCCTATTAAATATGAATGCAGTTCAGCTTCCAATGCATCACGGCGCGGCGAACCCTGTTGCCCGACTATTTTGTCAAGCATCTCCTCATGCGTGTAAAGTTTCATCTTATCCATATTTCAGCTTTACCTGTTTATTAAATACTCTTTCCTAAGGGCTTCTGCATGGGCAATCTCATTGAGAGGAGTCTTCTGTGTCTTCTTGATGAATCCATGAGTGGCAACAACCAGACATCCTGAATTATTGTCCCAGAATGCCAGCAACCTGTACGTCATGCCCTGATAGTGGGTGCGGAATTCCCATATATTGTCATTCAGCTTCTTAAACAATTCTTTGACCATGAAGTAGCGGCTTTTGGATATATTGAAAGCGATTTTGTCCTGAACTTTTTCAGGCAGAGATGCAAGAAAGACTATCGCTTCCTCCATGTATGTAACATCAAAACGCGCTTTAAGTTCCATAGCCATAGATTTGTTTATCACTGCAAAGTTAATAAAAACTTTACATATATGGAAACAATTTTGGTTAAACTAAGAGCAACATTATTATTCCGGGAAGGTTGTTGAAGATGTGGAGGGCGACGCCCCACCAGAAGCCGAGATTCACGCGGTAATATGTGATGGCGCATCCGGCGAGGAACGGGACGTTGATCACACATAGCATATATGGGATGAGCATGAGGTCGTATTGACTGAAAGCAATCAGGTGGATCAGACCGAATGCGATGGCCGACAACCAGATATACAGATGGTAAAGGTTTCTTTTCTGTGAGGTCCAGAAGGAGTCGGATGTCAGGAAATAGAGCCCGGCGAAGACGCCGGCGATGGCCGCTATGTATAATGCCGCACCTGTGACGTTGACTGACTGTATATGTTGCCAGAGGATATAAGCCGGTATGGAGGCCCCGGCCAGCGCTATCTGCCATCTCTTGAAAGAGAGACCCAGGCGGAATATGCATTCCTCGAGAAGCGGCGCGGCGATGCCTATCGTCAGCATGACATAGATTGCCGAGCCGAGATTGCGTGCAGTCTCCGGATTGCCAGCGAAGTTTGTCAGAGACTCGGGATTGACACCGAAAGCATTGTAGACGGCGTTGCAGCCCATGAGTAGGAGCATGGCGAATATCCGGCTGATAAGCCAGAACAGCAGGCCGTAGCCCAAGATCCATTTCTTCGAGTGGTTCTTGCGGTCATCGGTGCGTGAGAGGATGAATTTCATAAAGTTGGTTGTTGTTATTGTTGATGAGTATTCGGCCGAAAGTCTTTGGCTCGTTCTCTTTATAGTTAGTCGTAAAAACCCGTAAAAAATTACATTTTACCGGGGATATTTTTTGTTATATGACAGGAGTGCCGGCCAGCTGGCCGGCACTCCTTATGTTATGAAACAAGTTCAGTGATGGGAATCACCAGGTGAAGAGCAGACCATCGACCGGCTAAGGACGTTTTACGATGGCTACCGCTTCACCGATGAGGAGATTTACCTCTATAATCCTTTCTCGCTGTTGAATGCAATGGATAGCAAGAAGTTCGGAAAATATTGGATAGCTTCCGGCACGCCGTCCCTGCTGATGTCGCAGATGAGGCGTTTTGACATCGACCTCAAATCGCTTCTCGACGCGAAGTGCGGCCGTGATGACCTGTCGGGCCTCGACCTTGAGAACCCACGGCCGTTGGCGCTCTTCTTCCAGACCGGATACCTCACCATCAAGGACTTCGACTTCGACACAGAACTTTACACCCTCGGCCTCCCCAACGAAGAGGTCAAGAAGGGTTTTCTCGAGTATCTGTTGCCCAAGATCGGCGTCGAGTTCTCGACCGAGAAGCGCTGCCTCGTCGACTGGCTCGTCGAATAGGCGTGGAGCATGTCATGTTATGTCTCCCGTCGCGAAACGCGTTATAACATTTCTCGGTTTTATTTGTTGTTAAATATGGAGGAGAAATATTAAAAAGTGCAATATAGTGAACTTTTAATAAATTCTTCTATGTAATTTTGGCTCAAAAATGCGAATTTATTACGAAAAATTTTGTAAAATGTCAAATTTTTGCCAACTTTGCAATCGAAATGCGATAACGTTTAACTAAAATTTTAAAAAAATGAACATCGAATCAATCGGTACATGGGCCGGAGAGGTCTACAAAGCGCTTGAGAATTCAGACACACGCATGCTCGGCTTCAAGCTCGTGAAGAAAGCCACGAAGCTGAAAAAAGACGAGATCATGGCCGCGCTCGGCTGGCTCGGCCGCGAAGGCAAGATCACTCTCGCCATGAATGACGAGGACCTGGTGATCGCGCTCGTCTGACGGAAACGCACTCAGAAAGCACAAGAAATAACCGATGCGTGTGGTGCTCTCGACGGGCCTGCACGCGGATGCAAAAGCAAAAAGGGCCGTCCTCTCGGACGGCCCTTTCTGTTGCTCGCTAAAAACCGATTTCGTTTTTGCGTTCTATAAAAGTTCTATTTCTTTCTATTCTTGCGGGCGAATGCCCTGAAATGACGACGGGGCCAGACGGCCTCTTCCGTTGTCGCGGACTCAGCGTCTGAACGGCACCGACCATACCACACGTGTCGGGACAGCCTGACCGTTGAGCTTGCCGGGAGTCCATTCCGGCATCTGACTCAGAACGCGTATGGCCTCCTTGTTGAGCGAGGGGTCGACTCCGCGGAGCACCGAGATGTGGCTCACCGTGCCGTCGGCGTTTACCACGAACGAGCAGGTGACTCTGCCCTGGATGCCGCGCTCGTAAGCCTCGCGGGGATACTCGCGCTCGCGGTTGATGAACCGCATCAGCTGCGTGTCGCCACCGGGAAACATGGGCTTCTCGGTCACATAGTCGTATTCATACACTTCTATATAGTTCGAACAGCCCTGTCGGTTGGAGCCGATGTTGACCCGGCACGTCTGCGCCTGGACGCCCGGTGTCGCCGACGCCAGGCCTAAGCTTACAGTAAGAATCAGATATTGCGTAAACTTTGTCATTTCATAAGTTTTTCTGGCGGAGACGGCCCGGCCCGAGGTGTCGCAGGCGCCTTCCGGCGGTTGTCATCTTCCGAATGCAAATTTAAGTCGTTGTCGCCACATATGCAAAGTCTTAATGTTTAAATATAGTTAATAAATGTTGAATCAAAACACTTTTAACATTTCCGGACGCGCTGAGCGTTCCCAGCGGCAATGTATCGGCGGCGTTGACAATACTTCGCGACTATTCTCGTTAATCAAATGATGAAATTGCGCGTAAAACACTTGACAGCCCTCGTGGTCTCCCTGCTGATGCCCACGGCGGTGCCGGCCCAGAACACGAGCGACGCCTATGGCTTTCTCGACATACCGACTTCCTCGCATGTCTTCGGCCTCGGAGGCAACAACATCGCCATAATCGACGACGACGTTACGCTTGCCGACCAGAATCCGGCCCTCGTCGGCCCCGAACTCGACAAGCAGGTGGCCGTGAACTATATGTATTACATGAGCTCGGGCAATTTCGCCGGCGTGCGCTTCGGCACCGGCGCGGGCGAAAACAGCGGCTGGGCCGTCGGTTTGCGCTATCTGAATTACGGGAAGTTCGACGGTTACGACGAGTTCGGCACTCCGACCGGCTCGTTCACGCCCTCAGACCTCGTGGTGGAGGGAACGTACTCGCGCGACATCAGCTCGCGCTGGCGCGGCGGCGTCAACCTCAAGATGGCATACAGCTCATATGAAGACTACACGGCGTTCGCCATAGCCGCCGACATAGGCGTCAACTATTATGACGAGGAACGCGACCTGTCGTTCTCGGCCGTGCTCAAGAATATGGGAGGTCAGGCCAAACGCTTCCACGACCGCTACGCGCGCGTGCCTTTCGACATACAGCTCGGATACATGCAGACCATCGGAGCCTCGCCGTTTCAGATAAGCGTCACGGCCAACAATCTGACTCGCTGGAACATCCCGTATTACGCATATAAGGAGGACGGACAGGAGGTGCTTGAGGAGAAGAAAGGGTTCATCCAGAATTTCTTCCGTCATCTCATCTTCGGCCTCCAGTGGCAGCCCTCCGAAAAGTTCTACGCCTGCGTGGCCTACAACTACAAGACGCATTCGGACATGTCGGCCTACAAGAGCTCGTTTCTGTCGGGCTTCTCGCTCGGACTCGGCTTCCGCACGCGCGGCTTCTCGATAGGCGCCGCCTACGCGATGCCCCACAAGGCGGCGTCGTCGCTGATGGTCAACCTCAGCTGTTCGATCGGCGAACTTTTATAAGAAACGCCTACGGATCTAATCTATAAAAATATAAAATGTCCGGCCACAGCATCGGAATCTATCTGGGAGAGTGGACGGACATAGTTTTTATGCACCCGAATTGCGCATTTGTTATTCAATTGAACCATTGATCAGGGATTGTACAGATTCAGAATGTTTAACTTTGTGATTTTTAACGTATTCCAATTTGCAAAATTAGGAATTATCTCTAACTTTGCGACGGAATCCCCCGAGCGTCCCTGTCTTCAGGCAAACCTCGGGGTTTAGTTTTTTTAAGCCACTCCTACTCCGGGTGGCTTTTCTTGTGCCTTTCCCCCAAGAATACTACCCTAAAAATATTATCCACTTTTAAGATTTCGTTAAATCTTTCATATCAAACATACGCCTTTTCTAATCAATCTGCGCTCTAAAAGCAGTTGGTTATCCTACGTTGTCGCTCAGAATATGCTCCAGATTTGGAGCGGAAATCTTGACGGTTAGTTTGCCGCCGAGGGCCACAATTAAGTTCACGTTATAAACGTAGGATCTTCATTGCTTTTTTTTAATTTTATTAAAATTGGGGGCAAATTAAAGAAATTTAAAACGTTCTGAAAGTTTTTTCCTTATTTTTTAGATAAATTTTTAGATTTAAAAAATTTTATAATTTTGCGTATGGATAGTAGGATAAGATTTGATTATCAATTCTAACTGCCATGTGTTATTAACTGAAATCATACTACATGAAAAGAATTTTATCAACAATCAGTTTGTTAGTTTTAGTAGTTGTGGAAGTATTGGGTATCTCCACCCCTATGACATATGAAATCAGTCTGAAACTTGCTGATTATATAATCAGGAAGGACCGTACGAGTAATAAAGTTTCTATCAATTCGGATTATCTGATATTGGGATTCGGAGATGATCCTTCACAACCCGCATTGCCAATGCAGTCTGTTTCAGTAGCTCTCCCACGCGATACTCGGATAGCAGGTTACTCTCTTAATGTGATTCAGAGGGAGTTGGTAGATACGAATGTCTATGTGATGCCTAATCCACAAGCTATAGTATTCGGAGAACAAGATGATGATGAGATTGAATATCCTGACTATGGATGCCGACATTATCCAGACTCTGTGTTATTGCATACTGGAGAGATTATAGATTCAAAAATTATAAATAACTAACAAGCAGGGTTATGAGAAGGATTTTGATTTTGTTGGCGGTGGCTTGCCTGACGTTGATGTCGGTGAAAGCATTCGATTTGTATGACAAATATTATTTCGAGCTGGGATTCGGACAGAAGTGGAACTTTGAGGTGACAGATCACGACACCGGATTGAAGTCTGTCGCAACTGTCACTTTCGGCGGTGATACGGTGGTGACATACAAGGATGCTAATCGTAATGAAGTGAGCATGGGTTGTTTCGTTGTTGATGTGGAATTTGACAATGACCTCAGAGAGAAGTATGCGATTTCAGCTATGAATTTTATTTCTGATGAATTGCGTGTTTTCTCAGATAATAAGAAAGAATTTGTCACCGTTTTCGATTGTGACGTCCCGGAGGGAGAGAACTGCACAGTTTTCTCGAATGAAACCGAGAGTAATTCTGTCGATTACATCTTCGTTGCGGGAAGGGCACGAAAGAGGACACAGTTGAAATACGAGGGGAATGACTGCGACCGGTATTATGTCGGCGGAGTCGGCTTCGACAGCTTTGAGGTCAGGACGGGCGACTGGGGCCACAACAGGACTTACCGCTTAGTCAGGACAGAATGGCCCGACGGCAGCGAGTTTGTCGCCGATGATTTTGGCGTTCCGACCTTAGTGCCTGACAACAAATACTATATCGACGGAGACCGGATTGTCTATAGCGGCCGCACTCTGAGTTATGACATGGATTTTGATGTGGAATACCGAGTCGTCGGCGATACGCAATTGTTCGGTGTGCCATGTAAAAAGATCGAATGCTGGTCTTTGGGAGAAAAAATGTTCGAGTTCGAGATATTTGATATCAATAAGCAGGTATATCGTACACACGTGTCAGATTTCAGTAGTTTTAAGCCGTATGTCCTGTATAATCTGGAGATCGGAGACAGCATGATGGAAGGCTATGAGGAAGCATCAGTGTCGGAAGTGAAGGAAGTTGAAATATCGGGCGAGTCGAGACGTGCGATAAAATTCAAAGAGGTAGATCTGGATGGAATCGATTCGTTATATGGATATTGGGTAGAGGGAGTCGGTCCCAACACTGCGGAAGGCTTTAATAACATATGGCTATGGACAACGCGCCTCGAAGGGATATACCGCGACGGGGAGTGTCTGTTCAACTATTCCAGCCTGTTTGATAATGTCGGTGTGGAAGAACTGCGTGATATGGAAGAAATCGATTGCTCCGATGGCACAAAGTCCTCGCTATACAACCTGCTGGGTATTCCTATAGACCGTCCTGTTCCGGGGCAGCCTTACATAACGGCAGGACGGCTCGTGATGCCGTGAGCCATGATGTAGTGACAAGTATAAATAAACAAGTATAAACAGTGCGCGGACTCGACCGGGTCCACGCACCCGATTATATAGGGGAGTTGGTTATCCTACGTTGTCGCTCAGGATGTGCTCGAGGTCGGGAGCCGAGATCTTGACCTTCAGTTTGCCGCCTCGCGCCACCGATATTCCCCCCGTCTCCTCGCTTACGATCACGCAAATCGCGTCGGTGACCTGACTCATGCCGAGCGCCGCGCGGTGACGCAGGCCGAGATTCTTGGGGATGTCCATGTCATGGCTCACCGGCAGGATACACCCCGCGGCCGCGATCCTGTGGCCCGCTATTATCATCGCGCCGTCGTGCAGCGGCGAATTCTTGAAGAAAATATTCTCTATGAGGCGAACGTTGACGTCGGCGTCGATGCGGTCGCCGGTCTTCTCATACTCTGTCAGCGGCACCTTGCGTTGGAAGACTATCAACGCGCCGGTCTTCGACTTAGACATGGACATGCAGGCGTAGACCACGCTCATCACCTCCGAATGGTCGCGGTCGTCGTTCTTCTCATGCCTGAACAGCTTCATGAAGCTGCGCAGGTTGCCGTGGGCGCCTATGTCGATGAGCACACGCTTTATCTGGTCCTGGAAGAGGATGACGAGCACTATCAGGCCGATGCTCATGAACTTGTCGACGATCGTGCCCGTGAGCCTCATGTCGAAGATCTCATACGCCACCACCCACACGACGATGAAGGCGAGCACGCCGTAGAACAGCGAGAGCGTGCCGCTGTTCTTCATCAGGCGGTAAAGGTAGAAGAGAAGCAGGGCGACTATCAGGATGTCGACTATGTCTTTGATTCCGAACTGTATCATTGCGAGCGGGTGTATCAGATTTTATCAATTGTCGCGGGGCCGCCGGCCTCCGTGACGCATATCGAATGGAGAGGGTGGAGGTTGCGTCTGTATGCCTCGAAGATCCTCACGGTCTCGGCGGCCTGGCGCACGTCGTGGACCCTTAGGATGTCGGCTCCGTTGACCAGAGCGAGCATATTGACGGCGGTGGTGCCGTTGAGTGCCTCGTCGGGAGTCACGCCGAGCTCCTTCCAGATCATCGTCTTGCGCGAGACGCCGGCGAGCAGCGGGCACCCCAGCGCGCGGAACGCTCCCAGCGCGCCGAGCAGCGCGTAGTTCTGGTCGACGGTCTTGGCGAAACCGAAGCCCGGGTCGACTATGATGTCGCAGACGCCGGCCTGCCGCAGACGGTCGGTCTTGAACGCCAGGTCGCGCAGCACGTCGGCCGCCACGTCGTCATAATCGGTCATTGTCTGCATCGTGGCCGGGGTGCCACGCGTATGCATCAAGATGTAAGGCACCTTCATGCGGGCCACGGCGCCGAACATCGCCGGGTCCATGTCGCCGCCGCTGATGTCGTTGACAATGTCGGCGCCAAGGCCCACGCAACGTTCGGCCACCTCGGCACGCCAGGTGTCGACCGAGATGATGATGTCCGGAAACTCGCGGCGGAGCAGCGCGACAGCCGGCTCCAGACGCCTCAGCTCCTCGGCGGCGTCAACCTCGGCGGCTCCGGGCCGGGTCGAATAGCCTCCGAGGTCGATGATGTCGGCCCCGTCGCTCAGCATTCCGGCCACGCGCGCCGCGAGGCCGGGCATATCTGCGCGGCTTCCGGCATAGAAGCTGTCGGGCGTCACATTGACTATGCCCATCACCAGCGGACGCGCCGTCTCGACGAGCCGTCCCCCTATGTTTATCGTAAGATTCATGTCTAAGAAACTTTTTCAACGCGAATTTAGCACTTTTTTTGCTTATATGAAATATTTTGGCTAACTTTGCATCCGGTTTCGCAATCTCTGGTAAGACATAGTGGCTTATTAAATTGCATATAACAAAACAGATAGAACAAAATGGACTTAATCAAAATCGCAGAGGCGGCGTTCGCGACGCCCGACAGGAAGAAGATTGATGAATTTGGCCCCGGCGACACAATCACAGTCGCTTACCGTATCAAGGAGGGTAACAAGGAGCGTATCCAGCAGTATCGCGGCGTCGTGATCAAGATCTCGGGCCACGGTGACAAGAAGCGTTTCACGGTGCGCAAGATTTCCGACGGCATCGGAGTGGAGCGTATCTTCCCCATGGAGTCTCCCTTCATCGAGTCTGTGACCGTCAACAAATACGGCCGCGTCCGTCGCGCCAAGCTCTACTACCTGCGCAACCTCACCGGCAAGAAAGCCCGTATCAAAGAGCGCATCGTCAAGAAATCCGACAAGTAATCGGACATTTCTCGACACAGATACACACAGGTCCGGCCCCCAGCGGGGTCGGACTTCGCTTTTTAGGGGCGCTGTTTAAACTATTTTTGCCTACTCGGGATTTTTTTGTTAATTTTGCATTCCGGTTGCAACTGTGGCCCGGCGCCGCACGTTTGTGATACAGAGACTCGTGAAGATAAAAACTCTACATACTTACAATGTCGAATAAAGCATTACTCATCATCCTCGACGGATACGGCATCGGCGACCATCAGAAAGACGATGCCATCTTCAACACGCCGACGCCCTTCATGGACAGTCTGGTGAAGGATTACCCCCACTCGCAG
Organism: uncultured Muribaculaceae bacterium; assembly: GCA_910584125.1. Taxonomy (GTDB): domain Bacteria; phylum Bacteroidota; class Bacteroidia; order Bacteroidales; family Muribaculaceae; genus Lepagella. The sequence continues at coordinate 7,623 of CAJTXU010000030.1, read as the reverse complement.
CTTGAGGCAAGCGGCGAGAACGTCGGTCTGCCCGACGGCCAGATGGGCAACTCGGAGGTGGGACACCTCAACATCGGTGCGGGCCGCGTGGTCTATCAGGACCTCGTGAAGATCAACCGCGCCATCGCCGACGGCTCGTTCGCCGAAAATCCCGAGATCAAGGAGGCGTTCAGCTACGCCCGCGACCACAACGTGCCCATCCACTTCATGGGCCTGACGTCGGCCGGCGGCGTACACTCGTCGCTCGACCACCTCTACGCACTCTGCGACACCGCCAAGGCATACGGCCTCGACAAGGTCTATCTGCATGCATTCATGGACGGACGTGACACCGACCCCAAGAGCGGTGCGGGCTTCCTGCGCGAGGTCGAGGCGCACTGCGCCAAGAGCGCCGGCGTCATCGCCTCGGTGATCGGCCGCTACTACGCTATGGACCGCGACAAACGCTGGGAACGCCTCAAGGAGGCATACAACCTTCTCGTATACGGCGAGGGCAAGCACGCCGACAACGTGATCGCCGCCGTCGAGGAGTCGTATGCGGAGGGCGTGACCGACGAGTTCATCAAGCCCATAGTCAACGACCGTGTCGACGGACGCATCGGCGCCGGACACGTCGTGATATTCTTCAACTACCGCAACGACCGCGCCAAGGAGCTCACCACCGTGCTCACACAGCACAGCGAGGACGGCATGAACCCCATCCCCGACCTGCAGTACTACTGCATGACCCCCTACGACGACTCGTTCAAGGGCGTCAGGATCCTCTTCAACAAGAGCGACGTGCCCGAGACGCTCGCCGAGTATCTGTCAGCCAACGGCAAGACCCAGCTCCATATCGCCGAGACAGAGAAATACGCGCATGTGACATTCTTCTTCAACGGCGGCCGCGAGAAGGAGTTTGCCGGCGAGGAGCGTATCCTCGTGCCCTCGCCCAAGGTGGCGACCTACGACCTGCAGCCCGAGATGAGCGCCCCCGAAGTGACCGAAAAGCTCGTGGCCGCCATCGACTCGGAGAAGTTCGACTTCATCGTGGTCAATTTCGCCAACGGCGACATGGTGGGCCACACCGGCGTCTACGAGGCGATCCAGAAGGCTGTCGCCACGCTCGACACCTGTGTCGAGAAGGTTGTCGACGCAGCCCGCGCCCACGGCTACGAGACGGTGATCATCGCCGACCACGGCAACGCCGACCATGCCCTCAACGCCGACGGCACCCCCAACACCGCCCACTCGCTCAACCCCGTGCCCTTCATCTATGTAGGCTCGCACCGCGACGCGAAGCTTGAGAACGGCCGCCTCGCCGACGTGGCTCCCTCGCTGCTCAAGCTGATGGGTCTGCCGCAGCCCGCCGAGATGACCGGCAGGAACCTCATCGAGTTCAGACCGCAACCAACGCACATGTAGCCACATGTAGACATAATGAAAAAGATACTGACAGCTATGGCTCTGTTCCTCTGCCTCCAGGCAGCGGCGCAGAGCCTTGTGCTTCTGCACACCAATGATACGCATTCCAACATCGACCCCGATGCCTCTGGCGTCGGCGGCATTCTGCAGCGCAAGGCGATTGTCGACTCGGTGAGAAAGGCGGAGAAGAACGTGCTGCTCATAGACGCCGGCGACATGGTGCAGGGCACGCTTTATTTCAAGTTCTTCGGTGGAGATGTGGAATATCCGCTCTTCAACATGATGGATTACGACATCCGCATCCTCGGCAACCATGAGTTCGACAACGGACTCGACGAGCTCGCCCGCCACTGGAAGGGCGTCAAGGCCGACCGCCTGTCGGCCAACTACGACTTCTCGGACACTCCCGCCGCCGGACTCTTCAGACCCTACGTCATCAAGAAGATAGAGGGCCGCAAGGTCGGATTCATCGGTCTGAACGTCGACCCGACGAGCCTCATATCCGAGGAAAATTACGCGGGGATGAAATTCAAGGACGTAATCGACACCGCCAACGCGACGGCAGCCGAGCTCAAGCGCAAGGGATGCGATCTGGTCGTGGCCGTGACGCATATCGGATACAGAGTGTCGAACTGCAAAACCGACGACCTGGCTCTGGCCCGGGCCAGCAAGGACATCGACATAATAATCGGCGGGCACTCGCATACGTTCGTCGACCCCAAGACGCCCGACAAGACGCCGTATTGGATAAAGAACGCCGCCGGACGCGACGTGCTCGTCGCCCAGACCGGCAAATATGGCCGCAATGTCGGCTACATAAAGCTCGACCTGTCTGATTTCGGCAACCGCAACATCGATTACGAATACATCCCCGTCACCGACCGCTTCGAGCCCTCGGCCTATTCGCGGGAGATGCGCGACTTCCTGGCTCCCTACCGGCATGTGGTCGACTCGGTCAACTCGCATGTCGTGGCATGGTCGGAGGTCGAGATGGAGAACGGCCGCGAGGTCGGGCCATACGCCAACTGGACGGGCGATTTCGCCGCGCGGTTCGGACGTCAGGTGGCCGACAGCCTGCGGCGCGCCGGCGTTCAGGTGGCGCCAGTGGCCTTCGGCATGATGAATGTCGGCGGCATACGCCAGCCCATGGTCCGCGGAGCCGTCACCGAGGGGCAGATGCTCTCGACATTCCCATTCTCCAACCGCATGAGGCTCATCGAGATCGCGGGCCGCGACCTGCTGGAGACCATGCGCATCGTCGCGCCCAAGGGGGGAGAGGCAGTCAGCTCGGAGGTGCGTGTCGTGACCGACAGCGCAGGCCGGATGGAGCGGATGCTGCTCGACGGAGCGGACATCGACCCCGACTCGGCCTATGTGGTCTCGACAATCGACTATGTGGCCAACGGCAACGACGACATGACGCCCATGAAGCGTCACCGCGAGATCTGGCGCGACGACCGCGAGGTGAGCGTCCGGATACTCGAATACCTCTATGACATGACCCGCCTCGGGCTTCCCGTCCAGGCGGATTCTTCGCCCCGGTTCATCAAAGATGTGAAATATGATATGACCGAATGACACGCGACTGGTTCTGGCTTGTGGCTCTTCTCGTAGTCGCCGCGTCATGCGGCGGCCGGAAGCCCGCCGCGCCGGAACCGGCCGACACCGCCCCCGAGGTGGCCGACATCACGGCCGAGGCGCAGGCCTGGGCCGACTCAGTGAGCGCGGGCATGACCCTGCGGCATAAAGTGTCGCAGATGTTCATGCCGGCGCTTTATGCATCCGCCGACTACTGGACGCTGCGCCAGGTGCGCGAATATGCCGACAGCAGCATCGGCGGAGTCGTGCTGCTGAAGGGAGACGTGCGTGGCGCCACGGCGATAGCCGACACACTGTCGGGCGCCGCGGGCGTCGGCGCGTTCGTCGCCATCGACGCCGAGTGGGGGCTGGCCATGCGTCTCGCCGACGCGCCGCAGTTTCCCGACAACCAGTCGATCAGCCCGGGCGTCGACGACCAGCTGATGTATGACTATGGTCGTGAGCTTGCCCGCGAATGCCGCCTGCTGGGCATCAACATGGTGCTCGGCCCGGTGGTAGATGTCAGCGTGCCGGGCGGTTTCATGCGCCGCCGTTCGTATGGCGACGACCCGCGCCGTGTGGCCGACCTCGCACTCGCGTATGCGCGCGGACTCGAAGACGGCGACGTGGTGAGCGTCGCCAAGCACTTCCCGGGCCATGGCTCTGTCTCGGCCGATTCGCATAAGGGCAAGGGCGTGATTGAGAGGAGCCTCAACGAGATGGACTCCATCGATCTCTATCCCTTCCGCAAATGGATCGAACAGCGCTTGTCGGGCATCATGGTGGGGCATCTCGCCGTGCCGTCGATTGACTCGGAGATGCGCCCGGCGGCCATGTCGCGCACGGTTATCACCGACCTGCTGCGCGACGACCTCGGATTCAGCGGCCTGGTGCTCACCGACGCCATCAACATGAAAGGCGCCGAGGGCCTCGGTTCGGTCGAAGCCATCAAGGCCGGCGCCGATATCATAGTGGCTCCGACAAGCACGCGCCGGGAAATCGAGGATGTAGTGGCCGCCGTCGGATCGGGAGAAATCGCCGAGGAGACGATCGACGCGCATGTGCGCCGCATACTCTTCTATAAATACCTGCTCGGACTCGACCGCCGCGCACGCCGGCGCGCGCCTGTCGACGCCGGGAGTCTCGGCTCGGCGCAGGCCGACACCATAGCGCGCAGGTTGAGGAGGTGATTGGGTGGTTGGGTGATTGGGGAAAGGTCAAATTGGGGCTAAGGCAAAAAAATAACTCCGCAGGGCCCTGCGGAGTTTATTTTTACGCGAATCAGCCTGTGGCGTGATCACTTGCACGACATGTGGTCGGAAACCGTAAGGCGAACACGGCCTTTGGCGCGACGGCGGGCGAGAACCTGACGGCCCTTCTTTGTGGCCATTCTCAAACGAAAACCGTGCTTGTTGATTCTTCTGCGTCTTGAGGGTTGAAAAGTCCTTTTCATTTTATTCTTATGTTTTTAAATTTGCAAATTCCGGCTCATGCGGCATGACGGCCGCGCTTGCCGCGCCTGATGCGTCCGGACGCATTTCGGCATTCGGACGCAAAATTAACAAAAATTTCCCAACCATACAAATTTATGCCTTTTTATCCCCGAATTTTTTGTTGATAAGGGCTATTTTGTCTCTTTCGGCTTCCGTTATGGCCCGAATGTTTTCATAGGTAGAAATTTTTTTGTAACTTTGCAACACCAATGGCCGTCAGCCACAAGCGGCGGCGGCTCTATTGGAATAGACAGACAATTCTAATAAAATATATAGACATTTACAGCAATGATGAACGCTCAAGACATCAAGAACGGCACCTGCATCCGTCTCGACGGCCGTCTCTATTTCTGCGTGGAGTTCCTCCATGTGAAGCCCGGCAAGGGCAATACCTTCATGCGCACCAAGCTCAAGGACGTCGTTGACGGCCGCGTGATCGAGCGCCGCTTCAACATCGGCGAGAAGCTCGAGGACGTGCGCGTGGAGCGCCGCCCCTATCAGTATCTCTATGCCGACGGCGAGGACGATATCTTCATGAACAACGAGACTTTCGAGCAGATCCCCATCAGCAAGGAGCTCGTGACCGGCGCCGCATACATGAAGGAGGGTGACACTGTCGAGGTCGTTTCGGACGCTTCGTCCAACACCGTGCTTTATGCCGAGATGCCTATGAAGACTGTGCTCAAGATCACATACACCGAGCCGGGCCTCAAGGGCGACACCGCCACCAACACGCTCAAGCCCGCCACCGTGGAGACAGGCGCGACAGTCAAGGTGCCTCTCTTCATCAACGAGGGAGAGCTCATCGAGGTCGACACCCGCGACGGCAGCTATGTGGGCCGCGTGAAGGCTTAAGCCCGCATCGTCATGAAGAATCCGGACGATATCCTGTTCTCGATAATAGTGCCTGTGTACAACAGGCCCGACGAGGTCGCCGAACTTCTGGCGAGCCTTGAGGCGCAGACCGACTCCGGGTTCGAGATCATATTGGTCGAGGACGGGTCTACGGTGCCCTGCCTCGAATGCGACGCGCTGCCCGACGGCACGCTCGCGGCGAGGGGACACGACTGTCTCAGACTCAAATATTACCGCAAGGAAAACGAAGGGCGCAGCATCGCCCGCAACTACGGCATTGTCAGAGCCGACGGAGATTTCTTCATCTTCGTCGACTCTGACTGCATTCTGCCCCCCGGTTACATAGCCTCGTTACGGCGTAGTCTGGCGGCGACACCCGTCGACTGCTTCGGAGGCCCCGATGCGGCGCACGATTCGTTCACCCCGACCCAGAAGGCCATCAATTTCGCTATGACGTCGTTTCTGACCACCGGCGGCATTCGCGGCGGCAAGGTCTCGATGGAGAAGTTCACTCCGCGGACGTTCAATATGGGTTTCTCACGCGAGGTCTACGACATGGTCGGCGGATTCCGCGAGATGTTCAGCGAAGACATCGACATGTCCACACGCATACGTCTCGCAGGATTCTCGATCACACTGTTTCCCGATGTGTACGTCTATCACAAGCGACGCGGCAACCTCCGGAAGTTCTGGCGTCAGGTGCATGTGTTCGGCATGTCGCGGATCACGCTCGAGCTCCTTTACCCCGGCTCGATGAAGCTCGTGCACTGGCTGCCGGCTGTGTTCACGCTCGGGGCCGTTGCTCTTGTGGTCGGTTCCTTCTTCTGCAAATGGCTGCTGATTCCCCTGCTCGTCTATATCGTCGCTTTGTGGGTAGGAGCTCTTCTTGCGGAGCGTAATCTGCGCATCGCCTTTCTCGGCGTGGCTGCCGCCATGGTCCAGCTGCTCGGATACGGCACCGGATTCATCAAGGCCTATGTCCGCAAGATAATCCTCGGCAAAGGCCGCGACATAAGCGAGGAAATCGAGATCCGCAAGGGAAAGAACGAAAAACTCTGAACCAACCTCATTACCTCTAAGGGCCATGGAAAATAATCCCGATACTTGCAGTGGCTTCACTCCCGCCGGTGCTGAACCCTTGCCATACACTTGCCCGGCCGAACAGCAACCTCTGACAGTCAAGGAAATGTCGGCCGATGACCGTCCACGCGAACGAGCGTTGCGCTATGGCATATCGTCTCTATCGACGGCCGATCTTTTCGCCATAATACTGCGCGTGGGCACGCCGGGATATCCCGTGACCCAGCTCTGCCGCGACATGATGCGGATGAACGACGGCCTGCTGCTCAATCTCGAGCGCAAGACGCACGAACAGCTCAAGATGTTCAAGGGTGTCGGAGAGTCCAAGGCCCTCCAGATAGAGGCTGTGATGGAGATTGTGCGCCGATACGGCAACGAGAAGGTAGGGGAGAGGCCTCAGATCAAAAGCTCGACCGATATCTTCAATCTTATGCGGCATCGCATCGGCAACCTGCCTCATGAGGAGATGTGGGTGATACTTCTCAACAACTCCAATCATGTGATCGGTCTTCAGAAAGTAGGAGAAGGGGGCGGCACGACGGTTGTCGCCGACATAAAGAAGATGATGAAGGTGGCAATAGTGTCTTACACCCAAAGCATAGTGATATGCCACAACCACCCGTCGGGGATTCTCATTCCGTCGCCCCAGGACGATAACATAACCCGCAAGATGAGAACCGCCTGCTCCGCGTGCGAGATGTCTCTGATCGACCATGTCATCGTGACCTCCGGCGGCTACTATTCCTATCGCGACCGCACGTCGCTGCTCAGCTGAAACTTGCTCGCAGTCTTCGACAGTCTCAAAATTTAAGGGAACAGTGCCAAACTTCCGTGGCGTTCATCGATTGACAGGTCCTACGGTTGTCCGTCGCGACAGCCCGGGAGGTGTGGCAACAGTAGGGTCGCGACCTGTCGCGACTTATTTGGGGTGATGCAAGTCGCGGCAGGCCGCGACCCTACAGGCTCCCGGATCTCTTGTACAGCTTCCTTCCACGGAACTTTGGCTCTGCCCCGATATAAGACTGTCTTCCTTTACAGGTCATAAATACGAATGTGTGGTAAGTTGATTATGAATTCCCTGATATTAGACGACAAGTAGAAGACAGTTTCGTGTTAGAATGGAAATGACAAATCTGTCTTTCCGCCCATCTACTTGACATAAACCCCACTATCAGCAATTCACACTGCCATTCGACATCCCCGACAGCTGGGA
>CAJTXU010000029.1 GCA_910584125.1 uncultured Muribaculaceae bacterium | reverse complement strand
TCTTAGGGCTGTCTCGACCCACAATATGACGCTATTAACTGAATATCCCTAATTAATTCCACATACCCTCACATATTACTTTTAACTTATAACTTATTACTTTGAAGACACTTCTACGGGGCGGTGCCATAGAGATATGTCGCCGCCTCAATTCTCGTTGATCCGTTCCGACTTTTAGCCAGAAGTTCCGATTTTCACCCACTTCTGGCTAAAAGTCCGATTTATTATCTGTATTTTAAGCCGTTCGATGCGGAATATTCGATAAATTATAGTAAATTTGCAATCATAATAGCAACCTCTATGGAAGAAAACAAGGAAGATATGTTGCTACCGATAGCAGATAGTCCAGATACTTCAGCTGTACAATCAACAGAAAATGAAATAATCATTTACCAACCTGACTCTACGACAAAACTCGAAGTAAGGCTGGAAGATGACACAGTATGGCTTACCCAAAAGCAAATAGCCGATTTATTCGGGACCAAGAGGCCCGCTATAACCAAACATCTGACAAATATTTACAAGTCAGGCGAATTGGAGGAATATAGCACATGTTCCATTTTGGAACATATGGGTAACGATGGCAACCAACGATATACAACAAAGTATTATAACTTGGATGCAATCCTGTCTGTAGGGTATAGGGTGAACAGCCGAAATGCGACATTATTCCGCCAATGGGCCAACAAGATATTGAAAGAATATCTCTTAAGAGGATATAGCGTAAATCAGCGACTTCTTTATATGGAGAGCCGCATTGACCGCCGCCTATCGGAACATGACCAGCAGATAAGGCAACTTTCAGGCAAAGTCGACTTTTTCCTCAAAACTTCGTTGCCGCCACGCGAAGGGGTTCTTTTCGACGGTCAGATATTCGACGCTTACGTTTTCGTTTGCGACCTCATCCGTCGAGCCAACAAACGCATCATCCTTATTGACAATTATATTGACGAGTCTGTCTTGACTTTGCTGAATAAACGAAGCCGAGGAGGACTCGCTACGGTATGTACAAAGAGGATTGATGACAACTTACGTCTGGATATAGAACGACACAACGACCAATACGCACCTATAAATGTGCGGACAGCTTCTAACATTCATGACCGTTTCCTGATTATAGACGATATACTCTACCATATCGGCGCCTCCATAAAAGACCTCGGCAAGAAGCTCTTCGCCTTCTCTCGGATGGAGACCTCTCCGGACATAATCCTCGACAATATCTGAAGCATCTTGACTTGCCGATTTTTCGTAAATCTGCATAGAAAGAATTTCCCTGGCGTCGCGGACCGTAAGCTTCTTCTCACCCCTGACCTCACCGGCAAGCTGACTCTCACGGCGCAGACCGAAAGCGTCGAAGGCATCATCGATGACGCCGCCGATGGCGAGGCCGTTTACTATGGCCTGACCGGCATCCGTGTCGACCGTCCCGCGAAAGGCATCTACATCCGCGTCAAAGGAGGCAGATCGGAACGCGTGATTATGTAACCACACCGGAGCACAACCCCGCCCACTTATCAACAGGGAGGCAGATTTCAACAGAGGTCTGCCTCCTTATCATTTTCCGATTTCCACGCTTCCGGGAATCGCGAATCATGGAAAACGTGGAAAATGACAGAGAAATTGGCCCAAAGAAATTCCGACTTTTAGCCAGAAGTGCCGATCTTCACCCACTTCTGGCTAAAAGTCGGATTTCTTAGCGGCGAAAATACGCGGTCAGTCTATCTTGTAGTTCATCTTTTTGCTCACGTGGCGGCTGCGGCTCGCGGAGCGGCTGAAGATGGCGGCCAACAACTTCCGGACCGTATGATGCCGCCTGTTATACGCGGCGTATGTCTCGTCCGATGGATTGAAATCAGCCTTATAGCATCCTGATGGAGAAACGTATACATATGTGAGATTCTCGATGAGCGCGACGGTGCCGTCCTGATTCTCGGCCACGGTCTCAATCTGCTCCGGCTTGGGGGCGATGCAGGTGATCACCCGCCGACGGCATTCATTGATCATCGAGCCGATGGTATCGTCATAGGCATCGATCAGAGGTTGCGGATTGAAGTCTTTCCAATCGGATTCGCCGATTTTCTGGACGGGACGCAGCTGCACGATGTCGGGTGCGCCCCCTTCATGCCATAGATTCCAGAAGAGTTCTCCTCTGAGTCCGTTGACATTGAGCGAATTGACCGTAAAGTTGACGCGCAGCTTGAAATCGGGATACTCCTTTTTGACGCGCGCGATCTCCTCGGCGAGCCTGCCGAATGTCTCGAAACTGGCTCCGGGCATCAGATGCTCGTAGACCTCCCGCTCCGTGCCGTGAAGCGACAGGGTTAGCTCGTCGAGCCCTGCCTTCACGAGCGACTCCAGCGAACAGCGGCCTGAACCGATGAGCTGTCCGTTGGTTGTCATCGATATGTAAGGCACGCCATACTCCTTGCCGAGGCGGATGACCTTCTCAAGATCGGGGTAGAGAGTAGGCTCCGCGCCACATCCTATCTGGAGTTTCAGAGCATAGGGGAAAATGGCCGCGGCGCACTCCGAAAGCTCGCGGTCGCCCATAATGCCCTTCATCTCCCTGCGTTTGACGGGATCCGAAAAATAGCACATCCGGCACCGCAGATTGCAGCCCAGCACCGGGTCGAGGAACACACCTGCCGTACGGCGCCGCAAACGGAACATCACAGCCAGACCGGCCAGTTTCACCGGGCGGGGCAATCCATGGCCCACGGCCATCTTCATCAGTCTGTATAGGTTCATAATCTTCGTTCTTATCCGCAAATTTACAAAAAAAATCGTAAAAAGCCGACAAATCGTATAAAACTTACGCTTGCAACCTCGACGCAAGGCGGATGGAAATCACGCCACACATCCGCGCCGATGTGAGCCTCCGATTATAATAAACGAAAAGGGAGACGCGTTTTTAAAGACAGATGAAAATTCGCCGGCGCGGAGGCGGCAGTCATTATTATGACTCATTTCTGCCTCTATGTCGCAAATTTTTATTATCTTTGCACCCGGTTGCAAAATCATGAACATTCTGCAGGTCGAAAACCTGCCACAGCCGTCACCGGGACGGCTGTCACGGCAATTGCCGCCGCAGAATGACGACGAGCGGCCGAATTAGGATGATTATTGTCGTCAGATAGATGTCAATCTTCACGCTTACTCACGCACAGACTCTGTTAACTGCTTGAATCGCAATATTATGACGAATCTTGCAGGAATAGAGATATTAAACATAAATAAAAACACGAACAGAAAAACCGCAGGGCCGCAGGGCCGGAAAATACAACAGATGAAACAATTCAGGATAGTACTCTTCGCCGCAGTATGCGCATTGCTCGCGTCTTGCAGCGTTCCCAAGAACATCACCTACATGCAGGGATTCGAGAACGGACAGACCGAGCAGGTGGCGCCACCGGTGCGAATCACCGTCCAGCCCGACGACAAGCTGGCCATAGTGGTGACGTCGAAAGACCCGGAGCTGGCAGTGGCCTTCAACCTGGCCATAGCCCAGTACCGCATCGGCATGGGCTCCAACGGCTCTATGTCGGAGTCGAAGGCGGCGGCCTTCACAGTCGACCCCAACGGAGACATCGACTTCCCGCTCATCGGCAAGCTGCACGTGCAGGGACTCAACCGATATGGCGTGGCCGAGCTCATCAAGCGCGAGATTCTCTCGCGTGAACTCGTGATGGACCCCATCGTGACCGTCGAATATCTCAACGCCCGCATCTCAGTGCTCGGCGACGTCAACAAGCCCGGCCAGTATGCCATAGAGCGCGACAACATGACGCTGATTCAGGCCCTGTCGTTGGCCGGAGACCTCCGAATCACCGGTATGCGCGACAATGTGCTCGTGGTCCGCGAGGAAGGCGGCAAGGACATAGCCTACCGCGTCAACCTCACCGACACCAAGTCGCTGATGGAAAGCCCCGCCTACTACCTGCGCCAGAACGACATAATATATGTCGAACCAAATCCCGTGCGCAAGCGCCAGGCCACCGAGACCGGAAACATATTCTACCAGCCTACAGTGTGGGCGTCGATGGCAAGCGTCGTCGCCTCCGTGCTCGTGGTGATTTTCAGATAAAACTAAGGGCCCGAGGCCTCAAATCCATAAAAACGCGTCATAAACAACATTATGCATTTTGACGAAGAAAACAACGAGGGCAAGAAAGCGGTGAAGCTTTCGGACGTGGTCCGCATCACGCTGCGCCGCTGGCCCTGGATCATAGCATCAGTAGTGGTGTGCGTGGCATTCGCGACTCTGTACGTCCTTCGCCAGCAGCCTACATACAAGCGGACCGCCATGATTGTACTCAAGGACGAGGGGGGCGGCAACTCCATAGGCTCACAGCTGAGTGCCTTCGCCGGTATGGGCATGCTGTCGTCCAACACCAACATCCGCGATGAGATAAACAAACTCCAGAGTCCCGACGTGATGGAGCAGGTGGTGCGTAAGCTCGGTCTCCGAACCAACTACGCAAAACCCGGCCGTTTCCATGACCAAATCCTCTACGGCGATTCGCTGCCTGTGCTGGTGACGATGCCCCAGCTCACAGATGAAGACGGCGTCGCCTTCACACTCGACATCGCTGCTAACGGCGACATCAAGCTGTATGACATAAGCAGAAACAGTCTGAGGAAAGTCGGTTCGCAAACCGTCGAGTTCAGACAAAAGGCACCGATTAAACTCGGAGTCCCCGTGCAGACGCCATTCGGTCAGCTGCTTGTGACGCCCGGGCCCAACTACCGTCCCGGCACGGAATACACGGTGCTCGTGGGTCATCAGCCAGTTCTGGCTGCCGCCAACAAATACAGCGGCAAGATCGACATCAAGCTGCAGGACCAGTGGGCCAACACAATCGAGCTGACGGCCTCCGACAACAACCTCGACCGCGCAGACGACCTGCTCAATGCCATTGTACAGACATACAACCAGAATTGGGTGGACAATCGAAACGCCTCGACAGTAGCCACCAAGGAGTTCATCAACGAACGCCTGGCGTCGCTTGAACGCGAGCTCAGCGGCGTCGACGCCGACATAGCCGCATACCAATCGACAAACGAGATTCCGAATATGCAGCAGAGCACCATCCTCTATCTCGAGGAGAACCAGAAGAACCGGGAAAGAGTGGAAGGTTACACCAACCGCATCGCAATCTCCAAATACATGCTCGACTATCTGCGCAACCCGGCTCACGCCAACGAGGTGCTCCCCACCAACGTCGGCATCGGCAACGAGGGTATCGAGGCCTCGATTGTTGAATACAACCGCATCCTGATGGGCCGCAACCGTCTGGCCGCGAACTCGTCGTCCAACCACCCGACGCTCACCAACCTCGACACGCAGCTCAAGAATATACGCGACGGCATCGAGTCGTCGCTCGTCAACGCCATAGCGTCGCTCACGACATTCATCAACTCTGCACAGGCACAGTCGAGCGAGACTTCGTCGAAACTCGCCAAGATGCCGGCCCAGTCGAAACACCTGCTCAGCATCGACCGCCAGCGAAAGGTGATGGAGAGCCTCTACACGTTCCTGCTCCAGAAGCGCGAGGAAAACGAGCTCAGCCAGGCCTTCACGCCCTATAACACCGAGATGATTGCCAGTCCATACGGCGAGATTCTGCCCGTGTCGCCTAAGAAGAAGCTCGTCGTAGCCTTCGCCTTCATGCTGGGTCTCTTCATCCCGTTCGGATACACGTTCGTGCAGGAGACGCTCGACAGCAAGGTCCGCAGCAAGAGGGACCTCGAAGGCATGTCGGTGCCCATCATCGGCGAGATTCCCTGGTGGCGCAACCGAAAGGACCTCAAGGAACGCAAGGCCGCCGGCATCAACGAGCAGATTGTCGTGGCCCCGGCCAACCGCAACATCATCAACGACGCGTTCCGCGTGCTGCGTACCAACATAAACTTCCTCACCAAGAAAGACGGCTATTCGTCAAACGGCTACAAGACCCGTGGCTCGATCATGATGCTGACATCAATCGACGCCAACAACGGAAAGTCGTATATCGCAGTCAATCTGGCCGTGGCGCTCGCGCTGCGCAACAAGAAGGTAATCGTCATCGACGCCGACCTTCGCCACGGCTCGACGTCGGAGACTGTCGGCAGCCCCTCCAAGGGCCTCAGCGACTATCTGAGCGGCGGCGTCGACGACTGGCGGAAGCTGGTGGTCACCACGCCCGACATGCACGGCGCCGACGTAATGCCCGTGGGACACTTCCCGCCCAACCCGACCGAGCTGCTGGAGAACGAACAGTTCCCCTATATGCTCGAGGAGATGGCCAAGAAATACGAGTACGTGCTGCTTGACTGCCCGCCCATCTCGTCAATGGCCGACTCAAAGATCATCGAGAAGGAATGCGACCGCTGCTTCTTCGTCGTTCGCGTCGGGCATCTTGAGAAGGCAGCCCTCTCGGAGCTCGAGCAGATGTATCGCTCGAAAGAATACTCCAACATGGCGATTATCCTCAACGGCGTGGAGAACTCTGCCGGTAAGAACGGCTATTACGGATATTCCGACGGTTACCACAGCACCAACGGCGAGTGAGGATCTGAAACGCAATGCAGGGAGAGAAGCGGCATGAAGAGACGTCTCTGAAGAAGAAGACATTCAAGGGGACGATATGGAGCATCGTCGAACGGTTTTCCGTTCAGTTCATCCAGTTTGTCGTCATGATTGTCATGGCGCGCATTCTGACTCCAGCCGACTATGGTCTGGTGGCGATGCTCGCAATCTTCATCGCCGTGTCGCAGTCGCTTGTCGACAGCGGTTTCTCCCAAGCTTTGATACGCAAGCAGGACCGCAGCGAGACCGACAACTGCACGGTGTTCTTCTTCAACATCGCAGTGGGTTTCGGGCTGTACGCAGTGTTGTTTTTCTGCGCCCCGCTTATAGCATGGTTCTATGACGAGCCGGTGCTGACACCGCTGATGCGGGTCATTTCGCTCAGCGTGGTTGCAAACTCATTCGTGGTGGTGCAGCGCGCGTTACTGACGGTCAGGATCGACTTCAAGACTCAGGCCAAGGCCTCGCTCACGGCCGCGGTCGCTTCGGGGGCCGTGGGCATCACAATGGCCTACACCGGCTTCGGAGTGTGGTCGATCGTCTGGTTCCAGCTGTCGAATCTGACGGTCAACGCACTGATGCTGTGGCTGCTCTCGCATTGGCGTCCCAGACTGCTGTATTCCTGGCAGTCGTTCAGAGAACTATTCAACTTTGGCTCGAAGCTTGCGTTGAGCGGCATCATCAACACGCTCTACAACAACATCTACAAGCTTCTGATAGGCAAGGTGTTCAAGGCCTCAGACCTTGGATACTACTCGCGTGCGCACGATTTCTCCGACTTCCCCTCGGCCAACCTCACGACTGTCATTCAGCGCGTGACGTATCCGGTGCTCTGCACGATACAGGACGATGACCTGAGGCTTCGTGACGTTTATCGCCGGTTTCTGCGGCTGTCGGCCTTCATCGTGTTTCCATTGATGATCGGACTCGCCGCTCTCGCCAGACCCGTAGTGCTGGTCTTTCTCAAGGAACAATGGCTCTATTCCGCCACGCTTCTGCCAGTGATATGCCTTTCGATGATGTGGTATCCGATTCACGCCATCAATCTGAATCTGCTGCAGGTCAAGGGCCGGAGCGACCTCTTTCTCAAGCTTGAGATCTGGAAGAAATGCATCGGCGTGGTGATAATCATATGTTCGATACCTTTCGGCCTGATCGGAATGTGCTGGGGAAGTGTCCTTTCAAGCATAATTTGCCTGATAATAAACACATACTATACAGGCAAGCTAATAGACATGGGGTTTCTCAAGCAGATGCGCGACGTGGTCCCGTCGTTGCTATATTCGCTTTCGATGGGGGCCGTCGTATACGTGGTGAGCGCGGTAGTACCTGTGGAATGGGCGAAACTGGTCGCAGGTATTCCAGCCGGGCTCGCCTTCTATGCGCTCGCCACAAAATTGACGGGGTCAAGAGATCTCAGGGAACTCATTTTGTTTGTAAAATCAAAGTAACGGAATTCAATGTCATCAGACACAGATAAGAAAATAACGGTCACAAGTCCGCTGCTGCCGGACCTCGACGAATTCACAGCATTGCTCAGGGAGATCTGGGGCAGCAAGTGGATAACCAATAATGGCTCGTTCCACGGGCGTCTCGAGAAGGAACTCTGCGAGTATCTGAAAGTTCCGTACATAAGTCTGTTCACCAACGGCACGCTGCCTCTCATCACGTCGCTGCAGGCCCTGCGCATCACGGGCGAGGTGATCACGACGCCCTACAGCTTCGTGGCCACGACCCATTCGCTGTGGTGGAACGGCATCAAGCCGGTGTTCGTCGACATCGACCCCGTGACGGGCAACATCGACCCGGACCGCATCGAGGCGGCCATCACGCCGCGCACCACGGCGATCATGCCGGTGCATGTCTACGGCCAGCCCTGCGATACGGAGCGCATCCAGCGCATCGCCGACACCTACGGGCTGAAGGTGATATATGACGCCGCCCATGCATTCGGCGTGGAGGTCAACGGCAAGTCGCTGCTCAACGCCGGCGACGTGTCGACGCTTTCGTTCCATGCCACCAAGGTCTACAACACGATCGAGGGCGGAGCGCTCGTCATGCATGACGAGGAGATGAAACGCCGCATCGACTATCTGAAGAATTTCGGCTTCAAGAACGAGGTCGAGGTCATGGCCCCGGGCATCAACTCGAAGATGGACGAGGTGCGCGCGGCCTACGGCCTGCTGAACCTGCGGCAGGTAGACAAGGCCATCGCCGCCCGCAAACGCACGGCGGGTATCTACCGCGTCGCGCTGCAGGACGTGGAGGGAGTCCGCTGCATTCAGGACAGCCCCGGTGTGCGCCACAACTACAGCTACTTCCCCATCTTCATCGACGCCGAGAAGTATGGCATGAACCGCGACGAGCTCTACATCAAGATGAAGGAGAGCAATGTGCTCGGACGCCGCTATTTCTATCCGCTCATCTCTGAGTTCACCACCTACCGCGGACTCCCCTCGGCCAAGCCGAGCAACCTGCCGAACGCCCACAAGCTGGCAAACTCGGTAATCTGCCTGCCTATGTACCACAACCTGACCGACCGCGACATGGATAGAGTCGTTGAATGCATCATAAAAAAATGAAACAGAAAACATTGATGCTGCTCGGGGGACTGCGCTACCTGCTCCCAGTGATCGAGGCCGCCCACAGACAGGGATATCGGGTCGTCACTTGCGATTATGTCCCCGACAACATCGCGCACAAATATTCCGACGAGTTCCACAACGTTAGCGTCATTGACAAAGAGGCCGTGCTGGCACTCGCAAAAAAACTGGACATAGACGGCATCATGTCGTTCGCAGTGGACCCCGGTGTCGAGACGGCCTCGTATGTGGCCGAAAAACTCGGACTCAGCTTCCAGGGGGATTACGAAGCTGTTCGGATTCTACAGAACAAGGATCTGTTCCGCCGATTTCTCGCCGAACACGGATTCAACACACCCGAAGCTGTCGGTTACGAGACTCTCGAAGAAGCGTCGGCGTCCAAGGAGGCCCTCCACTATCCGGTAATAGTCAAACCTGTGGACTCAGCCGGCAGCAAGGGAGTGAGCCGCGTCGATTCGTCTGATGACTTCGACCGGGCTGCCCGACTTGCATTCAGCCAGTCGCACGGCGGGCGCATCATAGTGGAGGAATTTCTGGAGAAAGAAGGACATTCGTCAGACACGGAATGCTTCACGATAGACGGTCGGCTGGTGTTCTGCTCATTCTCCGACCAGAGATTTGACGACAGGGCCGACAACCCGTACACACCCGCCGCCTACAGCTGGCCGGCCACAATGCCGGAGACGGCTCAGAAGGAACTGAGAGACGAGCTGCAGAGGCTCGTGACTCTGCTCGGTCTACGCACCGGAATCTATAATGTCGAGACCCGCCTCTGCACGAACGGCAAACCGTACATCATGGAAGTATCGCCACGTGGTGGGGGCAACAGGCTGGCCGAGATGCTCAGACACGCATGCGGAACCGACCTCATCGACGCCGCCGTGAGCAACGCCATGGGCGGCGAATGCCGCGAAATGTCAGACCCCGTGTATGACGGATATCTCGCCGAGATTGTGCTTCATGCCGACAAAAACGGCCGCTTCGTCCGACTCGACATCGCCGATGAAATGAAAAAGCATCTCATCGAGACCGACCTGTGGGTGAAGGAAGGCGACGCGGTCGAGGGCTTCAAGGGCGCCAACAACGCAATCGGCACCCTGGTGCTCAGATTCGACACACGTGACGAACTGGAGAACGCAATGGCCGACATCCCCGGCTGGTGCAAGGTTATAATCGGCGATAGATGACGAGGTGCATAGGAGGGTATCCGGCTCTTGAGCTTAAGCCGCAGGCTGAATATCATAGGCAGGGCATTGGGCTCAACTCGGCCCGCTGCTGTCTGGAGGTCTGTCTGAAAGCGAGAGGTGTCCGCAAGGTCTGGCTGCCTGACTTCACCTGCTCGGCGATGCTCGAGCCTATACGACGTCTGGGGATTGAATATGACAGATACGGCATAGGCTATGACCTCGAACCGGTTGAGGTCCCGGACCTCGCCGATGACGAAGCGTTTGTCTATACCAATTACTTCGACCTCAAACGACGCACTGTCATCGACCTTGTCTGCGCCATGGGCCACGGCCTCATCGTCGACAACGCTCAGGCGTTCTACGCCCGCCCCACGCAGAGCGTGGACACAATATACTCGCCCCGCAAGTTCTTCGGAGTCTCCGACGGCGGATATCTGTATTGCGACGCGCATGTGGAAATGCCGGAAGCCACCGATGAGTCGGCCTCACGTATGCTGCCGCAACTCAAGAGGCTTGACACAGGAGCCGAGTCGGGATACGCCGATTTCAGGCATTCGGAGGAGACCCTCGACGATATGCCGCCTATGAGGATGTCGAGGCTGACGCGTTCAATTCTCGCCTCGGTCGACTACGACTGGGCGGCCGGACGGAGACGCAGGAACTTCCGTCAGCTCGCGGAGGCTCTTGACGGCATCAACGGTCTTGGACACGTCACCTCGAGGGCCGACGACGAATGCGTGCCCATGGTCTACCCTCTTCTTGTGGCCGAGCCGCAGCTGAGGGGGAGGCTCATCGCTGAAAAGATATTCACGGCCACATACTGGCCGAACGTGCTTGAGGAGACCTCGCCCGACGACCCGGCGCATCACCTCGCTTCGTGCCTGATTCCGTTGCCGGTCGATCAGTCGCTCGGACGCGATGACATGCTCAGGATTGTGGAAACAATAAAGAAAAATATATGAACGACGAATATTCGATATATCTTCGAGGGTTCATCGAAGAGGATGTCCCGGTAATCAACCGCTGGCGCAACGACCGGCGGATGCAGGCGCTCGTAAGCGCTCCGTTCAAATACGTGCCTGAGGCGATAGAGCGCGACTGGGTGATCTCGAAGATGCACGAAAACCGTCGCGACATCTATCTGGCCATATGCCTCAAGGCAGATGATAGGATGGTGGGCTATCTGTCGGTCAACAACATCGACCACCTTAACCGGACAGCTTTCGGCGGAGGCATAGTGCTCGACCGTGATGCTCAAGACGGTATAGTGCGCCATGAGGCCGGCATTCTGACCAGACAACTTGTGTTCGACCATCTGAACATAAACCGCTTCGAAGGCCGATGCCTCGCGGAGCATATCACATCGAGGGTCCTGATGGAGGCCTGCGGATACAAACTGGAGGGGACTTTACGCCAAGCCGTGTACAAAGACGGCAGATATCATGACCAATGTGTGTACTCGCTTCTTCGTGACGAATACTACAGACTTATGGCCGACGGTGAATATTCTTTGCTCTCGATAGCAAAAAAGGCCAAAAGAATCAAGAAAAAATATGAAACGTACCATTAAGGCCACATTCGCGCTGCTCGCGGTCGTCATCTCGCTCACAATCTGGGCGAGCGTCAATTCATACGCACGCAACGACGCCGGTCTCGAAGAGGAGATAGAGAGGGTGTTCAAGGAGCGCAAGATTACAGCGATGAGCATAGCCGTCGTCTCTGACGATTCAATCATCTACTCAAAGTCAATGGGATACCGCGTGCTGCCCGACGGCACAAATCCGGGCATACCCGTAAAAGACGATGACCTATACTGTCTCGCATCGGTATCGAAAACATTCATCGCAACGGCAATCATGCGCCTGATGCAGGATAAGAAACTGAAACTCAACGATGACGCAGCCAAATATATCGGGTTTCAGCTACGCAATCCGAAATTTCCTTCAACGCCAATCACAATCAAGCAGCTGCTGACCCACACATCAGGCATAAACGACTCATATTCGTGGTGGTGCATGGATTCGATCAATCCGGGAA
Organism: uncultured Muribaculaceae bacterium; assembly: GCA_910584125.1. Classification (GTDB taxonomy): domain Bacteria; phylum Bacteroidota; class Bacteroidia; order Bacteroidales; family Muribaculaceae; genus Lepagella. The sequence goes on along the minus strand of CAJTXU010000029.1, from coordinate 22,247 downwards.
AGACCCCGAATTATTTCAGATGCTATTCCGACACACGCGACTATAAGTACTGCAATCTCAACTACACGCTTCTGAGCGCGGTCATAGAGGGCGCCACCGGCCGCCCTCTTGACACGGTGGTCGACAGCCTCATTTTGAAACCTCTCGACATAAAGGGCGGTTTCAACACAATTCTCCTTGACGAAAACCGCATAGTGACCCCGTACTATCACGAAAAAGGAAAAACCAAGATCAACGACTACGTGATCAAGAGGTACAACGTGCTTCTGCCCGGAAAATACAAGCTGCTGAATTCACTCAACATCGTCTATTCACCCGCAGGCATGAAAATCTCCGCCCCCGACCTGGCGCGCTTCATGATGATGCACATGAACTACGGCACGCTCGATGGGAAACGAGTGCTCTCATCACGCTCCGAACGCGAAATGCAGCGTAATTATGTTGGCGACGGCAACTACGGACTGTCGTTCAGACAATACACCGATCTGGTGCCTGGGAAAACCCTGCACGGACAGACCGGCGGCATTCCTGGCGTGAAAACGTGCATGATATTCGACCCCACGACCCGCACCGGATATGTCATCGTCACCGCCGGGGCGGATTCCGACTATATCGACGGCTATGGCGACATCCATAAGCCTCTTATCAAATCTCTCCACAAACACCTGTTGGAAAATGCAAAGGGAAACTGAGAAGACAATCATGTCGCGGCACCCTCGCAAGGAGAGACAGCCGATTGAGCTGGTGCTTCTCAGCATCGGTATCATCCTGATAATGTTCAAGTCCAACAGGATTCTCTATGTGAGATTCATTTCAGAGCTGCTCATTTACCTTAGCGCTTTCGGATGCGTGTTGTATTACAGCATCGTACGGGCGAAGATTCTTGACCGCATCACATTGTTCAAGGGTGTCGTCATCATGTTGCTTGCCGCCATCTTCATCTATGACAGGGTCATATTGGGCGAAATAAACCTTCTCTCGAACATATGCCTATGCATAACGATATTCACCGCGGCAGTGATAGTGCAGAGCCCGCTGCACGACAAGCTGTTGGTGCTTAAAAATTTCAAGCTGGCGGTTGTCATAATATTGTCTGTTGCGATGGTCGGCTGGATTCCTTTCCTGTTGGGAATGGATATGCCTTACTATGTTGACAACAATGAGACCTATTATCATCACAAGGTCTACTTTCTTTTCAATACATTCGCCATAAACAATCCAGGCGACCTGTACCGATTCGCCGGGCCGTTCCTCGAACCGGGGCATCTCGGGACAATGTGCGCGTTCCTGTTGTATATAGACGGATATGACCTCCGCAAGCCGAGCAACATCATATTGCTCGTGTCGACCGCCATGTCTCTCTCTCTCGCCGCATATGGCCTGATAGTGGGAGGGGTCATCATCACATTGTACGACAGGCGAAAGTATATGACTATGTACATTATAGCCGGACTGTTCATTCTCGTAGGAATCGGTGCCACGATTTATCTTAATGGAGACAATGTGCTCAACAAGGCTATTGTCTCACGTCTTGAAATCACTGAAAGCGGTGAACTCGCCGGCTACAACCGTACGACAACGCCCTTTGAAGTGGCATATTCAAGATATATGAAGACCGACAAAATATGGCTGGGAGTAGGAAAAGATGCTTTCGGATCTTCAAGCGACAGCCGTGACAACATCACGCTTGGAAACGCGGGATACAAACGCTATTTTTATCTGCGTGGCATCATAGGCAGCGCGCTGCTCATCATACTGCTGCTGATATACACTCTGAAATACCGTTCGTTTAAATCCATAGGATTTATGATTTTGTATGTGGTGGCCAACATAATCCGGGATTACCCGACGAAAGAAATCTGGATGTATCTGTTCCTCTTAACTTTGCCGATACTCGCCAAGGTGCCGAGAGGCAAATTCAATATTTTCTCTGATGAGCTCGTATCGCGTCGGCAAACAGGAAGAAGGCTCGGCGAATCAGCTCCACATATATAGAATCCCTGACTCGACATAACCAGATCCGGCAATCACACACATTCAACTCCAACTTCTTTCATTCGAGATTAATGACGACACTCCATCTCTGTTGTGACCATAATTTCATATCAGGTTCGCGACATATATTCGAACGATACTATCCGGGCGACAATCTCTTCATAGTCCATTCCAGAACCGGCAATCTCAATATCATCAAGCAATCCGATGGTTTCACGGTAATGAATTGCTATGACAAGGACAATCAGAAGAAGATTGTAGAGATGTGCCGTAAGGAGGGAATCACGAGAGTCGTGCTCCACTCAATGGTCGAATACATGCTTCCTGTGGTGAAAGCCCTGAAAAAGACAACAGAGGTCACAGTCTACTGGATTTTCTGGGGATTCGAGCTATATGAGACGATTGCCTTTGAGAAAGGCTACAGAGTGTCTGACAACCGGACTTCCATCTTCGATAAGGAGACTTACTACCTGCCCAACTCTTTGAGCAAGATAATCAGGAAACTCACCCATAGTTATCGCCCGGCAAGGTTCAAAAAACTTTTCCCACTCGTGGACTATTTCTGCTTCTGGAACAAAGCCGACTACGATCTCTGGAAAAAATACTATGACGTCCGGGCTAAATTCAGATTTTTCGCATACTGCGCCTCTCTTGCCGGAGAAGAACCAAAGGGCTTTATCAACAGCACTGACGAGCGCCCCGTCACAACAGTGATGATAAATCACCAGGCCTCGTTGTTCGGCAATCATGACACAATTTTCAAACGTCTTCGGGAAATTGACCCTGACAATAAGCTGAGAAAGATTGTCCCCCTCTCATACGGAATGGACGCTGTAAGAAATAAAGTGCTCAGAATGGGCAAAGAATTGTTCGGCGACAAATTCGAGCCTATATTGGACTATATGGACTTCGAGAGCTACTGCAAAATGTTGTCGTCGGTCGATGTAGCGTTTTTTGGCCAACATCGTCAGGAGGCTTCGGGGAATATAGTCGAACTGCTGAAGAACGGAGTGAAAGTCTTCCTCAGGAACGACAACAATCTCCTCCCCTACTATAGACAGAAAGGATATATAGTATATTCGTTCGATGACGATCTCAAAGACATGGATTCGCTCAAGGGCCTGACATCCGAACAGAAGCAGCACAACAGGCAATGTTATGTGGATAAAAGATTATTCTACGATGACTTCATGCCCGGGCTTTATGATGATGAAAAAAACCGGAAATCCTGACGAAGACACCGATGTCATCGCATCCAGAACAGCGTAATCATAGACAGTCTCAGAAAAAATGAAAGATATAGCAATATTCGGGGCCGGAGGATTGGGCAGAGAGATCGCGGCCATGATAGACTTGATCAACCAGAAGGAGCCAGTCTGGAATCTCGTAGGTTTTTACGACGACGATCCCGCCCAGGCTGAAAAGCTCTCCGACAAATACGGGGGGCTATTGGGAGGGACAGACGAACTCAACTCCGTCGACTCGCCTCTTGCCGTAGTGATATGCGTGGGAAATCCCCGAACTCGGAAACTGATATCAGGGAACATCACAAATCCACACATCTATTTCCCCAACCTCGTGTCGCCCGATTTCGTGGCCGAGGACCCGGAGTCGTTCTCGATGGGACGTGGCAACATCATCAAGAGCCATTGCCGCGTCACGGTCAATGTCTCGATCGGCGACTTCAACGTGCTCAACGGCACCGTCACCTTGGGTCATGACGCCCGTATGGGCGACTGCAATGTCCTTATGCCCGGAGTCAGAATCTCGGGCGAAACCATTATAGGCGACTGCAACCTCTTCGGCTCAGGCTCGTTCGTCAAGCAGGGCCTCCGCGTTGGCAACGAGGTCACGCTCTCGCCCCTGTCGCCTCTGATGACGCGGCCCAAGGACGGGTGCACCTACATGGGCAATCCCGCCAAAATATTCAAATTCTGACAACTCAATTCAAATAATATTAAATCACAAAGATAAAGAAAGATATGGAACTTAAAGAATTTATCGACAACTTCGCGGCACAGATGGAGGAGACAGATCCCGCGGAGATTACAGCTACCACCGCATTCCGCGACCTTGACGAATGGTCGTCGCTTTCGGCGCTCTCGATCATCGCGATGGTCGACGAGGAGTATGACGTCACCCTCAAGGGCGACGACATGAAAGCCGCGAAGACAGTCGAGGATCTCTATAACACAGTGCAGTCCAAACTCTGACGATGGCTTTTTTCAAATTCGAGAATCTCCGCGTGGCGGGCATTGCGACCTGCGTGCCCGAACACGTGGAGCCAACCATATCGACCAGCACGGCCTACAACCGCGAGGCCTACATGGCCACCACCGGCATCCTCGAGAAGAGGTGGAGCAACGACTTCACAGCCTCCGACCTCTGTCAGGCCGCGACCGAGCGCCTGCTCGAGAGCCTCGGTTGGGAACGCGACAGCATCGACGTGCTGATATTCGTGTCGCAGACCCCCGACTATATACTGCCGGCCACGGCATGCGTGCTCCACGGCAAGCTCGGCCTCAAGAAGGCCTGCCTCTGCCAGGACATTTCGCTCGGCTGCTCGGGCTGGGTCTACGGCATGACCACGGCCCTCTCGCTGCTGCAGGCCGGCACGTCGCTGCGCCGCGCGCTCGTACTCTCGGGCGACGCCCGCAAGAGCGCGTACGAAGAGCCCGACCAGCTCTTCGGATACGCCGGCACGGCCACAGCTGTGGAATATGACCCCGAGCGTTCGCAATATCCGATATTCATCGAAGTCGGAACAGACGGCACCGGCTACGACGCGATAATCCGCCCCGAGGGAGGCACGCGAAACCCCATCAACGAGAAGACCTTCGAACTCGTCGAGTGCGAGGACGGGCGCAAGCGCCACGGCCTGCAGACACGCATGAAGGGCATGGACGTGTTCGCGTTCGGAATCACCACCGCCCCCAAGTCAATTAAGAAGCTCGCCAAGGAGGCCGGTTTCGAATATGCCGACTTCGACTATTTCGTCTTCCATCAGGCCAACCGCAAGATGAACGAGACGATCCGCGCCAAGCTCAAGCTGCCCGAAGAGAAGGTGCCTTACTCAATGACGCATTTCGGCAACACCTCGTCGGCATCCATCCCGCTAACCATCACCACCGAACTGGGCAAGACGCTGCCCGACAATAAGGTACGCGTCATCGGATGCGGATTCGGCGTCGGCCTGTCGTGGGGAACGATAGCCTTCGAGGCCGACCATATCGTCATTCCCCCTCTTGTAGAACTCTAAAAACCGGAACATCACGATGGAGAATCCGTTTTCATTACAGGGCAAGCGCGTGCTCGTCACCGGCGCCTCGTCGGGCATCGGCCGCGCCGTGGCCGTGGAGTGCTCGCGCCTCGGAGCGACCATCATAGCCACCGGCCGCAGCCAGGAACGCCTTGACGAGACTCTGGCGATGCTGGCCGGAGAAGGACACACGGCCGTGCCGGCCGACCTGTCGGCCACCGAAGACGTCGAACGCCTCGTGGCCGAATGCGACGCCCTCGACGGCGTGGCGCTCTGCTCGGGCATCGGCATGATGCTCCCCGTGCAGTTCTCGACGCGCAAGAAACTGCTCGACGTCTTCGACACCAATTTCCTCAATCCGGTCGAGCTGCTCCGGCTCCTTCTCAAGAAGAAGAAGGTGAAGGGCGGAGCGTCGGTGGTGGCCATATCGTCGATGGGAGGCACGCATTTCTTCACCATCGGCAACGGCGCCTACGGAGCGTCGAAAGCGGCCCTCGATTCGTTCATGAAATTCTGTGCGCGAGAGCTCGCCGCCAAGGGAATACGCGTCAACACGGTGCTGCCGGCCATGATCGACACGCCGCTGATCCACCGCGGCAGCGTCACCGACGAGGAGCACGCCGCCGACGAGGCCACCTATCCGCTGAAGCGATACGGTCGCCCGGAGGAAGTGGCGTACGCAGTAATCTACCTTCTGTCGGACGCCGCATCATGGGTGACGGGCACAAGCCTCGTGATCGACGGCGGCAAAAGCCTCGTTTAATTTGTTATAAGACTATGATACTGAAAGACAAGATATGCGTGGTGACCGGCGCCGCCCAGGGCATCGGCAACGCTATCGCACGCAATATGCTCGCCGAGGGCGCGACCGTGTACGGCTGCGACCTCCGCGAGGGCTCGATGGCGGCGATGGAAGAGGAGAACCCCGACTTCCACGCGCTCTATTTCGACGTCTCGGACGCTGCGGCCGCCAAAGCCGCCATGATGGGCGTCAAGAAGGAGCAGGGCCGCATCGACGTGCTGGTCAACAACGCCGGCGTCGTGTTCAACAAGAAGATAGGCATGATCGTCCGCGAGGAGACGGAGCTGATGTTCCGCATCAACGTGATTGCCGTCATCGAGCTCACGCAGCTCGTGTCGCGCATCATGGCCCGCACGGGCGGCGGATCGATCGTCAACATAGCTTCGGTCACCGCGGTGCTCGGTTCGGCTGGCCAGTCGGCCTACTCGGCCACCAAGGGAGCCATCATCTCGTTCACCAAGTCGGCCGCCAAGGAGCTCGCCCCGCAGGGCGTGCGCGTCAACGCAGTCGCCCCCGGCATCGTCAAGACCGAACGCTTCGAGGAACTCTACGAGGCTTCGGGCGACAAGATCGACGCCCGAATCGGACGCATCGCGCTCGGCCGCCTCGGTCTGCCCGAGGACATAGCCCGGGCCTGCTCGTTCCTCGCCTCCGACAACGCATCGTACATATCCGGCCAGATACTCGGTGTGGACGGCTGCGCCTCAATCTGACCCTGACGCCATGCTGCTTGATTTAGACAGATTCGAACCGTCGCGCACCGCAGCCCTCGACTCCTACGGGCATTCGATCACCTACGGCGACATCATCGCGCTGGCCGACAGGCTGCGCCAGACACTGCCCGCGCGCTCGCTGATGTTCGTGCTCACTGAGAACAACGTCGGCGGCATCGCATGGACCATGGCCGCGATAATGTCGGGCAACGTGCCCCTGATTCTCAACGCCCACACAGAGGAAGGTCTGCTCGGCAACCTACTGGACACTTACCTGCCGGCTTACGTCGTACGCCCCGCCGGAGATGAAAGCGCAGACGCCGGTTACGGCTACACGCTGACGGCCACGGGCAATCCCGCCGCCGAGCTTCACCCCGACCTTAGCCACCTGCTCCCGACGTCGGGCTCGACCGGAAGTCCCAAACTCGTGCGCCACAAGTACGAGAACATCGAGGCGGCCGGTCTCAATATCTCAACTTTCTTCCGGCTCACAGAGGCCGACCGGCCGTTCATGGTGCTTCCGCTCTATTACACGATGGGGCTCTCGATGGTGTTCAGCCATCTCAAGGTCGGGGCCACGGTGCTTATCACCGACCTTAAGATGACCGACCCGGGGTTCTGGAAGTTTCTCAAGGAGGAGCATGCCACGAGTTTCACGGGCGTGCCGTTCAGCTTCGAGGTGCTTGACAAGATGCGCTTCACGCGCATGAAGCTGCCCGACCTGACGTTGCTCACACAGGGGGGCGGCAAGATGCCGGCGGAGCTTAACCTGAAGTTCGCCGAATACTGCCGCGACAACGGCAAGCGCTGGGTTGCGACCTACGGCCAGTCAGAGGGCACGGCCCGCATGGCATGGCTGCCTGAGGAATACGCCATATCGAAGATGGGAAGCATCGGCATAGCCGTTCCCAACGGCCATCTGTCGCTGCGCGACGCCGAGGGAAACGAGATCGAGGAGTCGCCCGCCACGGGCGAGATGTGCTACCGTGGCCGCAATGTCACGATGGGATACGCCCGCAGTCGCGAGGACCTCGCGCTTGGCGACGAACGCCACGGATTCCTGCCGACGGGCGACATAGCCTATCGCGACGAGGATGGTTTCTATTTCATCCGCGGCCGCATGGGGCGATTCCTCAAGATATTCGGCAACCGCATCGGGCTCGACGAATGCGAGCAGATTGTGAAGGGGGCCGTGAGCTGCGAATGCGCCTGCACCGGTACGGACGAGCGCATCGTGGTCTATCTGACCGACGCAGCGCAGCATGACGCGGCGCTCGACTCGCTGCTGCGCGCCGTCAAGGTGCCGGCCAACGTCATCGACATCCGCGTCATCGAAGCCCTGCCCAAGAACGAGGCGGGCAAAATCCTATATAGCAAACTCGACAAGTAATAAGTAAAACGTAAAAAGTCACAATGAGCAATCTTGAAAAATACAACGCCATATTCACTGAGGTTTTCGGCGCGGACGCTGCGTCGCTCGGCGATTCGTTCGCCAAGGAGAACGTGCCCGAATGGGACTCCGTGCATCAGCTCAACCTGGTGTCGCTGGCCGAGGACGCGTTCGACATCATGCTCGACCCGGAGGATATAATGGCCTTCACCTCCTACGGCAAGGGTCTTGAGATAATCCGCAACCAGGGCGTTGAACTCTAAGCTTCGTTCAGATGGCAAAATGGAGAATCAATAATGTCCGCATGGCGGGCGTCTCGGCATGTTTCCCGGAGAACGTGGTCGAGACGTCCGACATAGACCTCATGTCGCCCGAGGATGTCGAGAATTTCAACCGCACGGTGGGCATCAGGCGCCGCCACATAGCGTCTGACGACGTGTGCGCCTCCGACATGTGTCAGAAGGCGGCCGAGAAACTGCTCGACGAGCTCGGCTGGGAGCGCGACAGCATCGACGTGCTGATTTTCGAGTCGGTGACGGGCGATTACCGCACTCCGCCGACGTCGTGTATACTCCAGGACCGCATGGGCCTGCCCGACACGACGTTCTGCCTCGACATGCCGATGGGATGCTGCGGCTGTCTCTATGCCATCACGGTGGGAGGCAACCTGCTGACTTCGGGCAACGTGCACCGCGCGCTGCTGCTGGTCGGCGACACCGCCCTGCGCATGGGCTCGCTCAAGGACAAGAGCCGTGTACCCCTATTCGGCGACGGAGGCACGGCCATTGCGCTCGAATACGACCCGTCGGCTCCCGAGATCGTGGTCGATTTCCACACTCTCGGCAAGGGCTACGAGGCTCTGATGACACCCCACGGCGGGTTCCGCCACCCGGCGACTCCGGAGTCGTTCATCGAGGAGGACTTCGGCAACGGCATAGTCCGCGCGCCGATACACACGCTGATCAACGGCATGAACGTCTTCTCGTTCGCGATCTCGAAGCCGCCCCGCTCGGTCGAGCAATTCATGGAGGCCGAAGGAATCGACCGTGACAAAGACGTCGACTTCTTCCTCATCCACCAGGCCAACAAGATGATTGTCGACCGTGTAGTCAAGAAACTCAAGCTGCCGCTCGACAAGACGCCCTACAACATTGAGGAATACGGCAACTTAGGCGGCGCGTCGATACCTTCGCTGATGGTGACGCGACTGCGCGACGAACTGCAGAGCGGCCCGCGCCGGCTGCTCATGTCGTCGTTCGGCCTCGGCCTCTCCTGGGCCACTATGTCCATGACCCCCGGCCCCATGGTAATCCCCGCCCCCGTCTACATCTGACCACATTGGACTTTATTTGAATACGCAATTGTATTGCGTATTCAAATAAAGGTAAAGGGAATATAGGACTCGTCAAACAAAGTCATATACAGAAAGATGACAAGAGGCCACTCTTCTTTGGAGAAAGAGATCAGCGAGGCTGTCAGATGGTTCTGGCGAACCAAGGCTGAACAGTCCGTTGCTTGCGTTGATCCGTCAGGTCGCGGGGGCGTGCTCGGAGGCAGACAGCTTGACGGATTCCTGAATCTGTTGGTATACGCTTGTCTGGAAGCAGGAGTCCCCGAGGAATGCATTTTCATTAGGGGAAACTATATCCCCGGTTTTTTCAGGTCTTCAAAGGATTGGGACTTCCTGGTCATAAGTCCGGATAATAAACTTCTTGCTCTCGTCGAGTTAAAGTCGCAAGTCGGGTCTTATGGAAACAACTTCAACAATCGGACCGAAGAGGCAATCGGCAGCGCCACAGATCTCTGGACTGCTTTCAGAGAAGGTGAATTCGATACCTGCGGCCAACCTTGGGCCGGATACATGATGGTGATTGGAGATGACCTGAAATCCAATTGTCCTGTCAAGAATCATTCTGCCCATTATCCTGTTCTGGTCGAATTTGAGAATGCCTCCTATATGGACAGGTATGCGATTCTATGCAGGAAACTGATCAGCGAGAGACTATACAATGGATGCGCGCTCCTCGCGACCAGCGATGAAAACCATTACAGAGACATCGACCCGACAATCTCGATAAGACAATTCATAGCCTCGCTTCAGGGGTATCTGACAGGATGCAGACATGAGTTCGACCGCTGAATTATACGGAATCAGAAAGTCAGGGATTTCGCATGGAGACGTATATACGTCGCCATGCGTGGTCAAATTTATGCTCGACCTTATCGGTTATACACCCGACAAAGACCTGTCTGCATTCAAAGTGCTCGAGCCGAGTTTCGGAAGTGGAGAATTTCTGATTGAAATAATCGACAGACTATTGCAGTCTGCGAGAGCTTTCAATTTCTCAGCTACAGAAGCCATTGAAACAAACATTCATGGCTGCGAACTTGACAATGCGAAATACACCGACTGCTTACGCAGACTTTCGGAACGTTATGGCTGCATCAACTTCACAGGCCTTATCAACAAGGACTTTCTCCTTGCGGATTTTGAGAAAGAATTCGATTTCATTGTCGGGAATCCGCCATACGTACGTTATGAGAATCTTCCTCGTGACGAAAGAGAACTATACAAAAATAAATTCTCAACATTCCATTACCGTTCGGACCTGTACGTGATGTTCTTCGAACATTCCCTCCATATGCTCAAGGCTGAAGGGAAACACTGCTTCATATGCGCTGACAGATGGTTGAAGAATGAATATGGGAGAAAGCTAAGAGAGTTAATATCGAAAGAATTCACACTCGATTTCTTTCTTAATCTCGAAAAAGTTAATCCGTTTGAAGAGGAAGTCCTGGCATATCCTGCCATAACTGTTATCTCAAAAGGGATCAAGAAGAAACTCAAAACAGCAACCATCGATAGCCTAAACCAGTTTGAAACAGCAATCAACTGGGAGGAAGTCGCTATGCCTCGCGGAGCGCAATGGGACGTTCTCTTTGATCAATGCGGATGCCATAACCTCTATACAATTGAGGAACAGGGATTTTCAATCGGCATTGGAGTCGCCACCGGAGCCGACTCAATCTTTATCTCCAATGAATTAAAAGGCCGCATTGAAGACGAATTGCTGATGCCTATCATCAACGCCCGCGATCTGAGCAATGACAATTTCAACTGGAGCGGCAGATATCTTCTGAATCCGTATTCTCAGTCAGGAGAACTTGTCTCGCTTGAAGACTATCCAAAGGCTTATTCTTATCTCAGCGGTTTCCGCGAAAAACTGGAACGGCGACACATAGTGAGAAACAAAAGACAATGGTATTCTCTTATAGACCGTATAAAGCCGGGGCTGTGCAATTCACATAAGATTCTGTTGCCTGACATTTCAGGCAATAAATATGTGTTTGTGGAAAAAGGGAATTATTACCCATCACACAATCTCTATTACATCACAGGCGGAAATACGGCAGATCTTGAGATTCTTGCCGCTGTGCTGATGTCCGATTTCGTCCGTAGGCAGATTAAATCAATTTCCAACTGCATGAACGGAGGCTTTCCGAGATGGCAAAGTCAATATTTGAGAAAGCTGCGTATTCCTGAGATAAAGCAAATTTCACTCTCTGATAGAGCATATCTGATTCGGGCATATAGAGATAGAGATCATTCAGAAATCAACTCTGTCACCGATGAGATTGTAAGAGGATGTCGCAGGCGTGAAAAGACTACAAATCCGATAGCGGTTCAGTTATCATTATTTTAAGATGGCTAAAGTATTGATTGCGGGCGGGGGACTGCAGGCGATCTCGACAGCGAGGTCGCTGGCTGACGCGGGGCATGCCGTGGGGCTATGGGCTCCGCAGGCGGACTACGCCCATAAGTCGCGGGCAGTGTCATGCCATGGGTTCGGCCGTCTCGCCGACGGCATCGGGCCGCTTGCCGATTTCATCCGCGGCCACGCGTTCGACGCCGTTATCCCGATGAGCGACGGTTACGCCGAACTCCTGAGCCGAAACAAGCGGCTCATCGCCGACAGCACCGGGTGCCGCGCCGCTGTCCCCGACTTCGCCCAACTCGAACCGGCCGCCGACAAACTGAAGCTCATGGGCATCTGCGCCGAGCGCGGACTCCCCCACCCGCGCACAGTCGAAGGCCGTGCCGTCATCGACGGCGACGCGGCCGGGCTCACGTTCCCGGTCGTGGTGAAGCCCAACCATTCTGTCGGAGCTCGCGGCATAACCAAGGTCTCAGATCCGGCGCGCCTCAAGGAAACGCTCGAAAAGGTGACCCGCGAGTTCGGCGAGTGCCACGTCCAGGAATACGTGGAGGGCAAGGGGCCTTACTACAACGTGATGCTCTACCGCGACGACTCGGGCCGATGCGTTGCACACGCCATCCTCGAAATCATAAGATATTACCCGCTTCAGGCCGGGTCGTCGTCGATGTGCCGCACTATTGAAGACCCGGCGCTCGTCGACATATGCATGAACGCCCTCGACGCGCTCGGCTACGTCGGGTTCGCCGACTTCGACGTGCTCCGCACGCGTGAAGGCGAATACAAGATGATCGAGATCAACCCCCGTGTTCCGGCGAGCCTCCGCGGCGCCGCCGTGTCGGGCGTCAACTTCCCCGCCATAATCGTCGCCGACACGCTCGGACTGCCGATGCCCGCCACGACCTATACACCGGGAAAGACACTCCGCTATCTCGGACTCGACATAATGTGGTTCATCAGCTCGCCCGACCGGTTCACGACGCGCCCGGGCTGGTTCCGCTTCTGGGGAAAAGATGTCTACTATCAGGAAGGAGGACGCCGCGACTGGCGTCCGATGCTTGCCGCCTTCCTCGAGAACTTCAACAAACTCGAGTTCAAAGGAGGCCGCCTCCGCAAGAAATCCCACTGAAAATACTGATTGCGATGAAGATATTGAGTTTCGATATTGAGGAGTGGTACATCGAGAAGATGTTCCGTGGCGGCGAACAATGGAAATACGACGCCTATGACTCGATGCTCGGGCGTCTGCTCGACACCCTCGACGCCCACGGGCAGCGGGGCACGTTCTTCTGCCTCGGCGCACTCGTCGAGCATTTCCCCGACGTGGTGAAGCGCATCGCCGCCCGAGGCCATGAAATCGGGTGCCATTCACTGGCCCACAAATGGATCAACAAGCAGACTCCCGCCGAATTCCGCGACGAGACCATGCGCGCCGTCTCGTTGCTGCGCGACGCCATAGGCCAACCCGTCGAGAGCTTCCGCGCCCCGGCGTTCTCCATCGGCGAATCAAACAAATGGGCCTTCGACATCCTGGATGAATGCGGCATACGCAACGACGCCTCCATCTTCCCCGGCGCACGCGACTTCGGCGGATTCCCCTCATTCCCCGACGGAGGAAAGCCTTGCCGCGTCAGCCATGACGGCCACGTCATCAACGAATTCCCCATCACACTCGGAGAGCTGCCGCTCGTCGGCAAGAAGATAGCATATTCTGGCGGCGGATATTTCAGGCTCCTGCCGCTCGGATTCGTGAAGTCAACGATGCGCAAGTCCGATTACACGATGTGCTATTTCCACATCGCCGACCTCGTGGACTTCAAATCGAAGATGATGACCGCCGAGGAATTCGAAAGATATTTCAAGCAGCCCGGAACGCTCAAAAACCGGCTTCTGCGATACGCCAAGAGCAATGTCGGGCGCAAACGCGCTTTCCGCGGCCTCGACTCGCTGCTCGGCGAGTTCAGGTTCATGACCGTGGCCGAGGCCGCCGCGCAGTCCGGCACCTTCGGCGAGATAAGCGTCTGACCAATCACCAAGACATGAGGAGCCTCCGGGTTCAATCAATCATAATGGCGCTCTCGGGCGCCATTTGTTTTGCAACCGTCGCCGGCCACCGCGACGGGCAGGCCGCGTCCATGCCCGAAGCCTCGCGTGTGTTCGAGATCCGCCTCCACGACAACGACACGGTCGGGGTCCGCGCATTCCGCGCGGTGAGGATAGGCATCAACCGGTTCAGCAGCACGACGCTCAACGTCAACGGCGAGCTGTCGTTCAACGAAGGACTGTATGCCACGCTCACCGACGGCCGTGACACCCTGCGTCTGCGGCCCCGGCTCAGCGCCGACAGGCGAGAGTGCCGCCTCTGCCTCGACGGCCCGCTCCACGAGGGAGAATGGACTCTCGACATACCCGAAGGGCTGATATATGCCGACATGGAGCCGCAGACGGTCGACCGCCTGCCCGTGTCGTCCGACTCGCTGATGGCGCTCGCCGTGCCCGGCGCATGGGCCAAGCCCGGCGAAAGATGGACGGCGCAGGCGGCGTTCTCAATCCACGACGACGATTCGATCGACGCGGCCATAGCCTCTTCGGGCGCACCCGAGGGAACGCATGGCGGATACTTCAGCACGCTTTTCCCGGTGCTCGAAAGCCTGGGCCTGCGGGGCTGCCTATCGATCGAAGGGTGGCGGTGCGGATTCACCGCCGATCCACCTGCGCTGAACGTCAACGGCCGCGTCGCCAAGAGACTTCAGGACGAACGCGGCTGGGAGATGCAGGCCCACTCAATGACGGCCCGCTATCAGGAAAACAGCTGGATCGTCGGCGGCCTCGACAGCGAGGAGGCCGAAAGCATCCTTGACGGAGCCGTCAACATGGGCCTCCGCAGCAACATGACGACTTCGGTCTATGACACTGAGACACGCCGCCAGTACAGCGTCAATGCCGACTCCACAGGCTGGGAGGAGACTCCCGTGGAATGGATCAAGCCATATATATGCGACTACGCCACCGGGCGCGCCGTAGCCTACAACCCGGCGTTTTCGGTAGATTACCAGTGGGGCGAATGGTTCCGCATAGCCGCGGAACTCGGCATCCGCGCCAACGCATGGGTGACGCCGGGGCCCACGTCGTCGCACGCCAACGTGCCTCTCATCAACGACATATGCCCCAACGGATTCGAATCAGACGGGCAGACGTTCTATAACCTGCCGCCGATGCAGTCCACAGCCACCCGCCTCATGATGGAAGGACAGGCGGCCAGCGGCTACATCGGGGAGACCGACCCCGACAACCGATACAACGCCGCCCACCATGACTTCTTCAAGCGCCAGATCGACGAGGCCTGCGCCAAGGGGGCGTGGATCGTGATGGGCCTTCACGCCTACCGCCCCTGCTGGGTCAACAGCCTGCCGGGCGCACTCGTCTCGCAAGGGGGCGACTATCCCGACGCATGGGTCAACCCCATGGAGGGAGTCGACCCTCTCGACGACGACCTGTCGCCACGCCCCGAACTGGGCATAAGCGACTGGTCGCAGTGGCACCCGTGTCCCGGCACGAGGCTCTACATGCTGTGGGAGCTACTGAAATACGCACAAGACAGGGGGATGCTCAACGTCACAAGCAGCGAGGGCTTCAGACGGTTCGGCAACACGTTCGCCCGAGGATACTACAACGCCGGCATAAAGATCGGGCCCGACAAGGGGGCAGGCATACTCGGCACGCGCGTCCGCTATCCGCACTACATTATCGGTGCCGACGGGGCGGAGAACTACTATAATCCGGTGTCGTCGCCACGCGTCACGCTGACGTTCACCGTCGCCGACGAATCGCGCCTGCGCGACCGCGACCGCCGCGAGGAGGGCAACCGTGGCCACACGTTCGAGGGCGTCTCGCCCGACGGTCTGCGGGTGCGCTCCGACCGCCGCACAGGGCTCCCCGAGGGGATGTGGATTGTAAACGGTAGAAAATATATAATAAAATAGGTTAATTTATCGTAATATAGGTATAAGTTTGTGTTAAGACGATATATCAACCACGTCTCGGACATAAAAAACCGGAATATCACCGATGAATCTGTATAGGAAATTTTTCAAGCGGGCAATAGACATAGCCGCTTCGGGCGGCGTGCTGGCCGTGCTCTCGGTCCCTCTTGCGGCGATCACGCTGTGGCTGCATTTCGCCAACAAGGGGGCGGGGGCATTCTTTATGCAGGAACGTCCGGGCAAGGACGGCAAGATCTTCAAGGTCATCAAGTTCAAGACCATGACCGACGAGCGAGACGCCGACGGCAACCTGTTGCCCGACTCCAGGAGACTCACACGCGTGGGTCGGTTCGTGAGGTCGACGTCGATCGACGAGCTGCCCCAGCTCATCAACGTGCTCAAGGGAGACATGTCGCTCATCGGTCCGCGTCCGCTGCTGGTGAGATACCTGCCGCTCTACACCCCCGAGCAGGCGCGGCGACACGAGGTGCGCCCCGGCATCACCGGATGGGCGCAGTGCCACGGCCGCAACGCAATCACCTGGGCCCGTAAATTCGAACTCGATGTCTGGTATGTCGACCATATCTCGTTCGCCACAGACTGCCGCATCGTGTGGACCACACTTCTCAAGACGATCCGCCGCGACGGCATCTCCGCCGAGGGAAAGGCCACGACCGAGGCTTTCAACGGGCACAACTGACACACATACCAATCAATAATGCAGAAAGTGAAGGTCAGGAAGTTTGTCAACAGCGTGTTCGGCTCCAACACCTACGTGATCCACGACGGGTGCGAGGCCGTGATAGTCGACGCAGGCGATCTCGCGCCTGTCAGAGACTACATGGCCGCCAACGAACTCCGCGTCACCGCCATTCTTCTGACCCACACGCACTACGACCACATCTACGGGCTGCGCCTCTATATGGAGGCATGGCCCGAAGCCACGGTATACACCTCGGAGTTCGGCAGGCAGGCCCTCGCCAACCCGAAATGGAACTTCTCGCGCTACCATGACGACCCGGTCTCGATCGAGTCGCCTCGCGTCGTCGCCATAGCCGACGACGACGAGATTCCAGCGCCCGCGGGCACGACGCTGCGCGCCTTCCTCACTCCGGGCCACGACGCCAGCTGCGTGAGTTACGCAGGCGACGGGCGGCTGTTCTGCGGCGACTCGTACATCCCGGGCGTCAAGGTGTTCGACACCTTCCCCCACAGCGACCGCAAGGCGGCCCCGATGTGGCGCGCGCGGCTGCGCGAGATGTCGCGGACGCTCAGGGCCTATCCCGGCCACGGCGTCGTGGTAGCCGCAAGCAACTTCAACATAGACCCTTAAAAGCATCATGAATATAAATATATGAGAGACAGAATATACCTTTGCCTGGCCCACATGAGCGGCAAGGAAATGGATTACATACAGGAAGCCTTCGACACCAACTGGGTGGTGCCCATGGGGCCCAACGTCAATGGCTTCGAGTCTGATCTCGAGCGTTTCGTCAACAACCGCGCGGACGCCCCGGCGCTCGACCGCGATGTGGTATGCCTGAGTTCGGGCACGGCCGCCGTGCATCTCGCCCTGGTGGCGAGCGGCGTCGGCCCCGGCGACGAGGTGCTGGTGCAGTCGTTCACTTTCTGCGCCTCCAGCCACCCGATCACTTACGTCGGCGCGACGCCGGTCTTCGTCGACTCCGAGCGCGACACATGGAACATGGACCCCGCCCTGCTCGCCGAGGCCATCGAAGACCGCCTGGCCAAGACCGGCAGACTGCCCAAGGCCATCATACCCGTCGCCCTCTACGGCATGCCCTACAAAATCGATGAGATCCTCAAGGTGGCCGACCGATACGGCATCCCCGTCATCGAGGATGCGGCCGAGGGCCTCGGCTCGCGCTTCGACGGCCAGGTGCTCGGCACGTTCGGACGCTACGGCGTCCTGTCGTTCAACGGCAACAAGATGATCACCACCTCCGGCGGCGGCGCCCTGATATGCCGCGACCAGAATGCCGGACGCGAGATTCTCTTCTACGCCACCCAGGCGCGCGAAGGCTATCCCTATTACCAGCACGAGAAGATAGGCTACAACTACCGCATGAGCAACGTCTGCGCCGGCATAGGCCGCGGCCAGATGACCGTCATCGACGAGCATATCGCCCACCATCGTCACGTACAGCGGCTCTACTGCGAGCTGCTCGGCGACATAGAGGGCTTCACCATGCACTGCGCCCCCTCGCCCCGCTTCGACTCCAACTATTGGCTCTGCGCCGCCACGCTCGACCCGTCGCTGCGCATCCGCGGCCAGGAGAACGCCTACGCCGAGGTGGTGACCGGGGCTGTCGGCGGTGCCGCCGGCGTCACCCACGCCGCCTCATCGGCCGTGACCGACTGCCAGCCCAACGCCAACGTCGAGGCCCTGCGCGTCATCCTCGACGCCGCCAACGTCGAGGCTCGCCCCGTCTGGAAGCCGATGCACCGCCAGCCCGTCTACGCCGCCGCGCCGGCATACGTCAACGGCGTGAGCGAGGATATATTCAGAATGGGAATCTGCCTGCCCGCCGGCCCTTACGTCTCCGACGACGACGTGCGCTATATCGCCGCCACGATCCGCGACGCGATCGTCTGAACGCCGGCCCGAATGTTTTCCTTCATACGTTAACATAATATCATGAAAACGCTGAAAAAGATCACATCCTGGTATTTCACCCGCGAGGCCCTGCCCTACTGGACCATCCTGCTGATCGACTGCATGTTCGTGGTCGCGTCGGGATTCATGGCCTACACGGTCAACCACGGCGTCGAGCGGGTGTCGGAGGCATTCATGCCCCTGGTGCTCACGCTCGGGGTCTTCCTTATATGCTTCCTGATAGGTTTCAGGATCTTCCATACCTACGCCGGGGTGATACGCTTCTCGTCATTCTCCGACCTGACCCGCGCCACGCTCGCCGTGGTGGTGGCGATAGCCCTCGTCTTCATCCTGCAGTGGCTCAGCGGGCCGAACGACTGGCTGCTGACGTTCTCGACGGCCGACGTGCTGATGCTCGGCCTGATGACCATCGCCTTCCTGTGGATATCGCGCGTATGGGTCAAGACCATCTACGAGGGGTACATCCACGGCAATTCGCGCAAGAAAGTCTTCATCTACGGCGTCAAGGCCGGCGGCGTGGCTCTGGCCAAGAACATCAACAGTTCGTCTGACACGCCCTACGCCCTGGCCGGATTCGTCACCGACGAACCCGACATGATGAACCGCCGCCTGATGAACGTCCACGTCTTCCCCTTCAACTCGGCGCTGCCCCAGCAGATGGAGCGCAAGGGCGTGAAGATTCTCATTGTCTCGCCGCTGAAGATGAACGAGCTACGCCAGAACTCGGACGTCGTCGACCTGCTGGCCGAGGCTGGCATCAAGATCCTCGTCATGCCTCACGCCAAGACCTGGGACGGAAAGAGCGACATCAGCCTCTCCGACCTGCAGCCCATCGACGTCGAGGACCTGCTGCCCCGCGAGAAGATTGACGTCGACATGAAGGCCGCCGAGCGTCTGCTCGCCGGCCACACCGTGATGATCACCGGAGCAGCCGGCAGCATCGGCTCGGAGATGGTGAGGCAGATAGCACGTTACAACCCCGCATGCCTCGTGCTCGTCGACCAGGCCGAGACCCCCATGCACGACATCCGCCTGATGATGCGCGACGAATGGCCCGACATCAAGGCCTTCACGATCGTGGCCAACATCTCCGACAACGTGATGATGGAACGCCTCTTCCGCCAGTTCAAGCCCGAATACGTGTTCCACGCCGCGGCCTACAAGCACGTGCCCATGATGGAGGACAACCCCTACGAGAGCATCATCAACAACGTCTACGGCACAAAGATCCTGGCCGACCTCGCCGTGAAATACGGCACGCACAAGTTCGTGATGGTCTCGACCGACAAGGCCGTCAACCCCACCAACGTGATGGGATGCTCGAAGCGCATCTGCGAGATATACGTGCAGTCGCTCGACAAGGCCCTCAAGGACGCAGGCGGCGGCAAGACGCAGTTCGTCACCACCCGCTTCGGCAACGTGCTCGGCTCGAACGGCTCGGTGATTCCCCTCTTCGAGAAGCAGATCAAGCAGGGAGGTCCCGTCACGGTGACGCACCCCGACATAATCCGCTTCTTTATGCTCATCCCCGAGGCCTGCAAGCTCGTCATCGAGGCCGGCACGATGGGCAACGGCGGCGAGATATACGTCTTCGACATGGGCGAGCCCGTCAAGATCGCTGACCTCGCCCGCCGCATGATCCGCCTCAGCGGCGCCAGAAATATCGAGATCAAGTTCACCGGCCTGCGCGACGGCGAGAAGCTCTACGAGGAGGTGCTCAACGACAAGGAGGTCACGCTGCCCACATTCCACCCCAAGATCAAGGTGGCCAAGGTGCGCGAATACGACTTCGCAACGGTCGACTCCAAGATCACGGCGCTCATCTCCGGCTGCGACTCGATGGACGACATGCAGATCGTGGCCCATATGAAGGAAATCGTGCCCGAATTCAAGAGCAAGAACTCGATCTACGAACAGCTCGACTGAACTCCGCGGCGCGCTGAAGACCGCGCGACGACTCATCAGGCAGCCTCTTTCAGGGGTTGCCTGATTATTTTATTTATAAAATTTGCATATTTGCCGGGGTTTTGTTAACTTTGACGCGAATATCGGACAACAACGCCCCCAGCGGGCCAAACAATCGATCTAACCATTTATTTTAGTATAAACCATGGAAATACCATTTGCCGAATCTTGGAAAATCAAGATGGTGGAGCCTATCCACAAAAGCACCCGCGAACAGCGCGAACAGTGGCTTAAGGAGGCTCATTACAACGTGTTCATGCTCAAATCGGACGCAGTCTACATCGACTGCCTCACCGACTCCGGCACCGGAGCGATGTCCGACCGCCAGTGGGCAGCCATGATGACGGGCGACGAGTCATATGCCGGCGCACGCTCGTTCTATGAGCTCAGGGACGTCATCGAGAGAATCACAGGATTCCCCTACGTGATTCCCACCCACCAGGGCCGCGCCGCCGAGAACGTGCTCTTCTCCCATCTGGTGAAGGCCGGCGACATCGTGCCCGGCAACTCGCATTTCGACACCACCAAGGGCCACATCGAGAGCCGCAAGGCCTTCGCCGTGGACTGCACGGTCGACGAGGCCAAGAACACCCAGCTCGAAGTCCCCTTCAAGGGCAACGTCGATCTGAACAAGCTTGAGGCTGTGCTCGAGAAGGACGCCGACAAGGTGCCCTTCATCATCGTGACCATCACCAACAATACCGCCGGCGGTCAGCCCGTGTCGATGGAGAACCTGCGCGGCGTGCGCCGCATCGCCGACAAGTACAACAAGCGCGTCATCTTCGACTCCGCACGCTTCGCCGAGAACGCATACTTCATCAAGACCCGCGAGCCCGAGTTCAAGGACGCCACAATCAAGGAGATCTGCCGCGAGATGTTCAGCCTCGCCGACGGCATGACCATGTCGTCGAAGAAGGACGGTCTCGTCAACATGGGAGGCTTCATCGCCACCCGCTGGGAAGACATCTACGAAGGCGCCAAGAAATATGAGATTCCTTTCGAGGGCTTCCTCACCTACGGCGGTATGAACGGCCGCGACATGGCCGCCCTCGCCGTCGGTCTTGACGAGAACACCGAGTTCGACATGCTCGAGACCCGCATCCGCCAGGTGGAATATCTGGCCAAGAAGCTCGACGAGTACGGCATCCCCTACCAGCGTCCCGTCGGAGGCCACGCCCTCTTCATCGACGCCGACAAGGTGCTCGACCGCGTGCCCAAGGAGGAGTTCCCCGCCCAACGCCTCACCATCGAGCTCTATCTCGAGGCCGGCGTGCGTGGCTGCGAGATCGGCTACCTGCTCGCAGACCGCGACCCCGTGACCCGCGAGAACCGCTTCAACGGCAATGACTTCCTGCGTCTCTGCATCTGCCGCCGCACGTACACCAACAACCATATGGACGTGATCGCCGCGGCGCTCAAGAACGTCTACGACCGCCGTCACGAAGTGACACGCGGCGTGAAGATCACCTGGGAAGCCGAGCTGATGCGCCACTTCACAGTCCAGCTCGAGCCCCTCGGCTGAGGCTCCGGAAGAGGGCTGCGCCCCCTGCCTCCGCTTTCGGGCTGCGCCCTCAACTCCCAATTGGGCTGACGCTTTCGGGCTGCGCCCTCAACTCCCAATTGGGCTGACGCTTTCGGGCTGCGCCCTCAACTCCCGACTGGGACGCGCACGGCCCGGGCTCTAAAGAACACCCCCGCAAGTCTTAGACCTGCGGGGGCTTTTTCATGCGGAGCCCGAAAGCGGAGCCCGTCGGGAGTTGAGGGCAAAGCCCGAAAGCGGAGCCCG
>CAJTXU010000028.1 GCA_910584125.1 uncultured Muribaculaceae bacterium | reverse complement strand
CGCAGTTGGCCTTGGCGCACTCGGTGTTGGCGCAGTTGGCCTTGGCGCACTCGGTTTTGGCGCAGTTGGCCTTGGCGCACTCGGTGTTGGCGCAGTTGGCCTTGGCGCACTCGGTGTCGGCGCGATTGGTTGCCTTGCAGTCCACAGTCTTGCATTCCGCCTTCTTGAGCTCGACTTTCCTGTCGCACTTCTCGGTCTTGGCCACTGCCTTCTTCTTGGTGGGATCGAATATGGCCTGCTGGGCCATTGCCGCCGACGCCGCGATTGTCACGGCGGCGAGCATGAGGATGATTTTCTTCATTGATTTATTTCTTAGGAGGTTAATGATCTGTTTAAGCCCTGGGCGGCGCATAGTCTGCCGCAGGCGGCTTTATATGATATATAACGCAAGAGCCGCCCGGATATTATTCCGGACGGCTCTGTATGTCGGCTGGTGCTTCGTCTTACTTCTTGACTTTGGCGACGATAGCCTTGAAAGCCTCGGGGTTGTTCATGGCGAGCTCGGCGAGGACCTTGCGGTTGATCTCAATGCCGGCCGCATGGATGAGACCCATGAGCTTCGAGTACGAGAGATCCTCCTGACGTGCGGCGGCGTTGATACGCTGGATCCAGAGGGCGCGGAAGTTGCGCTTTTTCTGCTTGCGGTCGCGGTAGGCGTAGGTCAGACCCTTCTCCCAGGTGTTCTTCGCTACTGTCCACACGTTGCGGCGGCTGCCGTAGTAACCGCGGGTCAGTTTCAATATTTTCTTTCTCTTGGCTCTCGAGGCCACGTGATTTACTGATCTTGGCATCTTTTTTTAAATTTTGGATGTCAGCGGCATCTATACATTTGCGCTTGCGGAGCTAAACATCCGGTTAATAAAAATTTGATTGAATTGAAAATGCTTGCAGTTCCGATTGGTCTGCGCCGCCGGTCAGCGGAGGTTGAGGAGCTCGCGCACCTGCTTGATGTTGGCCGAAGCCACCAGGCCGGTGTGGTCGAGATTTCTCTTGCGCTTTTTCGACTTCTTGGTAAGGATGTGGCTGTGGTAAGCGTGTTTCCTTTTGATCTTGCCGGTGCCGGTGAGCGCAAAACGCTTTTTCGAAGCGGCATTCGTCTTTACTTTAGGCATTTCGTTAAAGAATTTAGTTGTTAAAAATTCACCTCGGCACGTGGTGCCTACGGTCTCTAATATATTCAATCGCCAGAGCGGGGATCGCTCCCCGGGCAGTGACATCCCGGAGGCGTCACCTGCTAATAAACGCGGCTTGTCGCGATTTATTGGCCGGACTCCGGAATTTATTTTCAGGATTCTTCAGAAACCTCCTTCTTTTCGGCGTCTTCGCCCGCCGGAGCGGCGGCCTTCTCGTCGCCGCGCGGCTTGTCGGCCGGCTTCTCTTTCTTGGGCGCCACCTTGAGTGGAGCTATCATGATCGACATCCTCTTGCCTTCGAGCACGGGCATCATCTCGACCTTGCCGAGCTCCTCGAGGTCGTTGGCGAACCGCAGCAGCAGCACCTCGCCCTGCTCCTTGAAGAGAATCGAGCGGCCGCGGAAGAAGACGTAGGCCTTGACCTTCGAGCCCTCGCGCAGGAAGCCCTGGGCGTGCTTGAGCTTGAAGTTGTAGTCATGGTCGTCGGTCTGCGGACCGAATCGTATCTCCTTGACCACTACCTTGGCGGCCTTCTGTTTCTGTTCCTTCTGGCGCTTCTTCTGCTGGTAGAGGAACTTCTGATAGTCGATCACGCGGCACACGGGAGGCTCGGCCGTAGGCGAGATCTCCACGAGGTCGAGTTGCTGACGCTCCGCGATCTTGAGGGCCTGGGCTATGGGATACACGCC
The DNA here is from genome assembly GCA_910584125.1 of uncultured Muribaculaceae bacterium. Lineage (GTDB taxonomy): Bacteria > Bacteroidota > Bacteroidia > Bacteroidales > Muribaculaceae > Lepagella. The sequence continues at coordinate 35,288 of CAJTXU010000028.1, read as the reverse complement.
CTGCTCGACGTTGTCGCCCACGAGGCGCACCTCTCTGGCGCGGATATGCTCGTTGGTGGCATACGGGTCATTGCGGCGGTCGCCGCCGCGTCCGCGCTGTCCGGGACGCGGCCTCGACCCGCCAGCCGGGCGGCGCGGGCCGCTGAATTGTGGTTTTTTCTCCATTAAATGTTCAGAGTATTTTCTTTTTGGGTTAAGCCTGATGCTCGGTCTGCGCCTTCACCGCGTCGTTGATCAGAGCCGCGAACTCGGCGACTTTCATCGTGCCCTTGTCGCCCTCGCCCTGCCTGCGCACGGACACCTCGCCGTTCTCGGCCTCTTTCTCGCCGACAATCAGCATGTAGGGAATCTTGCGAAGCTCGTTGTCGCGGATCTTCTTGCCGATCTTCTCGTTGCGGTCGTCTACAAGCGCGCGCACGCCCTCGGCGTCGAGCTCGGCGGCCACACGGCGGGCGTAGTCGTTGAACTTCTCCGAAATCGGAAGCACGGCGCACTGGTCGGGGATAAGCCACAGGGGCAGCTTGCCGGCCGTGTGCTCGAGCAGTACGGCCACGAAGCGCTCCATCGAGCCGAACGGCGCACGGTGGATCATGACCGGACGGTGCTTCTGGTTGTCGGCGCCGGTGTATTCAAGGCCGAACCGCTCGGGGAGGTTATAGTCCACCTGGATCGTGCCCAACTGCCAGCGGCGGCCGATGGCGTCCTTGACCATGAAGTCGAGCTTCGGACCGTAGAACGCGGCCTCGCCCTCCACCTGACGGGCCTTGAGGCCCTTCTCGGCGCACGCCTCGATGATGGCGTTCTCGGCCAGATGCCAGTTCTCGTCCGATCCGATGTATTTCTCCTTGTTCTTCGGGTCGCGCAGAGATATCTGCGCCTCGTAATTCTGGAAGTCGAGGGCCTTGAAGATGTAGAGGATGATGTCCATCACCTTGAGGAACTCGTCCTTGATCTGCTCGGGGGCGCAGAAGAGGTGGGCATCGTCCTGCGTGAATCCGCGCACGCGCGTCAGGCCGTGGAGCTCACCGCTCTGCTCGTAGCGGTAGACCGTTCCGAACTCGGCGAAACGCAGCGGCAGATCGCGGTAGCTGCGCGGGTATGCCTTGTATATCTCGCAGTGGTGGGGACAGTTCATCGGCTTGAGCATGTATTCCTCGCCCTCCTGCGGAGTCTTGATGGGCTGGAACGAGTCCTTGCCGTATTTCGCCCAGTGGCCCGAGGTGACATAGAGGGCCTTGTTGCCTATATGCGGGGTGATGACCTGCAAATAGCCGTATTTCTTCTGAATCTTACGCAGGAACTGCTCGAGACGGTCACGCAGCGCGGCTCCCTTGGGCAGCCACAGGGGCAGACCGGCTCCGACGGTGTGCGAGAACGTAAAGAGCTCCATCTCCTTGCCGAGCATGCGGTGGTCGCGCTTCTTGGCCTCCTCAAGCAGGACGAGATACTCGTCGAGCATCTTCTTCTTGGGGAACGTGATGCCGTATACGCGCACGAGCTGCTGGCGCTTCTCGTCGCCGCGCCAGTAGGCGCCGGCGAGCGACGTGATCTTCACGGCCTTGATAGGCGCGGTCGTCGCGATGTGCGGGCCGCGGCAGAGGTCGGTGAAATTCCCCTGGGTGTAGGTGGTGATGTGACCGTCCTCGAGCTCGCTGATGAGCTCGCATTTGTAGGTCTCGCCACGGTCGCCGAACATCCGCAGGGCGTCGGCCTTCGATATGTCGGCGCGCCTGATCTCCTCCTTGCGCTGGGCGAGCTCGAGCATCTTCTTCTCGATCTTGGGGAAATCCTCTGCCGTGATCTTGTGCTCGCCCGGGTCGATGTCGTAATAGAATCCGTTTTCTATCGCGGGGCCGATGCCGAACTTCACGCCGGGATACAGCTCCTGCAGGGCCTCGGCCAGAAGGTGGGCCGACGAGTGCCAGAAGGCGTGCTTGCCCTCGGGGTCGCCCCACTTGAACAGCTCGATCGAGGCGTCCTTGTCGACGGGGCGGGAGATGTCCCATTCCTCGCCGTTGATTTTAGCCGCCAGAACGTCGGCCGCGAAGCGCGGACTGATGCTCTCGGCGACCTGAAGGGGCGTCACGCCCTCGGCAAATTGCTTTACGCTTCCGTCAGGGAAGGTGATATTTATCATATATTATATTGATTGTTAGTCTATTACATTAAACCGCCGTGAACGCGAGCCGTTTCCGGTTCACGTCCGGGCATAATAATCCGCGCAAAGATACAAAATATTTCCGAATCCGCAAAAACTTATATCACAAAAATAGCCTAAGGTCTTAGGTAATAAGAAAGTAACAAGTATGAAGCAATAAGTGATACGGCAATGCGAAACGGTTATTATTTATCCGTAAGCAATTAATCATAAATCACTTACGACTTATCGCCCACAACGTATTACTTCTTACTTCTTACTTATTACTTATTACTTATTACTTCTTACTTATTACTTCTTACTTATAACTTCTTACGTCTTACTTCTTACTTCTTACGTCTTACTTCTTACTTCTTACTTCTTACTTCTTACTTCTTACTTCTTACTTATTCTTCGTCGTCATCCTCGAAATCGAGATAGAACGTGTCGGCATACGAATCCTCGCGGAAGCGCGACAGTTCGCGCGAGTCGCGCTTGGTGGGACGGCCGAGGCCTTTGCGGCGGTCGACAAACCCGGAGATGCGCGTCATCTCAAGCAGGTCGTACTGGGCCTGCGGCGTTATGTTCTCGAGATAATCGGGCACGAGCCGGGCGCCGAGCCTGTTGGGGGCCAGTGCCTTGACGCGGAAAGTATAAGTGATCGGGGGCTTGCGGACGTCGATCACGTCGCCCGGCTTGACGCAGCGCGATGGCTTGACGGCCACGCCGCCCATCATGACCCTGCCTTTCTTGCAGGCGTCGGTGGCTATGGTGCGCGTCTTGAACACGCGCATCGCCCACAGCCATTTGTCTACTCTCTCTTCCATAGGGCGGCGGTCACTTGTCGGTGGTTCTGACGAGCGTGAGCACGTTCTTCTGACGGTCGTCGTAGAGCACGACCTCGTTGCCTGAAACGGGACGCGCGGCCGAAACCTCCTCGAGCGCCACGACGAGCGCCGTCTCGTGAGTCGGGTCGGGGCATGCCATGCGCGTCATGGCTATGCCGCTGAACGATATTGAGTTCGGGTGGTCCATGTCGGTCTCCAGATCGCCGTTGATGATGTTGCAGCCCGTGTTGCCGTGCAGCTTGCCTTCGTCGACGTCAAGCACGAGCTTCATGTCCTCGACGTTGACGGGCTGACCGTTGATGGCACTCACGCGCCACGTGCCGTTGAGGAACTCGAAGTTCTGGTGCATCAGCACCATGATCTCGCGCCGCGACTCGTCGTAGAAGGTCAGGTAATAGTCCGAGTCCTGCACCCGCCAGGTGTAGAACCGCGTCGCGCCGAGCGCGGTGTTGATCTCGTAGTCGGTGAGCCCCTCCTTGCCGCACATGCGCATAGTCGAGGCCACGTGGTCGAAGCTGATGGTCGAGTCGGCCGCGTTGTAGACGTAGCCGGCGTTGATGACGTTGCAGCCGTTGTTGCCATACATCTTCTTCTCCGAGGGCACGAATTTGATGAAGGGAGAGTCCTCCCCCACCGCCTTCTTGCCGTAGACCGACTCTATGGCCCAGTCGCCCTTGACGACGCCACGCTTCAGCTCCTCGGGCGTGTATACTTTCTGCTCCTTGCTTTTGGCTATGCTCTCGCGGTCGTCGGGCAGCTGGGGTGTTATCTCGGTCTTCGGCTTGCCGAAGATGCCGCAGCCCGCCAGCACCACGGCCATAGCCGCGGCCGACAGCGCGGGCGCGATATGTCTGCATATCTTTTTTCTCATGATCTTCATCTTTTTGTATCTATTCAATTAGGACGGCCTGCGCCGCCAAAGGTTTAATCGGCCCAGTGCCGGCGGAGCGGGAACTTCGTGGGCCGCAGCAGCAGGCGCAGGGAGGTGTTGTAGAACATGTAGTTCCAGAACCAGTTGACGAGCACCGACAGCTTGTTGCGCATGCCCAGTATCGAGATAAGGTGTATGGCCAGCCATATCAGCCAGGCGAAGAAGCCGCCGAACGACAGACCGCCGATGTCGGCCACGGCCTTGTTCTTGCCGATGGTGGCCATGGAACCTTTGTTTTTGTAGACGAACGGGTGGGTGAACGCCCCTTCGTTGAGGTTGCGGGCAAGGTTGCGGGCCTGCTGTATGGCGGGCTGGGCCATCTGCGGGTGCCCCTTGGGATAACCGTCTGTCTGCATCAGGGCGATGTCGCCTATGGCCATGAGTATGTCCTCGTGGCCGACGACGCGGTTGAACTCGTCGACGATGACGCGGCCGCCGCGCCCCACCGTCTCGGGCGGCAGGCCCGGCATGGGCTCGCCGCAGACTCCGGCCGTCCATATCAGCGTCTCGTAGTATTCGCGGCTGCCGTCGGCGAAGGTGACGTATTTGTCGGTATAGTCTTTCATCATAGTGTCGAGCCTGACGTTGACCATCAGCTGGCGCAGCCCCTCGAGGGCCTTGGAGCGCGCCTTGGGGCTCATGGCGCCGAGCAGTTCGGAGGTGCCTTCGACCAGGGTGATGGTCATGTCGTCGGGCTCGAGCTCCGGATATTCCTTGCTGAGGATGTATTTCTTCATCTCGCCCAAGGCGCCGGCGATCTCGACGCCCGACGGGCCGCCGCCCACCACGAGGAAGCTGAGCAGCTGGCGGCGACGCTCGCGGTCCTTGCACAGGGCCCCGCGCTCAAGCCGGTCGAGAATCTCGTCGCGGGTGTGCGACGCCTCGGCCACGGTCTTGATGCCGTAGGTCGCCTCGGCCAGCGGCTTCATGCCGAAGTAGTTGTTGGTGGCGCCGGCGGCGAGCACGAGCCTGTCGAACGTGATGGTCTCATAACTGGTTGTGACCGTACGGGCCGCGAGGTCGATATTCTTGACGTGGCCCATGTGGTAGGAGACGTTCCTCTTCTTCTTGAACTCCCGGCGGAACGGGAAGCATATGTTGGCGGGCACGAGGCCGGACGACGCTATCTGATAGAACAGCGGCGGGAAACAATGGAAATTGTTCCTGTCGACGAGACATATCTCATATTTGCGCGGATCGAGCTTCTTGCAGAGATTGAGTCCAGCGAATCCGCCTCCGATTATTACGACCTTTTCCATAACTTACGTGACGCGCGCTGACGGGCGCGCCTATATGGTTAACGTGTCGCGCGTCATTTGGTTTGTGCTGAACAATAGGAAACGTCCCGCCGACGTTCTAAGCATATGAAGAAACGCCTCGCTCTAACAGTCAGTGCCTTTGTGTCGGCTCTCGCGGCATTCGCGCAGGTCGACGCCGAGCAGGTGATGAACATCGGCCGCAACGTGCTGTCGATGGACGACTACATGCTCTCCATCCAGTATTTCAACCAGGCCATCAAGGCCAAGCCCTACATGGCCGAGCCGTATTATCTGCGCGCCTTCGCCAAGATGCAGCTCGAAGACCTGGAGGGGGCCGAGGAAGACTGCACCCTATCGATCGAGCGCAACAAGTTCCGCACCGAGACCTACAAGCTGCGCGGGTTCGTGCGCCAGTCGCTGGGCAAGGACTCGCTGGCCGTCGAGGACTACGACATAGGCCTGCGCTACAATCCGCAGGACAAGTATTTCCTTTTCTACAAGTCGGTGGCCGAGACCGAGCTGGGGCGCTACGCGGGGGCTGACTCGACGTTCGCCGCCCTGCTGCGGCTCTACCCGAGGTTCGACGACGGCTACACGGCCCGCGGCCGGCTCCGCGTGCTGCAGGGCGACACGGTGGCAGCCCTTGCCGACATCTCGAAGGCAATCGAGCTGTCGCGCACGTCGCTGCAGCCCTATCTCGTCCGCGCCGACATCGAGGTCCGCCAGAAGAACTGGGAGGCGGCCCTGGCCGACATGGACGAGGCCATACGCCTCAAGCCCCACGAGGCCGACTATTACCTCAACCGCGCCTTCATCCGCTACAACCTCGACGACTATTTCGGCGCCATGGCCGACTACAACTATACCCTCGAGCTCGAGCCATACAACCCGGCGGCGCTCTTCAACCGCGCCCTGCTGCGCTATGAGGTCAAGGACCTCGGCCGCGCCGCCGCCGACTTCGCCGAGGTGCTGCGCCTCGAACCCGACAATTTCCACGCCCGTTACAATCTGGGTCTGGTCAATCTCGAACGCGACGAACCGCGCGAGGCCGTCGCGGACTTCAACGCCATCATAGCGCGCTATCCGCGCTTCTACCCGGCGTATTACGCGCGCGCCATGGCTTTCGACAAGATGGGCAACACGCGGGCGGCGGTCGAGAGCATGCACCGTGGCGACGAGCTCGTGCGCGCTTACGTCCGCAACCCGGAGCGCAACCCGCTCGACCGCCCCGCCATCCAGGCCGGGACGGCCAACAGCGGTACGCCCGACTCGCCCGAGACCGAGGAGGAGATTATGGACCGCTTCAACCAGCTCGTCACCGTGGGCAGCGCCTCGCAGACACAGCTGGCGTATAACGACCGCATCAAGGGCCGCGTGCAGGACCGCGACGTCAACGTCGACCTCGCCCCGGCATACTTCGTCTCGTTCACCGACGCCCCGCAGTCGCTCAAAGCGACCTCAAACTGGTTTCGCGAGCTCGACGATTTCAACCGCGCCATGTACATCGGCCAGAAGATGTATCTGACCCCCGACCCGGTCCTCTCGTCCGAGGAATACGAACGGATGTTCGCCATGGCCGACCAGCTCGAGCAGACGGCGGCCGCCAGCGAGCGGCCGGCCGACTGGCTCGCGCTCGGCGTGGCCCGCGTCATGCTCAAGGACACCGAGGCAGCCGTCCGCGCCCTCGACAAGGCCATTGCCCTCTACCCTGAGTTCACCGTGGCATATCTCGAGCGGGCATACGCGCGCCAGATGTCGGGCGACCCCAAGCAGATACCCCTCGCCCTGGCCGACTACGACTCCGCGCTGCGCCTCAACCCGAGGCTCGTATACGCCTGGCACAACAAGGGCAACATCTACTACTCCGCGGGCGACTTCACCTCGGCCCTACGCTGCTACGGCGAGGCCCTCGCGGTCGACCCGCAGTTTGCCGAGGCCCTATACAACCGGGGCGTCACCTACCTGCGCATGGGCAACCGCCGCCAGGCCTTCGCCGACCTCAGCAAGGCCGGCGAACTCGGCGTGCTACCCTCCTACAACCTGCTCAAACGCATGAAATAAATAATAAAATAAGTAATAAGTAATAAGTAATACGGTAATACGGTAATACGGTAAACTTTTAAACATTCCCCCGTATTACTTATTACTTCACACTTATTACTTCCCCCGTATTACTTATTACTTCCCCCGTATTACTTATTACTTCATACTTATTACTTCCCGCATTACTTCCCCCGTATTACTTATTACTTCATACTTATTACTTGGTTAATTATTTGTCTGTGTCGCGGATTTTTATTAACTTTGCGGCGCTTTAGGGCAAACAGTGTGATGGGAAATTTGTCGGAGCCGCCTCGGCGGTCCGAGCCCGAGCATAATGCACGGAGCAAACTTATTTTGAGTAACACAACTTTAAGACTGAAATGAAGAAATTCCAGCTCAACGCCGAGCCTCGCACAGAGCTCGGCAAGAAGGCCGTGAAGGCCATCCGCAAAGAGGGTAAGATTCCCGCAGTGATCAACGGCGGCGAGCTCGTCGAGCTCCCCTACAACGGCACGCTCAAGGCAGGCCAGAAACTCGTCGAGATCGACGCCAAGCGCGGTATCATCACCACCGACATCGTGGTGAAGGCCGAGGACGTCCGCAAGCTCGTCTACACTCCCGACATCTTCGAGGTCGACATCAACCTCAACGGCGAGGAGGTCAAGGCAGTGATGAAGGAACTCCAGTTCCAGCCCGTCAAGGACACGCTGCTCCACATCGACTTCCTCCAGGTATATCCCGACAAGCCCATCGTGATGGAGGTTCCCGTCCAGATCGAGGGTCACGCCGAGGGTGTGAAGGCCGGTGGTAAGCTCACCCTCTCGATGCGCAAGCTCAAGGTGAAAGCCATCTACAGCGAGATTCCCGAGCGCCTCGTCGTCAATGTCGACAATCTCGGCCTGGGCAAGTCGCTCGCAGTCGGCGACCTCCACTTCGAGGGCCTCGAACTGATGAACGCCAAGAACGCCGTTGTCTGCGCCGTGCAGCTCACGCGTGCCGCACGTGGCGCCGCAGCAAAGGCAGCCGAGGCGTAATCCGCCCGAACCCGCTTACAGCAACACGCATCATGCCCCCTCACGAGGGCATGATGTTTTTTTAATCACGCAATTACAAGTAAGAAGTGATAAGTATGAAGTATGAAGTAAGAAGTAAGAAGTATGAAGTAAGAAGTATGAAGTATGAAGTAAGAAGTATGAAGTATGAAGTATGAAGTAAGAAGTAAGAAGTAAGAAGTAAGAAGTAAGAAGTAAGAAGTAAGAAGTAATACGTGATATTCATTCAGCATCCCCATATTACTTAATACTTATTACTTATTACTTATTACTTATTACTTATTACTTTTTACTTTTTACTTATTACTTAATACTTTTTACTTATTACTTTTTACTTATTACTTTTTACTTATTACTTACCCACCAATATGAATTTTCTGAACTGGCTGGCGGGCCTCGGCCGTCGCCGTCCCGCCGACAACACTGATCCTGATATGAAACGTTTTCTGATTACATGCCTCGGGAACATGGGTCCCGAATATGTCGACACGCGCCATAACGCCGGCTTCATCGTGGCCGACGCACTCGCCGCCGACGCCGGCGTGACGTTCGAGTCGAAGCGTTACGGCGACATGACCAGGGTGCGCGTCAAGAACTGCGAGCTCCTCGTGCTGAAACCCTCGACTTTCATGAACCTCAGCGGCGTCGCCGTCCGATACTGGATGAACCACGAGAAACTGCCCCTTGAGAACCTGCTCGTGGTGGTCGACGACATGGCCATCCCCTTCGGCTCGATCCGTATGCGCAAGCAGGGCTCCGACGCCGGGCACAACGGTCTGAAGAACATCGCCTCCGAGCTGGGCACGCAGGCCTACGCGCGTCTGCGCATAGGCATAGGCAACGGTTTTCCGCGCGGCGGCCAGATCGACTACGTGCTTGGCAAATTCCCGCCTGAGGAGATGGAGAAGATGCCCGAGGTGACCAAGAAAGCCGTCGACGCCATCAAGGCCTTCTGCCTCTCCGGCCCCGACTTCGCCATGACCCACTACAACAAGTAGGTCTCAGGTCTTTTCTGTCACTCCCGGCCGCAGAGAGACTTGAGGCGGCAGTAGGTGCAGGCGGACTCGTCGGCGGCGCCCCGGAAGGGATGCGCCGGGTCGAAGAGCTCGGCGAGCATCTCCGAGAGGCGCCCTTCGAACTCCGGGTCGAGGTCGCGGTGGGCCAGCACATTCCTGCTCTCCAACTTGGGCGTCACCGCCCCCTGGCTGCCGATGATGTTGACGTCGTAGATCTCCATGCCGATTCCATCCTGTCCGCAGTTATCCCCCTCCTGCGCCATGCGCTGCTCGAGCAGTCTGCCGTAGACAAGAAGCTGGATCATGTATTTCGCATCCACGTTGCCGTTGAATATGTCGTCGAAGGTCTTGGCCGCGACATGCGCGCTGCCCGTCTTGTAGTCGACCACTCTCACCCGGCCGCCGACGATGTCGACGCGGTCGAAGGCATAGCGTATGTTGACCTCGGGCGCGTCGCCGACCTTCCAGCGCGTCACGGCCGTCATCTCCCCCCCAAGCAGGGTCACCGGCGCTATGTCGCGGTCGTAAGCGACCACATCGGCTACCTGCGCGGCGAGACGGTCGGCGACAATCTTCACCGACCCCGTGAGCGGACGGTCGAGATCCTCCGCGCCGAGATGAAAATGCTCCCTGTTGACCGCGCGCGCGACAACCCGATAGATCGCCTCACGGTTCGAGAGCATCCTATCGAAATCCTTGCTCGTATACGTAATTCTCTCGCCGGCCTTGAGATATCGGCGTTGGAGATCAGCCGGGAAATAGAGGTCGAGCATTGCGCCATGAACGATGTTGCCCTGCGTTATGGGGTCGATATAGTTGCCCGGTTCGTCGTCGTCGCTGATCCGCGCCACGTTCTTGAAATAGAACAGCAGCTGGCACGCGCAGTAATTCATCAGCGCCGACGCCGAGAGGTTGCGGCCCGTTTCCTTATCGGCTGAGAGGAATGCCGCGAGTTTTCCCATCACCGCCGGAGTCTTCTCGACGCATCCCACCTCCGTGGCCTGGGAATTGAGCGCGAACGTGAAGTTCTGCCTCTCGACCTCGCCCGGCGCATAGAGCATCTCGAGCTGCATCAGATAGCGCGACTTGCCGCCGCTGCGCATACCCTCGCCAGCACGGGCGTCGTAGATGAGCGTGACGTCGCGGGCACGCGATATCAGCCTGTAGAAATAATAGGAATAGAGGTCCTCGCCGCGCGACGCCGTGGGGAGACCGTAGCCGCGCCTGAGCGAGTCGGGTATGAACGTGCGTTTCCGGCCGCGTCGCGGCATGATCTTGTCGTTCATCGAGAGCACGACGAGATGGTCGAAGTCGAGCGCACGCGTCTCGAGCAGACCCATCACCTGCAGGCCCTCAAGCGGCTCGCCCTCGAACGTCACCTTCTCGCCGGCCAGCAGCCGGTCGACGAGATGGAACACGCTCATGAGGCTCATCTCGATGCCGTGGACCGCCACCGTGTGCTCGAGACGCGCCAGGGCCACGCGGTATAGGGCCACCTGCGAACGCTCGATGCGGCTGTTGACGGTGCGCAGCCCCTCATGGCGCTCGCCGAGCGCGCGGTCCACCATGGCGAGCACGCCGTCGATATAGGCTATGGCCTGACCGACGCCCGCGTCACGCGCCACGGGCTCCAGCATCGCGGCGAGACGCGACGACCGCTCTGCGATCCAGTCGAGCGGGACAGTCATCATGTGGCTCGCGGCAATGTCGCCATACAGTTCGTTGGCCTTGTCGCTGCCCGTCACCACATGCACCAGCGGATGCGCCAGAAAGAGTCGCAGGTCCTCGTGATAGAACGCCGCGCGCCCGCCCGACTTGCGGCGGCGCGTCTGCAGACGCCGCAGGTGGAACACGAACGAGGCCACCGACGTGTAGCGCATCGAGTAGCCCATCGTGAGGTTCACGGCCTTCAGTCCGTCGGGCAGCGAGTGCAGCAGTGGCATCAGCAGGTTCTCGTCGGGTATCACGACGGCCGTGCGGGCGTCGCGGATCTTGGTGGGGTCGACCGTGTCGATCCATCCCGACACGACCTCGGCGGCCACCTTGACCTGCGCCGAGTTGGAGGGCGCGGCGGCTATCGTTATATGGCCGGGCACCCCCTTCACGTCGCTCATGGCCAGGAACGGCAACGCCCACTCGGGTGCCGGGAAATTGCGGATGTTGCGTCTCATGGCGCGGGCCGCGGAGCCGCCCGTCGCGGCACCCAGCACCGGCCCCGTCGCGTCCCAGAAGAAGTCGGCGTACGGTCCGCCATCCTCCCCCTCAGCGTCGCGCATCTGGGCGAAGAGCTCGGCCTCGGTGGTGGAAAGCATGTTGAAGCCGACGGCCACGACTTTCTTCCACGGCAACGCCTCCGCGCCCTCGGCCTCGACGCGGCGCAGGGCCTCTCGGAACGCCGTGCCTGGCAATATCAGCCCGTCGGCGGAGAGGTTGGCGAGAAGCCCGTCGTAGAGTTCGGGCAGCAGCTTCCACAGCTCGACGAATTTCTCGCGGACCTTCGACATGTCCTCCTCCGGCCCGACGCTGCGCCAGAATCCCTCGACGTCGGCGGCCTGCGGACGGTAGCCGAAATAGCGCTCTATTATGTCAAGCTGCTCGTCGTTGAGGAAGTTGGTGGCGATGCTGCGGAAGTCGCGAACGTTCTTGAAGAGAGCCGCGGCGTCGGCGTCATACTGGTCGACCTCGCTGAAGTCGGCCACGAGCACCTCGGCCCAGGGGGCGAAGCGGTCGAAGTCGAGCAGGTCGGCCTCCGTGCGCAGGCTGTCGACGCGCCCCAAGAGCGAGCAATACACCTTATAGAGCCTGAATATCACGTCGATGCGCGGCACGACCTCGCGGCCCGACACCCGGGCCATGAACGTCGCTATGTCGAGCGTCTCGGGCGCGAGCATCGCCCGCTCGCCGAGATTCTCCGAGAGTTTCTTGAGGAAGAAGGTTCCGCTCCGCTTGTTGGGGAAGAGGAAACAGAATTCCGACATCTCGTCGTAGCGGGATGTGTAGGCGCGGGCCACGGATTCGAGAAACGACAGGCGGCCACCCCTGTCGTCGGCGTTGTCTTGCTGCTTCATATGTCAGGTCAGGAAGAGAGTGTCGTGGATTGTCAGAGAGAGGAATAGGGAATCGAGAAGGTGTCGCCGCGCGACGGGTCGCCCCATTCGAGGCCGCGCGTCAACCAGCGCACACGCCATTCGGAGCGCCCGTGGTTGAACGACTCGGGCATCTCGCGCCCGTAGGCCTTCTTCTGCAGGTAGTCGTCGCCGATCTTCGAGGCCGCGTTGACGGCCTCCTCCACGTCGCCCGGTTCTATCGAATTGAACATGCGGTTGTCGTTGTGTCCCCACACGCCGGCGTAATAGTCGGCCTGCAGCTCGAGCCGCACGCTGATCTGGTTGGCCTCGCGCTCCGACACCTGCGCCATGCGCGAGTGGGCGTCGTCGAGCGTGCCGAGCAGATACTGCACGTGGTGGCCAACCTCATGGGCTATGACGTAGGCATAGCAGAAGTCGCCCGAGGCTCCTATCTGCCGCTGCATCGTCTTGAAGAAGTCGAGGTCGAGATAGACGGTCTGGTCGGCCGAGCAATAGAACGGCCCCACCTGGGCGTTGCCCTGGCCGCAGCCGGTCTGCACCGAGCCCGAATAGATCACCATCTTCGGCGGCCGGTACTCGCCCCACCCCTTTTGCTTGAAGATATCGGTCCAGACGTCCTCGGTCCCGGCCAGCACCTTCGAGGCGAGGTCGTAGAGCTGCTGCTCCTCGGCGTCGGGCTGGCGCGCGGCCTGCTGCGTCTCTCCGCCGCCGCTCAGCGCTCCGATCGCGTTGCCGGCCACCTGCGACAGGTCGCCTCCCGACAGAAGCGTGATCACCGCCGCGATAATAAATCCCACTATGCCGCCGCCGATGCCGACGGCCTTGCCCGACAGCCCGCGCTTGTCGACCACATTGTTGCTGTTGCGTCGTCCGTTAAGTCTCATTTCCTTCTGTTTTTCGGTTTAACATGATTTGTTCCAGGCCCACGGCAGGCCGTGCTGTAAAGATATAACGCCCGAGCGGAGCATTTGATATTCCGCCCCACGCGCCGCCGTCAGGTCGCCGTCGCGCCGGGAGCGCGGCGGAACACCCTGCGCGAAACGACGGCCGCCGCCGTGAGCACCAGCACGCCCGTTATGCCCCAGCTGACGGGATATATCAGCAGAAGATTGCGGAACGTGTCTTCCACGCGGGCGAACACGGCCACCCAGCCCAACCGCAGCACGCACGTGCCGAAGATGGTGAGCACCATCGGAAGCACCGACCAGCCGAACGACCGCATGTAGGCCCCGGCTATCTCATACGAGCTCGCCATGCTCTGGAACACAAGCACCGTGCGGATGCGCGTGAAGGCGTAGCGCATCGCCTCCGGATCTGTGGTGTATATGCTCACGCATGCCTCCTGACGCCATGCTATCAGCAGGTTGCACACTCCGCACAGCACGACGCTGTAGAGCATGCATATGCCGAACGTCCGCCGGCACCGATCATACTGGCCGGCACCGTAGTTCTGGCCCGAGAAGGCGATCGTCGCCGCGCAGAACGCCGTCACGATATAGTAGCAGTAGCATTCGAACGTCAGAGCGGCCGCCGAACCGGCCACGGCCGCCGAGCCGAAGCCGTTGATGGCCGACTGTATGAAGATGTTCGACATCGAGAACACCATCCCCTGCAGCCCGGCCGGAACGCCGACGCGCAGCATCCGGCCCAGATATCGCCGCGACACGCGCCAGTGGGTCATCCGAAGCCTGACGGGTTCCTTCTCATGCATCAGAAACCCCACCATCAGCGCGGCGTTTATGCCGTTGCTCAGAACGGTGGCCCACGCCACAGCCTCGACGCCCGAACGGAACATCGAGATGAACGTGACGTCGAGAGCGAGGTTGCATATCGTGGCTATCAACAGCGACCAGAACGGCTTGGCGGTGTCGCCGACGCTCCTCATTATGGCCGAGCCGAAGTTGTAGACCATCATGAAGGGCATACCCAGGAAGTAAATCTTCAGATATGCCTCGGCGAGGTCGATCACGTCGGCCGGCGCGCTCATGGCCTCCAGGATCGGCCGGGCCAGTATGTAGCCGAGCGCCGTGAGCACGAGCCCCGACACCACCGTGACCACCGCCACCGTCGAGACCGACCGGCGCACGGCATCGTCGTCTTTCGCCCCGAGGCAGTTGGCGATCACGGCGTTCGCACCGACCGCTATGCCCAGGAAGAGGTTCACCAGGATGCTGATGATCGGGCCGTTGCTGCCGACGCCCGCTATGGCCTGCGTGGTGGCGTATCGCCCCACCACCGCCACATCGACGGCGTTGAACGACTGCTGCAGCACGCCGCTCGCCACCAGTGGCAGCGAGAAGGCGAATATCTTGCCCGCCAGCGGGCCGTGGAGCATGTCGACGTGGCGGTGTCGTGCGAGTCTGATATGGAACAATGCTCAGAACCTGTTGTAATGCACCCGCGAGGGATTCCACTTGTCCTTGGGCGCGCCCGCCGCCTCGGGATATCCTATGGCCATGACATTGAAGGGCACTATCGTGTCGGGCAGGTTGAGTATGCGCCTCATGTGCTCCACGCGTTCGTCGACGGGATACACGCCGCACCACACACCGCCCAGTCCGAGCGCGTGGGCGGCGAGCAGAATGTTCTCGGCGGCGGCCGAACAGTCCTCGATCCAGAATCCGCCGCCGGCGGCCGACTCACCCTCGATGAAGCGGTTGGTGTTGCCGCATACGGCCACCACCAGCGGCGCGTCCTTGATCATAGCCGTGCCCTTCGACACGGCCGCGATCGAGTCCTTGAGCGGCTGCTCGGTGACCACCACCATCTCCCAGGGCTGCATACGCATGGCCGTGGGGGCCGCCATACCGGCGCGGAGTATCTTCTCGACGATGCTGTCCGCGACCGGACGCGACGAATACGCACGCAGGCTGTAGCGCGTCATGATGCATTCCAGGGCGTCGGCCGAACCGTCACCGGCCGTGTCGCCTCCCGACTCGGCGGCGTTGCGATCATACGCCATTCTCACGCCGACGGCGCAGAGCGCGACGGCGAGCACGATTATCAATATGTTCTTTTTCATTGCTTTGTTATATTTCCTTGAGAAGACTTCCGGTGGGGCATACGAAGCGGCAGAATGGGCGGGATATGAAGACCGAGAGCACGATGAAGGCGACCCCGACGCCTATCATCACCCACGACGCGCTCCTGACTATGAAGGCGGTGAAGAGTTCGTAGTCGACCCATGACGCTCCCCATCCGGCGAAAAGGAGCGCTATCAGAACGATCCAGAGCGCCTGACGCGTGCGGTCGAGCCATACGACGGCCGTCGGCGAGAGCTTGAGCTTGCGGCGCGACAGCCGCCCGGCGAGTTCCTGCAGCGAGCCGTAGGGGCATATCCAGTTGCAGTAGTGGGTGCCGCGGCCGGCGAGGGGATAGATCAGTGCGACCACCATGAGCAGCAGCGCGGTGAGCGAGGCAAGCGTCATCGTCACGCCGTTGGCGAAGAAGTTGAGCATCATGGCATAGTCGACGAATGTCCCGGCCCAGAAGCCGAGCACGCCGACATTGGCGAGCTGCTGGACGAGCCTGTAGCGCGGCGAATGCACGAATAGGGGCAGCACGGCCCCGACAAGAAGCACGACGAGGGCGGCGATGCCGGCGGCTCCTGTAGCGACGCTGCGCTGCGCCGCCGGTTTGCGGTCGAGCGCCGCCGAGACTCCGGCGCGTACGTTGCCTATGACGGCACGCGACGAATACGTGGCCCCGCTCACGGCGTCCACGTCGAGCCGGGCGGCTTCTTCAAGAGTCAGGCCGTCCCAGGCCTGCAGCAGGCCTCCCGCCACCATCTCGGCGAAGAAGCCCGGAGTCTCGCTGTTGGGCAGCGGGCGGATGGAGTCTATGCGCCCTCCGCTGACGTATATCTCAAGCGGAACGGGGCCGCCGTAGCCGGTGATGTCCTTGCCGGAAACGGTGGTGTTAATGATTTCACCTCCGGCCACGGCAGTGACGGTCTGCGGCCCGGCCGAGGCCTTCACACCGGGACGCCAGCCGAACAGGCGCCCGTCCTGTACGAGCGCCATCGAGCACAGCAGCAGGAACACGGCCGTGAAGGCGACCGCCCGCATCCAGATATTGTTCTTGTTATTACCCATATGGTTGGTCGAGAATTATTCGGGTTAAGTAAGTGGTCAAATTAAATGCATATCAGATGCGAAGCTATTTTTGAGCATATTTGGCTCATGTCTTATTGTGTTCAGCGGTCATTCGCCGATTTTCAATTGGCTGCGGAGTGAGGGAGCATAGCGAGCTATGCGACCGAACGACAAAGCCAAAGATGCCAAAAAGAGCGAGCAGATGATATGCAAGATTAAATTCATCACTTACTATCGGTTTCATTTGAACACTTACTTATATTTCGCAAATATAATAAAAATATATCTAATCAACAAAAAACGGAGAATCGCTGTAATGATTCCGCCCGAATTTCCGGAATTTCCATTAATTTTGCAGATGGATAACGCATAAGTAAGTGATCAAATTAAATGCATATCAGATGCGAAGCTATTTTTGAGCATATTTGGCTCATGTCTTATTGTGTTCAGCGGTCATTCGCCGATTTTCAATTGGCTGCGGAGTGAGGGAGCATAGCGAGCTATGCGACCGAACGACAAAGCCTAAGATGCCAAAAAGAGCGAGCAGATGATATGCAAGATTAAAATCATCACTTACTATCGGTTTAATTTGAACACTTACTTATCTAATCGATGAACAATCCCTTCGACTATACTCCCGCCCCGGAATGCGACGCGGCTTTCAGGCGTCTGCTCGGCCGCATCGACGAGCTCCGCGCCGGCGGACGCCCCGACGATGCCGCCTTCTGCCGCGAACTCGACGCCGGCAAGATGCTCGGTGTCCTCATCGCCGTCGACCAGACGGGAACGCGCCATACGCTCTACGCATTCTCGGGCCAGATCGGCGACGACGGATTCATCCGCGACGGATTCGTCGGCCCGGTGTTCGACTACCTGCGTCCCGACGGGCATTTCAAGACAAAGGAGGCCGGTATATCCGCGCTGAATATGGAGATCGCACGTTTCGAAAGAGACGTACTCGGCATCGTCGCTTCCGAATACGCGCAGGCGAAGGAGAGGCCCGACGCTGAAGTCGTCGCATTTCGTGAGAAGTGTTTGGCTTCCAAGCGACAGCGCGACCTCAGAAGAGCCTCCGGACTCGCCGGCGACTCGGAACTGGCCGAGATGGTCCGCCGGAGCCAGTATGAGAAGGCGGAGCTGCGTAGGCTGCGCCAGAGGCTCCGCTCCTGGCTCGAGCCGATTGAAAGGCGCCTCGACGACGCCCGGTCGCATCTTGAGGAGATGAAGCTGCGCAGGCGCACCGAGTCGGAGGAGCTGCAGGCATGGCTCTTCTCTAATTTCACGCTCCTCAACGCCCGGGGCGAGAGCCGGAGCCTGGCGGATATTTTCGCCGCCACGCCAATGGGCGTCCCTCCGTCGGGGGCGGGCGAATGCTGCGCGCCCAAACTGCTCCAGGCCGCTTTCGTCCGCGGTTGGCACCCTGTGGCCATGGCCGAATACTGGCACGGACAGCCGCGCGGGGGCGAAGTCAGGATTCACGGCGCGCATTATCCGGCCTGCCGTGGCAAGTGCATGCCGGTACTGGACTGGATGCTCCGCGGACTCGACATCGAGCCGCCTCTGGGCCGCGATTCCGAGACTGGTCTCACGCTCCCAGAACCGACGATATTGTTTGAGAACGAATGGTTCTGCGTGGTCGCCAAACCGAGCGGGATGCTCTCCGTGCCCGGCAAGGGGAAGACGCCTTCTGTCCAGCGGTGGCTTGAAAACAGATACGGCGCCGGCCGCCAGGTGAAAACGGCACACCGCCTCGACCAGGACACTTCGGGGCTGCTCGTCGCCACGTTCGGACCGGTTGCGTTCAAGACCATGCAGAGCCTCTTCGCGACGCGGTGCGTCAGCAAGACCTACGAGGCACTGCTCGAAGGCGATTATGAGTCGCGCGGCCTGCCCCGATGCGGGAGGATAGACCTGCCGCTTTCGCCCGACTGGCTCGACCGCCCCCGCCAACGCGTGGACCTCACAGACGGCAAACCTGCAGTGACCGACTATGAATTCACCGACGTCGCCGACGGCATGAGCCGCGTTACGTTCCGCCCGCTCACCGGGCGCACGCATCAGCTGCGAGTGCACGCAGCCTCCGCCTCCGGGCTCGGCATGCCGATAGCCGGCGACCGCCTGTACGGCACGAAATCAGCCACAGGCGCCCCCCGGCTGATGCTTCACGCCGCACGCCTCGAGTTCACCTTCCCCCTCGACGGCCGCTGTTACGCCTTCGACTCCCCAGTCCCGTTCTGACTCAAGCGACTCGTCATTTCGCCTTCCATGGCGAGCCGGAGATATGGAGCTTGCCTTCCCCCCGCATCGTCAATCACAAAGCCGGCATGTCTTCCCGAGGAGGACATGCCGGTCGCATATTGTCTCAAACCGTCAGAATGGCCCGACGGTATTGCGGCAGACCGCGGAACTTAGCGGACTGATATTTTCCATGTACGTGTGGATGTCGGCGTTACGACCTTGACGGCATAGACGCCCGCGCAGGGAAGCGTGATTGTCGTCGCGCCCGAAGCGGCGGCGACGGTGCGGCCAGACATGTCGCTGGCCGTCACGCTCTCGATTTCGTCGGCCCCGACGACACTCACGACAAGTCCGTTGACTCTGAGGCCGGGGGCGTCGGCCGCCATGCCGTCCACGCTGAGATCGTTGGCGTCGTAGAATTTCCAGTTGTCGAGCGCGAAGTGCCAGTCGAACTGAGCCTCGTAACGGATACGGAACATGATGGTCCGGGCCGTGCATGCCTCCGAGGCGTTCTCCTTGAACGTCCTGGGCATGAACGGTGTTCCCTCTATGCCCAGTTCTTCCGGATCATAGGACTCCAGAGCGCCCGAGACACCGTCCCAGGGATACCAGTTCTCGCCTTCGTCGTCAGAGAACTCCAGTGCCGCCGCGCTCATCATCGCCGACGGATAGTCATAACTGAACTCCAGAGTCAGTCCCGACCGGTCGGCAATCGGGGTAAGATCATAGACAGGCGACGTGAGGTAGGTGCTGATGAACATCATTCCGGCGTTGTCGCTGTCGGCCGACACAAACGCGCCGTCGAAGCCGTTACCGCTGAAATTCAGACCCGTCGGATCATCGAAACGGAATATGTAGTCGTCGGGAGTCATGTTGTCGAATGTGCCCACATCCCAGTTTCGTGGCAGTTTGCCTCCGTTGAAATCCTCGAAATGGGGAATGGCGCGGGGCGGAATCCTGTTGACGAGGACCGTGACAGTCTTGGCGGCGGACTCCGTGCCGTCTTTATAAAGACATGAGACAGAATAACGATAGAGCCCGTCGGGCACGTTCGAATCGATGAACGACAGTCCGGTCACA
This sequence comes from uncultured Muribaculaceae bacterium, assembly GCA_910584125.1. GTDB lineage: Bacteria > Bacteroidota > Bacteroidia > Bacteroidales > Muribaculaceae > Lepagella. The sequence continues at coordinate 15,501 of CAJTXU010000028.1, read as the reverse complement.
TCGTCGGCCACGACATCGGAGCCGCGACGGACCACGTAAGCCTCAAGGTCATCGATATCGGGCGAGGTCGGCGCTCCCCATTCCAGTATGACATCGTTGCCCTCGCTATGTCCCGAGAGTCCGGTCACGGTAGAACGGCCTCCGACGGTGATCCATTCGACTACATGTTCCGATTCGCCCCAGGGATTGTCGTAGACGGCAAACACCTCATAACTGTATGTCCCGCCGGGGACGTAGGTCTGTTCGAACTCCAGGGCCTCTTCGGCTCCTATCCAGGCGCACGAAGCTCCGTCATTGAGGACTTCATAGTTGACCGGACGGAAATCGCCTTCGGGCGCTTCCCAGGTGCCGCGTATGGTGTATGTGCCGGTTTCCTCGTCGAAAGCCGACGTCAGCGTGAAGTTTCGCGGCGCGTTGTAGTCGGGCTGCGTCAGTGTCACCTCGACTTTCGCAGCCTCCGACTCGCCTTCCGGACCGACGGCGGTCACACTGTAGGTGTAATCCCCGAAATCCTTGAATTCGTCGTCGCTCAGCGAGTTGTAACGGATGTTCTGAGCTATCAGCTCATCGTCACGGTATACGTTGAATCCCGATACGAGCGCGGCCCCGGGATTCGAGGCATATGTCGCGACATCGTCGAGCGCCCAGCTGAAATAGAGACCGGCGTTCGTGATCTCGGGGTCGCTCTCGGCCACAAAGGCAATCCTCATGTCGTCGCAAGGCTCGCCGAGGCATACGACCGCCTGCTGGTAGCCGTCGTCTTTCTTCATGTCATAACGGGCGTTCCACACGTCAGTCCATGTCTGGCCGTCATCGCGGCTTACCTTCACATAGTAATTGTTGGGAAACTCCGGATTCTCGCCGTAACTCAGCAGTGTGGAGTTGATCAGAAACCAGAACGATACGTAGCTTGTGCCGGGCAGCTTGGGCGAGATGAGCCACTCGTTCTGAGTGAGGATCTTTTCGGTCGGAGTGCCGTTGTAGAGGTCCCACTGCACGAACGCGCTGTGCTCTCCGCCATGGATGAAATCCCTCCAGTTGTCGGCCGAAGTATAGTTTGAGGTCGGATACTGGAACCATGTGAAGCACGGGTCGTTGATGTCGGTCGTCTTCACACTCCATCCCTCGCCGGGGAAGGCGTTCTCGAAATCGTTGGATGCTGTCAGCGTGCCCATGGGCGTGCTGTCCCACGACAGATTCACGACTGTGCCCTGCACGTCTGCCGCGAGATTCCCCGGAGTCTGCGGCACGGCTCCCGACGCATTGACGGCCATTCCGAGCGTCAGCAACGCCGCCGCGAGTGACCGTGTGTGAGTAATGTTTCGTTTCATATGATATATTTTTGGTTCTTGATTCTGCAAATTTATATCAAAGGACGCTCTCTGTCAAATAAAAGGCTTTTCAATTGCTTCAAATTCGCGAAATCGTAATTTTTATTGCTTGTTTCGCATTCTTTTCGTACTTTTGTAGGTGTTTAACTCTTTTGAGCATCTTGAATTTTGAAATACAGAACAACCACATACCGCATTTTAAGCCGGCTGAGACTGTCGCTGGCTGTCACGGCGGCGGCCATCGTCTGTCTCGCGGCGCAGGCCGACGTCACCTCGCTGTCTGCCTCCTCGCAGATCGACTCTCTGCTCGACCGGGGGATCGAGCTGACCGCATCGACCGCCTATGCCGCCGCACTGGAGTGCAATCTTCAGGCCCTCGACCTGATGAAACGCACAGGACAGACCGAGAAGTTGCCCGCGGTCTATATGCACATAGGCAATATCTTCTCGCACATCAATGACCTGCAGACCGCCAGGACATATTATCTCCGCGCGTTGCCTCTGGCCCGCAGCCGCTCTGACGACCGGACTTCGGCGGGATTGCTCATAAACATGTTCTACATCAGCTTCCTTCAGGGCGAACCCGATTCGGCCGCATATTATCTCGACAGGCTCGAGCGGCTCGTGCAGTCCACCCCGCAGGCCCGTTGCGGCCTGATTTTCAATCATGGCATGCTACATGAACTGCGGGGCAGGCCCGATTCGGCCCTGGCCTGTTATCACCGCGCGGCCTACCTGTCGAAAGGGAACGGGAGATCGCGCCTCGACGAGGCCGCCGCATATTCCGCGATAGCCGACCTCTATATGAATCTGCAGCTTCCGGACTCGGCCATGAAGTACTATCAGCTCAACGAGCATATGGCGAGAGAGGATGGCCGTCTGGACCTGCTTCTGGAGTCCTTACACCACATGGCCGAAGTCTATGACATCAAGGGAAACCGGGAGATGGCCCTCAACTGCAAGGAGGAATATCTCACTCTGTCGGACTCAATCCTGAGCCGCGACGAAATCTGCAAGATCAAGAACACCCAGAGCACGTATGAACTGGAAGGCAACGCGCACACCATCCGGTCGCTCAACATCACCAACACGCTGCAGCGCAACTGGATAATGTCGCTTATCGTATTCATCGCGGTGGTGCTGGCCTTCGCCGTCGCCATATGGCTCCAGAAACGTCGGCTCAGCCGAGCTTACGCCGATCTGTACCTGCACAACAAGGAAGAGCTCGACGCCGAAATCAGATACCGCGAGCGTATCGCCGAGCTGGAGAAAAGATTGAAGGACGCAGAAGTAAAGGAAACAAAGGAAGATGCCGTCGCACAGGAAATGAAAGACTCGGAATCCGAACGCAGACTGCTTCAGACAAAGGAGCAGCGGTCAAGGCTGATGGAGCGGATAAGGCAGGAGTTCGAGAACTCCGAAGACTATTGCCGCACCGACTATTCCATCGATGCGCTCGCAAGCGCGGTGGGATCCAACGCGCGATATGTGTCGGAAGCCATCAACGAGGAATACGGGATGAATTTCCGGGCATTGCTCAATGAATTCCGCATCAGACGCTCGATGCAGATGCTTTCCGACGAGGAACACTACGGCCATATGACCATAAAAGCCATATCTGAAAAAGTCGGATACAGATCCCATTCGACCTTCATCAGCGTTTTTGTGCGGCAGACAGGCCTCAAGCCAAGCCTATACCAGTCACTCTCGCGCACCCACAGAGAGTGAGCGGGAGCGCGTCTGATAATCCCAAAGTCATTGAACCCGAAAAAATGGTTTTGAGCCACCTTTATATTACGTTACCTATTGTTTCTGAAATCCGACGGAAAGAATATAGCCCCTTTCTCCATCATCCTTATTCTTTCACGGACAACATTATCAGATCCGGACCGGATATGTCTTGCCTATTATTTTATTCATGTCACAAAATTACGGTATTTTGTGCCACATGCAAATATTTAGATTGTTTTTATATTGTGGAGTGGCTAAGAGAGTTTTGTCTAGCTGTATTTTTAAGAAAAGCAATGTTTAGGAGGATAAATTTGATGTAGTAAAATGGACAAACATATGTATCTGTCTCCACGATGACGCATTGACCGGCCATTGATATCGCAGTAATTTTGCAGAAAATATTACTGCAATGAAGGAGAATGACTATTACGGGCAGTAGCGGGTCATCTTCGAGGAGCCGGAAGGCGTCGATCTCTCCGGGACACAAATCCGGCTGCTCCCAGGGACTCTGACCTCATGGGAGCGGTGACGTATGCCCTCAATGAATGGGAATGGGTGCCGTGAATCTTCAAGGGTGGAGACTACGACGTTGACAACAACCTGATCGAGCCTCAGCAGCAGCTCGTGTCGCTGCTGAGGCAAAATTCTCTCTTCTTCGGCTCCCCCAAGGGAGGCGAGACTATGGCCATGTACCTGTCGCTCGTCGTATCGTGCCGCCTGAACGGCGTCAAAGTCATGGAATACATATCGGACTATAACATAGTTAGATTTTTAATTCATCTGTTGCACATATAAAAAATAAATATTAACTTTGCGATTGCAGACCGCAATGCAGACCACGCCAGTTGGGAGAGGCCCGTCAGGGCCGACCTCACGGTCTGGGGTTGAGCGGAGCGGGATGTATTGTAGGCGCGAGTAGTCGTGCCCGGATTGATATACATAGAAAGCGTCTATCCGCGCTGATTCTTGACAAATCGAAATTCTCGCAAAATTTCAAGTCTAAGTCAAGGGTTGAGCAACGGCAGATGCCCGTGGTAATGTGATTATCCTGCGTTCGGCATGATATTCCGGGAGGAATATAGCCGGATGCCATGATTGCATATACTGGCGTGGGCTTCTGGCGTTGCCGTCCGACTTAGACTGGGCAATGCGAGAAGCCTCGATTTGTAGGACGGCAACCGATACAGATTCCTACGCTTTTTTGTTTACTGACCTAACGCCAACGAGGGGATGACCGCGGCATACGAAAAGCAACAATGAGGTATTTATTGCTGACAGCCTTTATGGCATGTGCTTTCTTATCAGCGATGCCAGTAAATGCCAGAGACTTCAAATGTCAGGGACTTGAGTATACAGTCCTTGATGAAAACCTGAAGACAGTGACCACCAAAGCCGGCACCGGCTATTCAAGTCCGGGCAATGCTGTGACGGGAAATGTTATAATCCCTTCCAAAGTGACTGACGGGAATACTGAGTACACAGTTACGGCAATAGGTGAGTATGGTTTTGTCAACTGCGTGGAAATAGAGAGCGTGCAGATTCCTGCCACCGTTACCGATATAGGGATAAGTGCATTCGATTCTTGTGAGGGCCTGAAAAGCATTGAGATTCCGGACGGCGTTACTGTCATCAAGGAGGATACATTCGCGGATTGTCGGTCTCTCTCGGATGTGAAATTGCCATCACGGCTGGAAAGAATAGATATTGAGGCGTTCGGGGAATGTTCCAGTCTGCAAAAAATTGAATTCCCCAGGACACTTAAGGTTATCGGTCCGCAGGTATTTAATGCCACAGGGTTGACCGTTGTGGAAATACCCGATGGCGTTAAGGAAATCGGACAAGATGCATTCAATGAGTGTGAGCATCTTGAGAAGATTTATATTCCCTCTTCTGTAATCCAGTTTGGCACGGCGATATTCGGTGACTGTGAAAATATCCGAGAAGTATACTACAACAACTCCAATCCAGTCGTTACGTCAGATATATTCATTTACAGCGAAATCTATGACACTGCTACACTGTATATCCCGAAAGGATCGTCAGCAAAGATGCGGGACGCGACTCCCTGGTGCTATTTTAAAAATATAGTTGAGACGGACTTTGCCGGGATCAACACGGCACTTAAGGATTCCGATGATTTTGCTGGAATAATTTATACGCTTGACGGAAGAAAGGCTCTCCATTCAGGAGAGAACATTCAGCCGGGCATATACCTGATCAAGACAGCCTCCGGATTCAAAAAAATGGCAATCGGACAGAAATGATACGCTCTCAATCGGACTCGAGCATGATAAAGTACGATTCTTTCTTGTCTCAAACGACATGCTCGCAGAGGAGGGTGCTATAAAGAGCGCCCGGGAACTTGGATTCGAGAAACATTCGTATGGAGGAGGCGCAATATAGTTCGAATACAAGTGACTTAATCCCTCAATTGCCATTTGATTTGCTTTATTCCGAGAATGAGGCACATCCCGGCAAACCCGATTTTGATAAGATTTCAAACATAGTCATAGATTATCTGCAAGCTGTTGAGAGATTCCCAATTAACAGCAAAAATATAATCAAATACGACACATAGATCGTAACACATAAATTCATTATAGTTAACACCGTTCTATATACTAACTAACTTATATTCGAATTTATATGAAAAGAATTTTAAATATAATCATATGTCTAGCATCTTTGGTAACAATAATGCTTCTCACAACCCTTCCCGTGCATGCTGAGTCCATAACGACGTACTACATTGATAGCCTTTACTATACCATAGAAAATGGGGAAGCTATATGTTTAGGCAATAGATATGGTAATTTGACAATTGAGAACCTAATAATTCCCGAAAGCATTGAAGTGTATGGAGAATATCCAGTTACCAAAATCGCAATGGACGCATTTAACGACTGCGCAGGGCTTACAGGCACTATTACAATTCCTAAATCAGTCAAAGAAATTGGGGAGAACGCCTTTTACGGATGTACAGGTCTGGAAGGCACCATTACAATACCGACTTCTGTAATGAAAGTCGAGCGGAATGCGTTTGGTGGATGCATGAATTTAGACACATTAATTATTGAAGATGGGATTGAATCCCTCTCATTAGGTTATGCGTTTTGGGGATGCAACATTTCAACCCTATATCTCGGACGTAATCTAATAGACGGAGGCGACGGAGTCCCTTTTTATAGCATGATTAGTTTGAAATCAATCACGTTTGGAAAATGCGTAACTACATTAAAAAACCTATTTTATAATTGTTCGGGATTATTGACAATCAGTATTCCCAACACTATAACCAGTATTGATGATTTCTATAATTGCACTAACCTTACGGATGTAATAATTGAGGATGGGTCGGAGTCATTATGGCTCGATGCAGACTCTTTCGTAAATTGTCCAATAGAATCTCTCTATATCGGAAGAAACCTGAACTCCTATAAACCATTCCTCAAAATAGATAAAGCCAATTTAAGATCTGTCACGATTTCTCATTCTGTCACTAAAATCGAAGATTATACCTTTAAGGATTTTTCGACAATATCATCTATTACTATACCAAACTCTATAATTTCAATAGGTAGTAACGCTTTTGATGGCTGCACAAGTTTAGTTGAGGTTATACTTGAAGATGGGTCAGAAATATTAAGTGTTGGAAAGGGAGATTATGAATATGAGACAAACGAATATAATGGCTTATTTGCGTCAAGTGCACTAAAATCCGTATATCTTGGTAGGAATCTAAGTTATTCCGAATCACCATTCAAACGGCAGTTTGGTTTAGTTTCCGTAACAATTTCAGATTCAGTTGGCTCTATTGAACACAATATATTCGATTTTTGCTATAGTCTTACCTCAATAACGATACCTGATTCTGTCACAATTATTGGAGACTATGCCTTCAGGGGCTGTAATTTGCAATCGATAGATATACCACACTCCGTCCGGTATATTGGAACAGGTGCTTTTACAAATACAGGCCTGGATAAAATTACAATCGGAAAATCTGTGGTATCGGTTGGAAGGAATGCATTTCCGATGACCCCGAAAACAGTTGAAACATACTCTTATAATATTTATGGTATCGATGTGTCCGGTCTCAGCCCGAATACTCCGATTATCCTTAAGACTGATTCAGATTTCTCTGGAATCGGCTCAACAAACATGACTTATTTCAATCAATTAGTACTGAATACAGGGGAGAAGGATTACGGACTTGTCACATCTCCTCAAGATCTCGATTTTGCTAATTGCATCTTCAATGAAGATGACAAGTATGTTGTTCTTTTGTCCGGAAGTAATGCACGAATATCAAGTGACAGTCAATGCATAGTATTTCGTGGGGAGGATATGACAGAACAGGCTGCCAGTGAGGATGGCTTCAGTTTCTCGCCTTCTGATTTCCATAAGGAAAACGTATTCAGCGTATATGGCAATGCCGCGAACCCCTCCCTTACACAGACAATTCACCTTGATGAGGCAGGCACTCTTTTCAGCAAATTGGATTTCAATAATATTGAAAAAATAGAAGTCTTGACTCTATCGGGTGATATAAACGGAACCGATGTCATGACAATCAACCGCATGTCTTCCCTAAAATACCTGGACATCTCAAATGCAAACATTGTGGAGGGCGGAATGACATATCGTGATAATCTAAAGACGGTCAACGATGTGATTGGTGAACGTTTTTTCAGTGATGTCAATCTGGAAGTCGCATATTTACCGACAAATGCCATTAAAATCGATAAAGAAGCATTTGCCGACATGCCGCTTAAGCTGGTTACAATTCCGGCATCCATAACGTCAATCGGTAATTCTGCTTTTCTGAACTGTTCAGACATTAAGTTTCTAACCATTCCGAATTCAGTGTTAAATGTCGGCGACGAGGCATTTTCCGGTTGTTCAGGAATTAAACACCTCGCAATAGAAGATGGCAAAAGTGAGTTGATGTTAGGCTCAGAGCCATTTTCTTCCTGTAACTTTACTTCGTTATTTCTTGGAAGGACCCTCAAACACACAACCTCTCCATTCGGAAACATTGAAAGTCTGACTTCCATAACAATATCCGATTCAGTCACCTCCCTCGGGAATGGGGTATTTTGGAGAACGGGGCTGAAATCTGTTGTCATTCCGGAATCAGTGACAGCAATCGGAGAATCTGCTTTTGCGCAATGTCTGAATCTGGAATCTATCGAAATGCCGGATTCTCTAAAATCATTAGGCAAACGCGCATTTTATAATAGTTATAAATTGCAATCCATATCCATTCCCGCAGGAATCGAAATGTTAGAAGATGAGGTATTTCAATACTGTCACGGACTTGCCTCTGTTACCATTGAGGGCAATATCTCATCGATAGGTGAATCAGCATTTGAAGGTTGCACCAGCTTGACATCTATTCGGATTCCCACATCTGTCAAATCCATCGGGACGGGAGCATTTAGTGGTTGTAGCAGTCTCTCTTCTATTTCGGTTCCGGATGGTATTGAAAAGATAGAGGATGAGGTCTTCAAAGATTGTACTGCCCTGTCCTCAATCACGATTCCTGTGTCGGTAGAGTCTATCGGGGCTAAGGCGTTCAGCGGTTGTCCTTCATTGGCTGAAGTGAATATTCCCGACAGCATTGCCTCAATCGGTGAATATGCATTCTATAACACGGCCCTTAAGGAAGTGCTTTTGCCCCCCTCCCTTAAAAAGATCGGTGATTATGCATTTGCCGGAAATACAAGTATAACAAAAGTGATCTCCCTGAATACAACTCCACCTGAAATTTTCACAAACACCTTTGACAGTGAGATCGAGTCATCGATTCCTCTTCATGTTCAAAAGGGCTCGTTGATGTATTACTGGCTTGATCCGGTATGGAAGGAGTTCAAGAATATATCGGATGACGTGTTATGCCTTCAGACAATACCCGATGCCAGATATGGTGACGATGAAATCGACCTCGCGCAATATGCTCCTGAGGGAGCGGCGTTCACCTACAATTCGTCAAACGAAGAGGTTGTGAAAATCAATGGCTCCGTAATGCAGATAGTGGGTGCCGGGACCGCCACAATTGAAGCAACTCCCGATGAGGAAGGGCCCCGGATGGAGTTGATAGGCCAAAAGCGTCAGATATTCGTTGATAAGGCCGATCTGACGGTCACTGTTGATGAAATTGTCATTGAGCAAGGCTCTCCCGTTCCTGATTTCTCTTATCTCGCGGAAGGCTTGCAATATGACGACACTCTTGACGACATTGACAATCTTCCTCAGCCAATCCATGAGGTTGATGAGCATTCTCCAGTGGGCGAATATGCGGTAACATTTACCGATGGCTCGGACCGTAATTACCGTATCGCCACCAATCCCTCCAAAATTTCAGTGATAACAAGCACCGGAGTGGAAGACAATCTGTCTGATGCAATAGAGCAGGATATTGAGGTCTATAATCTCGAAGGCCTGTTGATCTATCGCGGCCCAAGGCGTGATGCCATTCTTCAGAAAGGAATATACATCGTGTGTCAGGGCAACGCAACCGGAAAAATCACTGTAAGGTGAATATATGAGTAAGCAGCGGAGTCGTCTGTGGCATGACATTGCATGTTTCAGGCGACATCGCTGTATTATTTAACATCGCTGTATTTATAGCGGTACCGGTACGTCATACGCCGTAATGTAAACGTCCCACAAACAGCCTTGCCTGATCGGCGGAGCGGTATTAGTTTTGCGGAACAACCCAAAAACATGGATTATGACCGCAAAAGATTTCACAGAATTCCACACCCTTGTCGAGCAGTTCCAGGGAGAGATGTCGCTCAAGGAGATCTGTACGCAGGAAAGCGTCGACTACAGAAGCTACATCTCATGGCGTAAGCGCATGGCGTAAGCGCATGGGATATTCGTAAGCATTAACTGAAGTACACCTTGCAGGTACAACATATAGTAACATCGGCTACAACTCATTGCGGTTGTAGCCGATGTCGTGTCATGTAGGGGGTCTCACTTTGCGAGTTGTCGTACCGGTGTCTCCATGATTGCTTCGGGATGGTATTCTTTCCATCGATGCGGCAGCAGCTGTATCAGGTCAGACTCCTTTGCTTTCTCGAAGTATGGCATCGAGGATATGACGCTGTTGAGATAGAGCCGTGGATTTATGTCGTGGTTCCTGCATGTGGCCAGCAATGACTGGATGACACTGAAGAATGACTCCCGTAAGAAACAGAAGAAACGAAGAAAATCCAGTTCCCGGACTGGGGACCTTATCTTGAACAAACAGGATATCCTGAACGACTTGGAGTTTGTCGACTCCACTGCTCCGTTCCCTATGCCGAAGGTTCAAAAGGTAGCACCATTTGATTTGCCGCCCGAAGCCACACCGTTCAGCAAAGCCCTAGGCGGAGCCAACAAGGATACCGTTGTCGTGTTTTACGAACCGGACACCAAGTTCGCTAGGATTCTTCACAATCCTAAGCGCTATGTTGAACCTCTAAAGAGATTCACGTGTGTTGTCGGACCGGACTTCTCTCAGAAAATCGGAATGACTCCGTTCGTTAATTTCCACAACCATTGGTGGAATATGGCTCTTACTGCGTATTTCCAGTCGAAGGGCATTCTCATGATTCCCAATGTCACATGGTCTGATCCTTCAAGTTACATATATGCTTTCGCAAGTATGCCAAAGCACTCTGTAATTGCCATCAACTGTACAGACATAAAGGGCAGTCATGCGGCAATGTATCTGTGGAGGAAAGGATATGAAGAGGCTTTGAAAATCCTTGAGCCTGAACTGATCATTCGTTATGGCGATAAAATGCCGGGCGAGAGAGAAGACATCAGTGTCTATTACGAAAATATCAATCTTAAAAATCTTCGCAATGGGCGCAAACGGATCTCATGCTAACGGAAGTCTCGATTCAGAACTCGGACGCAACTTGAAGACAACAGGTACCGTCGGAGATATTCAGATTGTTCAAAAGAAGAACTCCAAGGAATCTGTGAAACTTCCTGAAGAAAGCCATACTCCCAATCGTATATATGCCATCTTCAACAAGAATGGCAATGACGTGCAAGCCATTGCCAAGTATGGTCCCGATGGTAAAAAGATATGGGAAATCCACACGCGTGACCATAACGGATTGGGAGAGCATTATCACCCATGTGAAGATGGGCATGCAAAAACCATAACCAATCGGAATGGCTATCCAGAGAATGAGGCCTACGCACTCGACGCAGAAAAGAAAGCCATCCTCGAAAGAGTAAGGAATTATGGAAAGTAAAGTTTATGTAACAAAAGAGAATGACCCTCGTGACTTCGTGGGATACGATCTCTTCGGGTATCCTTTTAACAAAAAATACCCGCCCAACAAAGAGAAGTACGGACAAGCCTTTGAGGGTTATTCATGCAAAGCCCTCGGCGTTCTGCTCTATGACTTTTGTGTGATGGGGTACGATGTAGAGTTAAACTATAAAGGTCAGACCTACTATCTTCTCAATGCTGGAGAAGGCATCATCTCCGACAGTCACTTCACAGAGCGCAAAGAAGTCTTCGATAGCCCTATGACACTTGTTGAGAACTTCAAGATTGACGGCAAGACACTCCTTGAACTCGCTCCCGAGATCGAAGATATCGAGCCGGTGTGACGTAATCTGGAACTCCTTCGGAATTATTCATCTTCTTTATGAAGTATGAATATTCCGGAGGATGATTTTGGGTGCTGTAATTTGGACAAACAAACTCGTTTCGGACTGTCTACTGTCTACGGCACAATAAGAAATATCCGCCGGATTTTCCTCTTACGCTGCCTGTTGCGCCATCATTTCTGAGAATGATGTTGGACAAACAAATTTCAGGGTCTGACGATGTAAAACAACAAGGGACAAACAAATTATTCTTTGCTTATTCCTTGATTATTAAAATGTTATGCAATTATCTTATTTCAATACTCATCCTCGTTGAAGAACAGTTTTAACACTGTGTTTCAGTTATTTAACCATTCTTTACCGACCTAAATACAAACATATTTCGCCATTTGAGGCCTTAAAACGCCATTCAGGAATATTCCCATACAAACAAATTCAGGCATACAAACAAAAATACAAACATATTTTTGCCCTTAAAATATTCCTGAAAGAAGATGAGTGGTAATCTTCCCTGTCAGAGGATGAGTATTTAGATTCCTTATGACCGAAGCCTCTACTTATGGCAGTCCTACATTACCGTTATAGGTTGACAAGATTGCCTAAATTATGGAATCAATCCAAGCTCCTTGAGCATTACGCCTATTTCGGAATAAGTATAATTACGATCGCCTCGCCTCAGGCTATCCATGGACTTATTTGAATTTGCTATGGCTTCTTTAAAACTGCCTCCCTGTCTTTGAAAATATTGATGTAACGGATGGGTAGAGAAAAAATGCTTTGATTTCTCATAACCGCAAATCCGGGCAAGTTCGTTCTCTATATCCTTTGATTCGCTGTAAGGCTGCCCGGTATATCGGAAATAGTAGAGAAAAAAACAACTCGGTGCATCTGTCGGTCTCAATAAAGGTTATCTCGTAAGATATGCCTTTTGAGGGTTTGGACACCCTTTTCCCGTGGTATTTGTTCTTCAACTTCTGATAGTCTGAAAGGCTTTTTGCATCCTTTTTCTTGTTATCCATATCTATGAGACAAAAAATCCTGTCATAACCCATTGACACGGCTTCTTCAATTGACCTTTCCAATTCCCTAAGGCTTGTGTTTTTTGGAAAATCAGGCTTGATATTCTGTAATTCCCTGAATTCATCCTTCAAGGAATTAAGATAGAAATACTCTGTCGGACCTTCCCCTATGATTACAGTAGTAATGCGTTTTACTTTCGGCATGGCTTAATCAAGATTTATGAAAGGAGAACCCAGAACCGGTTTCGCTCCGAACTTACCGATGCGATAGGCATTGTATAGCGAATTATTTTTGTGCAATCCCAACTTGTCGGCACGTGTATATTCAGAAGATGCTGTTTCTGCTGATTTTTCTACAAACCAGATGGTCTGACGGTTATCATTGAAAAGATCCTCCGAAAGCAGCGTCATTTCCTGTGATGTGAAGAATAGTTGCGATTTGCCGGAATTGGCAATAAACACCTGCATATAATAGAATAGGAGGTCATAATGGAGATCTTCGCCAAGTTCGTCAAGCATATATATATGTTCTCCCGAAATTGCATCATAGAGATACTTAAGGTCTTGCAGATACTTGATGGTGCCTGATGATTGTGTGGCTTCGGACAAGCTAAAGACACCATCGTTTGATGAGTTGACGAATTCCACCTTTTCTGAATCTCCATTTGATACCACAGAAAAGCCCGTTATGTTGAAATCGGCTTTCTTCAGCATTTCAAGGAAAAACCTTTTCTTCCGGGGATTTTCCTCGACTTCTTTCAAGAGTTGGGAGAGTTCTGGTTCGTTGTCTGCAATTCCATGAATATGCGTTTTGATCCAGTTATAAAGAGTCGCCAACTTCAAGGCATCCTCCGCCAAAGCCACTTTCCCATAAGTCGATAGTACGGAATGGTTATTGAGGGTATTCTCCATAAGAGTGTCAAGAGTACGACCTTTTATCCCAACGCTGGTTCCAAATTTGATCCGGCACTGGCTGTCGGCTCCTGTATAGTCCCTTTCATAAAATAACGACTTGCTCTTTTTAGGATAATACAACAGCTCCTCCCTAATAATACGGTCAATGGTATAAACTATTGTATAATCATAGCGTATGCTGTCGGCATAGAAAGATACGTACATCCGCGTTGGTTTGTCAGCAGTCAGCGCAAACGGAGCCTCTGAACATACCGGCTTGTTTCTGTTGTCTGAGGATATGAAAAGCAGTCTGAATACATTCTTCAATGCCTTCAGCATATTTGACTTTCCTGAAGCGTTGGGACCGAATATAACCCCTACTTTGTTAAGTGACATTCCATCGGTAACCTCAGCTCCTATCCAATCACGGCTTTCACCGACCGCCTCAAAGTTCAAGCATTGACGGTCTCGGATGGAAAGATAATTTTCTGTCCAGAATTCTCGTATCATTTGGCTGTTTTTCTAAAATTCGACCTACTTACGTAAGTTGGTTACAAAATTAGGGATAATTTTTGACTATTACAAGAAAATACGAGCTATCATAGAATCATAAAGAGAAAGCGGTGAGAGACGGGGCGGTCTTCCGTGTCTGCGGCGATATGCCGTCAACGGCCACCGCCTTTGGAATGGTATCGGGGATGCTGCCGTCACCATAAGACTGAATGGCTATCGTCCGTATTACGGGGCGTATTGCCTGATAAGGACTTTTACGACCTCCCCCTCACTCGCCGCTTGAACAGCATCCGCCGAAAAGAATAGTGCCGTAATGACGGGTCCTTTCAGATCCGCGTCATTGCGGCACACTTCTTTTTTATCGGGGCAAATGTTGTATTTTACACAAACAAATTCGGCTATTTTAGACCATAAAACACCAGCCATACAAACAAATTTCAATTGCTTATACGACTAGTAATCAGTATGTTATACGTAAATTTGAGTCTTAATACTCGTCTTCGTTGAAGAATGCAATCATATTTGTGGGTCAGCCACTTATGTCATACTTGCGGAATTCAGCAAAGAAAACCGCGGTGTCTGACGGCGTAAAATCGGATGTGGCCAAGAAAATCCAGCCATTGGCCAAGAAAACGATTTCAGCGATGTATGGATGAATCATTACTAATATTGTCAAGAATCCTTATCTGACAACTAAAATCTTCATCCCATTCATCAATATGTCTTTGGAAAGAATAGATGGAATGAAAACCATTGAGCGAATCGCTAAAGTCGTCCATTCTTTTTCCTCTGCCATCTTCAGGATAAAACGGACTTGCCATAATTATAATATGGCGTAGTCTTCCGCTTGAATTCAAAAACCTTCGGATACCATCTCCCGAAAATTCCGGCATATCTACAACGTTTGACAGGATATGCATCACCGTATTCTCCTGAACACATAAATCTTCCGGCTCTACACCCTCTTCTTTCCTATTAATTGTTGTCAACAACGCATTCGGTAAAGACCATTCAAGATATCCCGCGGCTCGCCTCAAACAAAGTTTGGACGGTTCTATCAGTGTTACATCAGTGATCATACCGGTATCAAATTTTTGTTTTACCAAAAATTCATCAAGCACCATAGATGCGATACCTTGTCCGCAACCCCAATCTATAACCGAGAATGGCTGCCGGAAAATGGACTCCGGTATATGGGAATATGCTCTTAGCAATTTTTTGCGATGCATATCGCTATAATGATACAAATACGCGTCCAGTTGATATGAACTTTTCAATAAGGCTTTACCGTTCGAAAGGGATTCTTTCAATTCCTTTTGTTTCGTTTCAGACAAGTATCTGTCTCCGCGAAGGCGCATTGACGATATAATATCAAAGGCTCTCGATTG
>CAJTXU010000027.1 GCA_910584125.1 uncultured Muribaculaceae bacterium | reverse complement strand
AAACACGAAAGCAGGAGATAAACACCTGTGATTAGTGTTTACCTCCTACTCGATTTTTCAGGAGAACAAATGCAGGGCATGGGAAACTTTTTTTTTGAATGCGCAATATGATTGCGCACTGCGTCCGTAACTTTGCACCCGAATCATAAAAAACAATACGAAATGAAGACAATAGAAGGATTTGACGTGAAGATTTTCACCGATAACGTCGAGGAGACGGCTCTGAATCAGATCAGAGAGCTCCTGTCGATCGACGTGTTCTCAGACAAGAAGATCCGCATCATGCCCGATGTCCATGCCGGGGCTGGGTGCGTGATCGGATTCACCGGCGATCTCGGCGACAAGGTGATCCCCAACATCGTGGGGGTGGACATCGGGTGCGGGATGCGCATCCTCAGGCTCGGCAGACTGACCGACATCGACTATCACGCGTTTCACGAGCATATCCGCGCCAACGTCCCGTCGGGAAAGATCGTTCGCGAGGAGCGCTTCGGGTTCAAGCCGCTTGTCGGCGCTGAGATGGACATATATCGCGAGGCGAAGCGGCTTGTGACCGAGCTCCACTGTTACCGCGACCTGAAAGACACGGCCCGCATCAACCGTGCCATCGGGTCGCTCGGGGGAGGAAACCACTTCATCGAGCTCGACAGGGACGACGACGGCGACGTGTATCTCGTGATCCACACCGGATCGCGCAACCTCGGCAAGCAGGTGGCGGACCTCTATCAGGCAAAGGCCGTGAAGCATCTCACGCCCGGCGCCGACGATTTTGAGAACACCCTGAGGCGCACCATCGAGGAATACAAGGCCGCGGGACGGCGCACGGAACTGCAGGGTGTGATCAAGAGGATGATTAAGGAACGTCATGACGCCGAACCGACGCTTCCCGCCGGACTATGCTATGTGGAGGGGGAGACACGCGAGCGGTATCTGCACGACATGCGTCTGTGCCAACGCTGGGCCATGCTCAACCGCCGGCTAATCGCCACGTTGCTTATGAGGTTCTTCCCCGGGGTTGAGGTGCTCGAGGAGTTCGAGTCCGTCCACAACTATATCAGCGACGACAACATAATCCGCAAGGGTTCCATCTCGGCGGCCGAGGGGGAGCGGTGCATCATTCCGCTCAACATGCGCGACGGGTCGTTGCTCTGCACCGGAAAGGGAAATCCCGACTGGAACCGCTCGGCGCCCCACGGGGCAGGGCGCGTGCTGAGCCGCTCGCAGGCCTACGAGAAGATAACGATGGAGGACTTCGTGGAGTCGATGCGCGGAATCTACACCGAGTCGGTCAACGACTACACCCGCGACGAGTCGCCCATGGTCTACAAGCCGGCAGAGGAGATCATCGCCAACATAGGCGACACCGTGACGATCGACGCCATAATCCGCCCGATATTCAACTTCAAGGCCTCGTGAGTAAAATCCATGGGGATGCGTGGCGGAATGTGACAGGATTTGACCGGAGCGCGTTCTTTAAAATTTCGGGCCGTAGGGGCGTCGAAATCTTTAGGAACGCGCTCTTACGGGATTTCGGGCATGAATTTGCCGGGGGAGAGGTAGACGGTGCCGGGCCCGGTGACGCGCATCATGCTGAGGCCCTCGCCGCCGAGCAGATTGCCGAGCGACCAGTTCGACTGCATCTGCCCCTCGTGTATGTTCACCAGGGCTATGATATGGTCCTCGTCGACCTCGATGGTCTCGCCATACTGCAGGTTGATCGTGACGGGAGTCCCTTTCGTGTCGAGGAATACGGTCGATGTGCCCTGGATCTTCTGGAGCAGAAGCCCCATGCCGCCCGTAAGGCCGGCAATCGACAGTTTGGTCGACACGTTCACGCGGTTGTTCGAGCCGACATAGACGCCGCGATGGCATATCATAGTCTCGCCGTTGAGCTTGACTGGAAGGATGCCGAAACGGCTGCCGATGGCTACCTTGCGCGGAACGTTCGTGCTGTTGTAAAGTCGGAGAATGAAGAGCGATTCGCCCGAGAGCTTCGCGCCGATGATGCGGCCGAGGCCGGAGCCGTTGAAGCTGAGTTCCTTCTGAACGCCGTTCTCGAGATAGATCACGGAACCTTTCTCGGCGAAGAAATCCTCGCCGGGTTCAAGCGTCACCTCAAGATGCTGGACAAACTGTCCTATGAGTTTACAGTTCATTGTAGTAGTCGTTTTATTGTTCTTAATTAGGTGGAATGCGAGATATCAACAATTATTATTCTATCGGTTTAATCTGACCACCTACTTAGACGCAAAGTTAATAAAAAGAATCCGAACATCTATAAATCCGCAACATTTCATCCTTCGCGCCCCGCCCCCGCCTCCAGCCGCCTGCAACATTGCAAAATAAATTTGCACGGAAGTTTTGCGGGGGCGGTATTTTTTTACTATTTTTGTGGTTAAGAAAACAAAAGAAGAGAAACTTGGCTTATGGAGTCCCCCCATCGGACTTCTACGCTTTTAACCATAAACTCATAAACTCAGAACTGTCATGGCTATAAATCTTGTGAAAGGCGAGAGAGTCGAAATCGGACTCTCGAAACTCAAAGTGGAAATGGGCTGGAAGGTCAACCCCAACGCACAGCCTCCCTATGATCTCGACGCATCGACATTCCTGCTCCGCGCCAACGGCGAAATCGGCGTCGAAGAAGACTTCGTGTTCTACGGCTCGAATAAGACGGTGCAGGCTAAGGACGACAACGGCAACCTGATGTTTAAGGATGGTAAGCCTGTGATGCGTCCCATCTCGGCCGACGGCAGTGTGCTCGGATCGGTCGACGACCTCGGCGACGACGACGACAACACCGGCGAGGGCAACGAGGAGATTGAAATCGACCTCTCGCGTACGAATCAGCTTATCAACGAGATAATATTCACAGCCAGCATATACTGGAGGAAAGGCGAGCCCAGCGAACGATACAACTTCGGTCAGGTTCGCAACGCGTACATCCTGATTCGCGACGCCGTCAGCGGCGAGGATATCTGTCGCTACGACCTCGACGAGGACTTCTCGACGGCCAAAGGCGTGGAGTTCGGACGCCTCTACCGCCGCAACGGCGCCTGGAAATTCGAGGCTGTGGGAATACCCTACGCCGACGGTCTGGAGCCGATATGCCGTAAGTACGCCTCGCGTTTCATGTAAGGACGCGCACTGACTATGCTCAAGGCCCACAAGACGGCGATAGCCCGCATCTTCTCCGACCTCATCATGGCCGACCGCATCGTCGACACCGGCGAGATGGAGTGCTGGCAGAGGCTCTGCGCCAAATACGGCATCGACCGCGAGGCGCAGACCGAAGCCCGTATGCTTCCGTTCGCCGATGCCGTCACGGCGATATGCGACGCCGACGTCCGCGGCTTGAAGGACGACCTGCTCGGCGACTGCCGGTCGATGACCGTCAGCGACGGATTCTGCGCCCACTCGGAGGCCCTGATAATGTCGGCGCTGATGCTCGCGCTCGATCCGGACTGTTCGTTCGAAGCCGACGTCATCTCGATTCGCAAGGCAGACTTCAACATCGACATAGCCACCGCCCTCTATATCGAGAGCTATTACGACAGCGGTGTGAACGAGGCCATACTCGGCGCCTACCGCACGATATTCAAGGAGATGCAACTCGCCGGGCTACATTTCGTATATCTGCCGTCGATCATTGACCACTACCGTCGCACTGACCGTTCGCTCTTCCGCCGCATACTGCAGTTCCTCGCCCCGTCGATGAGCGAGACAGGACTCGACAACACATGCCGCGCGCTGCTGTGCATGAAGACCGACGTCTTCTGCAAGGACCTGCTCTGCAACAAATGCGGCATCACCGACCTGCGCGACACTTACCCCGCGCTGCTCATCAAGATAGGCAACAGCTTCGTGGGCGAGTCGCCCTATGCCAACTATCTCCGCATCAAGGTCGATGCGGACATACTCCGAACGGTGCAGGATTTTGTCGATATGTTCTGCGGAATGCTGAGCAGCGACGTCTACGTGGTCAGTTCGTCGGAAGAACGCGACAACCAGTTCCATTTCCACGGATTCTACAAGCAGCTACTTGACATCTTTCTGATACGCCGCAATATACGCAGTTCAATCGTGATCGACCCCTTCAAGGAGGAGATATTCTTTCCCGAAATCGACGCCAGGGCGTCGGGCCTGCACCGCCGCGAGCGCGCTCTATACGCGCTGCTGCTGTGTCAGGGCCCGGAGGGTCTTGACTTCTCCGCGCCCGGCAACGCGTCGGGACTTTCCGGCTACAACCGCCGCATGGAGAGGATACAGAAACGGTATGCTGAGATATACGGAATGCTTGGCGGCGATCCGGCATCGGCTCCCGACCTGACCGACCCTCAGATCAGGCGCCCGATAGTGGCGTGCCTGCGCCGCTCGCTCAAGAGCCTGCCCGCGCTTTACAATCCCGACGACTACAACGTGACGAAAAACAGCGGCGGGGTATTCTCGGTGCACATCGAGCCGTCGTTGGTATATGTGGTGGAACTCGGGGGTGACGAACCGGTTCCGCTCGCCGCCTCGGAGCTTTACCGGCGCTGGGAGCAGGTGTAAGGTCTTTAAGGCCTTTAGGTCTCTAAGACTACTTCATAAAGAGGGGGGATGCAAGGACAAGGGTGAGCAGTTTCGACAGCTTGCCCTTTATGTTTCGCACGGCGAGACGCGTGCCCTCCCTGACGAGATAGGACGAATCGTCGCGCAGCGACTCCATCGGCGTGATGAACGGCTTGAAACGCGGTTTGTCGGGGTCGGTGAATAGGCGTATGTCCGCCGGGTGGCACATCACGTCGAGAGTCTCGGGCATTGTCCTCGGGTCGCCGTCGATGTGGCCCGGGGCGGGCAGGTGTCTGATCACCGCGCTTCGGACGCGCATCGTCTGGATCAGGATATTGCGGTCAATGCGGCCCGTGAAGAGCTCCACCCCGGCGATGGCGCGGGTCAACGGATTGCCGGCATGCACGATCGTTATGTCGAGCAGTCCGTCGCGGATCGAGGCCTTTGGGGCGATGAAGGCGTTGTTGCCATATTGCGAAGCGTTGCAGACGGCCACGATGAAGGCCTTGACGTTCATGGTCTGCTCGCCGGTGCGGATTTCATAGGCGGTGGGGGAGAACTTCAGATACTCGCGCAGGGCGCTGACTATGTATGTCCCGAGGCCACGCGTGGGGAGCTGGGCGAACTCGCGGCTCACCGAGGCGTCGAACCCGAGGCCGAACGTGCAGAAGAAAGGCGTGCCGTTGACGGTGCCGTAGTCGCAGGCTTCGACGTGGTCGCGGGCGATGATGCCGAGGGCGTTGTCGATATCTATCGAGCCGTACAGATGACGGGCCAGACCGTTGCCCGAGCCGTAAGGGAGGATTCCGAGAGCGGTCTGCGACGAGCGCAGGGCCGAGGCGATTTCGTTGACAGTGCCGTCGCCTCCGGCGGCGATCACCGCGTCGTAGCCCTCGGCCGCAGCGCGGGCGGCCAGTTCGCCGCCATGGCCCGCATAGCGGGTCGTCTCCGACTCGATCTCGAATCCCGCCGGAGCAAGGCGCTGGCGCACCCGCTCGGTGAGGCCGTCCTTGGGGATGGTCCCTGATATCGGGTTGATTATGAGCAAAGCGCGTCGTGTCATAGTAGGAACTTTAGCAGAGGCTGCGGTGAAGAACGCATTCGGAAAACCGGCTGCAATGCAGCCGCTCACCCAACCGGACATGCTCCGGAGTCTTGGGGCATATATGCCGAATCCCCCTAACTTTAAAACTGAAATGTTGAAAATATGTTTTATAACATTTTAAATTATTTTGAAAAAACGGGGGGTTGTTGTAATTTTGCATCACCAAATAGCAGTCATACTGACCTTGGTAGAATTTTAGTTAAACAAAATCAGCAAACCTTAATACCGAAAGCTTTAAGTCTAATACCGGAAAAACGGAAGAACGAAGAAATGCAAACAACAGGGTAATTGATTATTATTATTGACCTTAATCGAAACCAGAAAGATGCCGACGTGAGTCGAAAGTCTTCTAAACGGGCCAAATGCGCAAGCATTCGGCCCGTTCAACTTTTTTCTTTTTTAAGGTCGTTAAGGTCATTAAGGTCATTAAGGTCGTTAAGGTCGTTAAGGTCATTAAGGTCATTAATGTCTCTAAGGTCATTAAGGACTCTAAGATCTTTAAGGTCATAAAGGTCATAAAGGTCATAAAGGTCAATAAAAAAGTTGGCTCCGGTCGTTTCGACTGCGGAGCCAACTTATTACTTATTACTTATTACTTATTACTTCTTACTTATTACTTCTTCCTTTTTGCTTCGAAGTTTGTTATTTTTCGAAGCCGCGGAGGCGCAGCAGGGCCGCCGCGTCAGGCTGGTGGCCACGGAAGCGCTCGAAGAGCACCATAGCGTCCTCGGTGTCGCCGGCTTCCAGGATGTTCTTCTTGAAGCTTGCGGCTGTCTTCTTGTCGAAGATGCCTTTCTGCTTGAAGAGCTCCCATGCGTCTGCCTCGAGCACCTGCGCCCAGAGATATGTGTAGTAACCCGACGCGTAGCCGTCGTCGCCGAAGATATGCTTGAAATAGGGCGAGCGGTAACGGAACGTAATCTCGTCGGGCATGCCGATCTTCTTGGCGACTCCGGCCTCGAAGGCCTTCACGTCGCTGACTTCGGGAGTCTGGCCATACATCATGTCGAGCAGTGCGGCTCCGGCGAGCTCTGTTGTCATAAAGCCCTGGTTGAACTTGCCTGCGTCGCTGATCTTCTTGACGAGGTCGTCGGGAATTGTCTCTCCCGTCTTGTAATGGCGCGCGTACGTCTTGAGAACCTCGGGCTCGAACGCCCAGTGCTCGTTGATCTGCGAGCACATCTCCACATAGTCGCGGTCGACGTTCGTTCCGGCCAGCGACTTGTAGGGAGCGCGAGAGAGCATGCCCTGCAGGGCGTGGCCGAACTCATGGAACATCGTCTCGACCTCGTCGATGGTGAGCAGCGACGGCGTGTCGGCGGTAGGTTTGGTGAAGTTGCCGACGTTGTAGACGATGGGGCGCTTCGTAGTACCGTCGCCGTAGAGGCCGGCGCTCTGCATCTGTTCCATCCAGGCACCCTGGCGCTTGCTGTCGCGGGGATAGTAGTCGCACATCCATACGGCCACATGCTCGCCGGTCTTCGAGTCAACGACGTCGTAAACCTCCATGTCCTCGATATACTTCGGGGCGTCGGGCATCGGCACGAACTTCACGCCGTAGAGTTTCTCGGTGGCGTCGAACATGCCTTTCATCACGTTCTCGAGCTTGAAATAAGGACGGATGGCGGCGTCGTCGAGGTCGAATTTCTGCTTCTTGACCTTGTCGGCGTAATAATAGTAGTCGTATGGAGCGATCTTGAAGCCTCCGCCGTTGGCGTCGACATATGCCTGCATGTCGGCCACCTCCTCGTGGCTGCGCTTCACGGCGGGTTCGAACACCTGCATCAGCAGCTGGGTGGCCGCCTCGGGGGTCTTGGCCATGACGCGCGACGTCATCATCTGGGCGAAGTTGTCGAAGCCCATGAGTTTCGCCTTCTCGTCGCGGAGTTTGACAATCTTCGAGATGACGGGGAGGTTGGAGTTGTCGCCGAACGAGGCGAGGTTGGTGTAACCTTCATACACGGCCTTGCGCAGGCCGCGTGAGTCAGCATACTGCAGCACGGGCAGGCGGCTCGGAGCATGGAGCGTGAACACCCATGAGTCGGTGAGGCCACGGGCCGCGGCCTCCTCGGCGGCCTGGGCCACCGACGACTGGGGCAGGCCGGACAGTTCGTCGCGGTCGTAGACTATCACGGCAAACTGGTTGGTGGCGTTCAGCAGGTTGCGGTTGAACTGGATGTATAGTCTCGAGAGTTCGTCGTTGATCTTGACGAGCTGCTCCTTCTTGTCGGCCGGCAGAGCGGCGCCCTGCTCGGCAAACTGGCGGTAATACTTCTCGACGAGGCGTTTCTGCACGGGGTCGAGGCCCATCTTGTCGCGCATGTCATAGACGCTCTTGATGCGCTGGAAGAGCTGGTCGTTGAGCATCAGCTTGTTGTTGGCGTCGTTGAGCATGGGTATGGCCTCGTCGGCCATGGCCGCGAACTCCGGGGTCGACATCGCCTCCATGTAGTGGTAGAACACGCCGCTGACGCGCTCCAGGATGGGGGAGAGGTTCTCGAGCGGAAGGATCGTGTTGTCGAAGTCGGGAGTCGCGCGGTTGCGGATTATGTTGAAGATTGCCTCGTCCTGCTCGGCGATGCCGGCCTTTATGGCCGGGATAAAGTCGGAGGTCTCGATCTTGTCGAACGGCGCGATTTCATACTTCGTGTCGTAGGGCTGAAGGAAGGGATTCTGTCTTTCTGCCATGACTGTCGGTGTTTGGGAGGCGAGGAGCATTGCTCCGGCCGCCAGTAGGGTTAGTTTCCTCATATTACGGTTGGTTGTGGTTTGGTCGGTTTTTCAGCGCAAATATAGCGAATTATTTTCATATCGGAGCCAAAAATCGATGAAAATACGTAGGTGTCAGTCGGCGGAGGGGTCGGTGAATTCGAATTCGGCGATCACGGGGTAGTGGTCGCTGACGCGGGTCTTGCCCTTGCGGACATCAAGGGCCTTGAGTCCGTTGCGATAGAATATCTGGTCGAGATGGAACCAGAAGGCGTGGCGGTTGTAGGTCACGAGCGGTCCGAAGCCTGTCTCGACGTATGCGTCCTTCATGTCCTCGCCCTTGAGCAACCGGTAGGCGTACGACTCGGGGACGTCGTTGAAATCACCGCAGATGATCATCGGACCCTTGATGCGGTCGATGGTGCGGCGCAGGATCTCGACATCATCCTTGCGCTTCTTGAAGCCCTTGTCGAGCTTCTCGCGTATGCCGCCCTTGAGCATGCTGATGCTGTTGCGGGCGTCGTTGACCGAGCGGATGCCGGTCAGCACGCCCGTGTCTTTTTTCGAGAGCATGAACGACATGAGATGCACGTTGATCAGCGTCAGACGATGGCCGTTGATGTTGAGCTTGTAGAATGTGTAGCGTTTCGGGTCGAACGAGCCGTCGATGTAGTTGTATCCCTTTTCGAACGTCACGGGATATTTCGACAGGACCTTCATGTCGAGCGACGGGTCGCCCACGATGTAGGGGTAGATCTGGCGCAGCGTATCGATCTGCGTCTGCGAGAGCCTGTCGATCTCCTTAGGGTCGAAGCCGCGGATCTCCTGTAGGCACACGATGTCTATGCCGCTGTGTATGATGTAGTCGAAGGTGCGGTTGTAGCCGAGTCCCTCGCTCTTGCCCTCGAGGTCGCGGCCGTGCAGTATGTTGTAGGTCATCAGGCTGAATGTCTGGGCGCCGGGCGTGGGCTTGCTCGACGAGGCCAGCGGGCACGCCGTCGTGACGGGTCCCCAGGAGGCGATGATGGCCAGCACGCCGAGGCCTCCGGCGAAGATGCGGCCGAAGCAGAACCATGCCACGGTGATCACCAGCGAGGCAATCGCGAGCCATGGTAGCGCGAGTGTCATCACGGCCGGGAACGTGAAGTAGTCGGTGTCGAAGCGGCCGCCGTAGGCCGCCAGTATCGTCAGCGCATAGACGATGATCGACAGGATCAGCGCCGCCGTGCGCAGAATCGGTTTTACAAGTGGGATGAACATGATATGATACCTGTGTGTGAAATTAGTCCGTCAAGGGGCCGTGGAATCTGATGAGCCCCTCAATCTTCTATATGCGATGAGATGTGGTTTAGTTCGGCCTTTTCTCGTGCCGACAGCGATTCGTATCCAGAGACGCGGATCTTGTCGAGCAGTTGGTCGAGACGTTCGGAGTCGCTGATGCTGCGGTTGATGGCCCGGATCGTGGCCTTTGCGTTGACCTTCCGGCCCCGGTTGCGGCGAGTACGCGTCTGCGGCAGGCGTATGTATCCCTTGCGGACAAGAGCCCAGACGCCGCCGGCCAGCGCGCCTCCGATATGCGCGGCCTGGGGGGCGACGCCGCCGCCGGAGCCGAGCAGCGTCAGCAGGATGCAAGCAAGCGCCACCCATTTCAGTTTGACCTCGCCGATGAGGAAGAGCCCGATCCGCCGCGAGGGCATCAGCAGGGCCGTGGCGGCCATGACGCCGAGCACCGCGGCCGAGTCTCCTGCCAGATAGGCCCCCGTGTAACCGCCGAAAGCCGACGAGACGGAGTATAACACGCCTCCGGCCACGCCCGAGCCGACGAAGATCCAGAGCATCTGGCGGTCGGAGGCCACGTCGGCGAGCATACGGCCGAACCAGTAGAGCCACAGTAGGTTGAACAGCAGGTGCAGCGGGTTGGTGTGCACGAGCATATAGGTCAGCAGCGTCCAGGGGCGGCTGGTCAGCAGCGTGATGTCTGACGGCACTCCGAGCCAGAGGCCGGGGCCGTCGCCGACGTGTCCGGTCAGTCTCGCGGCCAGTCCGACAATCCATAGCGGCAGGGCGCTGCCGGCCGTGACCGTCAGGAGCCATGCCAGGGCACGGCTGCCGCCGCACAGCGTGCGGAATCTTTCAATAAAACCCATTGCCGTGGAGCATTCCTTTCTTTTTCCAATACAGCAATATCACGAGGCCGAACAGCATGCCGCCCAAGTGCGCGAAGTGCGCTATCGTTCCGCCGCCGCTGACTCCGAGGAAGAACTCGAGCACGGCATAGCCGATCACCATGTATTTGGCCTTGATCGGCACCGGGATGAAGAAGAGATAGAGCGGCATGTTGGGGAACGTCATCGCGAAACCGAGCAGCAGGCCGAAGATCGCGCCCGAGGCGCCGACGGTCAGGAAGCTCGATTTGTATTGCGCCATTCCGGAGAGCAGGTCGTGGTCGCCGGCCGCCAGCGCCTTGTCGAGAAGGGCGCGCGTGTGGTCCACGGTGAGGCCGTTGATGCGTGCGAGCTCGGAGATATAGTCGGCCTGCCATGTGAGCATCCACACAGCTTCCTGCACGAGGGCCGCGCCGATGCCGCACACCATATAGAACATGAAGAAGCGCTTCGAGCCCCAGACCTGTTCGAGGATGCGTCCGAACATCCACAGCGTGAACATGTTGAAGAGAATGTGGAGCACGTTGCTCTCATCGTGCAGGAACATGTAGGTCACAAGCTGGATGGGGTTGAACAGGTCGGCCCCGAACATGTGCAGGCCGAGCTTGTCGTAGAGCACCCGGCCGAAACTCGGGATAATCATGCCGACGAGCCATATGGCCACGTTGATTATGATGATGTTTTTGGTCACGGGCGGGATGCCCCGCCATGTGTTTGAAAAGTTCATTGTCTGAAATGCGTTTTCATATATAACGTGAAAAATCGCCGGATTGCTATAAGACCGGTAATGGTTGGTCCAAGGTCTTGAGTCCAAAGCTTAGAGTTTACCTTTTAATTTTAAATAATCAGTGTCCCAGGCATCTTCAGCAAATATCTGAGCCCAAGACCTAATACCTAATACCTTTCATGGCGAAAAATGAATGAAATTTAACTTTTTTTATAAAAAATCCCGTTTTAGTTTGTTAAATCATTGAAATGTGCTATATTTGTGCATTATTTGCAATCTTCCGCAGGCCGGCAGCCCCACGGGGCAGGTCTTCCCGATTGAAACCAAATGATAAACACATAAAATTTCCAGTTATGAACAAGACAGATTTAGTAAACGAGATCGCCGCAAAGGCACAGCTCAACAAGGTAGACGCCAAGAAGGCTCTCGACGCTACACTCGAATCAATCGAGCAGGCGCTCGCCAACGACGACAAGGTTCAGCTCATCGGCTTCGGCACGTTCTCCATCGTCGAGAAACCCGAGCGCACGGGCATCAATCCCCAGACCAAGGAGAAGATCACGATCGCTGCCCGCAAGGTCGTGAAATTCAAACCCGCCGATAATCTCGGAAAGTAAATAGACCATCTGAGTCCATCAAGCGTCGCGTGCATTTGCGCCGACGCTTTTTTTTTGCTAATTTTGCATTCTGAAACAACAGCATAATACGGAATGGCAATAGAAAACATCATAGCCAGGGGCGCGGCCGACGCCGTCAAGGCCCTATATGGCGCCGAAGCCGACCCCGCGACGCTCGCTCCGTCGGCTACCAAGAAGGAATTCGAGGGCGACCTCACGGTGGTCGTCTTCCCGGTGCTCAAGCTCTCGCGGAAGAATCCGCAGGCCACCGCCGAGGAAATCGGCGCGTGGATGACGGCCAATGTGCCCGCCGTCGAGAAGTTCAACGCCGTCAAGGGCTTCCTCAACCTCAGCATCGACCGCCGCTATTGGCTCGGTCTGCTGCACGAGATAGCCGCCGACGACAGCTTCGGCATCCGCAAGGCCGACGAATCGTCCGACCTGGTGATGGTGGAGTATTCGTCGCCCAACACCAACAAGCCCCTCCACCTCGGGCACGTGCGCAACAACCTGCTCGGCTATTCGCTGGCGTGCATCCTGGCCGCCAACGGCCATAAAGTGGTCAAGACCAACATCGTCAACGACCGCGGCATCCACATCTGCAAGTCGATGCTCGCCTGGAAGAAGTGGGGCAACGGTGCCACGCCCGAATCCACCGGCAAGAAGGGCGACCACCTCATCGGCGACTTCTATGTGGCCTTCGACCGGCACTTCAAGGAGGAGGTCAAGGAGCTGATGGAGACACGCGGTCTCTCCGAGGACGAGGCCAAGGAGCAGTCGCCTCTCATGGCCGAGGCCCGCGAGATGCTCCGCAAGTGGGAGCAGGGCGACGAAGAGGTGCGCGAGCTCTGGAAGACAATGAACTCATGGGTGTACGCCGGTTTCGACGAGACCTACCGCCGCATGGGCGTGTCGTTCGACAAGATATATTATGAGTCCGACACCTATCTCGAAGGCAAGGAGCTCGTGCTCAAGGGCCTCGAGGAGGGCAAGATGTACCGCCGCGAGGATGGCTCCGTCTGGGCCGACCTCACCGCCGAGGGCCTCGACCACAAGCTGCTGCTCCGCGCCGACGGCACGTCGGTCTACATGACTCAGGACATAGGCACCGCCAAGCTCCGTTATCAGGACTATCCGATCGACCACATGATCTACGTCGTGGGCAACGAGCAGAACTACCACTTCCAGGTGCTCTCGCTGCTGCTCGACCGTCTCGGATTCAAATGGGGCAAGGACCTGACGCATTTCTCATACGGCATGGTCGAGCTGCCCGAGGGCAAGATGAAGTCGCGCGAAGGCACGGTGGTCGACGCCGACGACCTTATCGACACGATGGTCTCGTCGGCCGCAGAGATGGCCGCCGACCGCTTCAAGGACATGACGCCCGAGGAGGCCGCCGACGTGGCCCGCATGGTGGGACTCGGCGCCCTGAAGTATTTCCTTCTCAAGGTCGACCCGCGCAAGAACATGCTCTTCAACCCGCGCGAGTCGATAGACTTCAACGGCAACACCGGCCCCTTCATCCAGTACACCTACGCACGCATCCGCTCGGTGCTCCGCAAGGCCGAAGGCTTCGACCCGGCCGCAACGCCCGACGCCGTGCCCAACGAGAAGGAGGCGGTGCTGATTCGCAAGATCGACGACTTCCGCAACGTCGTGGCCGAGGCCGGACGCAACTTCTCGCCGGCGATTGTGGCCAACTACGCCTACGACCTGGCCAAGGAATACAACCAGTTCTATCACGACTACAGCATCCTGCGCGAGGAGGACGCCGCCGTGCGCGGTCTGCGTCTGCTCATCTCCTGGACAGTGGCCCGCACCCTCCGCTCGGCCATGTCGCTGCTCGGCATAGAGATGCCCGAGCGCATGTGACGCGCCCCGCGCGCGTGACGCTAAAATATGTTAATGATTAATCCATGACGCCATGGGGGTGTCTATACTATGGTATTAGACAAGTCATGGAAATTAGAAATTACCTTATAGCAGGAGCAATTCTTCTCGTTCCGGCGCTGACCTGGGCAAAAGGGTCGGTGTCGGGACGCGTCGTAAATAAGGAAACCGGCGAACCGATGGATTTCGTCACAGTGCAGGTGGCCGACGCCAAGTCGGGGAAACCTCTGAACCTCAGTGCCTCGACGGCCGAAGACGGCAGTTTCACACTCAAGTCGCTGCCCGACGGGTCGTATGTGGTGCGCATCATGAATGTCGGCAGCGTCAATCAGGAGCGCCCGGTGAGCATAACGGGAGCCGACGTCGACCTGGGCGTCGTGAAACTCGCCGACGACTCCAAGGTGCTCAAGGAGGTGGTGGTCGAGGGTGTGCGCAGCCAGATGCGCTTCGAACTCGACAAGAAGGTCTTCCAGGTCGACGCCAACATCGCGTCGGCCGGCCAGTCGGCCAGCGAGCTTCTCGAGTCGATTCCCTCGGTCGAGGTTGATCAGGACGGCGAGGTGTCGCTGCGCGGCAATTCGTCGGTGACGGTGTGGATCAACGGTAAGGATTCCGGTCTCACGGCCGACAACCGCGCCCAGATTCTCGAGCAGATTCCCGGCGAGAGCATCGACCGCATCGAGGTGATCACCAACCCCTCGGCCAAATATAGCCCCGAAGGCACGGCCGGCATCATCAACATTATCCTCAAGAAAGACCGTCGCGGCGGCTACTTCGGGAGCGCCGAACTGTCGGCCAACTCGCGCGGAGGAGGCAACGCATCGGTCAATATCAACTACAACACATCGAAGTGGGACACATATGCGAGCGTAGGTTTCCGTATGCGTCACAACAAAGGCGGCAGCCTGATGCGCCGTGATTTCGAGGATGGTACATACACATATTCCGACGGCCGCTCGCGTAAACACGGCAACAATGTCTTCTTCCGGCTCGGCGCGACCTATCATCTCACGGACAATGACGATTTCTATCTCAATGGCTTCGGGATGTTCGGCCACCGTTGGGGACACACCGACACTGATTTTTCATCGAATGTGCCGGGAAACTGGCTTTCGGACCTCCAGCTGTCGCGCAACCGAGGAGATAACCGCGGGGCACACGGCGAGTTCGGATATACCCATCGGTTTTCCGACACACAATCGATCGACGCCAACATAGGCTACAACCATTGGGGTGGCCCGCAGTGGAATTCCTATCTTGAGGACGAGATCTGGCCCGACGACGTGCATGAGGCTGCCTATCGCGAGCAAGAGATGCCCCTGAACGTCAACACCTGGGAGGCAAAGCTCGATTATACCAACACGTTCAGCCAGTATCTCAAACTCGAAGCGGGGTTCAACGGCACGTATTCGCATGAGAACACTCCCAACACCACCTGGCGCGGCACCTCGGCCGACGATATGACGCTGGCCGAGAACCTCTACAACCGGTTCATATACACCAACAATATCTCGGCGCTCTACTTCACGCTTGGCGGCAAGGTGGGCAACTTCAGCTACTCCGGCGGACTGCGCTCGGAGTCATGGCAGGTCCGTGCACGCTCGCTCGAATATGGCCAGACCGAGGCCGACGCCCCCGAATACAAGATCAACAAGTTCGCCCTCTTCCCGTCGGTCTATCTCTCCTATGCTCTGCCGCACGACAACGAGCTGCAGCTCAACTACACGCGCCGCATCCGGCGCCCGTGGGGCGGACAGCTCAACTCGTTCCGCGACATCTCCGACCCGACGGCCGTTTCTTACGGTAACCCGGCGCTGCAGCCAGAGTTCTCCAACTCGTTCGAACTCAATTATCTCAAGAGCTGGACATATCATATGATCTCCGTCTCAGCCTACCTGCGGCAGGCATCGGACGTGATGAACCGCCTGAGCTATCTCGACGGTGACGTGATGTACACCACCTGGGCCAACGTCTCGAGCCGCGTCAACTCAGGCGTCGAGATCGTGTCGAAAAACCAGCTGTTCGCCAACTGGCTCGATCTCACCACCACGGTCAATCTCTACAACAACCATATCTCGGCGTGGAACCACACGATGCATTCGGTGACGGGCAAGGACATCGAGCTCTCGAACAGGAGCCAGAACTCATTCGCCTGGGACGCCCGCGTCATGGCCAACGTCAAGTTGCCCTGGCAGCTCGCTTTCCAGGCCACCGGCCGTTACTCGTCGGCCCACAAGGAGGCCCAGGGCTCGCATCAGGGAGGCTGGAGCGTCGACCTCGGTCTGCGCAAGACGCTGGGCAACTGGTCGTTCTCGCTCAACTGCCGTGACCTCTTCGATTCGCGCCGCTTCAAGAACACCACCTACGGACCCGGCTACGAGCAGCACAACGAGCGCTGGCGCGGCGGCCGTCAGCTGCGCCTCACGATCAAATACTCGTTCGGCAACATGAAGGGCAAGCGCGACCGCAACAACGACATCGAGCCCATGGACACCTCCGGCTACGGAGAAACCGAAATGTAAACAAGATAAGTGAGAAGCAATAAGTAATACGGGCAGTCAGGTAACAAGTCATAAGTAAGAAGTAATGCGGGGCGTGTCAGGTCTTTGGACCGACACGCCCCGTTTGCGTCGCCGGAGTGATGTGCTAATGTGTTAAAATGTGTTAATTTAAAATTTATAATGTAAAAACAATGAATAATTTTTGTAACTTTGCCTTCGAAACCATAACGCATCATAAATCAATCATAGATCTTTCTGTTTAAATCATCGCATTTGAACCATGTAATGAAAAGTAGATATTATATATTTTAGTGTTAATTCTTACCGTATGAAAAAAAGGTATCTTTCAATGGTGGCGGGATGTCTGATGGCATCGACCGCATTTGCCGTTCCTACGGGCGAGCCTGCCATTACGTTCCACTCCTCGGCATTCACCGAGATTGGGGAGGGTAATCTGAGTTCTTTCCTGCTTGGAACAGTCAACGAAGCCGAGTACACGGTTGTGGACGCGTCGGGCGAGCGTAAAATATCGTTCGTGTCCGCAGGGTTTGACCCGTCGTCGGCCGATTTCACCGGTTCCTGGATTCAGATCAAGGTCCCTCAGTCGGGAGAGGTGAAGATCTATGGCGATCCGGCCAATATCGATGTGATAGTGGCCGAGGGCATGTACATCACTTCGGTCGACATGCCGGAGGTGACTAACCTCCAGATTCTTCAGCTCAAGCACAACGCGTTGCGCGAACTTGACCTGACTCCGTTCACCCGGCTTCAGGCGATCTATCTCAGTGACAATCCATTCACGGCCGAGACGCCTCTCAAGGTCGGAGCGCCCAAGAACGACCTCCAGATTCTTGAGATAGATATCATCGACCATCTCGACCAGAGTTTCAATCTGAGTGACTATCCATCTCTTGTGGCATTCGACGGCTATCACAATATGGATCTGTACAATGTAGACCCTACCGGGTGTCCCAATCTGCAGTCACTTTCAGTAGAACTTACTCCGTGTTCCTCGCTTGATCTGTCGCAGAATCCTCTTCTTCAGAGCCTCAACATTTCGGAATCGCGGATCACGTCGATAGACATAAGTCACAATCCGCGTCTGTTGTATTTCTTTGCCGGGCATGAGTCCGGTTCGGTCAATACCGGATATCGTCTTGAGAGTCTCGACCTGTCTCACAATCCGATGTTGCAGCGGCTTGACATAAGCGGCAATTATCTCGGGACGGTCGACCTGTCGGCCAACACTGCGCTGACCGCTCTGTTGGCAAAGCGTAACGGTCTGACATCTATCGACCTGTCGGCCAACACTGCTCTCAACTCGGTCAATATCATGTTCAATGATATGGACTTCGCCACTCTGCCGTCCCCGCGCGAGTCATGGGTTGAGTATTTCTACAAGCAGAACGCCATGCCTGTTGCGAAGTCGATACAGGAGGGTTCAACGATAGATCTTGCCTCCCGAGTGCTACGCAACGGCACGCAGACCATAGCGCGCGTGTGGAAGATGAACTATTCGGGTGAGGCCGAAGTGCTCGACGAGTCGTTCTATACTTATGCCGACGGCAAGGTGACTTTCCCGCAGGCTATGGCTGACTCGGTCTATGTCGAGTTCTCAAACAACCTTCTTTACGAATACACTCTTGTCACCACTCCGTTCATGGTCAAGACTGCCTCGGAGTTCGGCAAGCCTTCGCGTATTCTTACGTTTACATCGGCCGGCTCGGGCGAGATGTCATTCTCTGTCGGAATGCAGGGTGCCTCGCAGCAGACTCCGAAGACATTTTTCGTTGATTTCGGCGATGGCGTGCTGAAGGAATTCGAGACCAACGTCGCTCTCGGATGCCCCGAAGTGCCTGTAGTAAAGGGTGTGCCTGTCGGCCAGGTGGCTGTGTATATCCCCGAGAACGAAGTCATGACCTCTCTTTACATCGACGGGATGCCTCTGGCGGCAATAGACCTTACCGCAGCCACCGAACTTGTGGAGCTTTCGCTCACCGATTGTGGCCTTTATGATGTGGATCTGCGTTACAACCGATGTCTTGCGTCGCTCGATATCTCGGGCAACAATCTCACGTCGCTTGACCTCCAGGGCATCTATGGCGATTATGAGAAGAACGTGCTTGCCGACATACGCGCCGCACGCAACAGAATTTCCTCTTTCCACAATATCGCGACACGCGCCACGGTATCTCTCGACCTTTCGGACAATCAGTTGACCGAGATAGAACTCAAGGACTATGATAGCCTTAAGGAACTCGATCTCTCTGGCAACCTGCTCACCTCCATAGACCTGGCATATATGCTTTCGGCTACCGACATTGACCTCAGCCGCAACAGCCTGACATCGGTTGCCTCGTGCCCGACCAATGTGGTTGAGAATTTCAATGTGTCGGACAACAATCTGAGCTACGGCACGATGCCGCTTCCCTCTGAGATGGGAGCCAATTACGTATACGCACCGCAGAAACAGATCGTCATAGCCGCCGAGGCTCCTACTGTCAATCTTTCGCGGTATGCAGTCGAGGCCGGTGGCAATCCTACCGAATTCGTATGGAAGAAAACTGACGGTACGGTTCTTGTCAAGGGCACCGATTATACCGAGAACGCCGGCCTGACTTCTTTCCTTGATGCGGATCTCGGCAGTGTTTACTGTGAACTTCTGAATGCCTCTTTCCCGGCTATGACAGGCGATGATGTGCTCCGCACGACAGAGACCG
Organism: uncultured Muribaculaceae bacterium; assembly: GCA_910584125.1. Taxonomy (GTDB): domain Bacteria; phylum Bacteroidota; class Bacteroidia; order Bacteroidales; family Muribaculaceae; genus Lepagella. The sequence goes on along the minus strand of CAJTXU010000027.1, from coordinate 18,310 downwards.
TCGTGACCGGACGTCCCACTCAGCTGGTAGCCTCGTTCAAGACTGTCGGATTGACCGACAGGCAACCAAGCATCATTTTTGCGGCTACAGAGCCCACGCAGGTCTATATCGACTGGAAGGGCGACGGCTCCGAACTCGTGGGATACGATGTGAACACATCTTATATCGAGTATCCTGTCGAATCGATCTATCCGGGTGCTGACGTAAAGATTTATGCCGTAGATGCAGAGACCGTGTCTGCCATAAACGTATTCTCTATCTACAACATTACCCTCGACGATGTCGACCTGTCGCCATTGAAGGGTGCCTATGCTATAAGCCTCAGCGGTACCGGTCTCGATGAGACACAGCTCACGATGCCTGTATGCCCCGGTCTGGGCGAACTCAATCTTGAAGGCAACCGTTTCACCTCTTTCCCCTATGGAGCGGATTATCCCAACCTCGCGACATTGAATCTCGCCGAAAACCTGCTTGAATCGTTTGATTTCGCCGATGTCCCCAATGTCGGATATATCGCCCTCTCGAAAAACAAGCTTACCGAACTCAATGTCAACAGCGATAACGTGTGGAGCATTTTTGCTGACGGCAATCTCATCGAGAATGTGACCTTCACCAACGCCCCGTCGCTCGGACAGCTCCTGTTGCCCTCGAACCGTCTTGACCATATAGACATCGAGCCGGTGAAGAACACTCTCTATGCACTGTCGCTCGTGGGCAACATGTTTACGTTCGCGACTCTTCCCCTGCAGTCTGACTATCCGGCTCTTTCCGTCTACTATTACGGCAAGCAGACTCCTATGGACGCTGACTGCGTCAACGGCCAGGTCGACCTGTCGGCACAGGCCGTGATAGGTGGCAACACGACCGGATATGCATGGTATGTCGGTGTGCCCGAGTACAATCCCGACACACAGCAGCTTGAAGGCACCCTGCTTGAAGAGGGTAAGGATTATACAATCGACAACGGAGTCACGACATTCATCGTGCAGCCAGCCGGAGAAGTGCTCTGTGTAATGACCAACTCCACGTTCCCCAACCTTGTTCTCAACACCAATCTCATCGAAGTCAGACTCGGCTCGATCGACGGCATAACCTCTGACGCCGACGCCGAGATAGAGGTCTACACCATCGACGGAGTGTTTGTCGGCAAGGGTCGTCGGGATGAAGTGACCGCAAATCTCGCCCCCGGAGTCTATGTGGCCGGCGGCCGAAAGATTCTCGTGAAATAAGAAAATCAATACAAGGTCCACGTGGCCGGTCATTCCGGCCACGTGGACATAATTCATGAAACATCATATGAAACATCTCAACAAACTGGCGGCTATGTCGCTCCTGCTTGCCGGCTCCATGTCGGCGGCTGCCGTCAACGTTACGTTCCATGTGGACTATCCTGACGCTGTGTCCATGAGTTCCAATGGAACCGCGACAACACTCGCGGCAGGCAATACGACTCTCAACCTAAACGAATATGACTATCTTTCGTTCAGCGGTATACAGCCTTATGTGATTACAGGTGTAACGAATGCCTCGGGCACCCCGGAGTCAATCTACAGCGGGGTCTGGTATAAGTCGATTTATCCTACAGACGAGGGCCAGGTCTACAATATCTCGGTCAAGAATCTCGACGAAGCCCGTACGGCTTCCTGTTCGGTCTCGGTCGACGATCCCTCCCGGGTGAATGCGGTGTTGTCAGGGACATACACGACTCTGACACTTCAAGAGGGGAATAATACGGTCAGATTTGATCCGGAGGTCGAGACTACACTTATGCTTTCGTCGTCCGATTATCAGAAACCCCTTTATAGAGTGACGCTCGACGGTGTAGATGTGCCGTCGCAGGGAGGCACGTTCAATGTTCCCCTGACGCAGGGTTGCAATGTGGACATCACAGCCAAGATTCCCGAAGCCCCTGTCACTGTCGCATTCTCCTACAGCGAGGAGGGAATGGGTGCCATTTCAAGGGTAGCTGTCGACGGTGTGAATTATGCTGAGTTCGACGGCGCCACTGTCAGCATGATGGCAGGACAGTCGCTGACACTCACGCCTAACTCAGCCTACAATATCACGGGACTCCAGATTAATGGCGTGTCACAAGGCTGGACAGGCGGTTACGACTATACCATCAACGGCATTGTCGAAGACATGCAGGTTTATGTGGAGGCTCATCCCTACAGCACAATCAGCGTGACCCTGAATGTCACTGATCCCGAACAGATTACTGTCTACCGCGGTTACAGCCACAATAACGATGTCATCACGCTTTCAGGCACCGCGAATGTCATCGAGTTGCCCGAGAACAATACGCTGCTCTCCTGGTCCGTGGCGAACGGTTGCTATATAGAGTCGGTCAAGGTGGGTGGAGAGACATTCAGCGGCGATTATGTCACCTGCACTGACGGGATGGTAATCGACATAGTCACCAAAGCCATCGTGATGGATAAGTCGGCTGTCGTATGGATTGACGACCGTTCGGCCGTAGACACATATTTCTCGTTTGAGACAGCCACACGCGAGCAGATCGGAAGCGCTTTCACCACCGGTTACAATATAGTGGATTTCTATGACGGATACAATCCGTTCGGAATGTCTTGGTATTCTCAGAATGAGACTGTAGGGAAGGTATACGTCAACGATGTCCTTCAGTCGCCGATGTATGCGGGCAGCACCACCTATCAGCTTTCTCTGGCCGACCGCGATGTGGTGAAGCTCTTCTATGCAGCCGAGCCTGTTGACTGCACGGTGACTTTCTCGCTCTGCGAGGGTGTGACCGCCGACGTTACCCGCGACATAATCTGCGACGTGGCTGATCTCGACGCCACACTCTCCTGCTTCGCAGGCACGCAGATCAACATCGCGAAGGCCGACAAGAGCATCGATGTGAAGGTTAACGGCGAGACTCTCACGGCGCTCGAAGGCGGCGAGAACTATCAGTTTGTAGTGACCGCCCCGCAGACCAACGTCGAGATATCCGCCCGTGGCACCGAAGGCATCGACGGCATCACCACCGACAGCGAGGTCGCAGTCCCCGTCTACAACCTTCAGGGCGTCAAGGTATCCGAGACCCTCGAAGGCCTCCCCGCCGGCATCTACATCACCTCCGGCCGCAAGGTGGTCGTGAAGTAAAAACCAGAACTAATCAAGACAAATCGAGGCAAATCGGGATAAAACTCGATTTGTCTCGATTTGTCTCGTTTAGTCCCGATGAATCGAGAATCTCGAGAATCCGGACGAGTCAGTATTATTCCGCCGGGCCGAACTCGCGGTGCAAGGCCATGAAGCGGGCCAGCGTGGCGTCGCCGTGGCGCGCCATGGAGGCTATGACCCGATCGAGCGGTTTTTCGGCCGTGATGTCGCCCGACTTTGAGTAGAACTTGTCGGCATAGCATATCAGCCGCTCCTCGACGGTGCGGGGCGTCATGTCGCGCAGGGGGAGGGGCAGACGCTGCGACACGATGTCGTCGACGGTGAGTCCTGCGCCAGTATGGCGCTCGCATACCAGGGCGTGGCGCGGCAGCCCCTCGGCCTCGAGGATGCGGCGCCCCTCGATGCCATGGCATATGTATGGCAGCGCGCCCGTGCAGCAGATGTCGGGCGCGTCGCACATGAAGATTCCGATGTCGTGGAGCAGCGCGGCCTCCTCGACGAAAGCGAGGTCGGCATCCACGCCGCGCACCCGCGCGCAGGCAAGGGCCTTGTCGGCCACAAGCCGGCTGTGCACCGTGAGTATCGTGCGCAGCCGGCTTGCCTTTCCGTAGTATCTGTCGATGATTGTCTCGACCTGTGTCATTCGCTTATTTGTCGAATTCAATGACTTCGCACCATCCGTGCGTGTCGGGCTCCGTGCCATACTGGATGCCGCGCAGCTTATGGTAGAGCTTCGTGGTGACGGGGCCGGCGTCTTCCATGCCGTATTCGAACTTGCGGCCCTCGTCGATGTCGTCGATCAGGCCGATGGCGGTGCAGACGGCTGCCGTGCCGCATGTGCCAACCTCCTCGAACTCTGTGAGCTCCTCATAGGGGATGTGGCGCTCCTCGACGGTCATGCCCATGTCGCGGGCGAGCTGACGGAGGCTCTTGTTGGTAATCGAGGGGAGAATCGTCTCGCTGGCGGGAGTCACGTATGTGTTGCCCTTGACGCCATAGAAGTTGGCGGCGCCGCACTCGTCGAGATATTTCTTCTCCTTCGGGTCGAGATAGAGCATCACGGAGTATCCGAGCTCGTGGGCCTTCTGGCCGGCGTTGAGCGATGCGGCGTAGTTGCCGCCGATCTTGATCGAGCCGGTGCCCTTGGGAGCCACGCGGTCATAGTCGCGCGAGAGGCACACCTTGGTGGGCTTGAAGCCGTTTTTGAAATAGGGGCCCACCGGGGTGACGAGCATGATCACCATGTATTCCTCGGCGGGGCTGACGCCGATCTTGGGCGAGATGCCTATCTCGAGCGGACGGATGTAGAGCGACGCTCCCGACTCGTAGGGAGGGATGAAGCGTTCGTTGAGCTTGACGACCATGCGGACCATCTCGCAGAACTTCTCTACGGGCATGGGCTGCATCGAGATGCCCTCGGCGCTGCGGATGAAGCGCTTGGCGTTCTCCTCCATGCGGAACACGCGCACCTTGCCGTCGGCGCCGCGGAAGGCCTTCAGGCCCTCGAACGATTCCTGGCCGTAGTGCAGACAGCTTGCCGCGATGTGCAGGGGAACGTATTCGGAGTCGCTGACCACGATGTCGCCCCATTTGCCGTCTTTGTACGTGCAGCGCACGTTATAGTCTGCCTTGACATATCCGAAAGGCAGTTTGTCCCATTCAAGATTAGGTGTTTCCATTTGTTCGGTATTTGGTTTAAGTTGGTTGTTCTCTATGTCAGACGGCGACCTTGCACGTGAGGTCTCCGACCTTGACGATATAGACGCCGTGGGCGGGAAGCGCGAGCTGCGACTTGCCGGCGGGGGCCGTCTCGCTGCTCACCAGGCGTCCGAGGATGGTGAACACCTTGACCTGGACGGGGTGGTTGGTGGTGATGATTATCACCCCGCTGGCGGCCTTGATCTCGATCTCGGACTCGCGCACCACGCTCTTGGCGTCGGCGCGTTCGGTTTTGACCGGTTCCCATCCTCTGCCGGCCGCGCGCAGGGGCAGGGCCGTCGCCGCGACGAGCAGCGACGTCATTGCCATGACTATGATATGTCTCCTGATTCGGCCCAGCATAGGTGTCAATTCGTTTTGATTTGTAAAATTACAAAAATCTTTTCATTTTACCCACAATTGGAGTTAAAAAAATACCCGCGGAGCGTGTCCGCGGGCATTTTTATCTATAATGAGGTGATATGTAGCCCCTGTGGGGCTGCATGAAGCGGGTCTCAGCCCTTCTTCTCCTCTTTCTGCATCTTCTCCTTGAGGGCCTGCAGGGCTCCGAGGTCGCCGAGAGTCGTCTTCTCGATGGCGGGAGCTGCTACCGTCTCAGGCTGCTGACGCTTCTCGGCGCGGCGGCCGGCGTTGGCGGCGCGGCGCTCGGCCTTGGTGGCGTCTTCGGCGATACGGCTGTGGCTCAGGATGATGCGCTTGTTGTCCTTGTTGAACTCAATCACCTTGAAGTCGAGCTCGTCGCCGAGCTTGGCCTGAGTGCCGTCTTCCTTGACGAGGTGCTTGGGCGTCGCGAAGCCCTCTACACCATGCTCGAGGCTGATGACGGCGCCCTTGTCGAGCACTTCAGTCACCTTGCCGTGATGGATCGAGCCGACGGTGAAGATTGTCTCGAACACATCCCAGGGATTGTCCTCGAGCTGCTTGTGGCCGAGGCTGAGACGACGGTTGCCCTTGTCGATCTCGAGCACCTGCACCTCGATGTCGTTGCCGATCTGCGTGAACTCGCTGGGGTGTTTGATCTTCTTGGTCCAGCTGAGGTCGGAGATGTGGATCAGGCCGTCAACGCCCTCCTCGATCTCGACGAACACGCCGAAGTGAGTGAAGTTACGCACCTTGGCGGTGTGGCGGCTGCCGATGGCGTATTTCTCCTCGATGTTCTCCCAGGGATCCTGCTTGAGCTGCTTGAGGCCGAGGCTCATCTTGCGCTCCTCGCGGTCGAGCGTCAGGATCACGGCCTCGATCTCGTCGCCGGCCTTGAGGAAGTCCTGCGCGCTGCGGAGGTGCTGGCTCCAGCTCATCTCGCTGACGTGGATGAGGCCTTCGACGCCGGGCTGAACCTCGACGAACGCACCGTAGTCGGCCATTACCACTACGCGGCCCTTGATGTGGTCGCCCACCTTGAGGTTGGGGTCGAGGTTGTCCCAGGGATGGGGCATGAGCTGCTTGATACCGAGAGCGATGCGCTTCTTCTCGTTGTCGAAGTCGATGATGACCACCTTGATGTCCTGGTCGAGCTCAACGACCTCGTGCGGGTCGGAGACGCGGCCCCAGCTGAGGTCGGTGATGTGTACGAGACCGTCCACGCCGCCGAGGTCGACGAACACGCCGTAGTTGGTGATGTTCTTCACCTTGCCCTCGAGCACCTGACCCTTCTCGAGCTTGGAGATGATCTCCTTCTTCTGCTGCTCGAGCTCGGCCTCGATGAGAGCCTTGTGGCTGACGACGACGTTCTTGTATTCCTGGTTGATCTTCACGACCTTGAACTCCATGTTCTTGCCGACGAAGACGTCATAGTCGCGGATGGGACGCACGTCGATCTGCGAGCCGGGCAGGAACGCCTCGATGCCGAACACGTCGACGATCATACCGCCCTTGGTGCGGCTCTTGACGTAGCCGTTGATGACCTCGTCGTTCTGGAGCGCCTCGTTGACGCGGTCCCAGCTGCGGGTCTGGCAGGCCTTCTTGTGGCTGAGACGGAGCTGGCCGTTCTTGTCCTCGAGGGTCTCGATATAGACTTCAACCTCGTCGCCTTCCTTGAGGTCGGGGTTATAGCGGAATTCGCTGATGGGGATGATGGCGTCTGACTTCATGCCGATATCAACGCGCACCTCGCGCTTGTTGATCGATTTCACGATGCCGGTCACCACTTCGTTTTCTTTCGCAGTCTTAAGGGATTCGTCGTAGGTGTTCATGAGCTCCTCACGGCTCTTCTCGCCGACTGCGGCGCCACTTTCGTAGCTGTCCCAATCGAAGTCCTCGATCGGGGTTTGAACTTTTGATTCAGTCATTAAAAGTTAGTAAATTGGGTTAGTAAATCTCTCGCGGAGGCACGCTCTGCCTCCTACGGCGCAAAATTAGAACATTATTTGCTCTTTTCCAAATATTTTCAAATTTTATTCCGATTTTTTTATTTTTTCAACGATTTTATGTTACTTTGCGGTCGAATTCCAACTACAAACCCTTAACACACTATGGTTATGAAGTTTTTTAAGACCTTGATGTTTGCGGCGCTGGCGCTGCTGGCGACGGCGTGCAAGCCGACCACGATCGATGACGTCACACGGCGTATCTCCGAGGGCAAGGAACTCTCGCAGGAGGACTACAAGATTATGCTCGATTATTCGATCGAGTCCCTCAACCGGACTTCCGATTCGATTTCGAAACATTCGGACGACCGCATCGCCCTGGCCCGTTCGATCCAGTTCCTCGCAACGGAATATCCCGAGGCGACGCTGGTGAACCAGACGCTGGAGACCACCGACACGGCGAAGCTCGACGCTTCCAACCGTGCCCTCTATGAGAAGTTCGTCGTCACGCGCGACGATCTGGTGCAGCGTTTCAACGACATAATGTATGGCGGCGTCGACCCGAGGGCTCTGATCAACGGCCGCGACAACGGCGGCGTCGACATCAACGTGGAGACTTCCGACAGCTCGGCCTTCGTCTCCGAAAAGGCCAAACTGTAGGCAGCGGCCTCATATCATCGCCGAGGCTCCCCGGCGACTTCGTCGATCGTATAGTTGAGGAAGTCGTTGAGGGGCCTCAGTGCTTTCATACGGTCGAGGATGCGGCGCTCGAGGTCGGGCGCCGAGAGGTCTTCGTCGGTCAGGGGGCAGAAGGCCGAGAAGTCGCGCGGTTTCAGCAGGTCGATGTGCTCCCAGTCTTTGGGGAATCCTTTGGGTGCGGTCTTGAGCAGGTTGTCGCCCATCCGCGAGACGTATCTCTTGAATTCGGGGGCGTCGAGGATCGCGAGGTATTCGTCGACGTTGTCGAAGATGTCCTGGCGTATGCCTTTGAGAACGGCGCCTTCGGGGCACCATGCCCCGGCGGCCACGAGGCAGTTGTCGGGCTCGATGTGCAGGTAATATCCGCAGCGGGGGCTCTTCTTGCCGTAGGGAGGGTTGATGTAGATGCCGACATGGGTCTTGTAGGGGGTCTTGTCGGCCGAGAAGCGCGTGTCGCGGTATATTCGGTAGAGGCAGTCGGCGGGCTGGAGACGCGCGGCGTCGGGGTCGAACTCGGCGACGCCGGCTATGAGCCGCGCGGTGAGCTGCTCGACCTGCGCCTTGACGTCGAGCCAGCGCTGCTTGTTGTCGTTGAACCATACGCGGTCGTTGTGCCGCCGCAGCGAGCGGAGGAAGGATATGATTGGCTTCATTAGAATCGGGTTAAATCGGGTCAATACCACTTGACGCCGTCGCGGGCGTGCGAGCGCTGGTCGTACTTCAGGTCCTTGAGCAGCGACGACTTCACGGCGATATGGAAGTTGTATGACTTGTACGGCCCGACGGGCACGAACGACGCCGTCATCGTGAAGCAGTGCAGGTCGCGGCTTATCGAGCAGTTCATGTATGCCAGCTTGTGGAGGTTGAAGTCGTAGCTGGCCGAGAACGAGAAGTTCCAGTTCTTGGTGGGGCGTATGTTGCCGTTGAAGCTGAGGTTCTGGTTCCAGCGCCCTTTGAACTCCATGCGGTCGTAGTCGAACTCGCCGTAGCCGTAGTTGACCGAATAGTTTATCGACAGACTCCAGGGCACCGACCAGGCGGCGTAGCCGTCGGAGTCGGACTTGTCGCCCGAGTCGCTGCGGCCTTTCTTCTCGCGTTTGCGCGAGGCCATGTCGGCGAAGCTCTCGTGCTCGGTGTCGTCGTCCCAGTCGTCGTCTTCGGGTGGGGTGCCGGCCGAAGACTGGCTTTCGTCATCCTTCTTGCGGCGGAAGGTGTCGTTGTTGAACGTGTATGAGAAGCTCGTGCCGGCCGACGAGAGGCGGTAGAGCCCACGGCCCTCCTGGATGCGCAGGCGGTTCACCTGCACGGGCGTGCCGAACTCGTTGAGCTTGTAGACGTAGGGGTCCCAGGTGGAGTTGATGTTGAGGTTGAAGTTCTTGACGAGGCGCAGCATGATGTTGGCCTGCAGCGGGCTGAGGCGCAGCGAGTCGGCGGCGAAGTTGTAGCTCTGCGAGAGGCTGAGGTTCTCGATGAGCGATATCTTCTTCACTCCGGTGGAGTCCTTGTCGCTCTTGACCTTCATCTCGAGGTTGTTGGCGAGGTTGACCGACACCACGCCGCTGCGGCCGCGCGAGGGGACGTTGAAGATGCCGTGCGAGAAATATGAATAGTCGCGGCGCTGCGTGTTGCCCGCCTGGTCGGTGTAATAATAGTAGTCGTAGATGCCCCAGCCGCGGTTGCCGAAGTCGGGGTTCCAGCCGAACGACACGGTGGGCGTCAGCACGTGGCGGATCATCTGCACCTTGTCGCCCAGGAACTTCATCGGTTTCCAGAATCCGTAGATCTTGGTGTCGAAACCCATCGAGACGTTGAAGTCGAAGATGTTGTAGAATCCGTAGGTAGTGTCCTGCACCTCGCGCGAGGCCTGGGTGTCCCACTGGCGCTTGATCTTGGAGGTGTACATGCGGTCGTTGATCTGCAGCGAGGGGGAGACGTTGAGGTATTTGAAGAGCGAGAATGTGGCCGAGACGGGCAGCGAGTGCTGCATTCCGTTTCGCCAGTCCTTGATGAGGTTCTTCTGCAGGAAGACGTCCTGCTGTGCGGTCAGCGAGTTCTGGAAGCGTCCGGAGTAGGAAAGCTTGATCTTCTCATACCATCTCTCGCCGCCCACCGGGCGGCGGCGCTTGAACGGGGCCGTCTGCGACAGTGTCACCGTCAGGTTGGGGAAGGAGACGGCGAGCGTCGAGTCCTGCGTGCGCTGGGCGATGTTGGCCGTGGCCGAGAAGCTCCATTTCGAGCCGGGGCGGCGGTAGGTGAGGTTGACCGTGCTCGACTTCGTGTTCTCGGTGAACGACGAGTTGTAGTACGAGTTGAGGTCGTTGCGCGAATAGCCGGTCGTGGCGAAGTTGACCGAGGCCGAGAAGTTGAGGGCCGGATTGGCCTTCGCGTCCTGGCTGTGGCTCCATATCACCTGGAAGTTGCGCATGCGCTGATAGTCGGGGGCGCCCTTGTCGCCGTAGACCGAGTTGAGGAACGAGACGTCGAACGTGCCTCGGTAACGGTAGCGCTTCACGTAGTTGACGTGGCCGCTGAGTCCCCAGGAGCCTTTGGTGTAGATCTCGCCGCGCAGGGCGAGGTCGATGTTGTCGTTGATGGCGAAGTAGTATCCGCCGTCGCGCAGGTAGAATCCCTGGTTGTGGTCTTCGCCGAACGAAGGGAAGATGATGCCGCTCGAATACTTTTTGGAGAATGGGAAATAGCCGAACGGCAGGGCCAGAGGGAGGGGCACGTCGGCGAGCACCATGTATCCGGGGCCGGTCACGACATCCTTGTCGGGGCGCACCTTGGCGCGCGTCAGCTGGAAGTAGAAGTGGGGATGCTCGTGGTCGTCGCAGGTGGTGTATTTGCCGTCCTCGACATAGAAGCTGCCGTCTTCGAGCCGCTTGGCGCGTCCGCCCTGCAGGAAGCCCTCGTCCTGCTCGGTGATGACGCCCGTGATGTATCCGCGCTCGCTCTTGAAGTTGTATTTCATCGTCTCCGACTGGTATTCGCCCGACTTGTCCTTGAACACAGGCTGGCCCGAGACGTTGCCGGCGGTGTCGGTCATGCCGGCGGCGTAGACGGTGCTGCTGTCGAGGTCCATGCGGATCTCGGCCGAGTTGAGCTTGAAGTCCTGATATTCGACGGTGCCGTTGCCATAGAGGTGGGCGTTGTTGAGCCCCACGAGCACGAGCGAGTCAGCGGCCGAGAATGTGACGGCCGACTCGATGTCTACCTTCGAGCGGTCGATACGGCTGATGCTGTCGCGGCCACCTGTGTCTCGGGCGGTTGTGTCTCGGGCGGCGAGGCCGGCGAGGGTCGTGTCGGAGGCGGTCGTGTCGGGACGCGACAATGGCGGCTCTGTCATGGCGACAGAGTCGTCCGGAACGGACTCTCCCTGCATGGAGAGAATGCTGACTGCGTTCTGTGAATAAGCGATGCCGATCAGCACGACACCGAATATGTAGAATAATAGTTGTCTCAATTTTAAATCGCTGTGGCGTGAGGGCCGTGTGCGGGCCTATACGCGCGATTTCGCTCTGCAAAGTTATTCATATTTGCACAATCTGCAAAATAATCACGCCAATTATTGACGTTCGTTAACATATCGCCCCCGTATTCCGTCGATGGCTTATGTCGTTTTCTTATCCGCCGGGCGTCTCTTTATATTTTTTATGCAGGGGTTTACGTTATCAGATGTATGAGAGCCGACATCAAATTCCTTTCAGAGAGTTTCGACCGTTTCAACCGGGAATGTTTCGGAGGTGTGCTTCCGAGGGTGCGTCTGCGGATATCGTCGTCGGTGCGTTCGCTGGGCAGTCTGCGCCATCCGCGCGTCATGACGCCTTCGACGCGGCCGGAGTCGATAACGCTTTCTGTCAGCAACCGTCTCGACCATCCGCGCGAGCTGATGGAAGACACGGTGATCCACGAGATGATCCATCTCTACATCCTGTGGATGCGCGTCCCCGACACGTCGGCCCACGGTCCGGCTTTCCGCCGGATGATGTCCGCCATCAACCACAGGCATGGCCGCAACGTCACGGTCTCGCACCGCTCGGCGCCCGGCGAACATGCCACCGACCGCATCGTCAAGGAGCGTTTGGTGCTGATCACTGATTTCGAAGATGGGATACGGGCCGTGACGGTATGTTCGCCGGTGTATGTCGGCGTCATTCTGGGGAGTCTCCCGCGTGTGCATGGAGTCAAGCAGTGGAGGATGATACGCACCTCCGACAGTCGCTTCGCTTCCTATCGGGAGTCGCGCACGTTGAAATTCTATCAACCGCCTCGCGAGGGCCTGGACGACCTTCTTGCAGATGGCGACTGAATCGGCTCATTCGGGGTTCTCGGGCCATGCGTGTTTGGGATAGCGGCGGCGGAGTTCCTTTCGCACTTCGAAATAAGTGGTCCGCCAGAATCCCTCCATGTCTTGCGTCAGCTGCACGGGTTTGAAGCCTGGCGAGAGGAGTTCCATGAGCACCGGGCGGCGTCCGTCGTCGAGACGGGGCGTCCGCCGGAGTCCGAAGCAGTCCTGCAGACGTGCTCGCACCACGGGCGCGTCTGCCCCGCGTCGGTAGTCCACGCGTGCGTTGCGACCTCCCGGCAGGCGGATGTGGGCGGGTGCCAGACGTTCCACCGCGTTCTGGCCTTCATATCCGAGTCTGCCCCATATCACCTCGCATAGGTCTATCTTGCGCAGTTCCTGGGCCGTCGTGGCCTTCCCGATATAGAGCGGCAGCCATTCGGGCGCCGAGGCGAGCAGTGTCTCGGTGTCCACGGCTGGAAGACCGAGTTCCGGATGCCAGTCGGCTACGGTGGCGACGCGTATCTGCATGCGTGTCACGTCGTCGTTGAAGTCGAACATCGAGAGACCGTGTTTCGGCGCCGCGTCGCAGATGGCGTCGATAATGGCCTGGCGGTTGTCGCCGTCGATAGGTCGCGTGTCGATCACGAGTGCGCCGACGCGCAGTTCGCGTCGTGCGGTGACGCGGCCGTTGCGGCTGTCCCACGACACGTTGTCGCTCCACACGCCCATACGGGCGGCGTCGCTGTCGGCGAGAGGCGCGCCCAAGAATATCCGCGACGATATGGAGGCGACGGCTATAAGCCGATGTTTCGTGAGTGGGTCGGCCTCGTCGAGCGACGCGTATTCGCCGCTCGCGAGCCGGTAACGTCCATGCTCGCAGCGCGACGCCACGCGTTCGGGGTAGGCGAGGGCGACCAGCCGTCCGGCCTCCTCGGAGTCTGCGGGAGAATCGTCGGCGCGGCATCCGGTGAGCCGGCGGTATTGGGCGGCGATGTCGGCGATGCGCTGCCAGCGTCCGCCGCCGCGGCCCCGGCGATGTTGTCTCAGCAGGTTGACGCGCGTGGTGATGTCGGCGTCGCCGCCTTCCGAGAGCGGGTCTTTTTCTTCGAGCAGTGCGGCGATGTCGCACCCCAATGATGTCAGCGCGGGGCTTCCGGCGGCCGTGAGCATTCGCGAGATGCGCGGGTGGCACGGCAGCGAGGCGAGTCGCCGGCCTGTCGGCGTGATGCGGCCGTCGCCGTCCACGGCGTCGAGGCCGCGCAGCAGCCAGGCGGCGGACGCCACATGTCCCGGCGGGGGAGGGGTGACCCATGGCAGGCGTGTCGGGTCGCTCTCTCCCCAGGCGGAGATTTCGAGCACAGTCGGCGCGAGGTCGGCCGAGAGGATCTCGGGTTCGCGGGTCTCCTTCATGCGGTGTTCGGCTGCTTTCGACCATAGCCGGTAGCACGTGCCGGGGCCGAGGCGTCCGGCGCGTCCGGCGCGCTGTGTGGCCATGTCGAGCGAGACGGGCACGGTGGCGAGGCGGCTCAGACCGCTCGACGGGTCGAACACCATCGTGCGGCATAGCCCGGAGTCTACCACGGTGCCGATGCCCTCGATCGTTAGCGATGTCTCGGCGATCGGGGTGGCGAGCACAATGCGGCGGCGTCCGGAGGGAGCGGGCGCGAGCACGAGCCGCTGTTTCTCCGGCGGCAGCATACCGTAAAGGGGCAGGATGTCGGCGTCCGCGAGGGACTCGGCGAGAAGTTCGGCGCAGCGCATGATCTCGCCCTGACCGGGCAGGAAGGCGAGTATGTCGCCCTTCTGCTCGCGCCACGCGCGCCTCACGGCGCGGACCACGGTCGCGCTGCATTCGGAGGGTCTGAAATCGTCGCCGTATATTATCCCGACGTCGTGCATGCGCCCCTCGCTGTGAAGGTGGCGTGCGCCGATGGCGCGGCAGAGCGGGGCGGCGTCGATTGTTGCCGACATGATGACGATGCGCAGGTCGGGACGTATGACGTTCTGGGCCTCGAGCGTGAGGGCGAGGGCGGTGTCGGAGGCTATGCTGCGCTCGTGGAACTCATCGAATATGACGGCCGCTACCCCGTCGAGGGTAGGGTCGTCCACAAGCATGCGCTCGAGGATTCCCTCGGTGATGACCTCGATGCGTGTCGCCTCTGAGACGCGGGTCTCGAAGCGGACGCGGTAGCCGACAGTGCGCCCGACGGTTTCGCCGAGCATGGAAGCCATGCGCGAGGCCACCTGACGTGCCGCGAGCCGCCGGGGCTCAAGCATCATTATACGGCCCTCTGGCAGGGCCTCGAGCATCGTCAGCGGCAGCAGCGTCGACTTTCCGGCGCCGGGGGGCGCCGTGACGACAAGGCGCGGCACGGCGGCAAGCGACTCGTTGACCGCACCGGCGATCTCCGCCACCGGCAGCCGACTGTATTTCTCAGCAATCATTTCTTTCGGCGGTATTTCGCGAGGGCGGGGAGGCCGCGGATGAGGTGGATGACGGCGGTGACGCCCATAGCCAGCCCCAGACCGTAGTGCCACAGCCCGAGATGCGGAATCTTTACCGGCGTAAGCAGTTTTACGGTCCCTGTCAGCAGGGTGGCGAGGAAGAGGACAATCAGCAGCCAGGTGTCGGCGTAGAACCAGCGGAATTTCTTCTTCATGGCCGTGAGCATCTTACGGAACTGCGTCCAGTGGACTATGAGGAGCAGCGTCATGGCGTAGCCGAATGCCCAGTGGATGACTTTGAGCACGTCGCGTGGCTGTATGAGTGTCCCGTGGTTCTTGAGGTGCAGGATGATGCCTATTGCCAGAGTCACGGCGAATGCTGCGACAAGCGCGATGCCTATGTTTGTTTTTGCTTTCATTGCAGATGGGATTGGTTTTTTAGAAACGATTTAAGGATGGATGTATTGCTGAGCGTAACCGAGAACGCGCGTTTATTCAGCGGGTGCCACGCCGGGCGCGGTCTCGGGTCTGCGCAGCACGACTATCTCGCCGTAGGTGATCGAGTCGGTGTAGCCTTGAGCTCGGACGTCGGCGAGTATCGACTCCCGGTCTTCGTACCATATACGCCTGTCGTAAATGACGTATTCGGCTCCGCTGGCGTAACGGCCTTTATACGTGTCCCAGTCCTGTTTGGAGGCCCACGAGTAGTGATACATGTGGATGGGTACCCCGGGATCATATCCGTATATCAGCTGGAGTTTCTTATATTCGCCGAGATATACGAACCGTTTGCGGTCCAGCTCAAGACGCTGGGCCACGTTGTTCATATCCTTGACGGTCTGCAGCATACCGGTCATCTGGGCGTCCCTCAGGCCGCCGACCACAGGCATATCGCTGGGTGCCATGGCGCGGAAGTGCCGGCTGATCATCATGTAATGCGTGTAATACAGGGTGCCGAACGAAAGAATCGACACAATCACCGTCGACCGCGTGAATCCGTGGACCCACTGATTGTTTTCGTCCCAAAGCACGCCGACTATCACGGGCAGCGTGAATGCCGTGATCATCCTCTCGAAGTAGGCGTCCGAACCGAATGAATAGGATACCACCGCGAGTCCGCACGCCCACAGCCTCAGCCCGCACAGACCGGAGAATTTCGCCCGGCGGTCATACAGCCGGTAGACAGGGACGGCGAGCAGGAGCCCCAGCCCGAGCGGCGTGTCCAGGCCCAGGCGATAAGATATGGTGGGTGTTGACCTCGCGTGCCAATATGACGTCAGAAGACATATCATCAGCCAGGGCAGAAGGATGAGTATCCTGTTGCGCCGTCTGGTGACCGCCGGCAGCACTGCCGCCAACACGATGCACATCACTCCGAAAAACCATTTGTCTGGCAGCATCAACGTCATTTCGGCGAGGCGCCCCCACAGCATGTGTATGTCCTTGACAGGGTTATGGCCTGTCACGACAGTCTGCTCCGAGAATGAGTCCAGGTATGCCGCCGGACTTCCGCAGATAGCGGTGGTCAGCGTGAGGATGCAGACCGCCCAGCCGATGACAATAATGGCCGCCATCCGGAGTCCGGCGGTGGCTGAGTGGCCGTGGTTTCCGGTCTTTCTCACCACGATATAGACCAGCGTGGCGGCCACGGGCAGAAAGATGCCCGACGTGGCGCGGCCAAGCGTCATGAGCGCGATGACGGCGCCTAAAAGCAGGCACTTCGCCGATGTCGGCCTCGAGAACACCGACATCAGCAGGCATAGAGCCACGGCGTCGAAGAGATATGTGCCTGTATCCCAATTGTAGAGATAGTGCGCGCCTGCCCTTAGCATGATGCACGACAGCAGGAACAGCGCCGATGAGAGACGTATGTCGCGCGTCCAGAGATAGAGCCAGCAAGAGGTGACGGCCGAGGCGAGGATGAACTCTATCGACGTGAGTATTCGGAGGTTGAGCACGGTGAATCCGAACAGCTCCGTCCACCAATGGCCGATCCAGTAGATGAGCAGACCCAACGGAGACTTGAGATAGTCGCGGACGCATATTGTCTGGTAGGTCTCGTCTGAGCCGGGCATTCCGCAGTCGATGAGCATCATTGTCGTGACGCATCCCGCCGCGACACAGATCGCGGCCAGGATGTAGTCGGAGACTCGACGGGCGGGAGTGATATGAAGGTTGTCTTCCATTAAGCCGATATATGTTTAAGTGGTCAGGGACACAGCCCGGACTGCAAAATTACAAAAAAAATTTGAGGCGACATCGGACTCTAATGT
The DNA here is from genome assembly GCA_910584125.1 of uncultured Muribaculaceae bacterium. Taxonomy (GTDB): domain Bacteria; phylum Bacteroidota; class Bacteroidia; order Bacteroidales; family Muribaculaceae; genus Lepagella. The sequence goes on along the minus strand of CAJTXU010000027.1, from coordinate 1,436 downwards.
TAGTTGATGGTCTTCAGGATTATCCACCTGCCGGTTTTGTCAGAACCTTCCCTCGCAATATAGCCAAGTTTCTTGAGGTCTCTGGTTGCTCGTTTAGCTGTGGATTCTGAAATATGAAGGGTCTCCATTATCTCAGAATGTGTAATCTCAGGATTGTTCAGAATGGCCGAATAGACTTTCTGAAGAGATTTCTTCAGCCCCCTTACAGTGCCATTTACAGTGTCATATCGAGTATTTACAGTGTCATTTACAGTGTCATATCGAATATTTACAGTGTTATTTACAGTGTCACATCGAGTATTTACAGTGTCATTTTCTTGAAACTGCAAAACCCGGCGGTCGAGATTGTCGATATGATGGCGAAGCATAACATCCTGTGCGATTGTAGAATCGTCATTCTCACGGCTGTCGACTAAGGACTGAATGTATTCTGCTTTGTCCTCTTTTCTGACGATGGAAGGGACAAGCCCCAACTGCCGTTGAATCATATTCATCACCAGTCGGGTTGTTCGACCATTGCCGTCAACCCACGGATGAATGGTCACCAGCCTGAAGTGAGCTTCAAAGCTAAGACGATAACATGCCGCTATATTTGTCTTGTCAGCTTTGCCAATTTCATCATTGAGCCATCCGCAGAAATCATCCACTGCGCGCATAACCTTATTATATGCAAGATAACTCCTGCCGCCGATGCCGGCACTGACGTTGCAGAGACGAAACTCTCCCTTGGATGAATCGAAATGTCCTGCGATAGTGGAGTATTCGCTTCCGGTTCGACGCATAATGACGGCAGACAGCTGTCGCAATAGCTGTGTGGTGTATGTCGGATTTTCAGAGGCTAATCTGAAAGCATAAAGATAAGCGTCCTTCAAATCGACGTTCATCATCTGCTCGGTGAGCGAACGTCCCTTAGCGGCAATACCTTCATCGAAAAGAAGTTGGTTCTCTATTTCAGTGACAGTAGAACCCTCAATTGCGGTGGAATTGGTCACAATGGAATAGAGGTAGAACTTTTGATAGTCCACCTGCTCCTCGACTCCCGAAGCCCGATAAGCCATAAGAGCCTCCTCTGTCTGCATGTCAAGATTATTATCCATAACTACAAGTATACTTAATGTCAGAATTTTCCGACAAAGAGGTCGAGGTCGCGTTTTATGTGTTTGAAGTCCTGGTTGAGGTCCAGGTTCCGGAAGTAGAGCATGTTGCCGTCGCGCAGTCTGACGTGGCCGTCGGGCTGTATCTCCTCCTGCGTGCGGGCGTATAGCAACATGCCGTCGGTAGTCCCCTGGTGACCGCTGTCATGGTTGATGACATATTCGAAGATCTGGGCGAGATTGCCGCTGTGGATCGTTTTCTTCTCGAAATAGGACTGCATCGACCTCACGGCTGACGCATCTTAATTTTTTACAACATCAAAACTTTTTAAGGCATACAAA
>CAJTXU010000026.1 GCA_910584125.1 uncultured Muribaculaceae bacterium | reverse complement strand
ATACTACCCGTAGGGCTGGAGATTTTTCTGACAGGCGGCAAAAGAATAGCCCGTTACCGGCACGTTATTCCATCACGAGCGAATATGCTTTCCAATAGATGATTGCATTATGCTGAAATTGCCGAATAAACATAGAGCCGAAGTTGCCTCTTTGGAGACACAGAATAACCGACATACGGAAATGTTTTTTCTAAAATCAGTTGAAGTGTTACCTACATGAAATTTGAAATGCCACACTCCCGGAAAGGCGAATGTATGTGACGGAATCAGGAAATGGAGGCATGCCGTAATGCACAGAGGCCGTCACAATCTTTCGCATCGTGGAGTGCTGACAACGGAAGAATGGCGCGACGGCTAAACGAAACGGGTAATGGAGCGGGCGTTAAGAATACGGAGTTGCAGATAAGCAAGAGCAGGATTGGCGAAGCTCCGGCTCCGGCGTTCAGCAACTCGGTGTTTAGCCCGCTCTCATTCTCAGGTAATGCGGTCGGCGGTAGAGCAGCCTCCGGCAAACGCCGCGGACGGCATTGCCATTACCAGACATTGCCTCGCTGTGCGATGACAAGCCCAGCCGTCGTACCTCTCTGGAGTTTATATTTCTGAAAATCGCATCTGAATAAAGCATTGACCGTATTTAGCCTTGATTTTCTTGGAAACACCAAAAATTATGGCTAATTTTGCAGTTGGCCTGCAATATGGGCTTGAATTTTAGGTATAATACAAAATGATACGCGAATTCTGGACTGAAAACTACCTGTCAATTCGGGAACGTCAAACGATGAACTTTGAGACGGACGGCGATGATGGAAACTGGATGAGTGCCGAAATCACAAAAGGTGTTCATCTTGGCCGTGTGGGAATAATATTCGGAGCCAACGCTTCGGGTAAATCGAATATGCTCAAAGCGATGCAGAACGCTTTTGAGCTTATGTTCATTGACCGTAAAGACCGAAATGAAAGGGTGCATTCTGAAATGCCTTTTGCTTTGACCAAGGATCAGCCGACAAAGATGTTCGTGTCTTTTTATGCCGACGGTGTCAGATATGATTACATGATTTTATATCTCGGAAGCCATATCATAAGGGAGGAATTGAATTACTATCCCAATAAGAGCAAGTCTCTGTTTTATGAACGCGAGTTTGTCGGCGAAGACAGACAATGCGAGATTAAATTTGGAACAAGCATTGGCATAAAGGCGAAGACGCTCCGGGTTCTGAAAGAGCATACTCTCAACAATCATTCGGTCCTCTCCACATATGGAAAAGTGTCCTTGCCGGAAGACGCATGTAAGATTGCGGCACTGTACAATTGGATTAAGTCCCATGTACATGGAGTCAACAATGACGGCGGAAGCCTCGTCTCTCTTCTGAAAGAGGTAAGTCAGAATGAGAAAAAGAAAGAATTCTTCATACAGATGTTGAAAAAGGCTGATTTCAATATTTCAAATTTCAGCGTCATATCGGATGGCGTTGAAAACCATGTGGAGTTTGTAAATACATCAGATGAAGGTAACTTCATGTTGCCTCTCTCCACACAGTCTGCCGGAACAATTAAATATCTGGTTGATCTTAACTATCTGTATAATGCCATAACCGGAGACCATATCTATATGCTTGACGAATTAGGCGAGGATTTGCATTATGATCTGCTACTGTATTATATTCAGGTCTTCCTTGCCAATTCGTGCCAATCGCAGTTGTTTTTCACAACACAGGAGATGACATTGCTTTCAGAAGATCAGTTTAATGAAAACCGTCAATCAGTGTGGTTCGTAGAGAAGTCATCTGAAACGGCGGCATCTGAATATACCCGCGCTGACAAACTCGGCCTCCGCAGGGAACACTCACTCTACAATTCCTATCGTATCGGTCGGTTTGGGTCAAAACCTGTGTTGGGTTCGCCGTTCATCTTAAATCAGAAATGAGCCATGCCAAAAGTAAGGAAACAAACCACTGTGATTATCGGCGAAGGCCCTACGGAGTTCTTCTATCTCAATTCATTGAAGGATGAGTTCCGCCAGTTACAGAGCATCAAACCGGACACTCCGAAGAATACGAGCCTGCGTGAATTGGAACGCTCGATTGAATCTGCAATAGCAATCGGATATGACAGGATTTTTTGTCTTATCGACATGGACAATAAGAAGAAAGACCCGACAAGTTGGGCAGCCTATTCTGAATTGAAACGGAAATATCATGGCAAGAAGGTCCACAATGAGAAAAAGGGGCTCAATTATGAAGTCCGTTTCTTTGAGACTGACCGCTGCACTGAACTGTTCTTCCTTTATTATTTCAGATATACGGGACAAAATTATGCCGATTCAAAAAGCATAGAGGACGAGCTTTGCCGGATATGTGGATATGAAAAAACTCAACGGTTTTTCAGGACACATCCATTGCATCAATATTTCCAGAAGAAAGGCGGTGATTGGGTAAGGGCGATTGAGAATGCCCTGAAATCTGAGAAATGCCTGATTGACGGAGAACGGGATTATACCTATTCCGAAATAGGCTCAATGTTCAAAGAGCTGGGAATTGTCTGATTTTGTCAGTATAGTATGAAGTGTGTTCGCTCGTCAACACCACGGCACGATGGGGAAAAAGCATGGCTATCACAATAACTTAATTTCGGCAATAAGCAAGGTTCTATTGCCGAAATTAAGGAGGAGCGTGTTATTCCGAATTAATTCATATACCTTGCAGTGTTCAATGACATTGAACACCACGGTGTATTATAACTGGGATTGATGTAAAATGTGTCCCTGTTAAAAAAATGAATCCTGATATATTTGTAAAATTAGATTATTCTCCGCAATTTTGCATTATTCTCCAACACTCGGAGAATAATGCAAAATATCGTAGAACATGAAGGAGATAACAATCGCCGGACAGCAGATAGAGCTTCGGAATCTATCCAAGCAAGACCAAAAAGGTCTGTGGCTTGAACTCATTGCAAATTTCAAGATGATGCAGTTTGATTTCAATGGGCAGGTTATGCTTTTGCTTGTGGCCAAAGGTGAAATGGATTATACCAATGTGCAGCGTCGTAAGATTTCGGAAAGAATTGAAAGCATCAAGCATATTCCGGCTGTATTTTACTTTGACAATTTATTGACTTATGAGCGTGACCGATTAGTGGAGCAAGGAGTGTATTTTATCGTAGCCGATAAATTTGCATTTGTGCCTACCTTGATTATCAACAGGCTGTCAACAAAAAGTGAGATTAAAGAATTGTTTTATCCGTCAACACAATATATTCTTTTTTATCATCTACAGATCGAGAGCCTTGACGGTTTGTCGCTTAAAGAGTTGGAGGATAAAGTACCTTATAAATATAAGACAATCGCCAAATCCATAAAGCAACTTGAAGCATTGGGATTGGTTAGTCTGGAAGGCAGCAGGAATAAGAAACTTGTGTTTGAACTGTCAGGGAAAGAACTTTGGAATAATGTGTCAACTAATCTGATTGATCCAATCAAAAGCATAGAATATACATCAGATGTATTTCCCGAAGGAGATGTCGGTGGAATCTCAGCCCTGTCGCATTACTCAATGCTTGCACCGGAGGATGTCCCGACAAGAGTTTTGACTGCGGAGTGGGTGCGTGAACACAAATCTTCTATATCCGAATTGCACTCTTTTGAGGACATCCAGCGCATCGAGATATGGAAGTATCCACCGTTAGGCACTTCTGGCTATGTGGATAAACTGTCATTGTATCTGACATTGAAAGATGATAAAGACCCGCGGGTTGAGAAAGAAATTGAAATAATGATGAATGAAATAAAATGGTAGGAGGACTTGAAAAATTCAGGGAAGCGTTTGCCGACTTCTCTGACAACTTTGTGATTATCGGAGACACAGCCTGCGATGAAGTCCTTTCCGAACATCCCTCAAACGAGCACTGAGATTCCAAGAGAGACAAGATAATTGAGATTTGACAGCAGTATAACGGCTAATATGCTGATTCCGATTGCAGAAACTTTAACATTTAGGATAGCGTGTACATCGCGGAAAATGATTAAATTTGCACTATCGGATGAAAAATGCCGAAGAACATTGAAACACTGTCGTGTGCGTAACGTGTACACCACAGGAAGAGCAATGTCAACAACTTGATTATCAATGCAAAGCATAAGATTCGCCAACCCCAGGCGGATCACCGGAAGATAAGCCAAACTGCTTCACCGCAGTTTGGCTTTTTCTTTTACCCCAAGATCGCCCGTAAACGGCCCGGCGCATCCCCGATACGGTTTATCCAAGCGTGATATTAAAAAATCAGTCCTAAACTCAGTTTTTTGTAAAAATCGAGGTTATAATCGCAAAAATTTGTACCCCCCAACGGTGCTTAATCGCAATATTTTGTATCGAAACAACCGGAAATTACGGTATGATATTATGTGAGTCGCCTTATGAATTAAGAAGCGTGTATAACTTATGAAGGTTGGAATATGATTCTCCTTCTTATCCAAGCGCAACGGAATTGGAGATGGCTGTTGAAAGTTTGTTGTCGGCCAATAGTGCGGCTACCCAATTGTCGCGAGACAGGAATGACTGTTGTTTGCTGAAATCAGGCAGGAATCTGTGGAGCATGGCAATCACATCATCAGATGAAGCGAAATAGCGGTTGGTATTGAGATAGTGGAGAAGAAACCAGAACTCAATCGACGGCATACTCTCACAGATGATTACAGACGGATTACCGGCATAACGCCGACACATGGTGCCGAATTTGACCTTATCGGCCTGATGTATGCGAGTCACGTCCACATCGAATACACATACGGCTATCCCGTCATCAGCGAGTACCCGTTCAACTTGACGTTGAATGTCATCAATGTTCTGTTCGGCAAAGTTGCGGGGCTTGCATACGTAGTTATAGCCGTTGAGGAGTTTCAGGTGTGTAAAGTAGTAGCGCTCGGTAGCACCCTCGCCGACGATTGTAATCGTCGGATTTTTGAGTTTACGCTCTTTGATTCTTCTTGCCATGATTACAATACGTTGGGAAGTGCGCCTCCTTCCACCCCCACGAGCATTGTCTTGCTGTCGTAGGCCACGATATTGCGGACCGGATTATGCGGCACACCTTCGACCGCGGCGCTCGCCCCGCTGCCGTCGGCTATGATGAGTCCCTTGTCGTACGTGCCGAGCCACATACGCCTTGTGTCGGCGTCATAATGCCCGCTCACCACGACATGCGGCAGATATGGCTTGAGCTTTATGCCTGACGCGGCACTTCCCTTGCAGCTCACTGACTTCAACCCCTGGCGCGTGCCGAAGAGCATGATGCCTTCCGGACCGGGGATGATGCAGTTGACATACATCCCCGAGGCCACCTGGGCCGCTTTGCCGTCGCGCAGCGTGAATACTCCCTTGCCCGTCGCAAGCCAATAGGTGTCTCCTTCCTTATATACATCGTTGAGTTTGTTGTCGTTTTTGAACAAGGATGCCCCGTCGGCCACAACGTCAAATCGGTTCTGCACCGGGTTGTATCGGTAGATGTTACCCCACGAGTCGAACACCTGCGGCACGCTGTCGGACGACTGGACAAACCGCAGGTTGCGTTCCGCCGGATTCAGCCGGCCTCCGTTGCCGCCAAGTTCGAAACTCTCAATGCCCACGCCGTTGTATCTGGCCACGAATCTCTGAGTGGTCATCCACACGCCGCCGTCGTCGGTCTGTTTGAGTGAATAGATGCGCTGGCTGTTCAAGCCTTCGGCCGGCCCCAGATGGGAGAATGTGAAGTCGCCGATGCCCAGAGCCGTCGCGACGGCCGGCGACAGCGTCATGACCGAAACAATCAGAAACATCACAATCCATAACCGTTCGCAGCGGTTCAGATGCGGCTTCCCGTGCAAGTGCAAGTTCATTTTATATTCGAGGACCTTAGGCTCCGTTTTTATGTTCATATCAGTCAGAAGGCCGTCAAGGAGCCATTCGGACGCAAATATAGCTGGAATTCCTGAAATTAGAGCAATTGTCGCATAAAAAAATTCAAATTCACCACCAGCGGCGACGACGGCCCCGACGTGTCTCGGGAGGATTGTCGGCAAGGGAGCGTACCTGCGAATCGATTTTCTCCAGACGCAGACGGAAAAGGTCGTCGAGGCCGGCCTGCTCCACATACGTCCGGGCCTGGCTGACGTTATTCTCAAGAGACCTCAGGCCCGCGGTGAAGCCAGTAGTGCGGTCGCCGAGCCAGACAGCCTGAACCTCGGCGACATATATCATCAGCGACGCGATACGCTCCGAATCATACGACAGCAGGGAATAATACTTCACTATCTTCTTCAGTTCGGTGGCCGTGGGAAGCCCGCGCTTCTTGCCCGAAGAGAAGAAGAACTTCTTCCAGACTTCCTCGCGCGCCTTCTCGAACGCGGCGTCCGGGTCAGGCGAAAGCCAGTATTCGAGATAATCCCTGGCTTCCGGTCGTGCATCATACATCTCGCAGATCAGCTCGACGAGCGATGCGCTGTCCATCTTGGCGAGAGTCTTTTTGAGTGAAGCTTTAGACATGGCCGAATGTTCTTGATGTTCCTATTCTTAGCATTTTTATTCTGATTTCCAATCTCTTATTTCCAATCTTACCGCATATCCAGACCCAAATAGGCCACAAGGATTAGAAAAACAGAAAAACGCCGATTCTCAATTGCTTGATTATCAGCGTTTTAGGTCGATTTTGGCGGAGTGAGCGAGATTCGAACTCGCGGTACGCTTTTGGCGCACACACGCTTTCCAGGCGTGCCTCTTCAGCCACTCGAGCATCACTCCTTCCTGTTTTCGTCTGCAAAGTTAATGCTTTTTATCCAATTTACAATAGCGTTTGCCGAAAAATTATTAATTTTGCAGTGATTTTCTCCGCGGGACGCTTCTCGTCGCTTCTTTCCGACGCGCACCCGGCGCCCGCGCAGACAGCAACCTAATCTTCTTTCGACATGAAGAAAACATTACTGCCGATCACGGCATCACTCGCCCTGCTGCTGACGGCATGTGGCGGCAAGGACAAGAGGTACAGCGTCTTCCCCGACAATTTCGACAAGATCGGCGACGCGGGCCGCATGGACTATATGATGAAGCATGTGTCGCCCGACTCGGTGGCCCGATTCGTCATCGACGCCGCACTGGGACGTGTGCCCGGCGCACGCATCGACACCATGGCCCTGGCCACAAGCTATGCTTACGACCGATACAAGGGCGACGACCTCGAGAATTTCTCGTTGGAATACGAGCAGCATATCGGATCGCTCTCGCTTTCCGACAAGATGAAGGCATATAAGCTCGGAGGCTCGGAAGACCTCCAGAGACTCGGCTACCATCTCGGCCTGGAGTATCTGGGCGCCATACGCGAGGGCAACATGAAGGTCGCCGACGTCGACCGTGACCTCCAGGAGTTCCGCAAGGCCTGCGGGACCGACACGGCCACCTACAACCGTTTCCTGATCGGGTTCCGCACCGTGCTCCGCATGGACAAGGGCGTGGACGTCCCCACGGAAATATATCAGAAATACGCCGAATAACACCAACGCAAATACGCTGAACGACATTCACCGGGCGGCTCGGCGCGGCCCGCGTCATTTATCCTGATTGAAATGAAGAAATTTTCTGACTACAGCGCGCACATAGAGAAGGTGCTGCGCGACATAGAGCTCCCCGGCGGAGCGCTCAAGGGGCTTTACGAGCCCGTGACCTATTCGATGACTGCAGGGGGCAAGCGCCTGCGCCCGTCGCTGACGCTCATGGCCGCCGACGCCTTCGGCGGCAACCCCGACGAGGCGGAGAACGCGGCCGTCGGCCTCGAGATGTTCCACAACTTCACGCTGCTTCACGACGACGTGATGGACAACAGCGACCTGCGCCGCGGCCGTCCCACAGTACACTCCAAGTGGGACGTCAATACGGCCATCCTCTCCGGAGACACGATGCTGACCCTGGCCACGCAGTGCGTCTCGAAGGTCGGCGACGGCATACTGCGCCGCGTGCTCGACGCTTTCAACGATATGGCGCTGCGCGTCTATGAGGGCCAGCGCCTCGACATGGACTTCGAGACCGCCGACGACGTCACCCTCGACGACTACCTGCGCATGGTGGGCGACAAGACCGGCGCTCTGCTCGGAGCCGCCACCCGCATCGGCGCGCTGATCGGCGGCGCATCCGACCAGGACGCCTCGAAGATGGCCGAATACGGCATGATGCTCGGCCTCGCCTTCCAGATCCAGGACGACTGGCTCGACGTGTTCGGAGACTCGATGACATTCGGCAAGCCGATCGGCGGCGACATCAACAACAACAAGAAGTCGTATCTGCTGCTCTCGGCCCTGCAGACCGGCACACCCGACGCCAAGGCCCTCGCCGAGGCCATGAAGCTTCCGGCCGGCGACACGAAAGTAAGGATCGTGACGAAGCTCTATGAGCGAATGGGCATGTCGAAGACCTGCCGCGAGGCGATACTCCACTACAGTTCGAAGGCTCTGGCGGCGCTCAAGGCCACGTCGCTCGACGACGAGGCGCGCGAGCCGTTCCGTCTGCTCGTCGACAAGCTCACCGGCCGCAAGAAATGACCGACACCCACACCCATCTGTATATGCCCGACGCCTATGCCGACGGCGGCATAGGCGCCGTGGAACGCGCCATCGAGGCGGGAGTGACGCGCATGGTGTTCCCATGCGTGAATCTCGCCTCGCTGCCCGACATGAGGACTCTCCACGAGCATTTCCCCGACAACACGCGTCTGGCCTTAGGTCTCCATCCCACCGACCTGGGCGAAGACTGGCGCGAAGTCCTCGACGCCATGGAGACCATGCTGCCCGGTGACTTCGCGGCCATCGGCGAAGTGGGCATTGACCACTATCACGACGACTCGATGCGAGACGAGCAGCGCGAGGCGTTCGCCCGTCAGCTTGTCTGGGCGCGGCAATACGGTCTGCCGGTGATAATACACTGCCGCGACGGCCTCGACGACACCCTGCGCGTGATCAGAGAGGCGGAAGGACCGCTGCCCGAACTGATTTTCCACAGTTTCACAGGCACGTTGGCCGACGTCAGGCGCATCCGCGAGGTGTGCGACCCCTTGTTCGGCATCAATGGCGTGGTGACCTTCAAGAACGCTCCGCTGCTCCGCGAGGCGCTACCCGAAATCGGCCTCGGACGCATCCTGCTCGAGACCGACTCCCCATGGCTATCGCCCGCGCCGAAGAGAGGGCAGACCAACGAAAGCGCCCGCATCGTCTACATCCGCGACTGCGTGGCGTCAACATTGGGCGTCACTCCCGAACAGACCGAGCGCGCCACCGACGAGGCGGCCGCCAGGATATTCGGATTCCCGCCTCCCTGAATTCCATGACCCGAGCATTATGATTTCACAGCCCGTAGCCATATTCCTGCTTGTCCTCGTGATCATCCTTCTGGGCCCGGTGGTGTTCAGACGGCTGAAGATACCCCCCATCGTCGGGATGATCATAGCCGGTATGGCCGTGGGCCCGTATGGCTTCGGGCTTTTGGAGCGCGACGCGAGCTTCCGCATCTTCGGAGAGGTCGGCATCCTCTACATCATGTTCCAGGCGGCCGTCGAGATCGACATGTTCCATCTCAAGCAACAATACAGGCGCGGAGTGGCGTTCGGTCTCCTGTCGTTCCTGCTGCCGATGGCGGCCGGAGTGATCGGTTCGAGGCTGGCGTTCGGCGTCGGGTGGGACACGGCTTTGCTCATCGCGTCGATGTATGCCGCCCATACGCTCGTCTCCTATCCGGTCGTAAGCCGATTCGGACTTCAGAACGAGCGGGGTGCGGTCGTGGCGGTGTGCGGCACGATTGTGGCCGTGATGCTCGCGCTGTTTTGTCTGGCGGGTGTCGTGCAGACCAATGTCTCAGGCAGATTCGACGGGGCGACGCTTGCCCGGATGCTCGCGCTGACCGGAGTGTTCTGCGTCTCAGTCGGATACGCCTTTCCGTTCGTGACTCGCAGGTTTTTCCGCTCGAACTCCGAGCCTGTGTCGCAATACATCTTCATCCTCGCCCTGGTGTTCCTGTCGTCGCTCGCGGCCAGGCTCATCGGGCTTGAGGCCATACTCGGGGCCTTCTACGCCGGCCTGGTGCTCAACCGCATGATTCCGGGCCGCTCGCCGCTGATGAAGAACATCCGCTTCGTCGGCGACTCGATATTCGTGCCCTACTTCCTGATAGGGGTCGGGATGCTCATCAACGTCGGTGTGATATTCAAGGGATGGGGCGTGATATGGGTGGCGGCCAACATGTCGCTGCTCGCCCTGGGCTCGAAATGGCTCGCCTGCTACGCGGCCCAGCGCCTGTGCGGCCTCGACGGCAACGAACGCAAACTGATGTTCGGTCTCACCAGCGGCAAGGCCGCTGCCACAATCGCGGCCGTGATGGTCGGATTCCAATACGGGATACTGAGCGAGGACATAATGAACGGAGCCGTTGTCATGATACTGATATGCTGCGTGGTGGCGTCGGTGGTCACCGAGCGCGCCGCCAAGCGCATCAGGATGCGGATCACCGCCCGCGACCTTGAGCAGGAAGACATCGGCACCACCGAATACGCGCGCCAGATCGTGTCGGTGTCGAACCCTCTGACCTCAGAGGGACTAACGCGCATGGCCGTGTCGATGCGCAACCGCCTCAACCGCAACCCGCTCACCGTGCTGTTCGTGCGCAACAGCGACGACCCGCGGGCGCGCGCCATGGGCCGCAACGCCATGCAGAGCGCCGTCGGCGTCGCCGAGCAGATGGACGTCGAGGTCCGCGCCATCGAGCGCTTCGACATCAACGTCACCTCGGCCCTGCGCAATGTCGCCGTCGAGCAGGAGGCCACCGAGATCATGATTGGCCTGCACCGAAAGGCCAACATCGTCGACACATTCTACGGCTCGCTCGTCGAGCAGCTTCTCGACACGACCAACCGCATGGTGATCATGTCGCGCTGTTTCATACCGGTCGACACGGTGACGCGCATCGTGGTCGTCGTGCCGCGCAAGGCCGAATACGAGACCGGTTTCCACCTCTGGGTGTCAAGAATCGCAATGCTCGCCTTCAACATTGAGGCCCGACTGACGTTTATATTATATAAGGAAACCGAGGAATTCGTGCGCACCGCCATAGCCGACGACAAGGTGGAGGTCGACGTGAAATTCGAGTATCTCGACTCTTACGACGACTTCATCCTCCTGTCGGGCAACGTGGGCGACGACGACCTCATGGTGGTGGTCGGAGCCCGGAAGGGCTCTATATCCTACAGCTCCGACCTCGAGTCGCTGCCGGGATTCCTGAGCAGATATTTCAGCCGTCACAACCTGATGCTGGTCTATCCGAAACAATTCTGATTCCGCCCCCGGCAAATGAGAAATGCTATCTACCCTATTATAAACTACAAAAACACACATTGTTATGAAAAAGTATCTGGCTGAATTTTTCGGCACCATGTTTCTCGTGCTGCTGGCATGCGGAAGCGCCGTGCTGGCAGGGCCGTCGATCGGGGGGCTCGGCATCGGGCTCTGTTTCGGACTCGTGCTGGTGTGCCTCTGCTACTGCATCGGCAACATCTCGGGATGCCACGTGAATCCCGCCGTATCGTTCGCAATGCTGCTGAGCAACAAGATGTCGCCCAAGGATTGCTTCTTCTACATCCTGTTCCAGTGCGCCGGAGCGATAGTCGGCGCCGGCTTCCTCTACTGGTTCTGGCAGATGGGAGGCGAGAACGCCGAGGTCTTCAAGTTCGGAGGCACCACCGACGCGAGCGGCAACATCCTTGCTGCCAACGTGTGTCAGCCGGGCGTCAGCGAGGGCATGGCCCTGCTGGCCGAGATCCTGCTCACGATGTTCTTCGTGCTCATCGTGCTCGGCGCCACCGACGCGCGCAAGGACTTCGGCAAGTTCGCCGGTCTCGCCATCGGCCTCGGCCTCGGTCTGGTGAACATCGTCGGCATACCGGTCGACAACTGCTCGGTCAATCCCGCCCGCAGCCTTGGCCCCGCCGTGTTCAGCCCGGCGGCATGGGGTGACTTCTGGATTATGGTCGTCGGCCCGCTCGCAGGCGCCGTTCTCGCCGTGATAATCTGGAAGATAGTGACCTGCACACAGGAGTGCGAGACGGTTGAGAGAGACTGACGTCTGACGTCGCGACATCACCGATGGGGCGCACGTCTACGGCCGTGCGCCCCGTCATGGCATATGGGCCTCCGGGCCATCCAATTCCGTCGCAGAGGTCCGGATCGGACGGGATATGTACGATTTATCGGGTTTTCTTTGCATATTACGATAAAAAAAGGTAACTTTACCGCTTAAAGCAGGCCATGCCCCGGATTGGAGCATCCGATGCCCCGGGACGGCCGTTGGAAAACACCGAACCAAATCTGACATGAAAAGAACCTTTCTGAAATTAGTCGCAATCCTGATATGCGCTCTCGCCGGCATTCCCCCGGCCCAGGCACACCCCCAGCACGAGACGGCCGCGCAGCTCCGCGCCCGGCTCGCCTCGGCCACGTCTCCGCGCGATTCGATCAGGATGCTGTATGACATACTCGACGTGCTTCCCCTCAAGGAACAGCCACGGGTCGCGATGTCGATCGACTCTATAGCGGAACGCATCGGCGACAACGCCACACGCCTCGATCTGGGCCGCATCATGGCCGCCATTTATATCGAGGACGCTGACCTCGCCCGCGTCGAGGCCCGAGTGGTCAAGATTCCCGAGTCGCAGGAGCAGAAGGAGACAATGCTTTTCGTCAAGCTCAAGAGACTCAGTGCCTCCAATCGGCACAAATCTGAAGAAGAACGCCAGAAGGAGATAATCCGCATTCTGAGCGAAGACGTCGACAAGAAGGGCAAGACTCCGGCCGACCAGCTGCTCGACCTGTTCTCGCTCGTCGAATACCTGCGCAATGACGCCTCGGGCGACATGCTCAAGGAGTACCTCGACCGTCTCAGCGTGCTGGCGTCGTCTCCCTATTTCAAGATCAACACCCTATCGCTCTATGTACAGTCGGAAGCAGCCCGGATATACTCGGACGCCGACGACGCCGACAAGGCCGTGGCCGCTGACCACAAGGTGCTACAGAACATAGCCGGCCTCGAGAAGAGCTATGCCGACCGGGGACGCCACTACCGCAACTACAACGTCTCCAAGCTGCACAGCTATATGCGCCTGCTGCGCAACTACGAGGCGCTCCGTCCCGGCGAGGTGGCCGAAATCAACGCCAAGGTGATGGATATGGCCGCCAGAAACATCGACGTCAGCAACGAGCTGCAGCAACGTCCCGACTACAAGGCCTATTACGCCGTAGCCACCGGAGACTACCCGACCGCCATACCCCTGCTGCGCCAGATGCTCGCCGAGAACCGCCCCCTCGCGGTCCGCAAGCAGCTGCTCGAGGCCCTCGTGAAGGCCTCGGAGGCCGCAGGCGACGACAAGACCAAGATCGAGGCACTTACGGAATACACCGCCATCCTCGAACAGCTCAACAAGCTCAAGGCCGCCGAGAGATACCGCGAGCTGCAGATCAGATATGACGTCCAGGACCTCAAGAACCGCAACTCGCAGCTCGAGCTCGAGAACCGAAACGACGAGATCCTCTCGGCGAGACGCATCATGACATTCGTCATCGTCGCCTTCGCGCTGATGTTCCTGATTCTGATCATATCTCTCTATCACTGGGGACGTTTCAAGAAGAACTCCAGCACAATGGGCGAGGTGGTCGACAACATGCACAGCCAGCGCATCAAACTCAAGGACGAGATGTTCGACCTCGACACCTCAGACCCCCTCGCCTTCGAGGAGCGCATGGAACTGGAGACATGGAGCAAACGCCTGCGCCGCCGCGGAGCCCGCTGGGACAACATCTCGCTCTTCATGACCCGCAGCATCGTCAACGACCTGCTCTATATCTCCTGTATCGGCCATAACTCAATGTCAAGGCACATCGAGGTGACCCCGCTCGGCAAACTGCTGCGCGAAACCGAGGCAGCCGCAACCGCCGGCAATGCCCCGCATTCCAACATAGTGGTGGAATATCCCGCGGAAGACATCACGATTGTCACCGACCGCGAGTGTCTCGCCGCGCTGATAGAGAACATCTTCGACCTCGCCATCAGCTACTCGCCCGAGCGGACGGTCGAGATCTCGCTGCGCCCCGCCGAACAGTATGTCGACTTCGTCATCACCACCGTCGGCGCCAGGACAGCCGGCCCGGACGACCCGCAGCTCTTCGACGACTTCTCGCTTGCCAAGCAGCTGCTCAGACGCAACGGCGCCGGACTCTTCATCTGCCGCATGATCTCGATGCTGCTCCAATGCCGTTTCATCCCCGACACCACTTATGCCGGAGGATGCCGATACGTGTTCCGCACGCCGATAAAACTCGACAAGGGTCTCAAATGACGGTATCATCACCATAGAAAACCGAAACGATGACTCAAATGAAGAACTTTCTTCTCACAATAGCCTGCCTGATGGCCTGCGTGCTGTCGCCATCATTCGGCGCACGCGCCGACAGCCGTCAGGACACGGCCGCTCGTGTCCGCGGCCAGCTCGCCGCAGCCAGGACCCAGGCCGACTCCATCAAGATACTCTATGACGTGCTCGACCTGCTGCCGCGCAAGGAACAACCCGCCGTGGCCCGCGTCATGGACGCCATAGCCCTCCGCGCGGGCGACTACGACACCCGCCTCGACCTGGCCCGGCAGATGACCGCCTGCTACAACGACGACGACAGCCTGGCCCGCATCGAAGCCAGGGTGGCCGCTTTCCCCGCCTCACAGAACCAGAAGGAGACCATGCTTTTCCTCAAGATGAAGCGGATCACCGTGCGCACACGCTCCATGACGGAGGCCGACCGCCAGGCCGACATTGTGCGCATTCTCTCGGAGACGGCAGACGAGAAACAGAAATCACCCTCCGAACAGTTGCTGGACTTCTTCACCATCGTCGAGCACCTGCGCAACATCGGCTCGGGCGACATGCTCAAGGAATATCTCGACCGTCTCGACGCACTCGCTGCCTCAACCCACTTCAATCTCTATGCGATTTCCAATCTCATCCAGTCGGAAGTCGCCAACATATATACCGACGCCGGAGACGCGCGCCTCGGCGTGGAGGCGGACCGCAAGCTGCAGCAGATCATCAGCGGCCTTGAGAAAAAATATGCAGAGATGGGGCGCCGCTACCGCAACTACGACGTGTCGCGTTACGTCAGCCTGCGCCGCATGATGCGGAACTACAAGGGTCTGAGCCGGAGCGAGATCGACAGCGTCCACGCGGAGGTCATGAAGCTCGCCGCCACAAGCTCGGACGTACGAGACGACGTGCAGAAACTGCCCAAGTACCGGGCGTTCCACGCCATGGCCACAGGCGACTACGTCTCCGCAATCCCGCTACTGAAGCAGATACTCGCCCAGACCCAGCGCCCCGCCATACGCAAGCAGCTCATAGAGTTCCTGATAGAGGCCGCCGAAAACATCGGCGACGACGCCACCAAAATCGAGGCCCTGAAACAATACACCGCCATCCTCGAGGAGTTCAACGACCTCAAGGCTGCCGAGAGATACCGCGAGCTGCAGATCAGATATGACGTCCAGGACCTCAAGACTCGCAACACCGAGCTTGAACTCGAGAGCCGCAACGAAGAGGTCCGGTCGGCGAGACGCATCATGACGTTCGTCATCGTAGCCTTCGTGCTGTTGTTCATCATTCTGGTCATGTCGCTCTATCACTGGGGCCGCTTCAAGAAGAACGCCAGCACAATGGGCGATGTCGTCGACAACGTGCACGGCGAACGCGAACGGCTCCAGGACGAGATGTTTGACCTCGGCACGGCCGATCCGCTCGCGCTCGAGGAGCGCATGGAGTCGGAGACCTGGAGCAAACGTCTGCGGCGCCGAGGAGCCCGCTGGAACAACATCTCGCTCTTCATGACCCGCAGCATCGTCAACGACCTGCTCTATATCTCATGCATAGGCCACAACTCAATGGCCCGACACATCGAGAAGACGTCGCTCGGCCATCTGCTCTCAGAGGCCGAAGCGGCCGCCAGGGATGACAGCGACTCTCCGAGCAACGTCGTGGTGAGACATCCCGACGAGGAGATAACCGTCGTCACCGACCGCGAGTGCCTCGCCGCGCTGATAGAGAACATCTTCGACCTGTCAGTCAAGTATTCGCCGAGCCACACGGTCGATATCTCGCTGCGCCCCGCCGACCGATATGTCGACCTGCTCATCACCACCGTAGGCGCCAGGGCAGCCAGCCCCGATGACCCGCAGCTCTTCGACGACTTCTCGCTCGCCAAGCGACTGCTCAGACGCAAAGGCGCCGGCCTCTTCATCTGCCGCATGATCTCGATGCTGCTGCAGTGCAGGTTCACACCCGACACGACCTTCGAGGGCGGATGCCGATACATCTTCCGCATCCCCAGGCAACTGAGCATCGGAGTGAAGTAGAGTAATGTTGAATGTGTAATTTTGAATCGTGATGGGAAAAAGGGATGCCGCCACAGGACCGGTCAGGCTCAACGCCCGCCAGACGCAGGCCGTCGAGGCCAGCGAGGGACGCGTGCGCGTGGTGGCCGGCGCGGGCTCGGGCAAGACCCGTGTCCTCGCCCATAGGTATGCCTTCCTTGTCAACGATCTCGGCATCTCACCGGGAAACATCCTTTGCCTCACGTTCACCAACAAGGCCGCCCAGGAGATGAAGCGGCGCATATCGGGAATGGTTGACCGCGGCAGCGTCAACGACTTCATCTGCACCATCCACAGTTTCTGCGTCAAGTTCCTGCGCCGCGAGATCTACCGCATCGGCTATCCCAAGAGTTTCACGGTGATAGACGAGGAAGACGCCAAGCAGCTCGCCAAGCAGGCCATGGGGGAGTTCGGCGTCGACCGCCGCAAGCTCACCGCCGAGCGTTTCCTCACCCAGGTGGCCGCGCTCAAGGGCTACGACATCGACGCCTACATCCAGCGCCATCTCCTGCCGGCGAGCCCGGCCGAATGCCCCGACATGCTGGTGAGATACATGAGGCTGCAGCTCAAGCACTATGCCCTCGACTACGACGACCTCATCTATTTCACCATCTATATCCTCAACCATTTTCCGGACGCCCGCGAATACTGGACCGACAAGCTCAACTACATCATGGTCGACGAGGTGCAGGACTGCTCGGCCGACGACTGGAAGCTTCTCGGCATACTCGCCGAGCGTCACGGCAACCTCTTCGTAGTCGGCGACCCCGACCAGGCCATTTACGAATGGCGCGGCGCCAACCCCTCGATATTCGTCAGGTTCAAGGCCGCCACAGACATCATTCTAAACGAGAACTACCGCTCGACCCCCGACATCCTCGAGATCGCGAACTCCATAATCGCCAACAACCGCAACCGCGTGCCCAAGGAACTGTACACGATGCGGCTCAACGAACGCCGCGCCGTCTACCGCCACGCGCGCTCCGAGCGCGAAGAGGCCGACTTCATCGCCGACACGATCGAAGAGGGCATCAAACAGGGCGACTCGCCGCGCGATTTCGCGGTGCTCTACCGCAGCACTTTCATGTCGCGGGGCATTGAGCAACAGCTGCTGAAACGCAAGATACCCTACAGCGTGTGGGGCGGCGTGAGGTTTTTCGAACGCAAGGAGATCAAGGACGTGATATGCTACCTTCGCCTCGTGGCCTCCGACGCCGACGACATGGCCTTCGCGCGCATCGTCAACCTGCCGGCTCGCAAATTCGGCGCGACATCCATGGGCCGCCTGCGCGCTCTCGCCGAGCAGTCAGGCCAGCCGCTCATGACGACGCTCCGCCAGGCAGTCGACACGCCGGCGTTCAGCCGCCCGCAGACACGCGCGTTCATCGAGCTCATCGACAACGCACGGCGCCTCGCCCCGTCAATGCCCGTCTCCGAGCTCACCGACCGCATACTGAACGACAGCCGGCTGGCCGACCACTACCGCATGGACGAGCGGGAGGACCGGCTCGAGAATATCGCCGAGCTCATCGGGTCGATGCGCGAGTTCGAGCTCTCGCGTGATGACGACGACGACCGCGCGCTCGACGCCTACCTCCAGGAGATAGCCCTCTACACCAACGCCGACTCTGCCCCCGACAAAGACAAGGTGAAGCTGATGACGATCCATCAGTCGAAAGGGCTCGAGTTCCCCACCGTCTTCGTCACGGGCCTCACCGAGGGGGCATTCCCCAACCACCGGTCGATACGCGAGCGCCGCCAGGACGGGGAGGAAGAGGAACGCCGCCTGATGTATGTGGCGGTGACACGCGCCGAAAGCATGCTCTACCTCTCGGAGTCAGAGGGATACCTCAACGACAACGGCGCCCTGAAATACCCCTCGCGATTCATATCGGAAATACCGGAAGTGCTGCTAACCGTCGAGGGGAATCCCGATCCCCAGCTCTTCGAGGGCACGCGCCGCATGGTGAGCATGCTCAATTCGGAGCTGATGACCGGCGACGATACCCCCATGCCTCCCGGCACGGCGGTCGAGCACCGCGTCTTCGGCCGTGGCACCGTGGTGAGCTACGACCCGGCCGCCCGGTCATACAGGGTGAAGTTCGATAAGTCCGAGAGAGACCTCGTGGCCCGGGTGCTGACGCGGATATAACAATCGCCAAGTTCGAACGTTATATAGAATAGCCTCTTAGCTATCGCAGCTATTTAGCTATCGTAGCTATCCAGGACAACCCGAAATAACCTTCTATATAACGTAATGTCAAAACTTACCACAGGATTCATGATAGCAGCGACGATGCTTTCATGCGGTCTGGCGGCCGAAGTCTCCGCGCAGACCAACAGCAAATTCGACTCTCAGTTTATGAGCTGGCCCGTCTACAACGGCGGCGACCTCGAGCTGACAGTCGACAATACCGGAACTCATTTCCGTCTATGGAGCCCCAAGGCCAAGGAAGCACGTGTGAAACTCTATGACAACGGCCACACCGGCGAGGCCTACAAGACACTCCCCATGAAGTTCGACGCCACGACTGGCACATGGTCGGCATCCGTACCCGAGAAACTGTATGGCAAATTCTATACTTTCCAGATCAACAGCGACGGCAAGTGGCTCAAGGAGACTCCGGGAGTCTGGGCCAAGGCCGTGGGAGTGAACGGCGACCGCGCCGCCATCATCGACCTCGACACCACCGACCCCGAGGGCTGGGCGGCCGACAAAGGCCCCGAGGTGAAGAGCTTCAACGACGTCATAGTCTATGAGATGCACCACCGCGACATGTCGATGCATCCCTCTTCGGGCATCGCCAACAAGGGCAAGTTCCTCGCACTCACCGAAGAGGGCACGCTCTCGCCCCAAGGCCTGAAGACAGGCATCGACCATCTCAAGGAGCTGGGCGTCACCCACGTCCACATCCTCCCGTCGTATGACTACAACTCGGTCGACGAGCTTAATCTCCAGAACAACACCTACAACTGGGGCTACGACCCGTTGAACTACAACGCCCCCGAGGGCAGCTACAGCACCAATCCGTCAGACCCCAAGGCGCGTGTACGCGAGATGAAGGAGATGATCAAGGCGCTGCACGATGCCGGCATCGGCGTCATCATGGACGTAGTCTACAACCACACGGCCCAGAACGACGACTCCAATTTCGAGCTGACCGCTCCCGGCTACTACCACCGCCATTGGGACGACGGACGCTATTCGGACGCCTCGGGCTGCGGTAACGAGACAGCTTCCGACCTGCAGCAGATGCGCGACTATATCATCAACTCCACCAAGTACTGGGCCGACGAATACCACATCGACGGTTTCCGCTTCGACCTCATGGCCATCCATGACACCGAGACGATGAACCAGGTTGCCGCCGAGCTCAAGAAGGTGAACCCCTCGATCTTCGTCTACGGCGAGGGCTGGACCGCCGGCGACTCGCCTCTGCAGCCAGAACGCCGCGCCCTGAAGGAGAACGTTTCGAAGATGCAGGGCATCGCCGTCTTCTCCGACGACCTCCGCGACGCCGTCAAGGGCCACTATACCGACGCGGCCGACCGCGGTTTCGCCACCGGCAAACCCGGGCTGGAGGAGACCGTCAAGATTGGTATCGTAGCCGCGACCGACCATCCGCAGGTCGATTACAAGAAGGGCAACAACTCCAAGTTCCCTTACGCCAAGTCGCCCGAGATGATCGTCAACTATGTCTCGTGCCACGACGACCTCTGCCTCACCGACAAGCTTCGCAAGTCCATGGCCGGTGAACCTGAGGAGAACGTGCTTTCGGCCGCAAAGCTGGCCCAGACCATCGTGTTCACTTCACAGGGAACTCCCTTCATGTTCGCCGGCGAGGAGGTGTTCCGCGACAAGAAGGGCGTGCACAACTCCTACAACAGCCCCGACTCAATCAACGCCATCGACTGGAGCAACAAAGCTAAATACAAAGACCTCTTCGACTATTACAAGGGACTCGTGGCGATCCGCAAGGCGCACCCGGCGTTCCGCATGACGACCGCGGCCGACATCGCCAAGAACCTTAAGTTCGACAAGATAGACACGAAGAAGACCCACAACCTGATCAGCTACTCTCTGCTCAACCATGCCAACGGCGACAAGTGGGCCGAGATAAAGGTGGTGTTCAACGGCTCCGACAAGGCCCAGAGCGTCGACATCAAGAAGGGCGACTGGCTCATCGTGGCGCAGGACGGCAAGATCTCGCCCACGGGCGCGCTCGGCCGCTCGCAGGGCGGCAAGACAACGCTGCCCCCCTACTCCGCGCTCATCCTCGCCCGCGAGTGACACGGCTCCGTAGAATTCCCATAGACAATACCGACAAAAGCGTCTGTCCCCAAGGGGCGGACGCTTTTTTCATACGGTCTCCGGACGAACCGCTTAGTGTGAATTTGTAAATTAAATGATAAAGTGTTATATTTGCGGAATAATCACGGTCTTTGGCAACACTCTTTCCAAAGACCGGCAATGACCCGGACATGGAGAATATGGTTAAATATCCGATAGGAATTCAGAGTTTTGCCGAAATACGCAAAGGTGGCTATGCGTATGTCGACAAGACGGAGCTCGTCTACAGGCTTGCGAACTCAGGCAAGTATTATTTTCTGTCACGCCCCAGACGCTTCGGCAAGAGCCTTCTTCTCTCCACTCTCAACGCGTATTTCGAGGGCCGTAAGGAACTGTTCGAAGGGCTTGCCATAAATCACTTCGAGACAGAATGGAAGTGCAGTCCAGTGCTCATGCTCAGTCTCGCGAGATATAATCCAGAGCTCGACGGCAGTCTCGAGAATCTGATGGATTATTACCTTTCGGAATGGGAAATCAGCTATGGCAGGAGGTCGGCCACCTCTGACCTGTCACAGCGTTTCCACAATGTCATACTATCGGCTTACGAGAAGACCGGCGGAGGTATCGTGATCCTCATCGATGAGTACGACGCGCCGATCGTAGGCCACCTTCACGACGAAGACAAACTGGCTGAAAAGCGCAGTATGCTCAAATCGATCTACACCAATCTCAAGGATTGCGACGACTACATCCGCTTCGCGATGTTGACCGGCGTGTCGAGATTCAGCGAAATGTCTGTGTTCAGCGGCCTCAACAACCTCAATGACATATCGCTTGACGACGAATTTGCCGCTATATGCGGCATAACCGAAGACGAACTGTCGGCAAATTTCAAGGATGGCATCGAAAGGCTCGCCGTCAGTCTTAAGACCGACCCCGAGAATGCGCTCGGCGAACTCAAAGCCAACTATGACGGCTATCACTTCACGGCGGAATGCCCCGACATCTACAACCCGTTCAGCCTGCTCAGCGCACTGAGCAAAAGCCGGATACGCAATTATTGGTCAAAAACGGGAACTCCTTCTTTCCTTGTCGGTCTTCTGAAACGCAGGGATATTTTCCTGCCCGAGTTTTTCAACGAATCGGTCGACGACCGCCAGCTTGAGGCAAACGACGTCTACCGGCTGTCGCCCACGGCCCTTCTGTTCCAGACCGGATACCTGACCATCAAACGCGAGACAGAACCCAATGTCTTCGAGCTCGGCGTGCCCAACAAAGAGGTGCGCGTCAGTCTGTTCCACGATATGGCCGGCATCTACTTCGGCTATGACGAGGCTGCCAGCAACAGCATAATACGCCGATTGAGAGATTGCTTCAACCGGGCAGAAGTCGATGCGGCCATGCGATTGCTCCAATCTTTTCTCGCAAGTATACCGTATAACATATCGGGCAAGCGTCCGGAGATCTATTTCGAGAACAATCTCTACATAATTCTATCGCTTGTAGGAGTCGATACAAACACCGAGTGGCACACCTCCGACGGACGCATCGATGTTGTGGTCCGCGTACCTAAGTTCATATACGTGATTGAACTGAAACTCGACCGCCCGGTGACACAGGCGATGGTACAGATTGAACGCAAGGACTATGCCCGCCAGTTCGAATGTGACGGTCGAAAGATCATAAGACTCGGCATCGAGTTCTCACACGCCACACGCAATATCGTCGGCTGGACAGCACTCTGAGCCGTCTTCCGGCATGAATTCGCGAGGGACAGCGGCTCCGGGATACCGGCGCAGGAAACCGGCGAGCATGCGCCTTGTCTCTTCCTTGAACTCGGCCGCACCGGGCGCGCCGGGCATCAGCGGCCGATGCTCGAGACGCCGGCGCAGCGACTCGCCCTCTTTAAGATACCGTCGCCCGGCATCATCGAGATATGCCGCCGTGAACGCCTCCCAGATATATTCCACTGCCTCCGCCGAGGGATGCACCAGGTCGGAGGCATAGAAGCGGTAGTCGCGCAAGTCGTCGTTGACTATCTCGTAGGCCGGGAAATAGCTCACGCCGCCGCAAGTGGCGCACAGTTCCTCGACCGCCAGCAGCAGAACGGCCTTCGACACGGCGTTGCCGTGGAGGCCGTCGCGCACGTGCCTCACAGGACTGACCGTCAGCACTATCCGCAACCCCGGGAAAGCAAGGCGCAGCCGGTCGACAAGACCGCGCCAGCGCGTCGCTATCTCCTCGGTCGAGACTCGGCGTCGCTCGAAGAGGCCGCCCGGCATCTTGTGGCAGTTGGCGGCCACCGCCCCCGGCCTGTCCTTCAGGAAGTAACACCACGAGGTGCCGAACGTCACGAAAAGGCATCCGCCTCGCTCCACGGCTTCGCGCAACACGCGGCGCCTCTCGCGGAACATAGCGCGACATTCCTCGCGAGTCAGCGCAGACATCCCCGTGTCGAACATCCATGAGTGCCATACGCCTCCCGACTCGAACAGCGACCCCTCGAAGGCAGGCATCGGGTCCGGATCAAGAAGACATAGTTCCAGCGCGTCGGCAATCGACAACGGGTTGAACAGGACGCCGAGAGGATTCACGGCATCCCATAGACAGGAGCGCATCCGCGCGCTGATGTTGTCGGCGAAACATGAGCCAACAAGCACCAGAGGCCGTTCAGGGCGGAGCGTCAACCCGCGGTCTCGCTCAGGCAGGTATTCGGTGCGGAATTTCATATGTTATATTATGTTTCCGAAGATAAAATTAACTAAAAATATCCATACCGCGAATAGTTTCGCCGAATTTTTAATCCGGCCCCCACTTATAATTTTCTGACCGACAATATAATTGTGTTAAAAATTCAAACTTATTCATTCGACGTTTGTTTAAAAATTGAATTTGACCGAAACGGTATGCAAAACCGCGGTCTATGGAAAACACACACAATACTTATCAATATGGAAAAAGTCATCACCAAGTCGCAGATCAAAGCTGCAGTGGAAGAGGCTTACGCGGAATGTCGTAATCTGAAGGGAGGCAAGAACGCCGACTACATTCCTTATCTGGCCAATATCGACCCGGAACTGTTCGGAATCTCGCTGACCCTGCGCGACGGCACGACGTTCGACTTCGGCGACACCGAGTATAAATTCGGTGTCGAGTCTGTGTCGAAGGTACTCACCGCCCTCCTCATCCTCAAGCAATACGGCGCGGCCGAAGTGCTGCGCCAGATAGGGGCCGACGCCACCGGTCTGCCGTTCAACTCCATCTTCGCCATCCTGCTCGAGAATGACCACCCGTCGACTCCTCTGGTCAACGCCGGCGCCATCACCGCCTGCTCAATGGTCAGGCCACAAGGCGACTCCTGGGGCAAATGGGAGGCGATCATCAACAACTTCACGGACCTCTGCGGTTCGGAAGCACAGGTGATCGACGAGCTCTACAAGTCTGAGTCAGAGACCAATTTTAACAACCGTTCGATAGCTTGGCTGCTCAAGAACTACGGCCGCATCTACGACGACGTGCCCATGAGCCTCGACCTCTACACGCGCCAGTGCAGCGTGGGCATCACGGCCCGGCAGCTCGGCATATGCGCGGCGACGATAGCCAACGGCGGCGTCAACCCCGTGACCGGCAAGGAGGTCTTCGCGCCAGAGATCGCACCGAAGATTACTACGCTCATCGCCACGGTGGGCTTCTATCAGAACACCGGCGACTGGCTATACACCTCAGGAATACCGGCCAAGAGCGGCGTCGGAGGCGGAGTGCTCGGCGTGCTGCCCGGAGTGTTCGGCATCGCCGCCTTCGCGCCCCCGCTCGATCCGGCCGGAAACTCCGTCCGCGCCCAGGCCGCCGTCAAGGCAGTCATGTCGCGACTCGGACTCGGGGTCTTCAACGGCGACACCGTAAGAATCACCGACTGATTCCCTTTTTCTGAAAACGTAAGCGTGCCCTCCCGGGCTCTATGCGGTTCCGGCACTGTACGCCCTTACACAGTGTATCACTATAAAAATTCATTATTATGCAAATCAAAACCGGTAAAGGGTCAATATCGCTCATTGTGGTAATGGCCATCTGGTCTCTCTCGCTGGCCGTCGACCTGCCGGGATTGGCCGTAACGCCGATCGAGGGCAGTCTGCGCTCGATCTTCCCTGATGTCACCGACTTCAAGATCCAGTTGCTGACTGTCTTGCCCAACGTGGTGATCATCCCGTTCGTGCTGCTGTCGGGCAAGCTGTCCGAGACACGCCACAAAATCCTCGTCATCACACTCGGCACGGTGCTATACATCATAGCCGGCGCGCTGTCGATATGGTCCAAGAGCCTCTCGATGCTGATATGGATGAGCTGTCTGCTCGGCGCGGGCTGCGGTCTGATCCTTCCCTTCTCGACAGGTCTTATCGCCGACGTCTTCATCGGCAAGTTCCGTACAAAACAGATGGGTATCATCTCCGCAATCGGCAACATCGCTCTGGTGGGCGCCACGTTCGTCGTCGGCTTCCTCGCCGCCAAGAGTTGGCACCTCCCCTTCCTGGTCTATCTGATCCCGCTCATCTCACTCGTGCTCATACCGTTCCTCAACAAGATTCCGAAGAGCGACTTCGATACCCCGGCCAACCAGGCCGCTGTAAAGGATGCCGACAAGGATCCCCAGAAGGCCGCCAAACCCGTCATCCCCGCTGTGGATGTCGACGGATTCTCGACCAAGGGCCAACACGTCACCGACGGCTTCTACGTGGGCCGTACGGTATGGCTGCTTCTCGCCTATTTCTTCTTCGTGTTCGCCACGACTGTTCCTTCGTATTACCTGCCTAACCTTATGCCAGAATACAAGATGTCGACCGAGGACGTTTCGGTCGTGACCTCCGTGTTCTACGCCGCGATGTTCCTCATCGGACTCTGCGTGACGGGCGTGATGAAGCTGTTCAAGAAGACGACATTCATCCTCGCCGCCGCGCTCGTGGCGGGAGGTATGCTGCCGTTCATCCTCACCAAGTCATACGGCATGTTCATACTCGGATACGGTCTCGTGGGTCTCGGCAACGGTCTTGCGCAGCCTATATTCTACATCAAGGCCACTGAGCTGGTGGTCAGCGAGAAGAAATCGACTCTCGCCCTGGCCTATCTCCAGGTGGCCAACTACGTGGCGATATCGCTCGTGCCTGTGATCATCGACCTCTTCGCCGACATTTTCAACGCCCGCACAAGCAATATCTTCCCGTTCTATTTCACCACGGCCGCATGTCTGATCGTGCTGGTGTTCGTGATACTCCGCGTCAACCACTTCACCTTCGGTGTGAAACCCTACTACTACGAGGAGTCTGACGCTCCGGCCGCTCCGGCTAAGACGACAGCATCGACCGCGTCGGCCACAGCTCAGAAAGCCGCGCCTGCCACAGCGACTTCGGCCAGCTGAAACATTCATCGAAATTTCAATCATTCAACATAACTATGGAAAAGCCAAGAATTCTGATCATCTATACCGGCGGTACAATCGGTATGGTGGAAACACCCGAGGGCCTGCAGCCTTTCGATTTCTCGCACCTCATGGACAACGTCCCCAAGCTTGGCGAGTTAGGCTACGAGATCGACAGCGTGCAGTTCAAGAACCCGATCGACTCGTCGAACATGAATCCCCAGTACTGGGGGATGATCGTCAAGGATATCGCCGACAACTACGATAAATACGACGGTTTCGTCGTGCTCCACGGCACCGACACGATGGCCTATACGGCGTCGGCGCTCGCATTCATGCTGCGCAACCTGCGCAAGCCTGTGGTCGTCACGGGCTCGCAGCTCCCGATCGGAGACGTCCGCGAGGACGGCACTCAGAACCTCGTGTCGGCCGTACAGGTTGCCGCGGCCAAGGACGCGAACGGCGACCCCATGATCCAGGAGGTTGTCATCTCGTTCCAGGACTACATCGTCAGGGGATGCCGATCCACCAAGTTCACCTCGACAGGCTTCCATGCCTTCAAGAGCTTCAATTATCCCGATCTCGGGACAATCGACCTGCATATCGAATATGCGGAGCCATACCTGATGCGTCATGACGACAAACTGCCGCTCGATCCTTTCTACGCCATGGACCCGAACATCCTGGTGATGTGGCTCTATCCAGGCATCACGGAGTCTGTGGTCAAGGCCCAGCTGGCCACGCCGGGCGTGAAGGCCGTCGTGCTCCGGACGTTCGGAGCGGGCAACGCCCCGACGGAACAATGGTTCCTCGACGCGCTCGGAGACGCCGTGAAGAAGGGCCTGATCGTCTACAACGTGACGCAGTGCGCCAACGGCGGCGACGAGCAGAAGCGCTACTACACGGGCGACATGCTGTCGAAGGCCGGCGTCATCTCGGGTTATGACATCACCTGCGAGGCGGCGGTCGCCAAACTGATGTATCTGCTCGGCAGCGGCCTTCCCGCCGACACCGTCCGCGAATACCTCGGCGTCTCTATGGTCGGCGAACTCACCGACTGACCGAGTCTTCAAAGAGACTGATATTCAGACAGGATTATATAATAATCAGCGGCTTCATATACGGATATGGAGCCGCTGATCTGTTATCTCACGGGGCAGGACGTCGGGGCGGTCGAGAAGCCTGCGCAGAGCGGCGATGTGGGCGGGGGTCGTTCCGCAACAGCCGCCGGCGATGTTCAGAATCCGGTCTGTGAGCAAAGGCGTAAGTTCGGTGACAAAACGGGCCGGGTCGAAGGGATACGTTCCGTCCGCGCCCGGAAGTCCGGCGTTGGGGTAATAAATCGTCGCAAACGGCGAAATTCCCGCGAGGTGTCTCATGACGTCGAAGAGACCCGACGGTCCGGCCGAGCAGTTGAATCCGACCGCAAGCGGACTGAACTCCGCGACCATATCCAAAAATTCATCGACAGTATGCCCCGACGGCAGTCGTCCCGACGCGTCCGAGACCGTGGCCGAGAAAATCAACGGCACCGCGCGTGAAGTCCGCTCGAAGGCCTCGACGGCACCGAGCGCGGCGGCGCGGGCGTTGAGCGCGTCGTAGACGGTCTCGATCAGCAACATGTCTACCTCGCCCTCGACGAGCGCGGCCGCCTGCTCCGAAAACGCCTCGACAAAGGAGTCGAAAGACTGTCCGCCCTGCTCGGACGCACGCGACGCCGAAAAAGCCGTCGGCCCTATCGATCCGGCCACAAAGCGGGGCCTATGACCATCGATTGCAGAGAACCGGTCGGCCTCCCCGCGGGCTATACGCGCCGCAGCGAGATTGAGATCGCGAACGAGATGCGACGCGCCGGCGGCACGTTGCGACAGCGCGTTGGCATTGAAGCT
The DNA here is from genome assembly GCA_910584125.1 of uncultured Muribaculaceae bacterium. Taxonomy (GTDB): domain Bacteria; phylum Bacteroidota; class Bacteroidia; order Bacteroidales; family Muribaculaceae; genus Lepagella. The sequence goes on along the minus strand of CAJTXU010000026.1, from coordinate 10,577 downwards.
GTTGGTCTCGATGATGTCGGCGCCGGCTTCGAGATATTCCCTGTGCACGTCGGCCACTATGTCGGGATGTGTCAGACACAGCATGTCGAGATTGGACGCCGGGCAGCGGCGCCGGAGCATGACGCCGGTCGCGCCGTCGAGCAGCAGCACCCGCCGGCGCAGTTCGCAGCCGACGGCTGTGACGGCATTCTCATCATTCATTTCATTCATCCGTATATAGGCGGCGTCGGTCAAGCCGCTGACAATAGAACGGCATTCCGACTAAAATCATACGGCGAAAATTTGGGAATGCGACAAGATTTGATTATTTTTGTCGCAAATTCTGCGACGATATGTCTTTTTCAAGGGCGAGCAGGCGGCGTTTGGCCGCAAGGCCGCTGGCGTAGCCGGTGAGGGAGCCGTCGGAACCTATGACTCTGTGGCAGGGCACGATGATTGATATTGGATTGGCGCCCACGGCGTTGGCCACGGCACGCACCGAACTCGGCCTACCGATTCTCACGGCAAGCGCGCCATATGACTCCGTGACGCCATACGGTATGCCGGCGAGTGCCTCCCAGACCGTTTTCTGGAACTCCGTGCCGACCAACATCACCGGCAGGTCAAACTCCGCGCGTCGCCAGCTGAAATATTCGTCAAGCTCACGGACAGCGCGTTCCAATAGCGGCGTACTTCCCCGTGTCGGCTTGACCTTCAACCGCCCCGACAGCCGGGAATAAACCGAATCATGACGTTTGCCCGCGAGCCAGTCGCACATACAGATGCGCCCGTCGCAATCTCCGATCAGCAAGTCGCCGCAAGGCGACACGTATTCCGTTACCGTCAACATCGTCAGTCCATTCTGTTTTCACTGCAAAAATAATGAAAATACGTTGAAAAACAAAAGGCATTTTGCGCGGCGGAGTCAACTGCCACAACTATAATTTGGTCAATCGAATAATTATTGCTAAATTTGTAGCATGACAGAATTGCTGAAAAACCGTTTCAGGACCGACAGATGGAAAGAAGATTCGAATCGTTCGGTCGACCTATGTAACCGATGGTTTATGTCTTCCGCACCCGAAGCGTATAGGACCGCACGGACCGGCGTGATAAAGCAAGTCATCGCCGCCATAAAGGGATTTGATTGCTATCGTTCCATTTCCTCGGAAAAACTGATTGAAAATCCGCAATTTCTATCAGTGCTCCCAGCGAGCACTGCACCCCCTTTGGCAATAGACAGACTTGTCGGACTGTCGGGAACTTCACGCAATGTAGTCGGAACCGAGTTGAGTCTGTATGGAAAATCCTAAATGGCATCCCTAAAGACAGACTGATCAGATGCGGACGGTCATACGGTGGCGGCCTGTTCAAGATAGAACCGAAGGAACTCGAAGCTTTGGTCATTCCGGAATTGGAGGAAGTGCTTTCGCCTCTGCAGCGAAGTCTGTTTGAGTTTGAGGAGAAATAATACCCTGACTAATAAACGTTTGTTTAAATTTCACCCATGGCAAATATCCGTACAATATGAGACAGATCGTGAGATGCGCGGCGTTGGCCGCTGTGATGATATGCGTCGCCTCCGTGGCGCGTGCCGCAAGGGTCGCCGTTGAGTACGGGCTCGAGGCGTCCCTGCGAGTCATACCCCAGAAGGAAATGAAGGAAGGAGTGCCGGGCAAGATCACCGTCGCTTTCGTTCAGGATGTAAGCGTCGGAGACTTCAAGGAATGCACCGATTATGCCGCGGCTCCGGTGTTCCCTCCCGTGGCCGGTCTGCGCATCGACGGTGGGCCGGTGCTCAAGACAAGTAAGGACGAAATCAAGAACAAAAACGGCAAGCATACCATGACGGTATATTACCGCATGTTTGTCTATCCGGTCGTTGCTGAACGCGGCGGCGAGTTCACCGTCGAGGGTGTCACTTTCGATTTTCATGGCAAGACCCTGACCGCCGACCCGGTGACATTCACGGTCGAGGCTGCCCCTGTGCCGGAAGCGGAACAGCCAACCCCCGATATGCGCCGCAACTGGCTCAAGGCACCGGTCAGGAAGATGGTAGACGGCCCGGTCCCGACCGAATTCAACCCGGACGGAACGGAGAACCTGAACTATGTGCGATCTGCAACACGCGACGACAACGGCCGTCTGGTCCGTGCGGAATTCGGTATGGTCGACGTCGAATACACATATGGCGACTACGGGCTGCTGGTCATGGAGCAGACGTTCAACAAGCAGGGACATATGGAATTACAGAAAGTATACACATACTACGACAACATTCTGGAGCCGGCAACCGAGACTTACACCAAATGGTTTGACGGCGACTATGAACCGGCGGCCGAGTTCGTGACTCGCTATATGCAGTATAAATGGGACGACCGCGGCAACTGGATCGAACGCGTCGCCGAGGTGCAGGACTATGATAGCCTCGACGATTTCACCAAGAACGATATTCTCCACAACACCCCGGCCTGGCGCGAAACCCGCTCATTCGAATATTGATTATGAACAAGTTATTATTTGCTTTATTATCGTTATCGGTCGTCATGGCCTGCACGGGCTGCCGCTCGGGGGGAGCTATGCAAAACGCCACGGCGGCTGACACCTCGATGAGAGTCGCTCTCGAGCGATATGTCCCGGGCGACGACGAGTATGTGGTCAAGGTCGAGAGCCGTTATCCTGACATGGAGACCGAGCTGAAGACGTATGTACACGACAACAAGGACGCACGCATCGGCGTGGCGGTGATTGTCAATGGCAAAGACACGGTGTCGGTCAACGGCAACCGAGATTTTCCGATGCTCAGCGTCTACAAGTTCCCACAGGCTCTCGCAGTGGCCGACTACTGCGCCAAGCACGATATCCAGCTCGACGAAATGATAAAGATCACCGCAGGCGAGATGAGGAGCGACACGTGGAGCCCGATGCGCGACAAATATGGACAGACCAATATATTCCTTCCGCTGTCGGAGGTGTTAGGCTACTCCGTCCGACAGAGCGACAACAACGCCTGCGACGTTCTGTTCGGCCGCATAGGAGGTCCGCAAACGACGGACAGTCTGATGAAAGCACTCGGCTACAACGAGATACACATTCTTAACACCGAAGCCGAAATGCACGTTGACCCATACCTCTGTTACGCCAACCGCGCCACGCCGTTGCAGATGGCCTCGCTGTTCGACCGCTTCTATCGTCAGGAGATGCGGCATGACTCGCCCATGCTTGAAGCTGTCGGCGAGATGATGATGCAGTGCGACACGGGCGGCGGCCGCCTCCCCTCTCCCCTCGCGGGCACCGGCGCGACGATAGGCCACAAGACAGGCACCGGAGGCCTCAACACCCAGGGCCGCATCACTGGCGTCAATGACGCCGGCTATGTCTTCATGCCCGACGGGCAGGGATATGCTGTCGCGGTGTTCGTGGCCGATTCCGGCTATGATATGCCGAAGACCGAGAAGATAATCGCAGACATATCAAGAATCGTTTTCCAGTCGCTCACGACCGAGGCGTCCGCAACAGGCGAATTTGAGAACGAGGAAGACGGCTCTACGCTGACGGTCTCCAAGATGGACAACGGCCATCTGAAGGTGGTGATTGGCCTTACGCGCCTCACGACGATTGACGACGGCATGGGAGTTCTCTCCGACAACGGCCTGACATTCTCGGCCACCGACGCCGCCGGGAATCTTATTGAAGGGGAGATCGCCATTGACGGCGACACCGCCACGCTCAAATTCATCCAATCCACCTGGGAATACCTCCCCGCCGGCACCACCTTCGTTTTCGACCGGAAACAGCAGTAAGTCATGCGCGGCTTGAATTTATCATCAAAAATCGCGAACTTTGTAATTGTCGTAATGCCGCTGACGGAACGCAAAGCCCCGAGGGATTCACGACGCCAATATACACTGATACTTATCAACACTGACATATGGCAAAGAAAATTATGATACTGTCGGGAAGTCCCCGACATGGTGGCAACTCCGACACGCTGTGCGATCAGTTTCTCAAAGGTGCATCCGAGGCCGGTCACGAGGTGGAGAAGTATTTCATCTCGGCCCACAACATAGGCTTTTGTTCGGCATGCTACTATTGCAGCTCGCATGACGGCGTATGCTGCAAGAAGGATGACATGAACGCTCTGATGCCGAAGATACTCGACGCCGACGTGCTCGTATTCGCCTCGCCGGTGTACATGTACTCGATTTCGGCGCAGCTGAAGGCCGTGTTCGACCGGATGGTGGCGAAATACGAGGTGATACGCGACAAGGAGCTGTACTACATCATGACCGCTGCGGAGGATGAGGAACATACGATGGACACCGCCCTCGCATGTATGCGCGGCATGGCCGACTGCATCCCCGGCTCGAAAGAGATGGGAGTCATCTTCGGCAAGGGAGTTTACCACAAAGGCGAGATCAACGACACCCCCTACATGCTTCAGGCATACGAGATGGGCAAAAACGTCTGAATCAAGCGATAAATCGTAGCAGTGCCATATTCTGTGGAATGGTCCCAATGTCCGTCCACAGGACATCTCGTTTGTAGCCGTGGGGGCAGCGGTGCAGTTCCGTGGAATATATGAGTATAACAGAAGTCCCATCCGGACTACAACTCGGCGTTTGGCGATTGCGTAGCCACCGGGGATGGCGACTGTCCCAGTCGCCCTCCCCAGTGGGCTCACGCGATTGTCAGCGTCAGGGGAGTAAAATTCAAAATTCAACATACAAAATTGCAACAAGGTGTCGTCACCGACACATATGACTCACTCATCTACCGGGGGTATTGCGGCGACGATGCGCTTCGCGCCGTCGCCGCAATACCCCCGGCTACACACAAGATGTCCTGACATTAGGTTGAATCCACGGAACTTTGCCGCTGCCCTTTTTTTGACTTACAGACAATCCGGAACTTGTCGGCTTATGGATTGACAGCCGATTATAGGAGGGATTATGTCTTCAGTATCAGAATATTTTTGTAATTTTGTAATTTGGTTAGCCACAAGAATGTAAAACATGAGCAAACTGATAAAAACCGACGCCGAATACTCCCGGTGGATACAGGAGTTGAAAGAACGATACCGCCGCAGTCAGATTAAGGCTGCTGCCCAAGTGAACTGCGAGATGCTGCGCTTCTACTGGTCGCTCGGTCGTGACATCGTAGCCCGTGATGCCGAGAATGTTTATGGCAGCAGTTTCTATCGGAATCTCAGTCAGGATTTGAAAGAGGCTATTCCGGAATCAGAGGGCTTTTCACGGCAGAACCTGCAATATATGAAGAAGATGTATCTTCTTTATAGCGAGCCCGCTACAAATTGCCCACAAGTTGTGGACAATTCTGAAACCGAGATGTGCCCACAACTTGTGGGCGATTTTATGTTTTCTGTCCCATGGGGGCATCATCGGACACTGATAGATAAATATTTCGAAAAAGGAGAACGGGATACCGCGCTATTCTATGCTCATAAGGTTGTCGAAGAGGGTTGGTCGAGAAATATTTTGAAATCATTTATTGACACTAATCTGCATCTGCGTCAAGGCAAGGCGTTGACAAGTTTTTCTCGTCTGCTGCCGGCTCCCGACAGCGACCTTGCCCAGGAATTGACCAAAGACCCGTATATTTTCGACTTTACCGAAATGACCGAGCCATATAAGGAACGTGAGTTGAAAAAGGCTCTGATGTCAAATATATCCCGTTTCCTGCTCGAACTTGGATCGGGCTTTGCATACGTTGGGGAAGAGTATCGTCTCAAAGTTGGCCACACGGAGCAATTCATTGATTTACTGTTTTATAATATAAAATTGCACTCCTATTGTGTTATAGAAGTCAAGACGGGTACATTCGGAGCCGGCGACATCGGGCAGCTCGGCACCTACATGACGGCAGTAAATCACATATTGAAAACAGAGCAGGACAACCCAACTATCGGGCTTCTGGTATGCAACGACAAAGACAATGTGCTTGCTCAATATGCGCTTGAATCGTCATCACAGCCGATTGGGGCGCAGAATTCCAACTTACTAAATTCATCCCCGACGAATTTAAGAGTTCTCTGCCCTCAATAGAGGACATTGAGTTAGAGCTGAAATAATCTGCACTTTCTGCATTATCCGCATTTGGAAAGAATAAACATGATTAAAAAACTAATATACATATTAATGTCCCTTGCTGTACTGGGCATCGCTTCATGCTCGAAGACGATGTCCCGGTACGATGAGGATATAGACCGGGCCGAAAAGCTGATGCAGAGCAATCCCGACAGCGCGTTGGGCATCTTGGATGCCATAGACCCTTCGGAACTGAAACAGGACTCGCTGCGGGCCAAGTATCATTATCTCAAGGGATATGGACACCTGAGCCGCAACCAATCGATGATCGGAGACTCACTAATCCGTGTCGCCCATGAATATTATCGCGGCAAGGATGTGGTGCGAGACGTCCGCAGCGGCATGGTCCTGGCGTGGTATCGGTTCTGGACCGGCGACACTCCAGGCGCCATCGCCATGCTTGACTCACTTTCCTCGCTCGCGGATGTGCCTGATTCAGTTATGGCGCAGACCCTGAGGGCCCGAGTTTTGCTCGGTGCCTCAGAATATCAGGGCAGCCCGCTTGTCCCTTATGCCAAAAGACTTCATCGGCTGGAGACTGACTCCATGAGAAAGATGGAGTCCCGATATATGCTTTTGTCTGCCTATGAATATGCCGGCGAGACCGACTCAGCCCTTCGGCTTCTCGATGAACTCATCGACTATGCGCGCGACAACAAGTGGGGCGACAAGCAGTTCGTGTTCGAGGTTGAAAAGGCGCAGTTGCTGACCGAGAAAGGGATGAGCGCCGAAAGCGACGCGCTGGTAAGCGATATCTTCCGCAAAGCGGGACCTGACAACGAAGCGGCCGACCTGCTCTATTTCCAACATGCGATCAACGCCCTGAACTCCGGCGATGTCTCCCGGGCCGCGCGCAATCTCGCTTTGGCAGACAGCGTGGCCGGCAAACTGAGAAAGGATGACGACGCGTATTATCGGAGCTACAGCAACCTGCTCAACGCCATCATCGACTTCAAGTGTACGGGGCGCATCAAGCTGATGCACATCAATGGCCTCAACAACCGGCAGAACGAGCGCTTCAACCGTGCGATGGCCTCGCAGTGGGAGTCGGAACGCGGTGCGCTGCGTCAGCAAAACCGTGCGTTGGCCCTCAAAGCGGAAAGCAAACACAAAACGGTGATAATCCTCATCATAAGCCTTCTGGCCCTGATTGTCGCAACCGGCTCTATATGGATCATAAGGGCTCGGCGCCAACGTGAACGCGAAAGCGAGGAACGCATAGAAGCCCTGCAGAAAATGGTCGACGAGTATCGGGCCATGCCCGCGCCGAAGGCCGATGAAGCCGACGAGGAACCAAAGGATGAGGCGGATGAGAGTGCGGAAACCGGCGACAAGGAAGCCGGCGACAAGGAAGCCGACGGCCCGGAGGCCGAGGAAACCAGGCACAGGGATTCGGCGGCATTGCGCGGCGCGATGCTCCGGCAGCTCGGCATCATCAGGATGGTGGCAGAAACCCCGACAGAACAGAACCGAGAGATGCTGCGCCGGATATCGTCGATCGAAGGCAACACCGGCCGGGAACTCGTGGACTGGGACAATGTCTTCGAGATCATCGACAATCTTTATTCCGGATTCTACAGCAAGCTTCACGAAAGGCATGGCGATGAGCTCAGCCTGAAGGAGGAACAGATAATCGTGCTGATGGTGGCTGATTTTTCGACCAAGGAGATAAGCGTCATAACCGGGCAGACGACCTCCACAATCTACGTCCGCAAATCATCTATCAGAAAGAAGCTCGGAGTGCCCGAAAAGGAGGATATCGTCCGCTTCCTGCAGGAAGATGCCGGGATTTAAGACACTGTTAAGACAACGCGACACGCAATTAAGACTTTTAAGAGATGCAACCACTGATTATCAGCCGGTTGCATCTCTTACATTAAGACTTTTACATTTGGCGTTAAGCCTCCCTTAGATGTAATTTTGCAATCGGAAAATCACTAAAAAACGAATGTGAAATGAAATCAAAACTCTTTATGATTCTCTTGGCGGCCGCCACTGTGGCTACGGCTTTCGGACGGGAGATAACGGGAAAAACAGTAGGTGAAAACGAGTCTCCTACGGGCTTCGTGAATGTCGTTCTCTACAGCGACTCAACCTACGTCGCAGGCACAGTGACAGACCAGGCGGGGAAGTTCTCCATAAGTACCTCCGTCGATGGAAATCTCACCGTAAGGATGTCGTCGGTAGGATATGAGACAATATCCCTGCCGGTTCCGGTCTCAGGCAATCTCGGCGTGGTAAGGCTCACGCCATGCGTCAGCGAACTCGGGGAGGTCGTGGTCAGGGCGTCGCGTCCGGCCACCACAATGAAAGGCAACGCCCTTGTGACCGACGTCGAGGGCAGTCCGCTCGCAATAGCCGGAACCGCCAACGATGTGCTGGCCCACGTGCCGATGGTGGTCGACAACAGCGGCAAACTGGAAGTGTTCGGCAAGGGCGAGCCTGAAATCTACATAAACGGACGAAAGGTCAACGACCTCCAGGAACTCGCCCAGCTCAATTCGCAGGACATGAAGAACGTGTCGGTAATCACCAATCCCGGGGCGGCGTATGCAGCAAACGTGAAGTCTGTGATCCTGATACGCACCAAGCCGCCGAAAGGCGACGGATTCAGCGGAACCGTCAGGACCGACAACGGTTTTCAGCATTATTTTCGCACCGGCAACTCGATCGACCTCAAGTATCGCACCCGTGGACTCGAAATTTTCGCCAACTATGGCTGGTGGTACGGCAATAACCGCGACGACCGAACGAACGATATGACTACTGTCACTGCATCGGGCACATACAATCAGTCGTTCCGCACAATAGGCAAGCAATCATACAACGATATGACAGGCAAACTCGGTTTCTCTTTCATGTTCAACGACAGGCACAGCATCGGAGCATATTATCAAAACAGTTGGAACCGACACCACACCACCGGAACTATTCCAAGCGAAGTCTGGCTGAACGGCACTCTGCTTGACCGCTACAATTCTGATTTAAACAACCGATTCACGGCACTACCGTGCCACAACATCAACATGTATTATAACGGAACTGTCGGTAGATTCAACCTTGACTTCAATGCAGACTATCTGTGGAACAAAAAACGTGAAACCGCATTCAGCGACGAACTCAGTGAAATGGGAGAGGAACGCAATGTCAGCACCACTTCGATAAACCGCAACCGAATGTTTGCCGAAAAATTAGTTGTCAGCCATCCTCTCTGGCAAGGACAGATACGGTTTGGAGAGGAATACACCAATACGCGAACCACGAATCTCTTTACCGCTAACATCCCTGAAGTTTCGGATGCCGACAACCGTGTGGATGAAAGCAACATCGCCGCTTTTGTGGAGTTCGGGCGGCAGTTCGGACGCTTCAATGTAGGCGTCGGACTCCGCTATGAGCACGTGAAATTCGATTATTATGAAATGGGAGAGCATCGTGACGGTCAGAGCAAGACTTACGACAATCTGTTCCCGTCGCTTAACGTCGCCACACAGATTGGGAAGGTCCGCATGGGCCTGAACTACTCGGGGAAAACAGTCCGCCCCGGCTACGGTCAGCTCGACGGAGCCGTCAGCTATATCAACCGCCTCACCTATGAGACCGGCAACCCATATCTTAAACCCACAGAAATCCAGACTGCGGAATATATGGCACAGTGGCGTCAGTTCTTCGCACAGTTGTCTTATATATATTTCAAGGACGGTGTATATCACATCACAGAGCCTTACGGAGTTGAAGGGGAGGCAACCATCATTCGCACGGCAAATCTTGACCACCGCCATTATCTTCAGGCCTTCGTAGGCGGTCAGTTTCAGATCGGCATATGGTCACCCCGCGTGAATGTCGGCATGATGAAGCAGTGGCTCACTCTGTCGGTCAAGGGGAAAGCGATGAAGATGAATGCTCCGGGCTTTCTCTTCCAATGGCAGAACGCAATCCACCTTCCTTTCGACATCTGGCTCAACGTGGACGCCCAGCTGATGACCCACTTGTGGGACAACAATATGAAACTGACTAATACTCCCTGGTACGTGAATGCCAAGATCTACAAAGGATTCTTCGACAATGCGTTCAGCATCACCCTCGAAGCAAAGGACCTGTTCGACACATCGCGGAATGAAGGTGCCTTTTATAACGATGCCGTGCAGCTTGTCCAGAAGAACTTCACTCCAGGCAGGTCGGTAATGCTCACTCTCCAGTACCGCTTCAACACTACCCGCGACCGCTATCGCGGCACCGGCGCCGGCAACTCCGAGAAATCACGATTCTGACCCGGCACGTCATAGCCATGATTATGACACCTGAGATCCGAGGTTCGAGGCTTGAGGCTTAGAGATTGCCTGTCGTAGTTTAGTCTTGGGTCTTGAGTCTTGGACTTAGATGTTATCTTATTGATGTTATCTTATTGAATGAATATATAATACTTTATATTTATTGGACTAAGTAAGTGGTCAAATTAAATGCATATCAGATGCGAAGCTATTTTTGAGCATA